>NZ_BAAAFA010000045.1:0-530 GCF_039523295.1 Colwellia asteriadis | reverse complement strand
ATCTTAGCCATGTCGTTCTGTGAGCCAAGGAGTTGCGGATTGCCGTTGTCTTCCTAAGACCGCTTGGCCTCCCGACTTCGTACAGAGGAAAGTGTTAAAAACGAAAAAAGAACTGACATTTAGCGAAAAACAGCTTAAAGAAATTGTTGAAAAAATTATGGAATATTACGGGATAAATTCAAATAATATCAATATCTTTAATGATAAGATTGAATTCAGATTTGATTATGATTTTGGCACTGTATTTGGTATATATCACGAAACTAGATACATAAGATTATTTTTTGAAAAAAGAAACAATATGTTAAAATTGACTAAAATTGAACTTGAAAAGTAAGTCTTTCTTTTTTTCTTTTTCTTCTTTTTAATTCTTAGTTTGTTTTTTTCTTTTCTAAATATTAGCTAAAGCTATGCCGAATTTTTTTCATTTTCCAGATACTAATTCTGCAGATAGAAAAATTTAAGATGTAAAAATATAAAATTGTCATATTTTTATAAGTCGGAGGCCAAGCGGTCTTAGGAAGACAATA
>NZ_BAAAFA010000044.1:0-537 GCF_039523295.1 Colwellia asteriadis | reverse complement strand
ACAACTCCTTGGCTCACAGAACGACATGGCTACGATCCGACTTAAATTCGTAAATACATCTGTAAAAAATGCAATTTTTACAGTTGAATTTGAACAAAATGAGTTCACGAAATTCTTATTTAAATATGAAGAGATTGATGATATAGCTTATGTAAAAGAAATTAAGATGTGGCGTGAAGTTTAATTTTTTTCAGTCTAGGAATAGAAGTAGGTGAAATGAGATATGAATTTAAAGAAAGTTAAACGAATTATAGACATGTTCTTCAAAGAAAAAAATCTTGATGAGTTAACTTTAGCGTTTAAGAGATCTTTAATACTTACAGAAAATGAATATAACGAATTAGTAAGGAGACCAAATCTATCTTTTATAGATAAGGATCCCTGGATAACTTCAGATGAATTTGTATATTATGAATTATCAAACAAAGTAGTTAAGCTTATTATTCATTATTTTAAAGAAGATGGTTTTATAATTATAAGTCGGATCGTAGCCATGTCGTTCTGTGAGCCAAGGAGTTGCGGATTGCCGTAGTGTTC
>NZ_BAAAFA010000043.1:0-540 GCF_039523295.1 Colwellia asteriadis | reverse complement strand
AGAGAGAAATATATAGTTTATGAAATTCCAACATTATCATTTTACCAATTTACACCTTTTAGATATCCAATTTCAATAATTCATCCCTTATTTTACTCTATGTGGAGATGGTCAAAAGTCGAATTTTCATTTTTTGAACAATATAGAACTAGAGTTTCCGCACTTCTAGGAGTTGAAGTAGCAGATACTGATAAAATTGCAAAACAATATATAGATTATGCAAATAATTATACGGATGGAATGATTTTAAATTCTACTTGGTCAATTAATGCATTTAAAAATTCTGGATTAAAAGTTCCTGTTTATAAAGTTTTCCATAATTTTAAAGATAGACTTTTGGCGAAAGATGAAGAACTACAATTAGATGATCAAGTTCTATATATTGAAAAATTAAAGAAAGAGAAGAATTTCAAACTAATATTTATTTCATTATGGCATAGTGATTATAGAAAAGGAGCTGATATTTTTCATGTGATAAGTCGGAGGCCAAGCGGTCTTAGGAAGACAACGGCAATCCGCAACTCCTTGGGTCCCAGAACG
>NZ_BAAAFA010000042.1:0-614 GCF_039523295.1 Colwellia asteriadis | reverse complement strand
TGTTGTGTTTATCAAAACCACGTATCTGAATACGCATCATTTGAAAGTCTTCATAAACCCGTAAATCTTTAAAGTGCTGGGCGCGTACCTTGCCTTTGTACCAGAGGTAGACAATTTGTTTATCACGTTCAAACACCATTGGCGCTTGTCGCTTAAAGCGAATAATAAAAAACAACAAAAGTGGAATGGTAATAACGTAAAAAACTAAAAATGAAATGTCTTTTTTAAGGCGATAAGTACCGCCAACTTTGGCCGTTGTATAATAACGATAATGCATATAATTACTTAATGATAGCTGTCCATTTTCGTCTAACATATCGTAATTTCGCTTATCTATAGGGTGAACTTGTGGAGATACAAAGTAATTTTCGCCATATTCACGTTTATAAAATCTAATTTTGTGTTGTGTCGACTTCTCCTTTTTCTCCCAACCAATACAGAAATCATCAACATTTAAATATGTAGTAAATAAAATAATTAATAACAATGGGATCAGTCCCATATTACGGGCTTTCATAGAATTATTACTAAGCTTACAAAGGTGCTTATCTATATACACTATCGGTGCTGGCGGCGGCGCCTCTTTGGTGAGTTGAAAGCTAAGTAGCGCTTTC
>NZ_BAAAFA010000041.1:0-618 GCF_039523295.1 Colwellia asteriadis | reverse complement strand
CGGAGTGCCGTTGTCTTCCTAAGACCGCTTGGCCTCCGACTTATAATTTATGCACTTTTCATAACTTTATTTTTTCAACTTTAGCTTTTGGAACTGGTTCATTTTTCATTTCGTCTACTACTAATTTCTCTATTGCTAACCTTATTACTTCTGACCTGTTCATCTTATGTTTCATAGCATAAGCCTCTAGTAATAGTAACATTTCATCTGGAATTTTAAATGTGACAATCTTCATCATTTCAAATCACTGCTCCCGAAAACTATTATTTCTCCAACTGTTATACTTACGCTATTATCTTTGCTAAATATCAATTCAAAACGATAATGTTTATTATTGATTTCTAGATATCCTACTATCCTATTTCTCTTTTTTGCATAAAATAGAATTTGTGGTTCTACTAAAAAATTAATATTTTTAGTTATTATATCTTTTATATCTTTTTTATTTAAACTTTTTATGACTTCTTCTACTTGACTCATGTTCTCTATTTTTACATTTTATATTATGACATTTTTATATCTTTTTACTTCTCTATCTCTTTATTTTTTCACCTCCTTGATTTTTCAACCTTTACAAAGTCGGGTCGTAGCCCTGTCGTTCTGTGGGCCAAGTAGTTG
>NZ_BAAAFA010000040.1:0-627 GCF_039523295.1 Colwellia asteriadis | reverse complement strand
CAACACCTTGTTTACCATTGGTAGCCCAATCTTTCATACCCGTAACACCATTATTGGTGCCACGATATACTAGCATGGTCTCACCATTAACCGTTGACTTCATCAATGCTGCCCCAAAGCCTGATTCGATAGAAGTAAATACAGCATCTTCAAGACCAGGTACTGTGCTTGGGTCTATTAACTCTAACCCTGCTGGTGGTGGCGGTAATTCGGTAATATGACCACGATTGAATTCATCTACTTTATAAACATATTGTGCGGCTTCAGCCCGTAAAATGCTATCATTGTTTAACGCTAATCGCTCTCTTGTATTTTCTAATTCATCTATGGTTGCTGTTTTCTCTATTAGCGTTTGATTTGCATCATAAAGCGCATTTTTTTGTGCTGTGGGTGAGCTTTCACCTATTTCAGTCCGTTGAACAGAAACGCTAGTGAGACTAGCCTCACGCAAGCTAAAGCTGCGTATAGGGCGAATAGTCGGTGGCTGCGCAGCACTGGGAGCGCTAGCACTAATGGGCGATTCAATGTCGTAAGCCACATCGCCATCAAAGGTAATCATTTGTCCGTTAAGGGTTAAAACATCACTGCCGATAAGCTCAACATTACCGCCACTGTCGAGCTTTATCA
>NZ_BAAAFA010000039.1:0-645 GCF_039523295.1 Colwellia asteriadis | reverse complement strand
CATGTGTTAAGCCTGCCGCCAGCGTTCAATCTGAGCCATGATCAAACTCTTCAATTAAAAATCGTTTGTGCATCTAAGATGCTGCTCAATGAATTCTGTCGTGATACCAATTACTAATAAAAGAAAGGTGATATCGCATTACATATATAAGTATACTTTCGTACCTTATAAATAATATTGCATGAACATCATTCATTGAAGCGTTTTTTTGTTCTGCTTATAAAAGCTAAGAACTTAAGTAAAACATCAATAAAGTGAGTGTTCACACAAATTGCATGATAACTAATTGTTAAAGAAAATGTCTTTAAAAGACAGAAGGTAATCACATTCGTTACACTTCTTAACTTTAGGTCTTGCCTAAAGCGAGATGCGCATCATACGCCTCTCAGTTTTATTGTCAACACCTTATTTAAGGTATTTATAAAACGTTATTTGTTAATTAAATCCGCTGTTTATTTAGCAAACAAACTTAATAAATAAGGTCTAAAAAAGCCCGTTACCTTGTAACGGGCTTCTCATGAGCTTTCGCTCGAATAGAAGTTTAGCAATGTCCTACTCTCACATGGGAACTCCCACACTACCATCGGCGCTACTGCGTTTCACTTCTGAGTTCGGAATGGGATCAGGTGGTACCACAGTGCTATG
>NZ_BAAAFA010000038.1:0-691 GCF_039523295.1 Colwellia asteriadis | reverse complement strand
CCTGCGGGGCGGTCGACACGGCGGACCAGCCTAGACAACGACCGGACCCGGCTGCGTACGCTGGTCGCTCCAGCGACGTCCGGCCACGGGCGTCCGCGGACGACCGGGAGCTGCGTCATGGGGATGTTCGACAACCTCAAGGGTCTGGCCGACCAGGCCAGGGAGAAGGCGACAGAGCTGGTCGACCAGCACGGCGACAAGGTCGAGCAGGGCCTCGAGAAGGCCGGGCAGCTCGCCGACGAGCGCACCGTGGTGGCCACCCGGCGCTCCGCCCCCCGCCAGGAGACGTGGTCCCGCGCCGATCCCCGCGTGCGCTGGGTCGACGCCCTCGCCCCCGACGTCCTCGAGCGCTCCCTCGCGGTGCTCGCCGCCGTGCGCTCCGCCACCGTGGGGATGCCGCTCGACGAGACCGCGTGCGCGCCCTTCACCGACGGCCGCTGGCTCGTCTCGCACAACGGCAGCCTCGACCGCACCGTGCTGCCCGCGCGGCACGAGGCGGAGTCCGCCTGCGACGCGGCCCTGCTCGCCGCCCACGTCCTCGCCCTCGGTGACGACCTCGGCGGGCCCGCGCTCGCCCGGCGCCGTCACGTAGCCGACGTCGACGCAGCGGAACAGCTCCGGGCCCGTACGACGCCAGTCGACCAGCCCGAGGAACCGGTCGTCGCCGGGGTCGGCGACGACCCGGTCGACC
>NZ_BAAAFA010000037.1:0-694 GCF_039523295.1 Colwellia asteriadis | reverse complement strand
GAACACCAGTTATCCATCAATTAATGCCTCCTTTTGATGAATTTACAAGTTGGCAATGGAATTTACTAATTAAATCTTCTAGAGTTGAGGAATATTATGATAAGGAACATGGACAAAAATGGAAAATTCATAAATTTGAAATTGAAGATATGACAAATGCAATTATATTAGCTACAGAATTACAAGATAGAGAAGAAAGAAGTGTTAAATTAAAAGAATTAGCAAAAAGATATGATATTAGAAATTTATATACTAGATTCTTAGAATAGTATAAATTTGTCATAATACATAATATATAATAGTGATAGGACGTGAAGCTAAAAATAATATGCGAAAAACTAACGACATTTCATGTAAATTCTGAAGATCAAGAATTAATAGATAGAATAATAAAAATGTGTAATGATTATAATTAAAATTATAAAATTGAATTTGAATATAATAAGAAGTGATAAAAATGATATTTTATCAATATGATGAAAAAGATAAAACATTACATGTTAAGATTTATCTGCTTATAGAACAAGTTCCAAATAAACCAACAGAAGAACAATTAAGAAAAGTATTGCCAAAAATTCTAAGAGATTATGCAAATATGATAGAAAATGGAAAAATAAAAATTATAGATAGTAATGAATGGGGCACTTGGTAAAAAAAATTTTATTTAAGTCGGATCGTAGCCATGTCGTTCTGT
>NZ_BAAAFA010000036.1:0-696 GCF_039523295.1 Colwellia asteriadis | reverse complement strand
TCTCTTTCTGTGAGCCAAGGAGTTGCGGATTGCCGTTGTCTTCCTAAGACCGCTTGGCCTCCGACTTTAGTTCATGAGTTAGTCAAAAGAGGGTTTACAGTTAAGGAGATTGCATACGGACTAGGAATCAGTGAGAAAAAGGTCAGGAAATATTTAGAAGACTGTTGGTAAGTTAAGTTTTGTTTTTTTATTTGTAAGTTCTAATTCTCCTTTTTAGAATTTTTATTTTTCTCCTAATTAGCTAAGATTATGCTTAGTTTTTTTCAGTTTTGTGATAGTAATTGTAAAGGTTGAAAAATCAAGGAGGTGAAAAAATAAAGAGATAGAGAAGTAAAAAGATAGAGAAAGATTTATATAGCAGAAGATACATATATGTAAGTGGTGAGTAAAAAGTGAAGTATGAAGTCTTAAATCAAATCGTAAATCAAGTATTTGAAGACAGTACAGTAGACGAGTTACAGCTGAGATTTAGGGAAGATGTTGAAGTTAGTCCAGAAGAATTTAAACAGTTAATCGGTCAAGGTACCTTGGTAACTGGTACAGAAGATTACGGTGTAATAACTGACATTTACGAATATTGGGAAGAAGGAAAAAGGTACGTTAAAATGTTATTGGTCTACTATAAGAAAGATGAGAAGTCGGAGGCCAAGCGGTCTTAGGAAGACAACGGCAATCCGCAACTCCTTGGGTGACAGA
>NZ_BAAAFA010000035.1:0-812 GCF_039523295.1 Colwellia asteriadis | reverse complement strand
GTTAAGCTTTACAACATAGACGATAGCAGCTTTATTGACCATGAGTACTACCCAAAAGATTTAGTGCACTGGCAAGATAATAACAAATAAGGTTAGGAATTAGACTCATGCGTGATACTCGCAAAGACAGTGATTATTTTGAAACCCTATTGGTTGATTTTGAAGAAGCGCTAAACGAAACCCAAGCAGCGCTAGATAATGGTAACTTCACCTCACCAAGTGAACGAGTTGATGTTTGTCAGCGCTTGTACCAATTAGCTATTATGCGTGCGGTCAGCCATTACTCATACGGCGCACATTTAGGTGATGTAAGACGTTACGTATTGGAAATATTGCCATATCGCAAGCAACTAACCGAATACTGCGATAAATTACCTGCGCCTCATCAGTTCTATCGTAATGCTTTTGAAAAGTTAGGCGGACAAGGTGATGCCGTTGGCTCTGAAAATATCAACCGATACATTTATACCCTCTGGTGGTTGTCTTTATTACAGGCCTGTGAAGCTGACCAAGCGCACCTTGACGAAGTACTCGCCATTATTGGCGAGCAAGGCAAAGACGCCTTGCTTGATAACATTGCAATTGCTTTAGGTGATGTTAATCGCCCTATTTCTCCAACACTTTATTACCCCGACGTGTACCAAGCATTACATGATGCATTTAGCGCAGAGCCTGAGCAACAAACCATATTGCTCAATCAATTTATTGAACAATGGTACGCACAATTAGAAGATGCTGATTGGCATGAAAACCATGAGTGTGATTGTGAGTTTGAGTATACGGATTATTATATTGGCTACTGGTGTTTTGAG
>NZ_BAAAFA010000034.1:0-829 GCF_039523295.1 Colwellia asteriadis | reverse complement strand
GGGAGAGCTTATTTTATTAATCTTGCGGTAACTCGTTAGATAGCGCAACAATATCAGCCATTACTTGTTTTTCGCCTAAATCCGCTAAAAATGATAAATGCTCAAGTTTTTTTACAACTTTCAAATTATCAAGCTTGGGCGCACCACCCAGTGCGAGAGCAGGTACAAAACCATACATTTCGTCATTAGCTAAAGCGCCAAGTCTTTCAAATGCAGGTTTGAAAAGTGGCTTGTCATCGATATCGGTTTCGTCCATTTCTGATATAGATGAGGCGCTAAAGAATAGATCGATTGTTAAATCTCCACCGTCTTCTAATAAATCAGCTGTATAGTCTGTAGGAAATAACATCCCATAGTTAACACTTATGTCAATACTTTGGCCTGAATTTTCTCCCCAAATAATTAAACGCCCAAAAGCAGTGACACCAATTACATGGTATGTATCTACGCCATTGAGAATGCGTTGTTCAAATTCAGTTCCCTGTAACCATCTTGATAATATATCACTATAATCATCAGGGTTCACTGTCCAAAAAACACCATCACCCCAGCCACAAAAACCGTAGGTTTGCCAATATTCAAGTAAGCGGTCGGGGAGTTTATCTTTATACTTAGTCAGTATTTCTTGACTGACGGGCTCGCTTTTTATCGCAGGTCCAAATTTTTTAAAATTGTAAAAATTATCAAAAAGAACATTCATTCTATTTACACCTATGTAGATTTACATTCATCATGGCATCTGGCCCTATGTCTTTCAATGCCTTTGTCGCTTGTACATCCATGGCTTCTACTCGACTTAATACTTCTTTGGCACCAGAGCTGTCAACAC
>NZ_BAAAFA010000033.1:0-883 GCF_039523295.1 Colwellia asteriadis | reverse complement strand
ATGGCGGCGATGCCAATGCGGTTGATAGAGATGGTCAGCCCGCTATTTTTGGCGCCATTGGTATGGGTGATTGGGATGAAATAGAGTTATTAATCAAGCACGGTGTTGATTTAAACAAAACCAATCGTTCTTTAGAGAATTCAGCTTTACATGCATCGTATGTAAATAGGTTTGAAGAGGTTTCCAAACTTATTGAGCTAGGTGCCGCATATCATCAGCCTGCTAATGGAGGGATAACATTAGCTATGACTATACATAACTCTCTAGAAAACAGTCCATTAAAACCAGGAAGCGATAGCTATAACTCAGCACTAAAAGTCAAAGAGCTGCTCATAGAAAAAGGCATCAACTTCCCTCCTCTTTCACCTGCCGAAGTAAGAGAGCGTGTTGCTAAAGGCCAACCTATTAATTAAAACGTGCTTGAGTAAAGTTTCATAGGGACAGTCAAACTATCTTTATTATTACAGTCAAAAGGTGCACAGCGCCTTGTAACACGATTTCAATAAAAACCCGTCTACTTCAAAAATTTGTAGGCGGTATCGTTATTTCGATGATATCGCTTATACCCCAGCCTAGCTGACCAAGTGATGGACGTGCGCGATGTGTGTGCTAACACCATGTTACTCACCGACGATGATAATGACTCATATGGGTGGATTGCCCTCGCCTTAACCGGTATTAGTTTTGTTCCTCTAACTTCCAAAATAAAGCGGATCTGCTATTAAAGGCGCAGGCAAGTAATAATAAAAGACGTATGTGTTGACAGCTCTGGTGCCAAAGAAGTATTAAGTCGAGTAGAAGCCATGGATGTACAAGCGACAAAGGCATTGAAAGACATAGGGCCAGATGCCATGATGAATGTAAATCTACATAGGTGTAAATA
>NZ_BAAAFA010000032.1:0-894 GCF_039523295.1 Colwellia asteriadis | reverse complement strand
CGAAGACTATAATGGTTTTTATCACCTTATCTTCGCTTATCGCAGATTAACACGTCCTTCATCGCCTCTAACTGCCAAGGCATCCACCACATACGCTTAGTCACTTAACCATACAACCCTAAGTAGTCTTGCCTTATAAATAAGGAGAAAACAAAGTACGTCACGGTGACTAAACCGCAACAATTGTAAAGTCTGACATTTTCACGTACTCAATAAACCCTAAGGTTTATGATGAGTTACTTGATAAGACAATTATTATCGAGTAGATAATAATCGAATGTTTTACTTAGTTGATTAAACACTCGAGGAGAATGTTTAATCGGTGGTATTTATAATGCTACAAACAACAGCGCGACACCGTGTTTGTTATATAAATACCGGTATTTATATCAGCTTTCCAGATTGTTAAAGAACTTCAAAGTAGCGCACATTCGGCTATTTTGTGATTTCCTTCCCAATGGAAGGTAAAAACCAAATTTAAATCGTTCAATAAAACAGCTTAAATTTGGCTTCTTTATAAGATAACCATCAATTCGTGAGAATTGGTAGGTCTGGGCAGACTTGAACTGCCGACCTCACCCTTATCAGGGGTGCGCTCTAACCAGCTGAGCTACAGACCTATCATGGTTATGCTCTATTTAACTCGTCGGCGCCGACCTCACCCTGCATTTATCAGGAATGGGACGTTCTAACCAGCTAAGCTAAACAAAACAAGTTTCTTTATTTCATTATCATACAATTTGTGTGAACACTCTGTGAGTAACTTGCGTTAAACACCTTTACGATTTTTTACTTTCAAGATAAGGAGGTGATCCAACCCCAGGTTCCCCTAGGGTTACCTTGTTACGACTTCACCCCAGTCATGAAACACAAAGTGGTGACCGTCCTCCCGAA
>NZ_BAAAFA010000031.1:0-926 GCF_039523295.1 Colwellia asteriadis | reverse complement strand
TATTTACACCTATGTAGATTTACATTCATCATGGCATCTGGCCCTATGTCTTTCAATGCCTTTGTCGCTTGTACATCCATGGCTTCTACTCGACTTAATACTTCTTTGGCACCAGAGCTGTCAACACCCTTGTTTTTCCATAGTGAGCCTATTGATTTATTAACGCTGGCATCGCCTAACTCAAGTACAATATCTTTGCCTCCGGCAATCATATCGGGATTATGTAAAGCGTTAAGGGTTTTCATTTCTTTTGTCGCTAATAGCTCAGCTTTATCAGTGGCTTCTTGGCCAACGATCCCTTTTTTGTTTAATTCTAATTCTTTCTTACGTATTAATTTATCCTTGAATTTCTCCCTTGCCGTCTGCTGAGCTTTTCCTGTCCCTTTTCTTCCTATCTCTTTATATGACTGTCGGTTATCTAAGTACTCCTTAGCGGTCATATTATTTATGCCATTTTGCTGCCCTTGTAGTTGACGGTCATACTCAGCATCAGTGCCTTTCTTATTTCTTTTAAAACAGGCAACTTTGTGTTGAGGCATACGCTTAATTGCAGCTGCCCCAGGTAACTCATTTCCTTTCGGTGCTTTGAACTCATCAGTTTTAACTTTCTTAATATCGCCTGTTTTACCCACATGTGGTATTTCACCTGTGTATTCATCAAGGGCTTTGCTAAATTTTTTCTCAAGGTCTTGCATACCTTGAGTAATGCCTTGCTCTACTTTTGGGAGTATTTCGCCGAGTTTTTTACTGGCATTTTTTAAGCTATCAAGGGCTTCATCGGGAATAATTCTTTTTAAACACCAGCTATCGACAATATCATCAAAGGCACCACGGATACTGACTATTTTTTCTTTCACTAAATCGATAGCTTGTTTGGTTAAACCAGCCCAGTCAATGTCGCGTAAGAATTTAACCGGGTCGCCTTT
>NZ_BAAAFA010000030.1:0-1007 GCF_039523295.1 Colwellia asteriadis | reverse complement strand
CGAAGACTATAATGGTTTTTATCACCTTATCTTCGCTTATCGCAGATTAACACGTCCTTCATCGCCTCTAACTGCCAAGGCATCCACCACATACGCTTAGTCACTTAACCATACAACCCTAAGTAGTTTCTTGTTATTTGACCTTTATACTTCGTTGCTTATACATTCGTGTAGAATAAACTACACTTCATATTTAAGCGCCTTGTCTAAAGCACAAATCCCGTCGAAATGAATTATTATTGTAAGAACAAAAACAAAACATTTTACTAGAATGTTCGGAGACTAATCCGAACTAATTGTAAAGTCTGACATTTTCACGTACTCAATAAACCCTAAGGTTTATGATGAGTTACTTGATAAGACAATTACTATCGAGTAGATAATAATCGAATGTTTTACTTAGTTGATTAAACACTCGAGGAGAATGTTTAATCGGTGGTATTTATAACGCTACAGTTATTTATAAGTAAAGAGCGCGACACCCTGTTACTAATATAAGTGTTATATAAATACCGGTATTTATATCAGCTTTCCAGATTGTTAAAGAACTAATTTTCAACACACATTCGGTTAAAAACTTGGTTTAAAAAACCAAATTTAAAGTATCAAGGTGATAGCTTAAATTTGGCTTCTTTCTTTAGTTAAAAGAAACGATGGAATTTTGATTTTCTTTACAAAGTGCTTTGTGGTGACGTGTAGTCTTTTTTACACGAACTACGAAGCAACGTAGTAAAAAATCAAAATGGTGGAGCTAAGCAGGATCGAACTGCTGACCTCCTGCGTGCAAGGCAGGCGCTCTCCCAGCTGAGCTATAGCCCCATCAGGGTTTCTTTCAATTTCATTATCATGCAATTTGTGTGAACACTCTGTGAGTAACTTACGTTAAACACCTTTACGATTTTTTACTTTCAAGATAAGGAGGTGATCCAACCCCAGGTTCCCCTAGGGTTACCTTGTTACGACTTCACCCCAGTCATGAAACACAAAGTGGTGACCGTCCTCCCGAA
>NZ_BAAAFA010000029.1:0-1060 GCF_039523295.1 Colwellia asteriadis | reverse complement strand
GAAAAAGCGTTCCATTGGTGCATTGTCCCAACAGTTTCCTCGACGACTCATGCTCTGTTTTATTTGATAACGCCATAACAATTGCCTGAATTTACGGCTGGTATAATGGCTACCTTGATCAGAGTGAAACATCACACGTGATGGTTTACCTCTGCTCTCATAAGCCATCATTAATGCCTTACATGTTAACGCACTGTCTGGCGATAGTGACATAGCCCAGCCAACAACTTTTCTAGCAAATAAATCAAGTACGACAGCTAAATATGCCCAACGGTTACCAGTCCAAATATAGGTTACATCGCCACACCACACAGTATTAGGCTCTATAACATCAAATTGACGCTCTAGTGTGTTAGGTATTTCTATATGCTCTTTGGCCGCTTTTTTATATGCATGCTGTGGCATTTGACAGCTAACTAAGTTAAGTTCAACCATTATCCGACAGCACGGTAGCGACTTAGCTTTATGCCTTTGTTTGTGGCAATATCAGCAATAGTTCTTGCTCCCGCAGAGCCGTTACTATCATTATGTATTTGCTTTATCTCAGCATTTAATTGAAGCTCTTCAGCTATCCCTTTTACACCAGTATTTAAAGCTACTGCGATGCACGTCAAACACCTTACATAATGTTTTTACTTGATATTTTTTACTATTGCCCTGATTGATTTTCTCAATTAATAAGAGTTTTTCAGCGAGTCCGACATCAACAGAGCAGTAGCCTTTTTTAAAATATCCTTTTCTAATTCAATACGTTCTATGCGTTTTTTTAATTCTCGTATTTCAATTTGCTCAGGTGTCATCGGTGAAGCTTTAGGGGCTTTACCTGCACGCTCTTGCTCTAATTGATTTACCCACTTACTGATGGTTGATTTCCCTACATTCATCGCTTGTGCAGCGTCTGCCTGTGTGTAACCTTCATCAATAACCAATTGCGCTGTTTCGAGCCTAAACTCTGCGCTATAAGTTGGTCGTTTCTTCTTTGTCATTTGTATCACCTAAGTAGTTATGAGATGCATGATAACATCTCTAATTAGGTGGCCAAATTAACTATGCCACTTCA
>NZ_BAAAFA010000028.1:0-1106 GCF_039523295.1 Colwellia asteriadis | reverse complement strand
TTCTTTTTAAATACCAGCTATCGACAATATCATCAAAGGCACCACGGATACTGATTATTTTTTCTTTCACTAAATCGATAGCTTGTTTGGTTAAACCAGCCCAGTCAATGTCGCGTAAGAATTTAACGGGGTCGCCTTTGCCTAGTTCACGTGCTTATTTCAATTGAAAGCGCAAGGGCGGGAGTAAGTACTTCCCCTGCATTTTCAATAATGACTTTGCCGACACTTTAATGGCAGAGCCACTTGACTTTAGGGAGGGGGGGTAAAACCAACATCTGTTAAGAGATAGTTGGCTAATGACAAGCGTTTTACTGAAAACAAAAAACAAATACACCACAATTATTCTGACGAGCGCAAGAGAGAGAGTTTATCAGTACTACTAATTCATGCTCTTCAATAAAATCTTCGTCGTAAGCTTCGTTATCAAGCATGTCTTGAAATGCTGTAATGTAGCTGCTCAATGATTTGCTATCGCGATAAACCACTGCTGGTGTGCCATGTGGTGACAATGGCAATGTAAAGTCATCAGCCACATCCCAATCATTGAATAGGAAATCAACCATCAGCGGGTAATCATCATCAAGATAAAATGTTATACAATCGCTTTGTGTTGATTTAGCCTCGCACAATACCTCAAGTGCGTATAATAACTCACATGCTGTTTCACTCTCATGTGTTTCGGGGTCTCGGGTGTATGATTTTGCAAATAATACATCAAGGGCTGATTGATGTTCATCGAGTTGCTCTTGAGTTAAAACAACGTCTTTATTTATTAATGTTTGTTTTATTGTGTCGTGTTGGCATTGGTGTATTTTGATAAAATAACTCATGTTCATCCTTTTTTTGAGTCGTTCACATGATGTGCTTTTATAAAAACAAGGCGACTTTATTGCGCTTGTTTGATTAAATCACTGGCTAGCATGGAGTGAGGTGCCAGCGTTGTTTTTTCTATACCAGTTAAGTTTGCCACTAATGCGTGCTCAAAACACCAGTAGCCAATATAATAATCCGTATACTCAAACTCACAATCACACTCATGGTTTTCATGCCAATCAGCATCTTCTAATTGTGCGTACCATTGTTCAATAAATTGATTGAGCAATATG
>NZ_BAAAFA010000027.1:0-1182 GCF_039523295.1 Colwellia asteriadis | reverse complement strand
GAATCAGGCTTTGGGGCAGCATTGATGAAGTCAACGGTTAATGGTGAGACCATGCTAGTATATCGTGGCACCAATAATGGTGTTACGGGTATGAAAGATTGGGCTACCAATGGTAAACAAGGTGTTGGTAAAGAAACTGCACAATATACACAAGCAATGAAATTGGCAATTGATGTAAAAGATACTTATGGAAATGAAATAACGATTGTCGGTCACTCTTTAGGTGGTGGCTTGGCCTCAGCCGCCGTCGCGGTGACGGGTCTTAAGGGAAATACTTATAATGCAGCGGGCTTACACCCAGAAACCGCTAAGCGCTTTGGTGGAGCATTAACGAATAGCGAAGCAGGACAATTAATAACCTCACAACACGTTGACGGTGAAGTATTAACAGGTGCACAAACCCATGGAGATACTATAGTGTCGCTTTTACTTGGGGGGATAGGCTTTTGGGCTGGTGGTACACTGGGCGCAAGTGGGGCATTAATAGCACAAGAATTTTACCTTGACGATATACCACAAGCCATTGGTACCCTGAAAGAGTTACCGAGTATTGATGGTGGTAACCCAGTAACACGCCATGGTATGGATCAAGTTATTGAGGGCATTCAAGCCCAAATAGATGAAGACACCTCACTATTAGAAAACTATATTCGAGATTATTATGAGTAAAATCAGTACTATTTTTTCAAAAACACGATTATTTATCGGCATTCTATCAACATTCACTTTAGGGCTATTAAGTGCCTGTAACGCAGGAAACAATATGAAAGCAGAGCTATTTTTTCAACCTGACATGGTTACCTTATTACATACTATTCAGCAAGGAAATACCTTATCAGCGAAGCAACAATTAAGTAACGGTCTTAATTTGAATGTACATGGCAACGAAGGTATCACGCCACTGTTTTGGCTATTGCTTGAAAAAGATGCCGATGCGGTTGCCCTTGCCTTGGATTTAGGCGCCAATCCTAACTTCACGGCAACCGATGGTGCCCACCCTGTTCCTATGATGACAGGCAACGACACCATTGAGCTCTTAACTTTATTACTTGAACATGGCGGCGATGCCAATGCGGTTGATAGAGATGGTCAGCCCGCTATTTTTGGCGCCATTGGTATGGGTGATTGGGATGAAATAGAGTTATTAATCAAGCACGGTGTTGATTTAAACAAAACCAATCG
>NZ_BAAAFA010000026.1:0-1311 GCF_039523295.1 Colwellia asteriadis | reverse complement strand
CTAATTCCTAACCTTATTTGTTATTATCTTGCCAGTGCACTAAATCTTTTGGGTAGTACTCATGGTCAATAAAGCTGCTATCGTCTATGTTGTAAAGCTTAACCACTAAAGCGGCGCCCCAGCACCAATAGCCATTGTAGGCATCATTATCTAAAAGGTGAGTGTCAAGGCTCCCATATAATGTATACCAAGCATCTAAATAAACTTTAACTAGCGCTGACTTATACACAGGCTCTGCTTCTATCACCTTAAACAATTTGCCAAAACGTTTTTTAAATAAGGCAGACTTCGCTACTGCACGGCCTTTATCGCCCATGGCTACGGCAATATTATCTAATAAGCCGTCTTGTCCTTGGTTAGCTATAAGCTCAAGTACTTGTTGGTAGTAGTCTTGCCCCATACCTAAACAATAAGCAAATGCGAGCCATCTCAACCAATCTTCTAAATAGTCTTCACGAATTTCTTCCAAACCAATACGTGCTACTTGTTCATTTTCCGGCAAAGCATCAGCATAGTGTTTTTGCCATTGGCGGTATTCAAGAACCTTAAATGCATAAGACTCAAATTCGGCTAGAGCGTCGCCTCGTGAGTATTTTTGATGAGCTAAGTTTAATATATCGTTAACAAGGCGAAAAGACTTCTTCATTTTCACTTTATCTACAAAACTGCCCACTTTAACTTCTTCAATATCCTCAGATAAACACTCCTCGCAAAAAGTAATATTTTCATCAAAGTACTCTTTATTTCTTAAGGTATCTCTTAACATTTGTGATCTCTTTTATAATTTAATTGCTTTCCCAATGATTTTGGCATTTTCAGTTAACTCTTTAACTACCAGTGAACCATCTTCTTTATTTCTGATTAGGAGTTTTTGTACTGTACCGTCATCGTTTTCAAGTGCTTTTAAGATCTTTCTTTGCTCTTTCTTACTTAACCCTGCTTTTTCAAGGCGTTTAGCTGTGATCCAATTATTATCCATCTGTTTTGAGCCATCAGCCATTTTACCCAAACGCGCTGTATTATATTTGGCCTCAGTAATAACGTAATCAGGCGGTGGGTTCGGGTGAAGGTAAATACCATCTATACCTGTTTCACCGGGTTTGTAATTACCGTCAGTTTTTCCGAGTGGTGTATAGCCTTTTTCAGTCATGAGTTGGTGGCTATTATACTCTCCTGCCGCAGCCTTTTTATGGTTCATTGATTTAAATTCAGTAAAATCATCAGGTGTTTTTCGTGACTTTGTTAAAGCTTTAGCTGCTTGACCACCGGGTAAATTATTGCCACTTGGGGCTTTGAGTTCAATCGTTTTTA
>NZ_BAAAFA010000025.1:0-1338 GCF_039523295.1 Colwellia asteriadis | reverse complement strand
TAAAAACGATTGAACTCAAAGCCCCAAGTGGCAATAATTTACCCGGTGGTCAAGCAGCTAAAGCTTTAACAAAGTCACGAAAAACACCTGATGATTTTACTGAATTTAAATCAATGAACCATAAAAAAGCCGCCGCAGGAGAGTATAATAGCCATCAGTTAATGACCGAAAAAGGCTATACACCACTCGGAAAAACTGACGGTAATTACAAAGCAGGTGAAACAGGTATAGACGGAATTTATCTCCACCCGAATCCACCGCCTGATTACGTTATTACTGAGGCCAAGTATAATACTGCTCGTTTGGGTAAAATGGCTGATGGCTCAAAGCAGATGGATAATGATTGGGTTAATAATGATCGCCTTAGAAAAGCTGGACTAAACAAGGAGCAGCGTGAAGAAATTCTAGAGGCTCTAGCTGATAATGACGGAAACGTACAAAAGCTATTAATCCGCAATAAAGAAGATGGCACCTTAGTCGTTAAAGAATTAGATAAAAATGCTAAAATTATCGGCAAAGCCGTTGGATTATAAAAAGAGAATAAAATGTTAAGAGATAAATTAAAAGATAAAGTTTATTATGATGAGTATGTTGAATTCCAGGAAGCTATCATCTTAAAAAAAATAAATAAAATAAAATCAACTGGTAGGCTCACCGACGAAGTAAAAATGAATAATGCTTTTCGGCTTGTTGATGATGTTACCGAATTACTCCACCAAAAATACTCCCGTGGCGATGGTTTGGCGGAACTTAAACCTCATTTACTTGAAGCGTTAGAATACAGAAACTGGCAAAAAGACTATGCTGATGTTTTGCCTGACAATGAGCAAGTAGCCCGTATCAGCAAAGAAGAAATATACGAAGACGATATGCGCCGCACGTTAATCTGGCTTGCTTTTGCTTATTGTTTAGATATGGGGCAAGACTATTATCAGCAAGTACTTGAGTTAATCGCCAACCAAGGACAAGACGGTTTATTAGATAACATTGCAGTGGCTATGGGCGATAAAAACCGCGAAGTAGCGCAATCGACCTTATTTAAAAAACGCTTTGGTAAATTATACAACGTAGTTGTAGCTGAGCCTTCAAAGCGCTCTGATTTAGTAAAAACCTATTTAGATGCATGGTACAAAGCAGAAGGGAGTCCTGATTATCACTTAATGGATACCGATGCCTACATCGGCTACTGGTGCTGGGGCGCCGCTTTAGTGGTTAAGCTTTACAACATAGACGATAGCAGCTTTATTGACCATGAGTACTACCCAAAAGATTTAGTGCACTGGCAAGATAATAACAAATAAGGTTAGGAATTAGACTCATGCGTGATACTCGCAAAGA
>NZ_BAAAFA010000024.1:0-1428 GCF_039523295.1 Colwellia asteriadis | reverse complement strand
CAATGCCGATCAGTTAAGAGAATGATCGGTTGACCGATCCAAACGATCATGCAAAATCCGTAGTTAGGAAACTAACTACGGATTTTTTTTGTGAATATTGAACAAGCATTACAGACCACACTTGAAGAAAGTACTCGGTACCATACCTTTGAAAAGTTATCAGAGCTTCTCGACCCAGAGATTATCGAACAAGGTTTTCAACAAGCAGGAATAGCAACAGTGCGCAAGCGCAGGTTACCACTTGAAGCGGTTCTGTGGTCGGTTATAGGCATGGCATTATTTCGAAAAGAGTCAGTTTGGAATATCGCTAATAAGCTAGATATCATGTTACCAGGAAAGAATCAGCTTGTTGCTCCAAGTGCAATGGTACAAGCAAGACAACGGCTAGGAGATGAGTCTGTAAAACAGGTTTTCAATAAGTCAGCCGAAGTGATGTATAAGCAACAGGAATTCGAAACATGGAATGGTTTGAGCCTATTAGCCGTTGATGGTGTTGTATGGCGAACAGCCGACACTCCAGATAATCGTAAAGCATTTTCTTCTGGTAGCAACCAATATGGTGATACAGCCTTTCCACAAATACGCATGGTCTGCCATATGGAATTGACCAGCCATCAGCTTATCAGTAGTGAATTTGATAATTATAAAACCAATGAAATGAAGTTAGCTGAGCGCTTAATTGAACGTACACCCGACAACTCACTAACGATGTTTGATAAAGGATATTATTCTCTAGGTTTATTAAATCGTTGGCGACAGACGGGGAATGAACGGCATTGGCTAATACCAGCAAGGCCTGATTTACAGTATGAAATCATTTCCTCTGTCGGTAAAAATGACCACATCATTGAATTAAAAACGACAAAACATGCACAAAAGAATTTTCCCGATGTTCCTCAAACCATTAGAGCAAGATTAATCAGTAAAACAATAAAAGGTAAAACCTATCGTATATTAACCTCAATGACAGATAGATTGCGCTTTCCAGGTAATGAAATTGTTGAATTATATTGTCACCGCTGGGAGATAGAGCTTGGATTTAGAGAAATAAAACAGACAATGCTTGGTAGTTCATACCATTTGAGAAGTAAGCGTCCAGACATGGTTCGTCAGGAGTTATGGGGTGTATTACTTGCCTATAATTTAATACGAAGAATTATGACAATGGCGGCTAACGTAACAGGTATATGGCCTAATCAGCTTAGTTTCTCTAGCAGCTCGATGGCTGTTATTCAGTATTTCTCGTCAATATCAATAATGAGTCCCGGAAACATTCCGATGCACTGGGAGCATCTACTCAATACGCTACTCTTATTTAAGCTTCCGACTCGCCGAGAAGATAGAAAATATCCCCGATGGGTTAAACCTAAACCATCCAAGTATCCCCATAAAAAGAAAAATGCCAGTCAGCTTAACTGACTGGCATTG
>NZ_BAAAFA010000023.1:0-2095 GCF_039523295.1 Colwellia asteriadis | reverse complement strand
ATGGCGGCGATGCCAATGCGGTTGATAGAGATGGTCAGCCCGCTATTTTTGGCGCCATTGGTATGGGTGATTGGGATGAAATAGAGTTATTAATCAAGCACGGTGTTGATTTAAACAAAACCAATCGCGCTAATAAAAATAGTGCTTTAGATGCTTCCTACTTAGGTAAATTTGAACTAGTATACAAATTCATAAAACTCGGTACTGAGTATCACTCCCCAGCCCAAACTGGAGCAACAATCGCATGGAGAATACACGATGGCTTGAATTCTAATCTGATTCCCCCATCTTCTGATTCTTACAAATGGGCACTAAAAGTCAAAGAGCTGCTCATAGAAAAAGGCATCAACTTCCCGCCTCTTTCACCTGCCGAAGTAAGAGAGCGTGTTGCTAAAGGTCAACCTATTAATTAAAACGTGCTTGAGTAAAGTTTCATCGGGGGGGAGTCAAACTGTCTTTATTATTACAGTCAATAGGTGCACAGCGCCTTGTAACACGATTTCAATAAAAATCCGTCTACTTCAAAGATTTGTAGGCGGTATCGTTATTTCGATGATACCGCTTATACCCCAGCGTAGCTGACCAAGTGATGGACGTGCGCGATGTCTGTGCCAACACTATGTTACTCACTGATGATGATAAAGCAAACGACAGCATGGGGTGGATTGCCTTAGCCTTAACGGGTATTAGTTTTGTTCCCCTAACTTCCAAAGTCGAGCGGCTCAGCCATTAAAGGCGTCGGCAAAGTTATTATTGAAAATGCAGGGGAAGTACTTACTCCCGCCCTTGCGCTTTCAATTGAAATA
Organism: Colwellia asteriadis; assembly: GCF_039523295.1. Classification (NCBI taxonomy): domain Bacteria; kingdom Pseudomonadati; phylum Pseudomonadota; class Gammaproteobacteria; order Alteromonadales; family Colwelliaceae; genus Colwellia; species Colwellia asteriadis. The sequence goes on along the minus strand of NZ_BAAAFA010000023.1, from coordinate 1,289 downwards.
AGCACGTGAACTAGGCAAAGGCGACCCGGTTAAATTCTTACGCGACATTGACTGGGCTGGTTTAACCAAACAAGCTATCGATTTAGTGAAAGAAAAAATAGTCAGTATCCGTGGTGCCTTTGATGATATTGTCGATAGCTGGTATTTAAAAAGAATTATTCCCGATGAAGCCCTTGATAGCTTAAAAAATGCCAGTAAAAAACTCGGCGAAATACTCCCAAAAGTAGAGCAAGGCATTACTCAAGGCATGCAAGACCTTGAGAAAAAATTTAGCAAAGCCCTTGATGAATACACGGGTGGAGTACCTGCTTTAGGCATAACTAACGTACCTAATAAAGTAAAAACGATTGAACTCAAAGCCCCAAGTGGCAATAATTTACCCGGTGGTCAAGCAGCTAAAGCTTTAACCAAGTCACGAAAAACACCTGATGATTTTACTGAATTTAAATCAATGAACCATAAAAAGGCTGCTGCAGGAGAGTATAATAGCCACCAACTCATGACTGAAAAAGGCTATACACCACTCGGAAAAACTGACGGTAATTACAAAGCAGGTGAAACAGGTATAGACGGAATTTATCTCCATCCAAACCCGCCGCCTTATTTTGCCATCACTGAAGCCAAGTACAATAAAGCACGTTTGGGGAATACCAAAGACGGCAAGCAAATGAGCAATGACTGGATTGACGAAAAACGATTAAGAAAAGCAGGGGTAAGTGAGGAGCACATTGAAGAGATACTAGACTCACTAGCTGACAACGATGGTATGGTGCAAAAACTACTAATACGCAACAAACTAGACAACAGCTTAGTCGTAAAAGAACTGGACAAAAATGCCAAGATCATTGGTAAAGCGTTAGACTTATAAAACGAGAACACTATGTTAAGAGATACACTAAGAAATAAAGCTTATTATGACGACAGAGTTAATTTTAGAATAAAAGTCATTACTAAAAAAATTAAAAAATTAGAGACCACAGGCAAGTTCACTGATGAAGTAAAAATGAACAATGCCTTTAGGTTAGTTAATGATGTAACAGAATTACTCCACCAAAAATACTCGCGAGGTGACGACTTAAGCGAGTTAAAACCTCATTTACTTGAAGCGCTGCAATACCGACAGTGGCAAAAAGACTATGCTGATGCCTTGCCTGAACACGAGCAAGTGGCACGCATTGGTAAAGAAGAGCTAGGAGAACACAAACTAGAGAAATTGCTACAATGGCTAGCCTTTGCCTATTGTTTAGATATGGGACAAGACTACTACCAACAAGTACTCGAGTTAATCG
>NZ_BAAAFA010000022.1:0-3959 GCF_039523295.1 Colwellia asteriadis | reverse complement strand
GATCCCATTCCGAACTCAGAAGTGAAACGCAGTAGCGCCGATGGTAGTGTGGGAGTTCCCATGTGAGAGTAGGACATTGCTAAACTTCTATTTAAGTTTTGATAATGAAACGCAGTAGCGCCGATGGTCGTGTGACTTATGTTGCAGATAAGCCCATGTGAGAGCGTAGCGAGACATTGTTAAACGTCTATTCGAGCGAAAGCTCAAGAGAGGCCCGTTACAAGATAACGGGTTTTTCGAGCTTTAATAGATTAGTTATTTATTTAGATAATTAATACATTAAAGTTTTTGTCTAACGACAATAGCACTGTGGTACCACCTGATCCCATTCCGAACTCAGAAGTGAAACGCAGTAGCGCCGATGGTAGTGTGGGAGTTCCCATGTGAGAGTAGGACATTGTTAGACTCCTAATTCTTATCAGTAAAATGATAAAAATGGCCCCGTGGAGGGGTTCCCGAGTGGCCAAAGGGATCAGACTGTAAATCTGACGGCTCAGCCTTCGGTGGTTCGAATCCACCTCCCTCCACCATCATATAAAAAGCCGTAGTATTTACTACGGCTTTTTGCTTTCTAAAGATCTTACTAATAACTTTCTTTGAAATACTAATTCTTTTAATTAGATACCTGCTAGCGCTTGGTATTTTCTTTGCAGTTTTCTTAGTCTTAATTTTTCGTCTTCTGAACAATCAATTGTGCTCAGTTCTTTTAATAATATTTTCGCTGACATTAATAGTGTATTTTCTACTTCACTCTCTTCATAAGCCATTAAATAAACTTGTAGTAAGTTTAATTTTATTCCTAAATGTTCAGGAAAAGAGTTTAGTGCTTTAGTCAGCTCTTCAATTGCAGCGCTAAATTTTTTACTATGGTATAGGCTAATACTTTTTTCTAGAGCTGCTTGTGCTTTGTCGTTGTAATCATTAGCGTCACTTTCTTTATTAATTATAAGTAGCTCTGAATACTTATTATTAGCTGAAGGAATTTTCTTCATGACTTCAGTAATTTTAAGTAGTGAGTCTGACGATAAATTATCACGCTCTCGAGTTAAGAGCTTAGCACCATTATCTAATGCCTCTTGAGCAAGGCGCGCTTCATTAGTTTGTTCCAATAAACAAGCAGTTAATAAATGCGATTGAATTCTAAATTCGGCCCTATTGAAATCACGACTCATCTGTTTAAGATATTTGAACGCTTTCGTGCTCATTTTCTTTGCATCTAATGCTGGTAATATTGGCACGTATTCAATTAAAGCTTTGGCAAAGCTAATTGCATTATCAGGGGAGTGATGTATAGAGTTATGAGCAAGAATGTAAGTTTGTTCGTATGCATATGTCGCTTTATCAAAATGCTCATTCTGTAAGCATAATTGTGCATACCTTTTTAGTCGTGGTAAAGATCGTGGTGATAAACTTAAAGCCTGTTCCAATATCTCTTCGGCAAATAAAAATTGTAATTTTTTTTGATAAGTCAATGCGAGCCAATCATAACTTGCAAGGTAATAAGGATTTATGAGTATTGCTTGTTTGAAAATAGCCTCTGCATGGTCAAGTTGCTCTTTTTGTAAGGCTATTCTTCCTAAGCCGATATTAGCCCACTGACAGCTTTTATTATCTTTATACGACAAGTAAATTGCTTGTGCTTGATCGTATTTTTCAAGCTGAAATAGTTGTCTTGACTTAATACCAAGACACTCAGCTTTGTAGGGAGTGCTTTGAGCCAGTGCATCATCGCATCGCTCTATCACTAAAGTTGGTTTACCTTGTTCTAATGCATGATAAATAGCAGCCATCGACTTTTTCTTTCTAATACAGCTAAGAAGACGATTATTTAACTCATTTAACGAGTAAGGCTTACATAAGTAATTGTCAGGCTTATGCTCAAGTGCTGCTAGCACCATCGCTTGAGATATTTCAGCGGTAATTAGAATAATTATACAATGGCGATTTATAAAGTTATTAACTCGAAGCTCTTCTAATATCTGTTGACCATTTTTTTGATCTTCACCTAAATCGTAACCAAGTAGAATGACATCATATGACTTTTGTTGACAAATAGTGATAACATCTTGGGCATAATGAGTACTATCTACCTGCTTACTTGTAAGCCTCATGGCAAATTGCTTTAAGATATCTTGAGATGGCTTGAGGTTATCTACTATTAAAAAGCGCATATCATCGTAGTCAGTGTTTTCCATACTATGCTTAATCTATCCATTTATGAAATCTAACTTTAACTGACCGTCTATAATCTGCAAGTTAAAGTTAACTCTGTTAAACTATAGCATTACTTTTTAACTTATATGATCATCACATGACCTTCGCTGCTTTTTCTTTTAATAACGCTATATCAAAGGCGTTAGCTGAACTTAACTACGACTCACCAACTGACATTCAGCAACAAGCTATTCCCGTGATTCTTAAAAAACACGATCTAATGGCTAGAGCCCAAACAGGCACAGGAAAAACAGCAGCATTTGCGCTACCTATTTTACAGCATTTAATTGAGCAGAATAAGGTTGACCCCGCACTTAGAGTACTTGTACTTACACCAACCCGTGAATTAGCAAAACAGGTGCATAAGAGTTTTACCGAATATAGTCAATATACGCCATTACAGTCAGCATTAGCTTATGGCGGGGTGAGTGCAAAAGAGCAAGCAGCAAGGATAGCTCAAGGTGTAGATATTCTCGTGGCAACACCTGGTAGGTTAATCGATCATTTACAGTCAGGTATAGTTAGTCTTGATGATGTTCAGTACCTTGTTTTTGATGAAGCTGATCGTATGTTAGATATGGGCTTTAAAGATGAAATAGATAAAATTTTAACGCACCTCTCTGTTAAGCGACAAACTTTACTATTCTCCGCAACTTTTAATGATGAAGTTTATAAAGTCGCTAAAAAACTGCTTACCGATGCAGAGTGTATAGAAATAGATGCTAAAAATACTGTAGCAAGCGAAATAGAACAAATCGTTTACATGGTTGATGCTGATAAAAAAAGAGAGTTAACATCATTTTTAATTGGATCAAAAAATTGGCAGCAAGTCTTGATTTTCACAAGAACTAAAGCAACAGCAGATGCATTAGCAAAAGAAATGTGCAAAGACGGTATTAAAGCGCAATCTATTCACGGTGACAAATCGCAAGGTGCGAGAGAAAAAGCATTAGCAGACTTTAAAACAGGTAAAGTACGAGCTTTAGTGGCAACAGATGTTGCTGCTCGAGGAATAGACATTAATGAATTAGGATATGTCATTAATTATGAACTACCGCACCAAGCTGAAGACTATATCCATAGAATTGGGCGTACTGCTCGCGCAGGTAAGTCTGGTTTAGCGGTATCTTTGCTAAGCCCTTCAGAAGAGTGGTTGTTAGAGGCTATTGAAAAAATATTGGACTATCGATTATTACAGCAATGGTTTCCTGGCTATGAACCAGATCTTAATAAAGTAACACTTGATGCTATGAATGCACCTAAGCTCAATAAAAAGAAAGCACGACAGCAAGCTCTAGCGGGGAAAAAAGCAGGCCAATCAAAAAGAAGACTACGAAGATAGCAACTTCTAAGCTTAAATCTTCATTTTTCGTGTTGTTTTTAACCATGTAGCCGTATTTATAGTCGAACAGTCATTAAAGTGAAAATAACCCTTGCGCATTCAAGTTAGCTCTCTATAATGCGCTCCAGTTCCAAGGGGTTCAACCAAAAAGAAGCCTGAAAGAACTATTTTGATAGCTTATCTACTCGTATTATCGAATAAACAAGCCACTTAACGTTTACTTTTAAATGATTTTAAAATTAATTTGAAATTAAAGGTTGACATCAAAACTCGGAAGCGTATGATACGCATCCTGCTTCGGGGCTACGGCAACAAGCACGCTACTTACCAGTAGCGATGATAATGAGCGAATGTGACTCTTATCTTCTTCTTTAACAATTAGTTATCATGCAATTTGTGTGAA
>NZ_BAAAFA010000021.1:1484-2963 GCF_039523295.1 Colwellia asteriadis | reverse complement strand
GACTACTTAGGGTTGTATGGTTAAGTGACTAAGCGTATGTGGTGGATGCCTTGGCAGTTAGAGGCGATGAAGGACGTGTTAATCTGCGATAAGCGAAGATAAGGTGATAAAAACCATTATAGTCTTCGATTTCCGAATGGGGAAACCCACTTAGCATAAGCTAGGTATCATTAACTGAATACATAGGTTAATGAGGCAAACCGGGAGAACTGAAACATCTAAGTACCCCGAGGAAAAGAAATCAACCGAGATTTCGTTAGTAGCGGCGAGCGAACGCGAATCAGCCCTTAAGCTTATTGGGCGCTAGTGGAATGTTCTGGAAAGGACAACGATACAGGGTGATAGTCCCGTACACAAAAGCCACCTTTAAGTGAAATCGAGTAGGACGGAGCACGTGAAACTTTGTCTGAATATGGGGGGACCATCCTCCAAGGCTAAATACTACTAACTGACCGATAGTGAACCAGTACCGTGAGGGAAAGGCGAAAAGAACCCCTGTGAGGGGAGTGAAATAGAACCTGAAACCGCATACGTACAAGCAGTGGGAGCTAGATTTAGTCTAGTGACTGCGTACCTTTTGTATAATGGGTCAGCGACTTATATTCTGTAGCAAGGTTAACCGATTAGGGGAGCCGTAGCGAAAGCGAGTGTTAACTGCGCGTTTAGTTGCAGGGTATAGACCCGAAACCCGGCGATCTACCCATGGGCAGGTTGAAGGTTGAGTAACATCAACTGGAGGACCGAACACACGTATGTTGAAAAATGCGGTGATGACTTGTGGGTCGGAGTGAAAGGCTAATCAAGCCGGGAGATAGCTGGTTCTCCCCGAAATCTATTTAGGTAGAGCCTCGCACGAACACCATTGGGGGTAGAGCACTGTTAAGGCTAGGGGGTCATCCCGACTTACCAACCCTTTGCAAACTCCGAATACCAATGAGTGATATGCGGGAGACACACTGCGGGTGCTAACGTCCGTTGTGAAGAGGGAAACAACCCAGACCGCCAGCTAAGGTCCCAAAGTACTAGTTAAGTGGGAAACGATGTGGAAAGGCATAGACAGCTAGGAGGTTGGCTTAGAAGCAGCCATCCTTTAAAGAAAGCGTAATAGCTCACTAGTCGAGTCGGTCTGCGCGGAAGATGTAACGGGGCTAAACTAGTCACCGAAGCTGCGGATTCATAGTTTACTATGAGTGGTAGGGGAGCGTTGTGTAAGCCGTTGAAGGTGAATTGAGAAGTTTGCTGGAGGTATCACAAGTGCGAATGCTGACATGAGTAACGATAAGGGGAGTGAAAAACTCCCCCGCCGAAAGACCAAGGTTTCCTGTCCCATGTTAATCAGGGCAGGGTAAGTCGGCCCCTAAGGCGAGACCGAAAGGTGTAGTCGATGGGAAACAGATTAATATTTCTGTACTTCTATATATTGCGAAGGAGGGACGGAGTAGGCTAGGTGAGCACGGCGTTGGTAGTCCGTGTGAAAGT
>NZ_BAAAFA010000021.1:0-1386 GCF_039523295.1 Colwellia asteriadis | reverse complement strand
CATGAAGTCATTGATGCCATGCTTCCAGGAAAAGCTTCTAAGCTTCAGATATATAGGAACCGTACCCCAAACCGACACAGGTGGTTAGGTAGAGAATACTAAGGCGCTTGAGAGAACTCGGGTGAAGGAACTAGGCAAAATAGTACCGTAACTTCGGGAGAAGGTACGCTGGATATGGGTGATGGAACTTGCTTCCTAAGCTCAGACCAGTCGAAGTAACCAGGTGGCTGGAACTGTTTATTAAAAACACAGCACTGTGCAAAATCGAAAGATGACGTATACGGTGTGACGCCTGCCCGGTGCCGGAAGGTTAATTGATTGGGTTAGTCCTCGGACGAAGCTCATGATCGAAGCCCCGGTAAACGGCGGCCGTAACTATAACGGTCCTAAGGTAGCGAAATTCCTTGTCGGGTAAGTTCCGACCTGCACGAATGGCGTAATCATGGCCACACTGTCTCCACCCGAGACTCAGTGAAATTGAATTTGCGGTTAAGATGCCGTATACCCGCGGCTAGACGGAAAGACCCCGTGAACCTTTACTATAGCTTGACAGTGAACATTGCTCCTACATGTGTAGGATAGGTGGGAGGCGTTGAAACCATGTCGCCAGATGTGGTGGAGCCAATCTTGAAATACCACCCTTGTATGCGTGATGTTCTAACCTAGGGCCCTTATCGGGCTTGGGGACACTGTCTGGTGGGTAGTTTGACTGGGGCGGTCTCCTCCCAAAGAGTAACGGAGGAGCACGAAGGTTGGCTAAGTACGGTCGGACATCGTACGGTTAGTGCAATGGCATAAGCCAGCTTAACTGCGAGACAGACACGTCGAGCAGGTACGAAAGTAGGTCATAGTGATCCGGTGGTTCTGTATGGAAGGGCCATCGCTCAACGGATAAAAGGTACTCCGGGGATAACAGGCTGATACCGCCCAAGAGTTCATATCGACGGCGGTGTTTGGCACCTCGATGTCGGCTCATCACATCCTGGGGCTGAAGTCGGTCCCAAGGGTATGGCTGTTCGCCATTTAAAGTGGTACGCGAGCTGGGTTTAGAACGTCGTGAGACAGTTCGGTCCCTATCTGCCGTGGGCGTTTGAGAATTGAAGAGGGCTGCTCCTAGTACGAGAGGACCGGAGTGGACGAACCACTGGTGTTCGGGTTGTCATGCCAATGGCATTGCCCGGTAGCTACGTTCGGAACTGATAACCGCTGAAAGCATCTAAGCGGGAAGCAGGCTTTGAGATGAGTTCTCACTGGAGCTTTGAGCTCCCTAAAGGGTCGTTGGAGACTACAACGTTGATAGGTCAGGTGTGTAAGTGCTGCGAGGCATTGAGCTAACTGATACTAATTGCCCGTGAGGCTTAACCATACAACACCCAAGTGGTTTTG
>NZ_BAAAFA010000020.1:0-5838 GCF_039523295.1 Colwellia asteriadis | reverse complement strand
CATATTGCTCAATCAATTTATTGAACAATGGTACGCACAATTAGAAGATGCTGATTGGCATGAAAACCATGAGTGTGATTGTGAGTTTGAGTATACGGATTATTATATTGGCTACTGGTGTTTTGAGTTGTCGTTAGTAGCAAATATATTAAACGTCAACAAAGATAAACTAACACCACACCCAATGCTTGCTGTTGATTTAATTAAGCAGTAACTCGCTTGTAGCTCATGAGTAGAGTGACTACACAACATAAACAGCTCTTTAACAATTTATATAAATATTAACAGTAAACTATTATTCAATATCAATAGCTTGCTTTATATGCTGCGTAGAATGATAAAGCCACAACTTTATTAGTTTTATTATCTGTGACAGTTTAAAAAGGCGTTACCAACTATCCTTAAAGTCAAGTGCTATTCAATATTGGGCGAGTCGCTAATAATTGACGTACGCGTTCTCTGTGCCAACACTATGCTACTGACTGACGATGACAACGCTAACGACAGCATAGGTTGGATTGCCCTCCCCTTAACGGGCATTAGTTTTGTTCCCCTAACTTCCAAAGTAAAGCGGCTCTGCCATTAAAGGCGTCGGCAAAGTCATTATTGAAAAAGCAGGGGAAGTACTTACTCCCGCCCTTGCGCTTTCAATTGAAATAAGCACGTGAACTAGGCAAAGGCGACCCGGTTAAATTCTTACGCGACATTGACTGGGCTGGTTTAACCAAACAAGCTATCGATTTAGTGAAAGAGAAAATAATCAGTATTCGTGGTGCCTTTGATGATATTGTCGATAGCTGGTATTTAAAAAGAATTATTCCCGATGAAGCCCTTGATAGCTTAAAAAATTCCAGTAAAAAACTCGGCGAAATACTTCCTAAAGTAGAGCTCGGCATGCAAAAGGGCATGCAAGACCTTGAGAAAAAATTTAGCAAAGCCCTTGATGAATACACAGGTGAGTTACCACATGTGGGTAAAACAGGCGATATTAAGAAAGTTAAAACTGATGAGTTGAAAGCGCCGAAAGGCAATGAGTTACCTGGGGCAGCCGCAATTAAGCGTATGCCTCAACACAAGTTATCCTCAGGGGTGCCGCCGAGCAAGGTAAGTCAGTTGTTGTTCTGATAGAGCAATAAATTAACACAGCATACATTGAACTTAGTGACGTAAGGCAAATAGGTCAAAGCCATTTAAACAAATTAACCAGCCCAATCACTCTGTTTTGATTATTGCTACCAAAAACCACGCTCTTTAACAATTTGAAATGGATTTCAAACCAGCCAGTTGCTTTATAGTTTTTCAAAGTGACAAGCAGGTTTTTATTAATTAACCTTTCTATACGCCTATTCTCTGGCTAATGCTAGGCTCATACATTTCAACATAGACTGCATTCAACAATAATCGCCCTCATCAAATCAAAGCCTACCTCTTGGGTTTTGACATGAATGATGTGCAGCCCTCAGTCGTTACCAGTGTAAATTCACACCTAAATCGTATTGTTTCTCGCTCGGGCCATGAACTTTGTATTGACGATTTAGGTACTGAGCCTAAGGTGATTTTAAAAACCCTCGCAGGGGAGCATTATATTGAGTTTAATGCGCACAAAAAGCAGAGCATTTTCAGGGGTATTCGCTTACTGGATATATTTTAATTACCTTCGGCACTATCAGTTGTCACTCAACAAGCTTTTTATGTTTGTGATGACCATAGGCTATTTAATTTTAATTGGATTTGAGCTAAAGCTAAAGTACCAAACACAGCAATGAAGCAGCATAGCCAATTTAGTTTCAATCTAGTTGGATGATTCGCAATAAAAAATTCCTTTTATTTTACTGACTTACTCAATCTAAATTGGTAATATCTTGGGGCGTAAAAATTGGAATTAAATTATTCAGAAGGAATCTGACTATGGCCATTATAGGTATAGATTTAGGCACAACTAATAGTGCATGTTGTGTTTGGAAAAATGCAGAGTTAGTGCAAATCCCCAATCGGTTAAATAAGTTTTTAACCCCATCTGTCGTCGCCATTGACGATGAAAAAAACATTATCGTCGGCACTACGGCTAAACAAAGACTAATTAGTCATCCACTAAGTACAGTTGCTGTGTTTAAACGTGTTATGGGCACAGAGCATTCGCTAGAAATTGGTGGCCTTTCCTTTACAGCACCTGAGTTGTCTTCTTTTATATTGCGTTCTCTGGTTGAAGATGCCGAACAATTTTTAGAGGAGAAAGTCACAGAAGCAATTATCAGCGTGCCCGCTTATTTTAATGAAAACCAACGGTATGCGACTAAACTTGCCGGGGAACTAGCTGGGCTAACCGTTAGAAGGCTCATAAACGAGCCAACAGCCGCAGCAATGGCTTATGGTTTAAATAATCGCCAACAGGGCACCTTTATTATTTTAGATATGGGTGGTGGCACTTTCGACGTATCAATATTAGAATTTTTTGAAGGTGTTATGGAAGTACACGCCAGCGCTGGTGACAATTACCTGGGTGGTGAAGACTTTGTTACAGTAATGTTTGAACAACTGTGTATAGATAACAACTTGGATAAAAAACTGTTTTCCCGAAAAGAGCGGCAACAAGCGCTCATGAAGCTAGAAACAATTAAATGTAATATTGACAATGAGTTGCGTCATAAACTTCAGGTGACATATCAAAATAAAACATACGATTTAACAATAGAGCAAGAGTGGTTTTATAGCGTTATAACACCATTGCTCTATAGAGTGCAGCAACCTGTTAAACAGGCACTACGAGATGCCAACTTACACCCAAATGAAATTGATGATGTTATTTTAGTTGGTGGCTCAACAAAACTAAAAGCATTGCGTTCAATGGTCAGTAAGCTCTTTGGCCGCTTACCTTCATGTAATTTAGATCCAGATCTTGTTGTATCAATAGGAGCAGGTGTTCAAGCTGGGCTGGTAGAGAAAAACGAAGCGCTAGATGACATTGTCTTAACCGATGTATGCCCTTTTACACTAGGAACTGAGGTGCTTGATGATTTTGATAACCCTGGTCAAATGCTCCCTATTATCGAGCGAAACTCTATTGTGCCGATTAGTGTGGAACGCGATTTATGCACTTCTACGGATAATCAAACAGCGATGCAGGTTGGTATATATCAAGGTGAACACAGGCAAGTAGATAAAAATATTTTCTTGGGTAGATTAAAAGTAGCTGTGCCTAAAGACAAAGCTGGACATCAACCTATTACCGTTCGTTATAGTTACGATATGAGTGGCTTACTGGAAATCGACGTTAAAGTTAAAACTACCGGACAAACCTACAATAAAGTAATTCATAACGCACCAGGTGCATTAACAGCTGAGCAAATAACTCGTGCTAAAAAAGTGCTTCAAAAGCTCAAATTTCACCCTAGAGACAGTGAAAAAAATCGAGCTTTAGTGGCGAGGGCCGAACGTATGTACAGTAGCTCCCTTGGTTATCAAAGAGAAGAAATTGCTCAATTGATCTCTCGTTTTGAGCATACACTAGACCGCCAAAATCCCAGAGAAATACAACGAGAACAGGTGCTTTTCGGTGATGCTTTAGATTCATTCGATAATGAAAGTTGGTTTTAATGGTTGATTGGGAACAATTGCAAATAGAGCCAACGACTGAAATTGGCTTGATTAAAAAAGCCTATGCTGCTCGTGTTAAAGTTATTCGCCCTGACGAAAAACCCACAGAGTTTTCTTTACTGCACAACGCTTATAAAAGCGCAATCAAGTACGCAAAAATTGCGGCTAGTCAAACAACAATGGCCATTGAGGAACAAACGTTTTTCTCTACACAAGAGGAAGATGTGCCCTCATATGAGGAAGAAAGAGCACCTTTACATGAAGAAGAGGAGCAAGCATATTTCGGCAACGAGTTAATTAATGACAGCACACATATTGACATCGAAGAAACATTACTTTTTGATAAAAATGCATACCTTGCAGATCAACTTGCAACTGATGAATCAACAATCAGCGACCAGCAACTACATGAAGAAATTATTGAAAACTCCTTTCAAAATTTAGTTAACTCGAATGAACAAAATTTGGTTGAAACCCCACAGAATGTTGAAATGACCAATAGCCAGCAAGAAGGCATTGATAATTTAGACGACATTTTACAACTATGCGACGAAATTTTATCTGAAGATAATTCACATATTCAATTTCAACTCTGGAGTGAGCTAAGTCAAAATAAAGCGCTACTTAATCAGGATATTCACTTTAAAGTGAGTTTATATTTAATTAACGCAATTTACGCCTTATGCAACGCAATTTCCAACGAAAAAAAACATAAAAAATACTCAGTAGACGGTTTAGATAAAAACTCAATATTGTTACTGAATGACACATTTTTATGGCAAGAAGAGAGGGAAAAACTCAGCGCATTCGCACATTCAGAAGCATTAGATTCGGTCATAGAATACATTGATAATGCTACATCTGACGAGAATAAGTCACTAGCCGCTGTTCAAGGGGGCGTTAGCGCAATTAATCGTTATTCAGAAGAGGAAATAGCAGTTTATGAAAACGCAAAGAACAGCTTATTCAAATTAAAAATATTATTTATTTTATGGTGTCTAATATTACTCGCTATTTTCTTTTTCTCTTTGTTTACAACGCAAGACGGTCTGTTGTTTAGCAATTCGACTATTAGAAATTTAGTGCTTGTGATTAGCCAATTCGTATTATGCTTCAAGCTTTGCCAAAACAATAAATTAGCATTCTATTGCGTTGGGCCTATTGCCTGTGTTGCTTTGTTCTTAATACCATTTGGTACGCTTTGGGGAATATTTACATTACGTAGTCTCCGTAAAGCACGACACTATTTTAAATTTACTAATCCCCCCCCGCGACCTAGTCGTGATAGGGCTTAGTTATTAACACGCTCTAATAAAATAACAGCAAAAAAATAAAAGGGGTCAGAGCCGTTTAAACAAATTAACCAGCTCAATCACTCTGTTTTGATTATTGTTACCAAAAACCACGCTCTTTAACAATTTGAAATGGATTTCAAACCTGCTTGTTGCTTTGTCACTATACAAAGTGACAGGCTGGTTTTTATAAGGATGACTAACCTTTCTATACGCCTATTACCTCGCTAATGCTAGGCTCATACACTTCCACATAGACTGCATTCAACAATAACCGCCCTCATCAAACTAAAGCCTACCTTATTGGTTTTGACATTAATGATGTGCAGCCCTCAATCGTTACCAGTGTAGATTCACACCTAAATCGTATTGTTTCTCGCTTGGGCTATGAATTAATTTTTGATGATCACAAGCTTATCCCTAAAATTACCCTGCAAACCCTCGCGGGGGAGCATTATATTGAGTTTAATGCGCACAAAAAAGCAGAGCATGACATTCAGTGGATTTCACGCTTAGGCGACATTAGTTTCCATGCCGGCACCAGCTTAATGTTTGACACTGAGGAAGGCAACATCAACGTAAGCTGTGAGGGCTATCAGCACATTGATGCTAAAAATAGCGTTAACATTGCCGAAGAAATGTTGCTTGAATCGGTGAGCGCTAGCTCCTACTTAACCGAGCGTGCCCTTCACTCATCTGCCAATAACAACATTGCTTGGCAAACTGAACAAGGTGATTTATCAATTACCGCCACCACCAGCAGGGTTAGAGTTAATAGACCCAAGCACCATACCTGGTCTTAAAGATGCTATTTTCACCGATAAAGAATCAGGCTTTGGGGCAGCATTGATGAAGTCAACGGTTAATGGTGAGACCATGCTAGTATATCGTGGCACCAATAATGGTGTTACGGGTATGAAAGATTGGGCTACCAATGGTAAACAAGGTGTTG
>NZ_BAAAFA010000019.1:0-11726 GCF_039523295.1 Colwellia asteriadis | reverse complement strand
TCTTTGCGAGTATCACGCATGAGTCTAATTCCTAACCTTATTTGTTATTATCTTGCCAGTGCACTAAATCTTTTGGGTAGTACTCATGGTCAATAAAGCTGCTATCGTCTATGTTGTAAAGCTTAACCACTAAAGCGGCCTCCCAGCACCAATAGCCATTGTATGTGTCGGTATCCATCAAATGTAAGTCAGGGCTACCGTATAGCTTATACCAAGCATCTAAATAGATTTTCACGAGGGCGGGTCTTTGCGCAGGCTCAGCTACTACCATGTTATATAACTTATCAAAACGTTTTTTAAAGACCGTTGTGGTTGCCACTTCACGCGTGGTATCACCCATGGCAATAGCAAGGTTATCTAACAAACCGTCTTGCCCTTGGTTGGCGATTAACTCGAGTACTTGTTGGTAGTAGTCTTGTCCCATATCTAAACAATAGGCAAAGGCTAGCCATTGTAGCAATTTCTCTAGTTTGTGTTCTCCTAGCTCTTCTTTACCAATGCGTGCCACTTGTTCGTTTTTAGGTAGAAGGTCGGCATAATGTTTTTGCCAGTTTCTGTACTCCAAAAGGTCAAGTAAATGAGGCTTAAGTTCAGCTAAGTCATCGCCACGGGAATATTTTTGATGAAGCAGGTTGATGCTATCATTAACTAACCTAAAGGCATTATTCATTTTTACTTCGTCAGTAAGTTTACCGACGGATTTAAGCTTCTTTATTAATCTATTGATACGCTCTGTGCTATAAGTAACGTAGTCATCATAGTAAGCTTTATCTTTGAGTGTATCTCTTAACATTTGTGATCTCTTTTATAATTTAATTGCTTCACCAATGATATTGGCGTTTTTATCTAATTCTTTAACGACTAAGGTGCCATCTTCTTTGTTGCGTATTAACAGTTTTTGCACTGTGCCGTCATTATCGTCAAGCGCATCAAGGATTTCATCACGCTGTTGCCTGCTTAAGCCAGCTTTTTCAAGTCGCTTGTCAGTAACCCAATCATTACCCATTTGCTTGCCATCTTTGGTCTTACCCAAACGAGCAGTATTATACTTGGCCTCAGTAATAACGTAATCAGGCGGTGGATTCGGGTGGAGATAAATTCCGTCTATACCTGTTTCGCCGGGCTTATAATTACCGTCAGTTTTTCCGAGTGGTGTATAGCCTTTTTCAGTCATGAGTTGGTGGCTATTATACTCTCCTGCCGCAGCCTTTTTATGGTTCATTGACTTAAACTGAGAGAAATCATCAGGTGTTTTTCGTGACTTGGTTAAAGCTTTAGCTGCTTGACCACCGGATAAATTATTGCCACTTGGGGCTTTGAGTTCAATCGTTTTTACTTTATTAGGTACGTTAGTTATGCCTACATGGGCTAACTCACCTGTGTATTCGTCAAGGGCTTTGCTAAACTTTTTCTCAAGGTCTTGCATGCCTTGAGTAATGCCTTGCTCTACTTTGGGGAGTATTTCACCAAGTTTTTTACTGGCATTTTTTAAGCTATCAAGGGCTTCATCGGGAATAATTCTTTTTAAATACCAGCTATCGACAATATCATCAAAGGCACCACGGATACTGACTATTTTCTCTTTCACTAAATCGATAGCTTGTTTGGTTAAACCAGCCCAGTCAATGTCGCGTAAGAATTTAACGGGGTCGCCTTTACCTAGTTCACGTGCTTATTTCAATTGAAAGCGCAAGGGCGGGAGTAAGTACTTCCCCTGCTTTTTCAATAATGACTTTGCCGACGCCTTTTATGGCAGAGTCGCTTTACTTTGGAAGTTAGGGGAACAAAACTAATGCCCGTTAAGGGGAGGGCAATCCAACCTATGCTGTCGTTAGCGTTGTCATCGTCAGTCAGTAGCATAGTGTTGGCACAGACATCGCGTACATCAACTATTAGCGACTCGCCCAATATTGAATAGCACTTGACTTTAAGGAGAGTTGGTAACGTCTTTTTAAGCTGTTAATTTGTGCTAGGTTAGCACCAATAATAATTTATCGATGTCCTAATTATTTATTTAGAAACTAAAATAGAATCTTCTAATAAAAGTACTTTATGAGAGTTTTTCCACAATATAAAGTAACTTTCAAGTGTATATTGGATGTTTACTATTGGTTTTGCCATGTACCATGCAAGATAATAGTCATTATCAATATTGTATAATGACTCCATTAGTGCATACGTTTTATCGCTTTCATCTATTTTTGAGCTTCTAATTAGATCGCCAAATTCTTCAAATAACCAGTAA
Organism: Colwellia asteriadis; assembly: GCF_039523295.1. Classification (NCBI taxonomy): domain Bacteria; kingdom Pseudomonadati; phylum Pseudomonadota; class Gammaproteobacteria; order Alteromonadales; family Colwelliaceae; genus Colwellia; species Colwellia asteriadis. Next base: position 9,481 of record NZ_BAAAFA010000019.1, on the reverse strand, counting down.
TGTGGTATATCTTCATCTGCATTGCTTTTTATTTGACTACTATTTGTAATAACAACATCGTTTATAATTGCAGAGTGTATATCGTTATCTAAATCGTTAATTAAGTTAGCCTGCTCGTTAAAGAAATCATTTGTTAATGTAACTAACATATCATCAGATAACTCTGAAATAACCCTATTTTTCTTTTTTTCTTCTAACACTTTTTTTATTTTTAATTCTAATTCCATTGAGTTAGTGAAGTATTGTAAAATAATACTTAAGTAACTTTCTATATTTTCTTCATGAAATAAATAACTGAAATGAGATTTATCAAAAACCTTCTTACCACTACAGAAGTCACACCATTCATCTACTAATTGATTCATATTTAATTTTCCAGTTTATTTAGTTAATGGGATAATGGAAGGGTCAATTTTCCATTTACTTATAAGAGTATTAAGTTTGCCCTTAAACTCTGTTGGTGAATTACTGTTATCAATAATTTTTAATAGCTCATTGTGAAAAGTTCCAGATCCATTCTTACCATGCCCACCTATTTTCCCATTATGAGGAGAAATCCATTTTAGCTCAGGTATTTCAGTACGAAATGCTTTTATTTCTTCCATACTCATTCCCCAGTTTTTAAATGTAGGTGTTCTAGAAACCATGTACCATTCATGATATCCGCCAGGCTTTCTAATTCTTGCTTCAATTGCTTCACGAACACTTTTATTTTCCCATAGAAGATCCATTTCTTCTATGGAAAGTTCATTAAACCAATCATTAAATGCGCCTTTTCGAATTGAAGGAACTTTACCGTTTATTAATAATTCATCGATATTTCTATGAATTGCTTTAGCCCCCTTCAACTCATTCCCTTTCGGTGCTTTGAGTTGGTCGGCTCTGATTTTATTCGGTACGCTGGTTATACCTACATGGGCTAACTCACCCGTGTATTCATCAAGGGCTTTGCTAAACTTTTTCTCAAGGTCTTGCATACCTTGAGTAATGCCTTGCTCTACTTTTGGGAGTATTTCGCCGAGTTTTTTACTGGAATTTTTTAAGCTATCAAGGGCTTCATCGGGAATAATTCTTTTTAAATACCAGCTATCGACAATATCATCAAAGGCACCACGGATACTGACTATTTTTTCTTTCACTAAATCGATAGCTTGTTTGGTTAAACCAGCCCAGTCAATGTCGCGTAAGAATTTAACGGGGTCGCCTTTGCCTAGTTCACGTAACACGGCAAGGGCAGGAGTAAGTACTTCCCCTGCATTTTCAATAATAACTTTGCCGACGCCTTTAATGGCTGAGCCTATCACAGGAACAAAACCAATGCCTGTCAGTGCTAAGGCTATCCAGCCTGCAGTGTCGTTGGTTTCATCGTCATCGGTTAATAACATGACATTGGCACAAACATCGCGCACGTCCATCACTTGGTCAATAACGGGTATCATTGAAATAATGGTACCGACTACAATTTGTGACGTAGAGGGGTTTTTATTGAAATCGCCTTGCAGCGTGCCCCATAGCCAATCACCTGCACCTGCGGCAATAGCACCCGCTTCACTCAATAAACTGGTATCACCACTTTCAACCATCTCAATGGCTGCTTTGGGTGTTATTTGCCCATAAAGTGGGTTAGGTGTAGTGTTTTCAATAGGAGTATAATCACGTGCGTCTTCGCCGTATTGTACGGTATATTGCCCTGGCGGCATGCCGCTTAGGTTTGCTTTACCGCTGGTATCTAACGTGCCTTCAATGGTAGTGCCATCATTTAATATGAGGGTGTACGGGGCTTCTTGTACGGGCTCGCCATCTTGATAAATATACTCTAATTCAATGTCTTGTGCAGGAGGGGTAGTGCCGTATTTAGTTAAATTAAATGAAGAAACACGAGTAATAGCAGGTGGTTGTGCTGCACTAGGTGCGCTAGCACTAACGGGCGATTCAATGTCGTAAGCGACTTCCCCATCAAGGGTAACCACTTGTCCACTTAAGGTCAAAACATCACTGCCAATCAGCTCAACATTACCGCCACTGTCGAGTTTTATCATACCGCCTTCATTAAAGAGAATAATATCGCCACTGCCCGTGCCTTCAATGCGAATGTCACCATCGGCATTAAGTAAGGTGGAGCCTACTGGTGCGGTAATTGATAAGTTGCCTTGCTCACTTTGCCAGAGAATATTCTGGTTTGCCACCGCGCTAATGCTGCGCTCAGTTAATAATGAGGTAGTGCCACGAGACTCAAGTAAAATATTTTTAGCGGTATGATTAACATGGGTACCACTTTGTATTTCAAGGGAGTTTCTTTTCGTGATTTGGTCAGCATTAACGGTAATATCAACACTGCTTTTCGCGTCAATGCGTTGATAGCCGCCAATACTCATGTCAATATTACCTTCAGGGTGTCCTGCACTAAAGCGAACATCTTCCGCGGCTTCAAAGCTAATACTGCCAACACGGGCTAACCATTTTATGTAATGGCGACCTTCGGTATGAGCGTTTAGCTCAAGATAATGCTCACCGCCTAAGGTTTGTAAAATGATATTAGGAATAATGTCATCGTCATCAAAGCGCAACTCGTGACCTGAGCGTGAGATAAGGCGGTTATACCAATGGTTTTCACTGTTTACCACCGCCGGTTGGTCGTCGTTCATGTCAAAACCAAGGAGGTAGGCTTGAGATGATGGAGGGTGTCGTTGTTTAATGCAGTTTAGTATTGAAGTATGAACGCAGTTCTAGCGAGGTGATAGACTATTCATCATCCTAATAAAAACCTGCCAGTTGCTTGGTAAAGTGACAAAACAACAAGCAGGTCTGAATTCCATTTTAAGTTGTTAAAGAAGTGCTCTGCATTTCACATTTGAATGCAGAGTTAGGTGTTATTGATTATGAGTTACTAGTATTTATTACTCGTGTTGTTTAATAGCGCCACGTACCATAGAAGCCATGTCAATAATTTCCATATCACCCATGTCGGCAATTAAATTTAAATGGGCAAAAATATCGCACTTTTCAATGTTCTTGATTTTTTTCTCGCCACCCATAAATAAAAATGGCGTAAAACCGTACACTTCATTAGCATTGAGTGGGCCATGTTTTTTTAATGTCGCAGGGAATAGTGGCTTCCCTTGATCGTTTTCGATATCAGAACTTTCTGGATCCTGACATGTCAAGAAGCTTTTTATTGCTTGGTTAGCTTTGCCAGCGTTAATGTCTTGCTCATTGCCTTGTTTGGTTCGCATCCAGTTAAGGTAAGGGCTGATCTCCACAGAATGTCCGGTTTTCTCACCGTAGAGCTTTAAATTGCCCCAAGCGTTACGCGCTATAACATAATAAATATCTTCTTGCTCAAATGGAGTGTCTTCTAAAAATCGGTCAAGAATATCTTGATAGTCAGCTGGATTTGTTAGCCAAAATAAGCCATCGGCAAAGCCGCTAAAGCCGAGTATTTGCCAGTACTCAAGTAGTTGGTCAGGTAGCTTTCCTCGGTACGTTTCTATATCGACGGTAGTTGCAGGTACAACCGTTGTTGGTTGGTCAAACTCGCTTAAAAAAAGTTCCAAATATTCGTCTTTGCTTTCTATCATTATGCTCTACTTTTTGTTTAACGGGCAGCGCTCAAGCTGAATGTTCAACTTAGCATCTGGGCCCTGTTTTTTAAATGCTTTTTCAACTTGTTCATCCATTAACTGCACGCGTGTTTTTGCTTTTTTTCCACTCCCCGCAGGTGCCTTAGCCCATTGTGGACCAAGGGATGAGTTGACTCCTTTATCACCCATGCGTGAGACTTTATCAAAACCACCTGCACCCATATCTGGGTCATGCAATGCGGCTAAATTCTCCATAATGTCATTTGCTCTTTGTTTAGCTAATGTCTTAGCTTTAATTGGAGACATTGTTTTTTCATATGAGCTTTTAAGTGACTCAAATAAATCTTTATTAAAACTCTTTCTAAAGTCACTTTGAGCAGTTCCAGTACCTTTGCGCTTCATATTCATATAGCGTTTACGGTTTTCTCTGTAATCACCAATGGTTAAATCATTCAAGCCATTTTCTTGATGCTTAAGCTGCCTTGCGTAATTATGCTCTAAAGCGCGTAAGTCGCCTTTATTTTTTTTCCTTAAGCCATCACTTGGTTTAAAACAAGGCACTTTATAAGCTTTCATCTTTAATAAAAGAGGGTGGGTCTTTTTCCCCTGTGCCCCTTTCAACTCATTCCCTTTCGGTGCTTTGAGCTGGTCGGCTCTGACTTTGTTCGGTACGCTGGTTATGCCAACATGGGCTAACTCACCCGTGTATTCATCAAGGGCTTTGCTGAATTTTTTCTCAAGGTCTTGCATACCTTGAGTAATGCCTTGCTCTACTTTGGGGAGTATTTCGCCGAGTTTTTTACTGGCACTTTTTAAGCTATCAAGGGCTTCATCGGGGATAATTCTTTGTAAACACCAGCTATCGACAATATCATCAAAGGCACCACGAATACTGACTATTTTCTCTTTCACTAAATCGGTCGCTTGCTTGGTTAAACCAGCCCAGTCAATGTCGCGTAAGAATTTAACCGGGTCACCTTTACCCAACTCGCGCGCTTATTGTAATTGAAAGCGCAAGGGCGGGAGTAAGCGCATTTTTTGGGTTTTCAATAATGACTTTACCCACGCCTTTAATAGCGGAGCCGTTTTACCTCAAGGGAAGGTATAAAGCTTATGCCGTTCAAATGAGGGGACCGTGACAGGTATAACTTAAAGAATAAAGGTGTGGGCAGCAGCAATACAGTGCCTTGTTAATTATTACTGTTTAATTAAATCTATAGGGAGCATCGTGTGTGGTGTTAATTTATCTTTGTTGATATTTAATATATTCGCTACTAACGACAACTCAAAACACCAGTACCCAATATAATAATCGGTATATTCAAACTCACAATCACATTCATGGTTTTCATGCCAATCAGCGTCTTCTAATTGTGCGTACCATTGTTCAATAAATTGATTGAGCAATGCGCTTTGTTGCTCAGGCTCTGCTGTAAAGGTATCGTTTAGTGTTTTATAGACCTCAGGGTAATATAAAAGAGGAGATACAGCGCGGTCAGTATCGCCTAAGGCAATGGCGATATTATCAAGTAAGGTGTCTTTACCTTGCTCGCCAATTATCGCTAATGCGTCATCAATATGGGCTTGGTCAGCTTCACAAGCCTGTAATAAAGATAACCACCACAGGGTATAAATATAACGATTAATATTTGCAGAGCCAACGGCATCGCTTTGCCCGCCTAGCTTTTCAAAAGCATTACGATAGAACTGATGAGGTGCTGGTAATTTATCGCAATAGTCCTTGAGTTGCTTTCGATATGGCAATATTTCCAACACGTAACGTCTTACATCACCTAAATGTGCGCCGTATGAGTAATGGCTAACAGCACGCATAATGGCGAGTTGATATAAACGCTGACAAATATCAACACGTTCACTCGGTGAGGTAAAGTTGCCATTATCTAACGCTGCTTGGGTTTCGTTTAATGCTACTTCAAAATCAATCAATAGGGTTTCAAAATAATCACTGTCTTTGCGAGTATCACGCATGAGTCTAATCCTTAACCTTATTTGCTATTACCTTGCCAGTGTACTAAATCTTTTGGGTAGTACTCATGGTCAATAAAGCTACTGTCGTCAATGTTATAAAGTTTAACCACTAAGGCGGCTCCCCAACACCAATAGCCAATATAAGCATCGGTGTCCATTAAATGATAACCAGGGCTCCCTTCGGCTTTGTACCATGCATCTAAGTAAGCTTTAACTAAGGCAGGACGCTTTGAAGGCTCAGCTATAACGACGTCGTATAATTTACCAAAGCGTTTTTTAAATAAGGTCGATTGCGCTACTTCGCGATTTTTATCGCCCATAGCCACTGCAATGTTATCTAATAAACCGTCTTGGCCTTGGTTAGCGATTAAATCGAGCACCTGCTGATAATAGTCTTGTCCCATATCGAGACAATACGCAAAAGCAAACCATACTAGGGTTCGGCGCATATCGTCTTCATGTAATTCTTCCCAATCAATACGTTCTACTTGCTCGTTTTCGGGTAAGGCATCAGCGTAATCTTTTTGCCATTGGCGGTATTCTAATGCTGAAAGTAAATGAGGTTTGAGTTCAATTAAGTTATCACCACGTGAATAGCGTTCATGCATCAAGCTGACTAGGTATTCTACAATACCAAAAGAAAAATTCATCTTAACTTCTGTTGATAAACTTTCATCATTTTTTAAATCGTCAACATACTCGCCTATAGTTTCAATACTAAATTCAATTGTTTCATCAAAATATGCTTTATCTTTTATTGTATCTCTTAACATTTATTTACCCTTAAAATCCTTTGCTTTTAGCAATTATTTTACCACCTTTATCTAAGGTTTTTACGACTAAACTACCGTCGAGTTTATTACGAATTAGCAGCTTTTCCACAGAGCCATCGTTTTTGCGTAATGCTTTCAATATTTTAAAGCGCTCTTTTTTGCTTATACCTGCCTTTTTAAGTCTTTCGTCATTAATCCACTTATTACTCATCTGCTTGGTGCCATCTTTCATTTTACCTAATTGAGCGGTATTATACTTGGCCTCAGTAATAACGTAATCAGGCGGCGGGTTCGGGTGAAGGTAAATACCATCTATACCTGTTTCACCTGGCTTGTAATCACTACCAGGTTTACCGACAGGGGTATACCCCTTTTCAGTCATTAATTGATGTGCATTATATTCCCCTGCGCCCCTTTCAACTCATTCCCTTTCGGGGCTTTGAGTTGGTCGGCGCTGACTTTGTTAGGTACGTTAGTTATACCTAAAGCGGGTATTCCACCCAAAGGGCTTTGCTGAATTTTTTCTCAAGGTCTTGCATACCTTGAGCAATGCCTTGCTCTACTTGGGGGAGTATTTCGCCGAGTTTTTTACTGGCATTTCTTAAACTATCAAGAGGAGAGGTAAAGGGGAATTCTTTAAAATAACGTGATAAAAAACCAAACGATGAGCAAAGCCATAGTTTGGTTTTATCCATTGCATATTGTTAAAGAACGATTGGCAGAAACAGGGCTTATAGCTAATATACGATATTACTGCTCAATAAGTACAACAACTGACTTATTTTGCTCAGCCGCATCTTTAAAGGTAATAAAGTATTTATCACGCACTATTTCATAAGCCTCAGGGTTTACTTCATCAACACCATCTTTTTCAATTTCGGCAATAATTTTGCGACCTTCAAGGCAGTCATATCAAATTTTTAGCTGGCTAAGCTTGATAAAAATGGTAAAAACTTATCTGCTTTAGGAGTTATATGAAGAGCTTCGTAAATAGTTTTCATAATTGCTATTCCACTATCGCTAGGGTCGCTAAATTGCAAGGATAACAATACATCATTACTGCTTAGAGTTACTTGAGTTTTGTTGAGAACCTCTAGACAAACATCAGAAAAAAAAGAGTTTATTTCGTCATCCGTAAGATCTTCCTCATAGAACTCTTCTAGCAGTTCATCGATATATTGATTGAGATCTATAAACTTATCATATTGATAATTAACAAACTCCCACTCTGAAACTGAGTATTCTAAAATAGACCAATACTCTTTAGGATGCTTTAGTTTTTGTTCATTCAAGTGTTGTAAGGTGGAGGCAGCAAAACCCAATGAGCTAAACCCTGAACCACAGTGTATAGCAATGGCATATATATCACTATGCTGGTACTTCACCTCTTCTATACACGAAATGAATATAGGTGTTAATGTGAATACTATATGTTTTTTCTGTTCTGATAAATTCATAATGTTCTACCTGCTGAAATATCGCTCCATTTTTTGAGCACTTCTATGATTTCTTTTTTATTCCCTTCTACTTCCCTCAACATCGAGTTTAACTGAGATTGAGGCTCTAAACCATGTTGACCTTTAATGTTAGGCGCCCATGTTAAATTATCTTTGGAAAGTAATGGGTTAACGCCAACATTTTCAAGTATTTTTCTATTCTCTGCTCCAAACGCACCACCACCCTTTTTTTCTACTAAATGATGTGCGTGGGATGGTGGTCCAGGGTACTTTGTACCTGTAATTTCTTCGAGGTACTTCTTCCAGTTATCACCCCAAAGGTTTTCTCCCCTTTTTAAGGATCCTAAGTATATAGCTTCGCGTATGTCTTTTGGAGATACACCTTCACTTAGTAAAACCTGTTTCCATTTTCTGTAATCCTTCCTTTGTATTTTGGAGAAGGCATCAGCATAATATTCAAGACTTCGCTGAACAGCCTGCGCCCCTTTCAACTCATTCCCTTTCGGGGCTTTGAGCTGGTCGGCTCTGACTTTGTTCGGTACGCTGGTTATGCCAACATGGGCTAACTCACCCGTGTACTCATCAAGGGCTTTGCTGAATTTTTTCTCAAGGTCTTGCATACCTTGAGTAATGCCTTGCTCTACTTTAGGCAGTATTTCGCCGAGATTTTTACTGGAATTTTTTAAGCTATCAAGGGCTTCATCAGGGATAATTCTTTGTAAACACCAGCTATCGACAATATCATCAAAGGCACCACGAATACTGACTATTTTTTCTTTCACTAAATCGACAGCTTGCTTGGTTAAATCTGCCCAGTCAATGTCGCGTAAGAATTTAACCGGGTCACCTTTACCCAGCTCACGTAATACGGCAAGGGCAGCTGACAAGGTTTGGTTAGCATTTTTAATAATGACTTTACCTACGCCTTTAATGGCGGAGCCTATCACCGGTATAAAACCAATACCGGTTAAGGCTAAGGCAATCCATCCTGTGCTGTCGTTAGCTTTGTCATCATCGGTCAGTAACATAATGTTGGCACATACATCGCGTACATCCATCACTTGGTCAATAACCGGTATCATTGAAATAATGGTACCAACCACAATTTGTGACGTAGACGGGTTTTTATTGAAATCGCCTTGCAGCGTGCCCCATAGCCAATCACCTGCACCTGCGGCAATAGCACCCGCTTCACTCAATAAACTGGTATCACCACTTTCAACCATCTCAATGGCTGCTTTGGGTGTTATTTGTCCGTAAAGTGGGTTAGGTGTAGTGTTTTCAATAGGAGTATAATCACGTGCGTCTTCGCCGTATTGTACGGTATATTGCCCTGGCGGCATGCCGCTTAGGTTTGCTTTACCGCTGGCATCTAACGTACCCTCAATGGTGGTACCATCATTTAATATGAGGGTGTACGGGGCTTCTTGTACGGGTTCGCCATCATGATAAATATACTCTAATTCAATGTCTTGTGCAGGTGGGGTAGTGCCGTATTTCGCTAAATTAAATGGAGCAACACGAGCAATAGTCGGTGGCTGCGCAGCACTGGGGGCGCTAGCACTAATGGGCGATTCAATGTCGTAAGCCACATCGCCATCAAAGGTAATCATTTGTCCGTTAAGGGTTAAAACATCACTGCCGATAAGCTCAACATTACCGCCACTGTCGAGCTTTATCA
>NZ_BAAAFA010000018.1:0-15648 GCF_039523295.1 Colwellia asteriadis | reverse complement strand
TTTTGTGACATTGGGGGTTATATCTAAAATCGTTTCGCACAAAACTAAAGCCTAATCTTAATTACCCTACAGTACCACATTTTATGATCAACTGGCAGTTTTGCATTGTTCATCTGATAAATTAACTAAAATACCGTTTTCTAAATGATAGACCTGCTCAGCCATATTAATAGTCTCTTGCCTGTGAGCGATCATGATGCGTGTCATTGGTAGATGCTGAATTTGCTCGCTAATTTTAGCTTCATTGTCTTTATCTAAATGGCTGGTTGCTTCATCCATAAATAGCACACTAGGCGATTGATAAAGCGCACGGGCAAGCAATAATCGCTGTATTTGACCACCCGATAAGTTAGATCCCATATCGCCAACTAATGAGTTATAGCCCATTGTCATTTTGGTGATATCATCATGAATAGCTGCCAAATGAGCACATTGCTCTATCTTTAAATAATTAGGCTGCGGATCAAAAAAACTAACATTATCTGCGATAGACCCAGCCAGTAGTGTATCGTCTTGCATAACTGCCGCTATTTTTTTACGATAATTTTTAAGTCCAACTTGAGTAATATCTTTACCATCCAAGTAGACTTTACCTGAAGTGGGCCGCAATAAACCCAACATAATTTTCATTAAAGTGGTTTTGCCAGCTCCTGATGGGCCTGTAATAGCAATAGATTCACTCGCTTCAAGAGTTAAATTAATATTATTTAAAATTGGTGCTTGCTCATCACTGTAACTAAAACAGATATTCTCAAGCGTTAGTTGGCCTTTTGGCTCTTGACCTTCGCTATTTGAAAAAGTAGCTTCACCTTCTCTATTAGCTTCTTGCTCAGTTAATGCAATATCAGCAATACGGTCAAGATGTAAACGCATCATTTTGAATTGAATAATTTGCTCGATAAGGTTGGCAAACCTATCAGTTAATTGACCTTTGTAGGCGATAAAAGCCAATACCATACCAACGGATAAAGTATTTGCCATTACCATAATAGCGGCAAAATAAATCACTAAGACATTTTCTAAACCAAATAACAGTTTATTAAAGGAATCAAAACTGATATTTAAACGCCCTAAACGGATCTCACTATTAATAACTTCAGCATAGCGATTTTGCCAAACCCCCTGACGTTGAGACTCATTACCAAACAGCTTAATGGTTTGCATACCGCGAATGTTCTCTAAAAAGTTTGATTGCTCTTTCGCTGAGTTTTGAATCATCTCTTCAGTCGCTTGATGCAGCGGACGATATAGCGCTAAACGCACTATGGTATATAACGCTATTGCGCCAAGTACCACTGCGGTAAGTTTCAATGAATAAAACGCCATCATGATCAATACGGTGATAGCCATTACCCCATCCACTAAGGTTTCAACAAAACCCGTGGTAATACGTTCACGTATTTGTGCTAAGGAACCAAAGCGAGAAACGATGTCGCCAATATGCCGTGATTCAAAGTAGTTCATTGGTAAGCGTAATAGATGCCTAAGGAGATTTACCCCCATTTGCATATTAAGCAAGCTAGAAAGACGTAATATTAACCAACTTCGAACAGCATTAGTGATCACTGAAATAATAGCTATTAAAGCAAAACCAATAGCCAATACAGTAAGCAACGGTTCATCAAAACTAATTAAAACCTCGTCAACTACCCATTGCATGTAATAAGGGGTCATTAAAGCAAATAGCTGTAATACAAGAGACAAACCAATTAATTTGAAAAGCCCCGTTTTTAACCCAGACATTGAACTCCACAATTGAGTGAACTTCATTTGAGCTTGTTCTTGTTTTACTTCAAATTTACTGGTGGGAGTCAACTCCAAACAAATACCAGTAAAGTGCTTACTAAATTCATCAACAGTTAATGTTCGTTTACCTATTGCGGGATCATTTACAGAGAATTTAGCTGATTTCCCTTTACCAGAAACCTGAGTTAACACCACAAAATGATTTAAATCCCAATGTAAAATACAAGGTGCCGCTAATTTATGCACTTCATCAATAGGGCATTGTAAAGCACGGCTGGCCAAACCTAAACTATCACCTAATTCAATTAACTGCTGAAGGTTCATCCCTTTTAAATTGGCTGAAAAGCGTTTACGCATAGCAGGCATATCAAGTTGATGGCCATGAAAGCTGGCAACCATAGCCAATGAAGCTAAGCCACACTCTGCAATTTCAGATTGCAAGAGTAAAGGTACTGATTTATTAACTGAAAAAGCTAACAGTTGATCTGATGATGTTGACATAATAATAAATTTCTACTGAGTAAATTAAAAGCAATTTGCAATTATAGTTTCTGTTTTCATAGCATTTATTTAACTTAAATATAATAGGGTTGGTAATCAATATTAATTGAAAAAGAATACAACACTGATAATGGAAAACCCTACAGATGCTATACAAATTAGCCAATCAATTTTTGAGCTATTCTCGCCTGTAAGTGTCGTAAAAAGTTATTGGTGCTAATATAGGGGTGATAATAAAAAAAACATTTGAGCCATTAATTTATTCTAAGACTAATATTTCATTAGAATCCAAAGATTGAATTGCATAACCCCAAATAAATAGCATCAGTGTGTTAATGTAAAAAAATATTTTATTATAATTCATTTTCATATCTATAATTCACGATAGATATAGTCTTTTTTTATTTCTGTAAAATAAGCGAAGCTTTTATAAGATTCACTTCGCTTTCTTACTGATCAATTAACCTCTCTCGTTAAGAGGTTCTGCTTTTTTTAAATTTTTCTCTAATAAAGTAAGTAATATTATAAATAATACTGACGTTTGGAAGTATCCAGACAAAACAATACTTTGTTCATAAAAGATAAATTCATAACCTGATTTAAATAATCCAGATAAAGCAGCAATAGTTATTAAAATTTTAACTATATTCATGATACGCACCCTGTTTGTATTTATGGCCAAGGAGTCCCAATCAGTACATTATTATAGTACCACCCAAAAGCCCGACCAACACCATAGCCAATACTTTCCCAGCTACTTCGCCCTCCTTGAATTAAATCAAGTTCATGATTGTTTAACTCTCTAATTTCACTTTTTGCTTTCATTTTTATATTTCCCTATGACAAATGATTAAGGTCTGTGAATCGAATCATATAACCCACCACCAAGACCACGTCCAAATTGCATACTATAATCAATAATGGCCATATAGGCGGCAGCTCCTGCCATAGCTGCATACCATGTGATACCGCCATTTACACTTTCAATTTCTTTAACGTTTAATTCACGCATTATGTTATACTCCAGTAATCCGATATTTAATTATCGGGTTGTTGATTTGCAATCCTCAAATTAAGGTTGCAATTAATTTGGCTGCCTTTAGTTGTCTCGCTAAAGTTCGACTAAAGTCAGCCGCTCTATTTTCCAACAAGATTATTTCTCTTAAACAAACGATCTCATCAGAAAAACTCTTTTAGTTTATATACTCTTCACTTAGCTAACTCGACCTTTTAAGCTATAAATGGGTTCAAGTAGCCATTCAATTAACGTACGTTGTTCTAACATGATATCGGCTTCAAACAACATGCCGCTTTTCAAATCAAATGCTTTGCCAAATGCTTGCATTTGTTGTTGATTTAACTTTGCTCGCAGGCGGTAAACAGGCTCTTGTAATGAGATTGGTAACTGAATTTCGTTAGGAGAGATTAAGGTCTGATCTATACGGGTAATTTCACTTTTGATAAAGCCAAAGCGTTGATAAGGAAATGCGTCAAACCTTAATCGAGTATTATTTCCTAACTGAACAAAACCAGCAGAACGGGTAGGTAATAGCAATTCAGCAATCAGCTCTGAGCCTTCAGGTAAAATATGCAACAAAGGCTTAGATTGCGCTTTGCTTTGCGACAGTGTTTCCCCTTCAACAACTTGAATACCAGTTACTACTCCATTATTACTAGCAGTGATAGTGTATTTATAATTACTTGCTACTTGGACTAATTGACGCTGAAGATCTGCTTTCTGACGTTTAAGGTTATTAATCCGTAAAGTGTACTGTTGAGGAATATTTTTTATATTAAAGGTAACTTGGTTTAATTTGTTTTTTTGTTGTAGCAATAGGCGAGCTATATTTTGTTTCTCTTGTTTTGCTTCAAGTAAAGCCTGTTGTTGACGCTCTTTTTCTAAGTTAGATAAATAACCACTTTTATTGAGCTGGTTAAAGTCTAGTTGCTGTTCATTCAACAATGTTAACTTTTCTTCAGATAATGCTAATTGACTTTCAAGTGCTATTTGTTCACTTTCTAACGCTGTATGTTGAGCTTGTAAGTTAAGTATCTCTTGCGCTTTTAAGGCTTGGTGTTGAGTTATCTCATCACTTAATAAGCTTGTTTGAGTATTAAGTTGGTCAGCAAGCTGTTTACTTAAGTCAACACCTTCACTATTGCTTTGTTGTACTAGAAGTGTTGCTAAAGACTGTCCTTTAGTGACTTTATCACCTTCTTTAACCCAAAGTTTTTCTATGGTGCCGCCTTGGTTAGCGAAGCTTTTAATAACGCCTTTATTTGGCATTAAAAAGCCACGCACGGTTTCTTTACGAGAGTATTCAGCACTAAAAAGGAAAGCGACAATTGCTATAGCAACAGATACTAAGATTAGCACAGTTAGCTTGATAGATAATGGTTGAGCTAAGGTTATAGCACCTGTTAAACGCTCACTTTGATGGGAAACAGCTTCCTTTCTAAATAACGACATACTTTCCTTGAGGTATTCATTCCTTTGAATATTTAGTGTTCAAAACACTAACCCACTTAAAATCACCTCGTCAAGCAATTATTTTTATAAAAATTAAATAAAGTAAGCTTTTACCCCCCCCCTACACCAAACTTAACAGATTGTATTATAAAGATTTATCAACCATCTAATAAATTTTAACTTTTTACTTCACTTACCTTCTGTTTGCCTAAATATTGTTCAAGAAATTTAAGTAGTTCACCTTCTACATTTAAATCATTCAGTATTGCTTCAAATAAATCATTCGCTTTGTCGATATCAGCAAGCTGCTTTTTACGTGTTTGTACTTTAATTCCCAGATCTCGAAGCAACTCAATGTTATTCATTTTTGCTGCTAAACCTTCGCTACGCGATAGAGCTAAATAGTGACGAAGTGATTGCGGATTTGAATGACCTGCTTTTTCAGCCGCTCTTATCAATACATCTTGTGCAGACTTTGGTTGTCCCCGATCATCAAAACCATCAAAGGCAGCAACAATATCAGTTAGCCCTTTGGCTCTGACACGATGGCCTGTCCCTGAAACACCTGCCTTTTTCATTAAGCCTGAAAGTCTACGAGAAATATATTGTTTATTTAATGGCTTCCCCGTTGTTGCAGCAAGAAAAAGATCATCTGGCTCTTTGTAAAACTTGTTTCGTTTTTTAGCTGCGTTTACAGCATCAGCTCGTTCACTTTCAATATACTCACGAAGTAATTCCATTGTTTCGGGAAGAAACTCCAAGTCACGATCTATTTTTCGCTTCCCTTTTACTTCTACATAAAAAACCTTGTTTTCCGCTTGATAGGCTTCAATGTCTTCCCAGTCTGGTACATCAGATACTTTAATTTGTAACGCTTCCATTCTGCGAGCAGAGCGCTCATATATGGTAAAGATCAAAGAATCACGTGTTCCAACAACATCTGATTCTTCAATCGTTGTTACATGCAGTATTTCAAGATCATCATTGGTAGGAGTTGGTTTAGCTTTAGACGTTGACGATGGTATATGCGGCCATTTCCAACTAGTTTTCGTTTTCTCGGCAGAGATAGCATATTCCCTGTCGTCATTGTAAATGGCGACATGGTGACGAATAACTTTATTACGCTCAGCCCATAAAAAAAAATCAAAAACAGTACGTAAAACACCAGCTACATAACTGTCTTTATTACCACTTTTTATCTTTGTATCTCGAAATTCAACCAGATGCCCGTCAGTAACGCTTTGCCATGATAATCCTTTTCCTTTTTCATCAATAAACCTTAAGAATGTTTGCAGTTGATAGGCATAAGTTGTAACAGATGTAATTTCATCAGTATCTTTTATCGCCTTGAAAATCAGGTAATTACTCACTCCCTCAACAACACCATTGCTATCGAAAAAAACAGGAATGCCGCTGTAGGATGATTTACTAAATGCTCCTTGCAAAATACAGTCTTCATCGGTTGTTTTATAAAAAATCATTAGGCGAACTTACTTATCTGGCTAAGCTGTAATTGCTCAATATGATGATTAAGTCCAACAATTCGACTATCAATTGTTGGCGGCTTATTAACAGCTTGCTTGATAAGATCAATATTACCTATAAATACAACCTGTTTAATGCCTCTGGTAAGTGCAGTATAAATCCATGTGCGATCAATCATTCTTCCATTGATGACAGGTATGATAACTCTGCGAAATTGCGAGCCTTGCGCCTTATGACATGTAATAGCATATCCCCATTGAAGTGTTTCAATATCGTTTTCATCAAGCAGCACTTCTCCATTGTCAAAAGCAACAGAAATAATCGGAAGAGGTAAACTAGCTCGCTGAGCCTCGTCAACTTCACTAATAGTAGCTAATCGAATAACCTTGCCCAATGAGCCATTCATGATGTCCTTTTCCCAGTTATTCACGGTTGCCATGACTACATCACCAACTTTTAACCCTGTTGGCTCTGGAGCACTATTGCCACGAGTTAAGCAAACCTGTTGATTGTCACCAGCATATATTTGAGACAGCTTGCGATTAATACCAAGCGTCCCCCAACCAGAATCCTTTGTTGTAGGGCAAATAATTTTTACATCAGCTTGTTCATCAATGCCGCCTAGCTTATTAAAAACTTTTTCGATTTTTCCAAAAATGTTTTCAGAAACAGCATTAACAACTGAAACACCTGCATTTTTACCATTATAAACAGGTAACATATTCCAAATACCTTCTCTAACACTCTGTGAGACCATTGGAATACCTGTACTCTCATCTTGCCGCCAAACTTTGGTTAGTCTTGTTACATGCACGCTCAGTGAGTCTGACAGCACATGAAATACTTTTCCTGCACCAACAGGCGGTAATTGAGCTGCATCTCCAACAAAAATAATTTTTTGTGAGGATTCAAGGCGTTTAAAAATTCTTACCATTGAATAAAGATCGACCATAGAGCATTCATCAATGATGATATGTGTTGCCGATTGAAGTTTGTCTTGATCTAATTTATTAAGAAAACCTGCTATGGTTATAGCATCTTCCCCTGTTGCTTCCTGCATTCGTTTAGCTGCTCTACCTGCAAGTGCCATTTGAATAGCCATGCCACCTGACTGATTTAATACATAAAGCAGTGCTTCTAACACACTTGTTTTGCCAACACCTGCACCACCTGTGATCACTGACAGTGGTTTTGATAAACCATAATGAACCGCTTGAGTTTGTTCATCAGTTAACGGGTAGTTTTCTTTTTGCCATGTTGTTAGGTAGGCTTGAATGTTACTGTCCAGTAACTCCTGTTGGCTGGAGGTTCGTTTAAATACTTCATCTGCAATAAAATTTTCCTGAAGCGAAGCACCACGGCTCTGATAAAGATCAGGGGTTAACATCACAAAACCACCGTTGGCATATACTTGCTTTAATGCTTGTTTCGCTAAGTCACTACCAATACGTTTGGAAACTGACTTAACTAAAACGTTCGCATTTAAAGCCGTATTTCCATCATCTGTATATGCTGCAAACAGAACTTCAGTTACTGCTGCGTGAAGTCTTCGAGGATCATTAGGATTTATTGTAAATTGTTCCGTTGCTATCTTGTCAACCTTCTTCCATGTCACAGCGAAAGCAATGAGTCGATAAGGATCTGCTTCCAGTTTTACGATTGCATCATTGCTATAAGCAGCAATTATCTTTCGTCCAAGCCATACAGGTAAGCGATATAGCTCTAACCACTCAACCAATTTGCCTTTTTTATCATGATGCCAACCATGAACAAGGGTATAAGCTTTGTCTTCGGTGAGTTCTTCTATCTGTGATAAGGCTTCAAAATTCTTTTCATTCAAGACTCGGTAAATATCTTTACCAAACACCTTATACAAAGCCGTTGCTGTTTTAATCCCGATATTGGCGAATATGTCATTAAAGGCAATATATGAAATGAAATTTTCACCTTTCGGTTGTTGTTCAACGATACTGGTTGCCTTAATTTGCTCTTCAATTTCTCCAGTATGCTTATTGATATATTCACCATGTTGGCGAGCTTTAACCTTAAAACGTTGGCCTTGGTATAAACGAAAACCTTCGCCCGCTAATTTGCCAGTTAGAAGTACGTTGACCTGCTTATCTGTGTGCTTCCCATCGTTATTAAGAATAACGGCTTTAAAAACACAACCATTATCGCTTTTATAGCGCACGCGTTTAACTTCAACGTCCTCAACAACATTTACCACGGTAAACGTCCCTGCGCAGCAAGTTCATCATCAGAATCAAGCCAGCCATATTCATACAATTTTGCCTTGAAACGACTGTTATCCTCAAGTAACTGCGCATTGCGTTGTTCTAACTTCGATACTCTTTGCATTAATTGCTTGGCTTCTTTGTCTTTAACTCCGGGAGAGGGGTTGGCATTTATCTGAAATCCATTAGCTCTAAGTTTCTTCTCATACTCTGTAATTACATCAGTGGCATGGTCATTTTGCGAAACCCAATTTGCACCACAACCAAGGGCTTCTCGTACCCATGTTCGATTAATTCTGCCGTTGATCACCTCAATGCTATCGCTTTCAAAAGAGGACTTAAGAAGCTCATCCAGATTTGATTCTAAACTCTTCCGTTTACTCTGGTTGTCAGTTCGCATTATTACCACCTTTACCAAACTCTACCTTAGTCACTTTTGAAGCTTTGTTAGTTTCGTATTGTGCTAGTTTTTTACGTAGCAAAATGACTTCATCACGCATCATCCTTAACTCTTCAGCAGTTTCTTCTAACTCTTCTGTTAAGCCTTCTGCCTTACTTTTACTTAGTAACAACTCTTCTTTTAGTCGTTTAGTTTCTTGAGAATATTGAACATATTTGTTGGCAGCATTGGTCAGTGATTCATTGAGTTCTTTGTTCTTCGCTTTTAATTCAGTTAATTTTTGTTCTCTAGGCTTTTTAGGTGGCTTCTTTTGTTTTTTAAGCGTTTCTAAGCACTTTGCAATTTTTGTAACTTTTCGACCATGTTCCTGATGCGACATAACGAATGAACTTGGACTGCCAATTTTTTTAATCCCTAGCTCATCATCAATCCAGTTACGCACTTGTGTCAGGCTGGTAGGGGTCTCAAGTTCAGGGTGTTCGCCTTCAAGCTTTTCATTTAGAACTTTAAGACGAAGTTCAACCTGTTCAGCCAGCTTTTTCGCCTTCTCAGCATTACTTGTAGGGTTAGTCATTTGGCACCTCAAAGGGTGATACCGCTTCAGCTTTTGTTAACAACTCTTGTAGCGAAATAATTTGTATACCAGTGATTTCATCTAGCACTGAGCCTTTTTCACAAAAAGACTTAGTCTTTTTTCTTGCTGCAATATCATCAGAAATGGCTTCTGAGAAACGATCTGTATAAGCTGCAAATGCGCAACCGCCACAAGTTTCGACTGATCCTTTCTCAATATTAGGTTCACCCTTTTCGTTAGCACAATTTGAGTGTTTTCTTAA
Source organism: Colwellia asteriadis (assembly GCF_039523295.1). NCBI lineage: Bacteria > Pseudomonadati > Pseudomonadota > Gammaproteobacteria > Alteromonadales > Colwelliaceae > Colwellia > Colwellia asteriadis. The sequence goes on along the minus strand of NZ_BAAAFA010000018.1, from coordinate 5,976 downwards.
TGATGTTTTCTTTGGACAAGCGCAAATTGTTCCCCAAGCCTGTTGGGTAAATTCAGCTCCTACCCGTTTCATATAGCGTGTAAGTTTTTCAACAACTCGCTCACGCTCAACTACATCAACCTTGCCACGGAAATGTTTTAACCAATCTGATAGTTTATGCTTGATTTTTTCGCCACTCTTGCCACCTAGTTTAGTCTTACCAGATACCACTTTTCTTAAGAAACTGGCAGTCCAACCTTCTCCGATTTCCTTCATTTCCTTCATAAACTTTTCATCAGTGATGTATCGCTTAGTCATTTCGATATTAAAATGACGTAAATGATAAGAGAGTGCTCCGATATAAGCTCCTTCAAAACGATAGTAATAGAGCAAGGCAAACATTCTGCGAAATTGATGAAATGAGAATTTCCACTCGTGTGATGAATCTTCATCTACAAAAGATGTATAAAAATCCTGAAGACTATTTCTTATCTGTTGATCGTTTAATTGAACTAGTTCACCTTCTCTGGAAACGTATTGCCACAGAGAATCAACTTCAGACTGCTCTCTTGCTTTTTCGCTTAGCTTTTCAAGTATATCAATGGCTTTTTTAACTAGGGTTGGTACTGGGCATAGATCATATCGCTGGCTGGTTTTTTCAATATATATCGTTAACCAATAAGCACCATCGCCTCTATCTTCATCGATACATTTGTAACCCAGATCAAAAATTTCCTCTTTTCGTCTTGCTGTCAATGAGGCAATAACAGTAAAACACGCGGAAGCAAGAGAGCGTACAACCCCTTCGAGGGTTACTACTCCATTATGGCTTTGCTTTCCGTCCCTAATGTTAAGATTTAAGCCTTTATCAGATAATCGCTTTATTGCAATTTCAGCATCGGCACCTGAAGAATATAAATCAACAATTTCATCACCATAGTTCAACACCCAATTGGCGCATTCCCTCATCATAGAAAACGCTACCTTAGGCGGTATAGTTTTAGTACGTTTGGTTTCAGAGCCAAGCCTGCTTGCTGCTTTTGATGAACCTTCTGGGAAAGGGTTATTAGAAAAAGGTTTGCTTTTGAAATAATGCTGCCAACTCCAAATCTCTTCCAATGGCACCAGCTTTCTGTGCAGATCCTGAATAGTAACAATGTTCGGAATAAGATCCAGCTCTTCTAAAATGTCTTGAACTGTGAGTTTTTCTAATTCAACTCCTTTGAAATTATGTTTTAACTGATGCTCGTACCAATCAATAATTCGAGTGGTATAAGAAAAGTTTCTTATTGGCAAACCATCAACACCAACCATTTTATACACTTCAGTTCTTCTTAGTGTATTGGCTTGCCTAAATGGTAATTTATTCCCCTCAAGCAAATGTTTTTGAACTGCCTTAAAAACTTTCTCAGGAATGCTTAGAGAAAACTCTGCACCAAAGGCTGCATCATTTGAGAATTTTTCAAGATGTGTAGAGGTTACTTTTGACAACGACCGTATTTTGTACTGACTTAGCCAGCAAATAAAAGAAAGAAGGGAGCTTATGCGCTGTGCATGAACAGATGCTCCTATTACCGGATTGTGTAAACGGAAAACCTCAACATATTCAAGTAGCAATTCATAAAATTCTTTGTTTCGCTTATCTGTTAATCTACTGCCATCGAGAAGTTTAATATTAAGATCAACGGTCGATTTCTTACGTTTTTCACCTACGGTATCTGTTATTTCAATTGAGTTTTCAGCTATCGATATATTACTGAGCCAAGGCCAGTTTTTTTTATGGTTTTCAAATATGCTCTCGGCATCAGGATCTTGAAAAACCTCTAGTAAGGCTAAGTTACTCATCACCAAGGCTCCGGCATTACAAAGTTACTGTCATTCATCCTTTGACTTGCGACTTCAGTCGCTTGCTTTTTGATCAAACTAAGTTTGCCTCGTGTCATTTTTTCTTCCAAAACCACGGTAAAAAATGCTTGCCAAGGCACCCAAATATCCGTCCATTTGTTCATATTCTTAGCTGTAAAGTCTATTTCATGTTTCTCTAGTGAGGTCTTCCAAATGATCATATCGGCAATGGATATTGGATCAGCACTTACAAGCATTCGATCATGTTTGCACCTAACGCAGTTTTCTACTTCGCTGCATTTTACCTTCTCACCTGCCTCTGTAATAATTTCCCTGCTTTTACAGAAAACGCCCCAGCCAGTTTTTTCTACTTTTTGTTTCTTATCCGTCCATTCTTTTTGATCAATGTCCAACTTTTCATGTACTTTCTCATCGTCATATACCATGACAACTTCAATAGTTTGCTGGAATTCCAGCATATCTTTTTCCATTTGAATTCGATGTGGCAGCTTGTTGGTATAACCTTCTGTAGTTGAGCCTGATTCATGTTGAGCGATAAGCTGCGCCACACCAAGGTTAGCAGGGTCTTTAAGTTGAACATTGAGCAAAACCGTTGGCCTAAGCATTGAAGGTACAAGTCTAAATTGTTTTAAATAGTCAGATTGATTGCATATAGCTTTAAATTCATCCCTAAATGCAAATTCAGTTAGCGGCTGAAAAGCGCCTTTCTGATAATATTGCAACGTATCATCATTGATTTTAGGTTGCACCGAACAAATATAGTCAAGGGCATTTATGGCACTTACGCATTCTTCATTGTTGGATTTTACAGTCAGATCATCGTAAATAAGCTTGCCAAAGGATCTGTCTTTTTTACCTACCACCTTTTTATGCTGAGCAACGCCTGACTTACGAACACAATCTTTAGGCAGTGTTAATGCAACAGCAACATTAGCACCGCTTTCGCATAGATATAACGTTAATGCGGAACTAATAGCCTTGCGCGTTGGCACGAGATAAGACGCAACTCGTTCAATGCCACCAAAAAGTTGATATTTTTTGTTCCACATTTGCATGTTGGTTGTTGCTGCATTAGGAGGACAAGAATTGTAAACTTCTTTTATTACCGTAAGTAAGTTAGCAAGGGCAAGTTGTTTATCATCAATAGGAAATACATCTTTGATGTATTGAGACCACACGTAAGAAGAAATGGACTCTCGCTTTTCAAGCATTGAACGAAATTCATCACAATCTACCGTTGCTAGGTCAAGTAGGACAGCACTTTCTTTGTGGAGCTTTTGCCATTGTCTAAAGATTTTACTCGCCTGAATCTGTATTTCTAATAACCTTGACTCAGTGATCTCCTGCATAGCTTGAGAAAGATCTTCTGGTAAATCAGGTTTGTTCGCCTTTTCAAATAGTAACGTTTCTAAAAAAGCCTTAGTATCTTTTCCTTGGCTTAATTCTATACCCCGATATTTGGCTGCATCGGTTAAAATTTCCTCTACACGCTCTATCTCGTCTTTTTTAATGCTAGCTTCAAGAATGGATTGTCTGTGACCTCTGTCTTTATTGACTCTGCCTTTCGTTAAAAACGTGTACTTGGGAATAACTCTGGCATCACCAAATTGCGTGATAATGTGTGTATTCAAATTAGTATTAGGATTCTCAAGTAATAAAGCTGCTCGATATGCCATACAAGCACGACCAAAATCGGCTTGATTTATTTTTTTGTTATCACGTAGTAAAGATGCAACATTACTATCTAGATTTTCAGAATTGGCTAACCATTCGAAAAAGTGAAGGATACGGAAATACTTATTCTTTACAGTACCAGTTGCGGCCTTGTTACAGATTGCAATAAATGTCGTGCCAACTTTTTCGGCAAACTCAAGATTATATAATTTAATAAGTGATGAGAAAGAATAAACCCGATCATGCTTCTCAGAGTATGGAGTTGCCCCTAAATTTATATTGGCGGCACCGTAAACATTAAACGATTTTTTTGTTGTTCCACGTTGTTGTGTTTCGTAAAGAGCCTTGGTTCTTTTCTCAATTAACGCCATCAGGTTAGGGCTATTCCTAATAGTGCTTTTCGAAACATTCAGCTCATCTGTTAGCCATTTAAGACTGATCACTCTTGATGAAGAATCTAATATAAGTTCACTGTTTTGGAGTATTTCTGACAAAGCATCCTTGTATTTGTCTCCTGCATACTGTGAATAATTTTGCTTATTGATTAATTCATCATATTCTGCGAATAGCTCTTTTAGTTTTGGAGCACGAGTTTCAGCCACACTTGTACTTTGATTAGCAGGCATTCCAAAGTGAACCATGACAGCTCTTCGGTTAAGCTTTCCAAGCTCATTAATGGGTAATTCATTGTTTTCTGAAAGAGTCTCTAAATAAGTTCTGAGGTCAGGAACTTTTCTCTCCCAAACCGTACCTGTGATGCCCTGCTCATAGAGTTCTTCATCAAACTCATTGAGCATATGACGTGCCCATTGCCATGACTCCGTTTTACCAACCAAAGACTGTGCAGGGAAGCCAAACTTCTTTTCAAATGAACTAAATGAAATTCTACCTGATCTATTTCCCTGATCAGCTAAAGGTAGATCTGCAATATTTTCTCTTAGTTTATCAATCAACTCTCTAAATCGAATGGGCGTACCATGTTCAGTGTTGATACCAGTAATATCTCCACCTTCTTTTTCAATCAATTCATTTTCAAAACCATCTACAACATTTTTGCACCACTGATACTTATCAAAACCATGATAGTTAGATAAAGAACAGTGTTGAAAACCATATTTTTTCTCTATTAATGAACGAGCAACTTTACCCTTATGAGTTGGTAATTTATTTTGACTAAGCAACTCCTGAAAAAACTTTCGCAATTTTTCAGGAGTGTTATAAGTCTCTAGTCCCGCCATTTCAAATTTACTTCCTATACGGCTACTGGTGCTGGTATTGCTGAATGCGGGTCATACCCCTCTAACTCGAAGTCATCAATCGTGTAATCAAACAGAGAGTCAGGTTTGCGTTTAATAACTAGTTTAGGAAATGCTTTGGGTTCACGTGACAGTTGCTTTTTAGCTTGTTCAATGTGGTTCATATATAAATGCACGTCCATACCAAACCACACAATTTCGCCAACACCATAGCCTGTTTGTTCCGCAAGGAGCGTGGTAATAAAAGCTAGATTTGCAATATTAAATGCAAGACCAAGATAAGAATCACAAGATCGTTGCACCATAGCACCTGAGAGCTTATTTGTGTTTGGATCAACATAAAATTGATAATGCTTATGACAAGGTGGGAGTGCCATCTGATCAAGTTCACCAACATTCCAGCCATCAAAGATTATGCGTCTTGATGACGGGTTATTTTTCAGTAAATCGATTACTTGAGATACTTGATCGATTTCTTGTCCATCTTCAGTTTTCCATCTACGCCATTGTTTACCATAGACAGGACCAAGATCGCCCCATTGCTTTGCAAACCCATCATCAGTAATGATACGTTGTTCAAATTCTTCCATCATTATTGACTTATCTGCACTGCCTTCTGGTTGAGCATCAATAAATTTTTTATACGGCCAATCGCTCCAAATGTGGACATTCTGCTCGACTAGCTCTTTTATATTATGACCGCCAGAAAGCATCCATAACATCTCTTTAAATGCCGTTTTCCAGTAAACTCGCTTTGTCGTAAACACTGGAAAGCCTTCCGATAAATCAAATCGCATCGTATGCCCGAAAATTGCTTTCGTGCCTACGCCAGTTCGGTCTACTCTTTCGCTTCCTGTTTCTAGTAATAAGGTCAATAAATCTAAATATTGTTTTTCGGGATGTGTTGTCATTAAATTGCCTTTTATAATTCTAATCTTGATACAGGTTATTGTAATTTACTTCTAATTTATGTTTGTTTGCCACTTCATCTAATACTTGTTGCCTATATCAAAATACTTAATTCGCCATCAACGGAGTTTTCTATACTGTAATTCAATCTATATATAGTTTCAATCCAACCAATAAATAATGTTCGTAACGTTTCGCGCCATATATAAAATTAATTACAGTACATTTTCTTTATTTATCAATGAACATAACCACCTATTCGTGCGTGAGTAGCATTTTGATAGTCACAAAA
>NZ_BAAAFA010000017.1:0-17204 GCF_039523295.1 Colwellia asteriadis | reverse complement strand
TACTCTTATTTAAGCTTCCGACTCGCCGAGAAGATAGAAAATATCCCCGATGGGTTAAACCTAAACCATCCAAGTATCCCCATAAAAAGAAAAATGCCAGTCAGCTTAACTGACTGGCATTGAGCTTAATCGCTCGTTTTTTTTATGTTTAAAATTAACTAACTCAGGCTACCTAACCTGAGTTAGTTAATCTGAGCTTGGCATTAATTACGTGCTGGAAAACTTAACTGTAATAATTGCGCTAAGTCGATATAGCGTGGTTTATATAACGTAAGTTGACTAATATGACTAATGTTATCGTTATCAGCTTCGCTGTTAACTGTATTTATTTTATCTCGATCACTACCTTGCTGTTTCGCTTTTTCTAAACCGTTACGATACCAAGACTCTAATGACGGCGGTAATAAAGTATCAGCCTTAACACCAGAAATAATTAGGGCATGTATCGGAATACTCAATAAAAAAATCGCATAAACTAATGCTTGTGGTAAAGCTGCCATCAATTTTTCAGCAGAGCCATGACCTAATGGATAACCCGAGGCAATATAAAGCTGCATCGTAAAAATAAACAACGCTAACGCTGGAAAATGTCGGCAAATTAAACGGGCAATTTGTACGCTTTTATAATCGGAGAAATACCGATTAAGCTCTGGCTTATTTGGCCATAGCGATAAATACTTTTGCCCCAATTTAATGAGTTGTACAACAGATAAGTTCATATAGCTACTATAGCAGTTTGTTATCGCTATCGACAGTTTCAATAATATAATCTTGTAAAAAGATGTAATACATCAAGTTTTTTTACGAGTGGAAGCGCTATAATTATTTTCATAAATTCGCCTATTGACTTCTTTACCAAAAGTTCGCTCAAGAAACTAAAAGATAAATTAAGCGTATCTATTGTCCTCAACTTACATTGAAATAAGACACGATTTATGAATCAAAATAACACCAACAACCCAATAGCTATTTTAGTGATTAACTGTGGTAGTTCATCGGTTAAATTCTCACTTATTCAGCCACATACCGGTGACACCTTATTATCTGGTTTAGCAGAGTGCTTATTAACCAAACAAGCCAGCATTACGCTAAAACATGCACAAGAAAAAACAGTATTACCATTAACCTCACCTTTTGATCATCAATCTGCTTTAGCCGTATTAGTGCAACACTTACACGATAATAACTTAGTGAACATGATTAAAGCGGTAGGTCATCGAGTTGTACACGGTGGTGAAAAATATGCGCAACCCGTGCTTATTACAGCAAAAGTAGAACAAGAAATTAATCAGTTAGCTGCGTTAGCGCCATTACATAATCCCGCAAACTTAATTGGTATAAAGGCCTGCAAAACTGCATTTTCACAATTACCACAAGTCGCAATTTTTGACACTGCTTTTCATCAAACAATGCCTGAAAAAGCATACCTATACGGTATTCCTTCTACGTTATATACAGAGCATGGCATTAGACGCTATGGATTTCATGGCACCAGTCACTACTTTGTTGCAAAACAAGCTGCCTCGTTGCTTAACAAGCCGTTAAGTGAATGTCATTTAATTAGTGCGCACTTAGGTAATGGCTGCAGTATTACTGCGATTAAAGCTGGAGAAAGCGTTGATACTAGTTTAGGTATGACTCCCCTTGAAGGGGTAATGATGGGGACACGCAGTGGTGATATAGATGCTGGCATTATTTTTCACCTCGTTAATAAACTCGGTTACAACATTGACGATGTAGATACTTTACTGAATAAAAAGAGTGGCTTACTCGGGCTTTCTCAACTTAGCAATGACTGTCGTACTTTAGAAGATGCGATGCTTAATAGCCTTGATGAAAAAGAGCAAAAACAAGCAACGCTCGCATTACGTGTTTTTTGTTACCGTATCGCCAAAAGCATTGCTTCATATAGTGCCAGTTTAACGCAGCTAGATGCTTTAATTTTTACCGGTGGTATTGGTGAAAACTCGAGCTGGGTACGCGCTGAAATAATCAAACAATTAGGTTTATTAAACTTTTTTGTTTGTGATGAGAAAAACACAGCCGCTCGTTTTGGCCAAGGGGGCAATATAGCCAAAGAAAATGCTCGTGCTTGTTTAGTTATCGCTACCAATGAAGAGTGGGTGATTGCCGAGCAGTCGGCCAAACTCCTTGAACTCTAAACATTACCCTAGCAACTTACACCGTATTAAATAGGATTTATCTTATGTCACATAGAATTATGCTTATCCCTGTTGGCTCGGGAGTTGGCCTAACTAGCGTCTCTTTAGGTTTATTGCATGCATGCCAACAAAAAGGTATTAACGTCGGTCACTTCAAACCCATTAGCCAACCATCACGTAACAGTTTAGCGAAAAAAAATAAAAAAATAGACGCCATTAGCCTTTCTCAAAATAGCAGCAGTGTTTCTCTTAGTTATGTTGAGGGAAAAGTCGGTGATGGCTTACACGACGTAGTATTAGAAGAAATTGTTGCCAACTTTGATGACTTTAATAAAAACCATGACGTGGTGATTATTGAAGGCTTAGTACCCACAGTCAGACAGCCTTATGCGGGTCGTATTAATCGCGATGTTGCACAAGCATTATCGGCTGATATTGTATTAGTGGCTAGCCCTGATAACGATAGCGCAGAAGACTTTGAAGATAGACTTGAGGTCAGCGCCGCAACATATGGCGGTTTAAAAAGTAAAAACCTTATCGGCTGTATTATTAATAAACTCAATAGCCCAGATCAAGACGAACATGGTTTTTTAGCTAAAGAAGAAGACATTGATAGTGACTTTAATTTAGCTCAATGGCAAAACCTAGCTATTTTTAAAGATCGTCATTTTGACTTACTCGGTACTGTAACCTGGGAAATGGATCTTATTGCGCCACGTGTTATTGATATTTGTGGTTATTTAGAAGCTACCGTTATTAATGCTGGTGATATGCAGCACCGACGCTTTCGCAGTGTTGCTTTTTGCGCACGTACGGTCTCTAACTTAGTCAGTTATCTTATTCCAGGGCGACTCATTGTTACGCCTGGTGATCGTACTGACATTATTATCGCGACCTGTTTATCTGCGCTCAATGGTACTAAGCTCGGAGGTTTAATACTTACCAACGGTTTTGAGCCATCAGAGCAAGTATGGGACTTATGCAAGCAAGCACTTGATGCTGGCTTGCCTGTGCTTTCTGTGCCTTGGGATACATGGCAAACTTCACGTCATATTATGAGCTTTAACCCTGAAATACCGCAAGATGATATTCAACGTCAAGACAAAGTTAAGCAGCATGTTGCCGATAACTTAAATAATAGTTGGTTAGACTCCCTCACCTCTACCAACAAAAAGCAAAGTTTATTTTCACCGCCAGCCTTTCGACATAAACTCACGGAACTTGCCCGTCGTGCCAATAAACTCATTGTACTACCTGAAGGTAATGATATTAGAACCATCAAAGCGGCAGCAATTTGCTGCGAGCGTAATATTGCTCGCTGCCAATTAATTGGTAATAAAGAAGAAATTTTACAAATTGCCGAACATCAAGGTATACAGCTCCCTGAGAGCTTATTAATTACCGACCCTGATAATATTCGTGATAACTATGTTGCCCCTTTAGTCGAATTACGTAAAGGTAAGGGGTTAACTGATGTAATTGCTAAGGAAAATTTAAAAGATAACGTAGTTCTTGCCACGATGATGCTACAACTGGGGCAAGTGGACGGTTTAGTTTCAGGTGCTGTTAACACCACAGCAAACACGATTAGACCCGCGCTGCAATTAATAAAAACTGCACCTAACAGCTCTTTAGTGTCATCTATTTTCTTTATGCTACTGCCCAACCAAGTACTTGTTTACGGTGACTGTGCAATCAACCCAGAGCCTAATGCCGAACAGTTAGCTGATATTGCCATTCAATCGGCTGACTCAGCCGCAGCTTTTGGTATTGAACCTAGAGTGGCTATGATCAGTTACAGTACCGGAAGCTCTGGCCATGGCGCTGATGTTGAAAAAGTCGCTAAAGCCACTCAATTAGCTAAAGCTAAGCGACCTGATTTAATTATTGACGGGCCGTTACAATATGATGCTGCAATTATGGAAAGTGTCGCTAAGAAAAAAGCCCCTAATAGCCCTGTTGCAGGCCAAGCAACGGTATTTATATTTCCAGATCTTAATACTGGCAATACCACCTACAAAGCGGTACAGCGATCTGCAGACTTAGTAAGCATTGGCCCTATGCTTCAAGGAATGAATAAACCCGTCAATGACCTTTCTCGAGGAGCACTCGTTGATGATATTGTTTACACCATTGCACTTACTGCAATACAAGCCACTCAATAATTAATCATTTTTTAATTATCTAACGATTAAAGCCATACATAACCGGCTTTAATCGTTAAAAATAGTAAAATTAACAGCTCACTTATTTAAAACAGCTATTTTTATATAAAACTATAATTTATCGCCACAGTTACAAAACTGAACAAAAAAACAACCTGTTATTTTTTTGTTTATTATCATATAACTACCAATCGACACCAAGGTTAGTAACAATTTTATCCACAGCTTTTGTGGATAGAATAAAGCAGCTTACATTGCACTTTTTCACTAAAAACGGCATTGTTCTCTTACTAAAAAGTAAGCTATTGACTTTAAACCCATTAAAAACCCTATTTTATAGGTGTTTACCCCTTACAATAAAATAATCCCCTATTAAAATGTCATCTGGTAATATAGGGAATAAGTAAGATTACCGACTTAGATAAATTGAATTAGCCGAGGAATACTATGATCACCGTATATGGCATCAAAAATTGCGACACCGTAAAAAAAGCAACAAAATGGTTAGAAAAAAATAACCTTGATCATGAGCTTTACGACTTCAAAAAACAACCATTAACCTCTGAATTATTAAATGATTTTGTCAAAAAAAGTGATTGGTCATTGTTGCTCAATAAACGTAGTACTACTTTTCGTAACTTACCTGATGAAATTAAAGATAACCTAACCGACCAAGTTATGTTTGATGCCGTTTTAGCGCAACCAACCTTATTAAAAAGGCCATTAGTAGAACATAATGGCCAGCTACACTTAGGTTTTAAAGAAGCGCAATATCAAACCATATTTGAAAAGTAGTCATTATTCTCAAAGTAAATATTATCAAAGCAATCATTAGGACATATTAGTGAACTCAAACAACCTCGAAAGTGATGTTATTTTATTAGCCAAAGCCCTGATAGAAAGAGCTTCTGTTACCCCAGAGGATGCCGGCTGTCAAAAATTATTAAGTGAACGCTTAGCCAACGTTGGCTTTAGTAATGAAACTATGATTTTTGCAGATACCACTAATTTATGGTCACGCCGTAACGGTATTAACAACACTGACAATGACCAAGTAGTCTTTTGCTTTGCTGGTCACACTGATGTAGTGCCCGCGGGTAATCTTGAACTGTGGAATACACCACCATTTGAGCCAACAATTATTGATGGCATGCTTTACGGTCGCGGTGCAGCTGATATGAAGGGGAGCATTGCTGCCATGATTATAGCCACTGAGCGTTTTGTAAAGGAGCATCCAAACCACCACGGCGCAATCACTTATTTAATAACCAGTGATGAAGAAGGCCCTTTTATTAATGGTACAACTAAAGTAATTGATACTTTAGAAGCACGTAATGAAAAAATAACTTATTGTATTGTTGGAGAGCCTTCAAGTACTAGCCATGTTGGTGATGTAGTTAAAAATGGTCGTCGAGGCTCTATTTCTGCACAAGTAACCATTAAAGGTAAGCAAGGCCATGTAGCCTATCCTGAGCATGTAAAAAACCCTATTCATTTAGCAATGCCAGCACTAACCGAGTTAAGTCAAACACAATGGGACAACGGTAATGATTATTTCCCTGCTACTAGCTTTCAATTATCGAACATTCACTCTGGCACCGGCGCAACTAATGTAGTACCAGGGGATATAACTGCATTATTTAATTTACGCTACAGTACTGAGCTAACAGATCAACTTATTGTTACCCAGGTAGAGAGTATTCTCGATAAGCATCAATTAGATTATGAGATAAAATGGACCTTTAACGGTAAGCCTTTTTTAACTGAGCTAGTTAATGATAACAGTAATGTACATAGTGGATTTTTATCTGCAGTATCAAAGGCCATTGATGATGTTACGGGCACACCACCACAATTATCGACTTCTGGTGGTACTTCTGACGGGCGTTTTATTGCTCCAACGGGCGCCCAAGTCATTGAACTTGGTCCTTGTAACGCTACGATTCATCAAGTGAATGAATCCGTATCATGCCAAGACTTAGAGCTACTGGTTGATATTTACTATAACTGTTTAGTCAATGTACTAACTAAATAACAGCTAATATAAATGTTATCTAAACCTAACTTGAAAGCATAAATAATGACAAAATTGCTAGCAATAAAGCCCGAAGAGTTACTCGGGCAAAGTGATCAACATATTCATTATATTAATGAGCGTGTTGGCATTAATAAACAAATGCTAAATGCTTATCAAGCTTTGGTTGATAGTGCTCAACAGGATGGAATTGATATTGCTATCGCCAGTGGTTTTCGTTCGTTTGAGCGACAACGACTAATTTGGAATAATAAGTTTTCAGGAATAAGCCCGATTAAAGATGTTGATAACAATATCGTTGATATAACATCATTAACACCAATTGAAATAGTACATGCTATTTTGCTTTACTCTGCCCTACCTGGCGCAAGTCGCCACCATTGGGGCTGTGATATTGATGTTTATGCAACTAACTTACTACCAAAGAATTATCAACTCAAACTTGAGCCGTGGGAATATCAAACATCGGGACCACTTGCACAACTATCCTTGTGGTTAACCAAGCACGCACACCAATTTGGCTTTTATCTACCTTATAAGAAGTACCAAGGCGGCGTTGCTGCTGAGCCATGGCATATCTCTTATGCACCATTGGCCAAGCATTACCAAAAAGCATTAACCACTGATTTACTATCGAGCTGTTTCGAACAACGTTGTATAACACAAAGCAACACTTCACCAGCGAACACTCCACCAGCCAACATTCCACCAGAAAATAATGAACAAGCCCTTTTAGGGCAAAATACCATTCAAGAAAATTTAACATTGATCATGACACGTTATATTAATAATACTAACGCGATACCTGATAACTGCTATAATCGCGCTTAATAACGCGAGTGCGTAACGTAGATAAATAGAAAGGTGATACAAATGGAAAGCTGGCTCCCAATTATAATGATTATTGTTGCCTTAGTTATTATTATTGGTAACTTAAGTACTTTTGAAAAAACAACTAAACAAAAGCTTCGTAAACAAGGACTTAATGAGCGAAAGGAAACGTTACCTAGAAGCAAAAAAAGCCAACATACAATGGGAACTATTCCCTCGCAACATGGCTTTTCTGGACACAACCGCTCAGAGTCTAAAGAGACTAACCAAGACTAAACTCCCCCAGTGACATAAACTTAACCATAACCGTTTATGCCCCTTGTTTGCTGCCTAGGTATTAAACAGTAAACAACAGCGAGTACGCTACATATTTAGGGTTTGAATTTCTTTTTCTGTTTGTTTAGCCAATATATCCATGGTTTTACCATGAGGTATTGGTAAACGTGTTTGTGGGTCAACTTGCACAAAAACAATATCGTCTGCTAAACAAATAGTTTTTTTAGTGACTTTATTACGCACTAAACAAGTCACCGTAATTGACGATTTACCAACCTTTTTAGTTTCTAAACCGAACTCAACTATATCACCTTGCATTGCTGGTGACTCAAAACTAATTTCACCAATATGTTTAGTCACTAAACAATTAGTTTCAAGCTGACAAATTGCGTAAATGGCGGCCTCTTCATCAATCCATTCTAATGCCCGACCGCCGAACAATGAATTGGCATAATTTAAATCACTTGGCATTACCAAACGACGAGAGAGAAAACGCATAAAAAGCCTTAGTTATCTATTACCATGATTAAGGCTCAATTATAGCAAACATTGAGCATTAGCTCTAATTTTTATATGGTTGCTCGGTTATGAAAATAGTCGTCTCAAGCTATCCGCGAGGCTAACCAATTTCTCTTTCATACTGCGTTTAATTTTAATATCGATACCACTAAAAATTGAAAACCCTTCAATAATCAGTGTTGGACGATTAGTGGCATTAGCAATATCAAGACCTTGTGAGCTTTGGCTAGATAAATGGTTATCAACAGCACCAAAGATACAAAAAGCTTTACTGACAATATTTATATTCTCAGGAACATGAATATCAATACCACTAAATAAACTAAACACTTTAACCCGCACTTCACGTTGGCTGAATTTTGCATCGGTAAAGTCGATTTCTGTACCACTAAAAATACTTAAACAGCGAATTTCTTTCGCGACAGACCACATACCACGACGGTTACTACCGCTAAAAACATCAATCATATAATCAACATCCTCAGCCTCTCCGGGTACATAATTTGGCGCTAAGCCCTGCTTTTTACCTTCAACAAACGCTTTATCAACCGCAAGCGGTAAATCTTCGGTGAGTTGCACAAGATCTTTATTATTTTGTAATTCCATCGCTTTATCTAAGCGACGTTCAAAGGCTTCATATGATAATTCACCATGACTATAGTTCATGATGAGTTGATCAATAACTTCACTACGTACTGTTTCAATGGGTCTATCTTCTAAAATAACCGCCATAAATATTTCCTTGTTACGTTAACTTTTTACTAGTGCTATTTAACTTGAATTGATAGTAATGAAATTTAGCCACTTTTACATGACTCTTAGGCTTTCTTCTTAACCTTATTGCTAAATTGTTAACTAGCCTGTTAAGAAAGTTCAAACAGCATTCAAGTTGTGCACACTACGCTTAGATAGAATTAGCAAAAGCGATGCCAAAATATAAATCCTTATAAAACATAAAGTTAATATTTATTCATTAAAAAACAATATCATTATGATGATATATTAGTTTTTTTAACCAACATGTGGCGATAACATAAGGAAGGGTTAAAGGTTGCGTATTTTTATGGCTGGATTACCCGCATACACACAATTAGGTTCAATATTTTTAGTAACCACACTGCCTGCACCCACAACACTATTATCGCCAATCGTAACACCGCCCAAGACAATAACGCCGCCGCCAAGCCAAACATTATTACCTAAGGTAATAGACTGCGCATAATTATATTTATGCTCAAGGCGTTGTATAGGGTCAGTGTCATGAGTTACCGAAAGAAACTGCACATTAGGTCCGATCATGCAATCATCACCAATAGTAATTGCTTTATTAGGTGCATGCGTTGGCTGATTATTGGCATCGATAACACTAAAATTAGTAACACTATCGAGCATAATACAATTAGCATTAATATATACCCGATCACCTAAATAAACATGGTCGCCATAATCCATATGAAAACCCGCTTCAATAATTACCTGCTCACCACATTGCGCAAATAAACCGCGAACGCGTTTTAAATTACCTTTACTGGGGCTACGCGCATATTGGCGACAAAGCTCATGAACGGCTTTGCGCTTATTAATGAGCTCTGCGGTTAGACTATTAAAGCGTTGATTCATCAAAGTAGACTTAATGTAAAACGGCTTTAATGGGTAAGCCTTTGCAAATTTCAGCTTCCGCGATTAAGATTTCTTCTAAACGTTCGTCAACCATCGCTTTATCAAAGTATTCATAGGCAAGCTCCACAAATAAGTTTTTATGTTTTTCTTCAGACTTAGCAATAGCCACATAAAGATCTTTATCTTTACCCGGTGGTAATGCTTCTGACACTAAAAAGAACTTTTCATAACCACGGGCTTCAATTACCGCAGCAACTAATAATCTGTCCATTAAAAACAAATTAGTACCGTTTCTAAATAAAGCACGAATTTGCGTAATATAAGGGTCTTTTTTGTCTTGTCCTAAAGTAACATCACGCGCAATTAATAGCTTTAATACCTGTTTGAAGTGAATCAGCTCTTCAATAGCTAAATCAGTCATAGCACGTACTAGCTTAGCTTTATCTGGATAATGCGATAACATTGCCATTGCCATACCTGAAGCTTTTTTTTCTGCTGCAGCGTGATCTTGTAAAAAGTTATTAAAATCAGCCATTACTGCATCAACCCAATCTTGGCCGGTGTCATATTTTAATTCAAACATCTGATACTCTCTTACATCCATTACGCGAACGTAACGTTAAACTTAAGTCGATAATTGCCGTAATTTTACCTGCGATACCTAACTTCTACAATCTCAGGGGCTTAAAATTAATATAAAACCTTATCAATACGACCTTTATTGGTAGACTCAACCTTTAAGACATGATTAAGTCCTTGCCATGCTCTTACCTTACCGCCGGTATTAATGACTCGAAAACCTGTCGCTTTAGCTGCGCTGTGGTCTATTTTCAAAAAAGAAAGCAAACGTAAATAGCTAGTATCATCACTCACATCAATACTGAGTAAATCTTGCTCACGACCGGTAAAGTAGTTTTCAATACCTTGCTGGTGTTGTTGGTAACATGACAGTAAAAAATCGTCTTGTGCAATATTCTCGGCCGTTAATGGTGAAAATACTTGGTTGTAACAACGCTTTAAATGTGGATTAAAGCCGCCATCACTACGCTGTAAGTTAACCATCATCCGCTGTAATAGCTGTTTAATTGACGGTAACCAACTTGATGATTCGCGTGATAAGTAAATAAAACGGCTGTTAGGGTATTGTTTATCAAGTTGTTGATAGTCACAAAAAATGGGGGTATCTGCAATCACCTCAGCATCGATAAATGCTTGTTGAGTATAGGCGTTATGCGCTGTTTTAAAACCAAGCTCTAACATGGCTAAACAAACACTGGTAGTTGCGGTACGTGGTAACCCAATAATAAATATTTTCCCACAAGTGGCGCTTTCTTGTTCAAAAGACACTAAATTAAACCCTTAGCAAACATTTATAGGCTGTACTTATGTTTGTTGTTGAAATAAAAAGGCGCTAATTATATCTTATTTGGTAAGATATCAAACGTTCAATTGATAATGATCAATAAGCGCTTATTTAATAAGCGCATACTTGAGTGATATGCAATAGCGAAACAAGGAACTTTTATGACACCACTAGATGAGTCGCGTGATAATGTCAATTGGAGCAAGTATTTAAAGTCAGGTAATCGTATCTTCATTGGCTCTAACGCCGCAGTACCTAATGCACTAATTGACAATTTAATTGCCAATAGTGAAGGGTTACATGATATTGAAACCGTTCATATGTTAACGCTATCTGAGAATGTTTGGGCAAAACCTGAGCATAAGGACTTATTTAAAGTTAATAGTTTGTTTATTGGCGGCAAAAATATCAGAGAAGCCATCGCTGAAGGACGTGGTGATTACACCCCTTGCTTTATTTCAGATGTACCTCGTTTATTTCTAGAAAACAGTTTGCCGTTAGATGTGGCACTGATAATGGTTAGCCCACCTGATGAGTACGGTTACTGCTCTCTTGGGGTGAGCGTTGATATTGTTTCATCTGCTGTAAAAGCCGCTAAATATGTTATTGCCCAAATAAACACTAAAATGCCACGCACTAATGGTCATAGTTTTGTACACGTTAATCAAATACATGACTGGATTAATGTTGACCAAGACTTACCGCAAGTTATTCCCCCAGAGTTTGATCAAAGAACCGAACAAATTGGCCAATACGTTGCTATGCTCATTGAAAATGGCGCAACCTTACAAATAGGTATTGGCAAAATTCCTGAGGCGGTTCTACGTTATTTAGGTAACCACAAAGACTTAGGTATTCACAGTGAAATGATATCTGATGGCGTGATTGATTTAATGCTTAAGGGAGTGATTAACAACCGAAGAAAAACTTACCATAAAGGCAAAGCTGTTATAACATTTTGCATTGGTAGCCAAAAGGTTTATGACTTTGTTGACGGTAACCCACATATTGAGTTTTATCCGTCAGAGCATATTAACTCGCCCGTTAAAATAGCCAAAAATGACAACATGATTTCAATTAATAGTGCTATTGAAGTCGACTTAACAGGCCAAGTTGTCTCAGACTCTATCGGTTATCAATTTTATAGTGGTATTGGTGGCCAAGTTGACTTTGTTCGCGGCGCATCATTAAGTAAAGGTGGTAAACCTATCATCGCACTACCGTCAACAACTAAAGATGGCAAAATATCACGTATTGTTGCGCATATTACTGAAGGCGGCGGCGTGGTAACCTCTCGTGGCCATGTGTCTTATGTTATTACTGAGTTTGGTATTGCCTCTTTACAGGGTAAAAGTATTCGCGAACGTGCGTTAGAGCTTATTCGTATTGCCCACCCTAAATTCAGGGATCAATTACTCGCCGATGTACGTAAACATTATTGGGTGCCAGAATACCAAGAGAGTAGCCCAAGTTCAGTGCCTGAGTTGGGTGCAATTGAAATGAAACGTTTTAATTTTGCTAACGTCAATTATATCCTAAGACCACTTGCTCCTGCCGATGAACGTAAGCTGCAAGAGTTTTTTTATTCTCACAATAAAGAAACGTTAATTATGCGTTACAACCACCATATCACGCAAATGACACGTGAAAAGTCATGCAACTTGGTTAGTGTTAATCAGCATACAGACTTAGCCTTATGCTTTACCCGCAGAGACTATTTGGGCGAAGCAATACAAGCCGTTGCACGTTATTACTTTATTGAGAGTATAAACAGCGGTGAAGTTGCTTTTGTAATTAAAGAAAGCTTACGTGGTCGAGGAATGGCAACCACTTTACTCGCTGAAATGATTGCTATTGCTAAAATCCGAAAACTTGATAGTTTAATCGCTTGCGTGCGTAGAGATAATGCTTCAATGTTAAAAGTTTTTGAAAGATCAGGTTTTATTCGCCAACCTAGTGAAGACTTTGATGAAGTTAGTTTAAAACTTGCCTTAAACGAGCCTTCTTCAGTAGAGCAAAACCTCCCCGAAAGTAGCAATAATGATATTGATTAGCTTTATTGGGTTTCATTAAAGTTAACTGAGTTGTTACGTAAGCGTGACTCTTAAGGGTTACGCGCTAAAAACACGAAAAAAAGAGAAAAATATGCCAGTAGGAATAATAGGTCACTATCGATGTGGCGAACATAATATGGGTGAGCACCACCCTGAAAGTGGCAAACGCTTAACCGCTATTTCAGATCAGTTAATTCGCTCTGGCTTAGATTATGTTGTCCGTCAATTTGATGCTAACCCTATCGATAAGTCGCTATTTAATCTTGCTCATACCCAAGAATATATTGATTTTGTTTATAACAATGCCCCACAAGACGGTGATGAAAATTTCACCGTTGGTGAAGACAGCATAATGAATGCAAAAACCTTAACTTCAATTCAGCTATCTGCTGGTGCGGTTATTGATGCGGTTGATTTAGTTATGAATAAAACGTTAGGCTCAGCTTTTTGCACTACACGTCCACCAGGACACCATGCAGAACATAATAAAGGTATGGGCTTTTGTTTTTTTAATAATGTTGCCATTGCAGCGGCTTATGCAAAACAAAAATATGGCTTAAAACGCGTAGCAATTGTCGACTTTGATGTTCATCATGGTAATGGCACCGAAGATATTATAAAAAACCATTTTAATGATGATGCTGGCTATTTATTTTGTTCAAGCTATCAATACCCACTCTACCCCTTTGAAATTACTGAAAGTGACACACCGCCAATCATTAATACGCCGTTAGCTGCGACTGATAAAGGGGAGCAATTTCGTCAAAAATTGACTGAGCATTGGTTACCCGCGCTACATAAATTCAAACCTGAGATTATTTTCATTTCTGCTGGCTTTGATGCACATATTGAAGATGATATGTCGCAGGTAAGTTTAACTGAGGCCGATTATCGCTGGATCACCGATGAATTAAAAGTCATCGCGGAAACTTATAGTGAGGGAAGAATTGTCTCTGTACTTGAAGGGGGCTACTCACTGAGCGCTTTAGGTCGTAGTGTTGTCGCACATATCAATGGCTTGATTGGTAACTAAACCTCTAATCAGTATGCTAGCTATTTATACATTATCACAGTAACTTAATACAACGATGAAACTAAGTACCAAAATGGATTTAAACGTACAACAAAAGTTTGCAAACTACCCCGCACATGTTGCAGCCCGATTAACAATGGTGCGAGAGCTTATATTTAAGGTTGCTAAAGAAGATAAGGTTGGTGATGTAACCGAAACTTTAAAATGGGGTGAACCCAGTTACCTTGCAAAAACAGGTAGTACAATTCGGCTTGATTGGAAAGCAACACAACCTGATGAATATTGCATATTCTTTAATTGCAATACCACCTTAATTGAAACTTTCAAAGAAATATACGGTGATACTTTTATTTACCAAGGTAAGAGAGCATTAGTATTTAATTTAACCGAGCCAATTCCTGTTAAAGAATTATCACATTGCCTTTCTATGGCGTTACGTTATAAGAAAATAAAGCAGCTACCTTTATTAGGTGCCTAACTCACTTTATTAACTCACTTTATTAACTCACTTTACTCGGTATTATTCATAGGTAAAAATTAATGATAAAATTTATACTATTCGTCACATTATGGGCTTTAGCATTACCAGCTCAGGCTGATAATTTCACTAAAGGCATCACCTCGAGTTTACTTGAAAGAACAACTCACCAAGTAACTTATGATGGCACTTACCTAGCTATACCTTACCCAAATGGCGATGTCCCGAGTAATATTGGTGTTTGTACCGATGTAATTATTAGGGCCTATCGAAGTTTAGGTAGTGATTTACAGCAACTAGTACATGAAGACATGCGCGATAATTTCAACGTTTACCCTTCTAAACGTATTTGGGGGTTAAAGTACCCAGATAAGAATATAGATCATCGACGAGTTCCCAATTTACAAACTTTCTTCAAAAGAAAGGGAAAAACCTTACCTATAAGTCAAAACAGTGCTGATTATACTGCTGGTGATATTGTGACTTGGCAATTGCCAGGTAATTTACCGCATATAGGAATGGTAATAGATCAAGTAGATACTATAACAGGCAACCCAATGATTGTTCACAATATTGGCCAAGGTCCTAAGATAAACGATATGCTTTTTGAATATAAAATTACTGGGCATTATCGGTTTGAGCCGCAAAAATACCGTACTCACGAGTAACTTAACAGCATAAATTATGGATGATACTAAAAGAACAAAAATTATCGTCAATAGCGCTTATGGCTTTATTACTTGTGCCTGCTATTTATTTTTAGTGACCGTGATATACGGTAAGCCTTATGGTCGCCTAGTATTATTCACAGTGATTCCACTGTACTCGTTATATTATGTTCTAATATATAGGAAAATTTGTCTAAATTATGATGATGAAATGAAAAGAATATCCGCGTTTGGTCTGATTGGTAGAGGTACATTAGTAGGGTCAATTTACTACCTGTGCGTTTTTTTATTATGTGTTTTTATTCTGTTACTTAGTGCTATAGCTTTTAATCTTTAAAGACACTAATTCAATAACTCAATAATCATTTCATTAAACCCACATCACTCTATGTAGGCTCAACATATAAATTTATTGAGCCTACATGCGAAACTAAGTGAAACAGTTTTAACCAAATATAGCGCGCATTAAGCCAATTACATGCTCGACACTCTTACCGTTTTTAACTTCTTTAATAATTGACTCGCGCTTTCCTTGAATATATTCAGGTATATCTTCCTGCGCTAGTGCATTATCAACTAACTCTTCAGGTGTCAGTTTAGTGCGAGGTCGATAAGATGATTTATACACACTTTTACTAGCGCCCTTATCTTTCAAACGCAAATAATTAGAACTAAAAGCAGTATTTTCATCGGCAAATAAAAACAAGTCGACCAGAATTGAGCGCGCACTCCATAACAATTTTTCGTATTGATCTTCAGGCTCAACTTGATGCCACCATGCAAAAGTTCTTAAGGTGCCAATCATATCTTGCCAATAACCATCAAAATCAAAGCTATTAAATTTAACAATCGATAAACCTTGACACAAAACATCAATTTTACTTGTCGTCAGTGCGATGAATTGATCAGGTCTACGCATTGCTAATAGACGAGTTGCTGGAGCCAAAGGAGCTTTTTCACCATTAGGCTTTTCGATAACATACGATGAAAAAATTGCTTTATAAGCTTTAACAAAATTCTGATATTCACTTGGAGTAACGTCACCAGTCAATGGAATACACTGTAATGCCTCATCAAATTTCTCCGGCTTAGTAGCAAGCAGCATATGAAATAATTTAGCTCCTTTTGTACTAGCAAACCATTCACAATCAAAGTCATAGATTGCAGGAGAGTGATTGTTAGTATGTTTACCTGCAAATGCTAAACGGTCATTTTCAGACATCTCAGCAAGAGGAGTATCTTGTAATGTATTAACATACGATAGTAAAGACATGCGCTCTTCTAGCGCGTTCAGGTCACTTTGTTGCTTGATAAAATCAACAAAGATAGGCCAAGGGGCAATACGCGCCATTTTGAGTTGGCTAACGCTTGCACCGCTCTCTAATATTTCCTGCAATTTTTTAAACGGCTTGTGCTGCGCAGTATCTAATAACTCTTGATTTAAATCATGACGGCATAAACGCAATAGCTCGGTACACCAACCTAAAAAATCCTCTGGTCGTTCTTTGACTTTGGTTGCCATCAAATTAAGGCTTATTTCACTAATATACATTAGCGCATTTTGGTAAGTACAATTTTCGGCATCACTTAATGCCATTTTTACTGGGGAAGATAACAATTTTCTCATTAAACAGTCAAAGCTCCAACACTCAGGATATAGATAACATGTCTGCTTTCCCTAACAGACAAAACATGAATTCATAGACTATTAAGTCGTAAAGTAGCATTGCTATTAAGCAATTTTTCCTTATACAGAAAAGCAAAAAGCCCGACTCTTTCGAATCGGGCTTTTCTTAATAGAAGTTTAGCAATGTCTCGCTACGCTCTAACATGGGCTTATCTGCAACATCAGTCACACTACCATCGGCACTATTGCGTTTCATTATCAAAACTTAAATAGAAGTTTAGCAATGTCCTACTCTCACATGGGAACTCCCACACTACCATCGGCGCTACTGCGTTTCACTTCTGAGTTCGGAATGGGATCAGGTGGTACCACA
>NZ_BAAAFA010000016.1:0-41391 GCF_039523295.1 Colwellia asteriadis | reverse complement strand
TTCAAGTGTGGTCTGTAATGCTTGTTCAATATTCACAAAAAAAATCCGTAGTTAGTTTCCTAACTACGGATTTTGCATGATCGTTTGGATCGGTCAACCGATCATTCTCTTAACTGATCGGCATTGACCAAACGCCCCTTCTTATTTTTTGAAAGAAAAAATCCTGTTCCCCCCGTAAAAGCCATAGCAGGTAGCAAAATAAATAACCCTGGCATTACAATCAAGCTTTTAACCATCGTAATTGACTCATAGGAACCGGACAATTCTACAAGAACAGTAGATATAAAAAAAATAGCTATACATAACGTAGCGGTGATCGCCGCAATAAGGTGAATGGATTGCTTCATTGACTTAGCTCCAGTATAGTAATTGACAATACATTGTCATAATGACAACAAGCTGTCAATTATTGTAAGAGAAAAGATATGAAGCACTCGCATCAGGGATATACGTTTACTGAAATTGTTTTGGAAACATTTAAACTTAGTGGACTACTAGCAGTAGAGGGTGACAAACTCACTGAAGAACATGGGCTTAGTAGTGCACGGTGGAAAATCCTTGGTTCATTAGCAAGAGCAAGTACCCCTCTCACTGTTCCTCAAATCGCCCGTTCGATGGGGCAATCACGACAAGCGGTACAGCGGTTAGTTGATATAATGTGTAAAGATGGATTATTGCATTTTCTTGATAACCCTAACCATAAACGAGCAAAACTTGTTAATTTAACAGCTAAAGGAAACGATATTTTAGGGAAAATGGAAGAAAAGCAAATCCCTTGGGCAAAAATGCATTCAAGCTATATTAAAGAAAATGATTTAGAAGTAACGCTCGCGACTCTTAAGAGTATTTCGCGTCTTCTTTCATCTTAACGGCCCATTATCAACCTATCCAGCACAATGCTTTTTATGACAACCTGATACTAAATTAAGTCGATATCCCACTTGAATGATCGCGAACCGAGTAAATTAATTGTAACCTAATAGCGACGATCAGTTTTTCAATTCCCATAGCGTATCTAGAGCTTACTTTCCTGCTTGACGTCGCGGTGGCGAATAGCATTTCACAGTAGCGCTACGCTTAATTTTCACCTCTTTATTTGACCAGTGACACTACTCTTGAGCAGGTGAAGTGGCTTCTTTGATTTCATCACCGGTGAAGCCTTTGCGCGCCAAATATGCATAGGCTTTTGATTGTTCTTTATAGTCTGATAAGTCGTAGTTTTTCTTTGCTAATTGATCTTTGCAGCTCTGATAAAAGTCGATATCACCAGCAAGTTCAAGTTGATATAGCGTTTCTTCAAATTCACTCACATCAATAAGGCGCTGCTTTAATTCATTGAGAATAAGCATTTGCCCTTTTCCTTTTCGATATAATTTAATGATTTCAGTTGATAGCTCAGCTTTATCGGCTTTTATCGCCATGTTACTGCGTAGCGAATGTTGTGCCGGATGTTGTGACAACGCCTGATCTATTTGTGAGTGAGTAAAGCCTCTCGTTGTCATTTGTGCATATACTTTTTCTTTACTTATACCGTCAAAGGTTTCGAACCGAGACTGTAGCCGGCTGCTTGCCAATTCATCAAAATTAATATTTTGCTGTTCAACAACTTGCGCGATTGCCGCGTCAATATCACGGGAGGAAACACCGCGCACTTTTAATTTGTGTTGTACGGCTGCTTTACCCATTTCATTACTAAATGCAGACTCACAATAAAGTTTCGCAAACTCAAGATCACTCTTTAAATAATTACGTTCGATAAGGTGAGCAACAACCTGCTCTACCCACTCACCATTTTCTGTTTTGCGCGCAAGTTTAGTGCGGATTTCAGCAATGGTGAAATCTTGTTGGCTTAGGTGCCAATAAGCACTATTAAATACGTTTTCAATCGTCTTGGCTTGTCGAAGTGGCGGGCGTTCCATAGGAGAAGTCTCGGTTTAAATGTTTGCGGTATTAGTGTAACAGAAGCTTATGGTTATTAAAAAGTTAGCAAGTGTTGTTGGTGAATGATCGTTTATTTAATTAGTTTTCTGCTTCCAACATACGATTGGAGTTTTATTCTCTGTTTGGCGTCGCGGTGGCGACTACACCCAAAGGGGCGTTACACGCCAAAAGCCCCTTTGGAATCCCCGTGGCGCCCAACTCAGCAAAGTATTCAAACATCAACTAACGTAGCCTTCGATTCCTGCCGATTTATCCTCCATGAACAGCGGCAGCCCTCGACGTCCTGTCTCGGGTCGAGGCCTACCTTTGTTAGTTGGTGATTGAATTGCTGAGATGGGAATTGGAGTTCTTGGCAACTATGTCGAATTTTAACGACTAAATACTACTTTGTTAGAGAGACAAACAACTATCTCAACAAGCACCAGTCTGCTTATTCAAACACGAAGTGAAGCACAATATTTACGTAGGTCATCATGACGTTACAGGGATGTACATCCAGAATTAAATGCTTGGAAGCGATGGATAGCATTACGCTAACTATTTGACTTATCACTTTGTTGTAAATGATGTTTCAATGTAATAGGTTATACGGTCTTTAACTTATTCAAACGCTTTTTATTTCCACTAGTGAGTATTTTTTATGTCATTTTTTACAACTTTCATACCAAACTTAGATCAATTAGATTTAAATACCCAGCGCTTGAATAAATCATTAAAAGATAAGATAAATCGAAATTGGCAAGATACCTTTGATCAACCAACACTGATGAAAGTTTATTCATCATTAATCAAAGAGTTAAGGTTATTTCGCCAAGGAAAAAGCCAACCTGAGAAACTGTATTATTTTTTAAAACTCTTTAGCTCATCTGATTATAAAGTTATTTTTGATCAGAAATATCATCATGCTTTGTTACTGCACACTGAATTATTAAAAAGTGAAATAGAGCAACTGCTGCTTGAGAAAAATACTCAGCTAATAAAAAATACAACGCCTGCAGAGCAAGGTGACTTAAGGGAAATGGTCAGTTTTTTAATTGGTTTGTATTCAAAACATCCCTCTTATCACAGTGAAGGGTATGACGAGTTAAAGAGCATTGGTGGGAACTTAGTATTTAATTTTTTAGATTCTTACCCTTATCAAGATACTTGCGATAGCATAATCCGTTTATTACCATTAGCGTCCAATGCTTTAGAAAAATATACACAATTACTTAATGACATTGTATGTGGTAAACAAAACGACGATAGACGCGATTTACTATTATATATTTTACTCAGTGAAACGATTGGACTTTACACCCAAAAAAGTGATTTTTTCTATAAAAAATCGAAAGCGGTTTTGAAGTTACTTTCAAAACATATTGCACTTTGGAGTGATGAGCAGCTTGATTACTTTATCACACAGGGTGTATTGAAAGTCTATGGTATTTACCCTAATACAAAAGCGAAGATTGCCGAAATAATGGAGTACATAAACAAACTACATGAAGGTGATTTCAGCCCTGAAGTTATCAAAAAACGAGTTAAAGAATATAACTTGGAGATAGTCAATATTGAAAGTAACCCAAATACTTTTATAGATCAATGCTATAACAGCACAGCCAAAAGCCTAATGGTTAAAAGTAATACCATTGCATTTTTACAGCGCCTTTCAAAACTGGCTCCTAGCAGTCAAGCTAAAACACAACTTAATCAACTTATCGAACGAACTTTAGCTATTAAAAATACACCTAAAGTATTTCCTATTAATAAAACGGCTAAAATCAAATTTAGCGATCTACATTTTAAGTTACTCGTTATTGAAGATCTGATGTATAACAAGGGGCTATTAACTCCTAAGTTTGACCTTAACCAGTTTGTGGCTGAATACCACCAACGAGAAATAGATAAAGAGCAAGAGGGCGACAGTGTTATACCTGAGGTGCTCGCTTATTTTAAAGGGCTCGATATTTCTGAGGAGTTACTAAAAAAAGTCACCTCATTGACTCAAGATTGCGGTGTTGATGGCGGCGCTGACATTTATGCTCAGTTATGGCCTTTTTGGGATCCAGGCTGTGGAGATGAAGTATTAAAGATCAGTAATAAAGCATTAAAAGACTTAGCACTACTGCCTAATTTAAAAAAAATTATAGGGTTAGAGCACAGCATTCCCTCAAAAAAATTGATCAATGGTTTTAAAGAACATCAGATCCAACTCATTGAGCAAGAGTTTTAGGTTTAATACAAGTAGCTTCTTCATCGCTATTTATGTTGTTTAAATTTAACTTGAGATTGTTTCTTTGCTTGGCGTCGCGGTGGCGACTACACCCAAGGGGCGACGTACCGCCGCGCCTCCCCTTGGAATTCCTGCGGCGCCCAACTCAGCATTTTTGCCTATTTTAGTGATTAACTTTACTGATTGGAGTTTTGGGTTTCTGTTTGGCGTCGCGGTGGCGACTGCACCCAAAGGGGCGTTACACGCCAAAAGCCCCTTTGGAGTCCCCATGGCGCCCAACTGAGCATTTTTGCCTACTTTAGTGATTAACTTTACTGATTGGAGTCTTGGGTTTCTGCTTGGCGTCGCGGTGGCGACTGCACCCAAAGGGGCGTTACACGCCAAAAGCCCCTTTGGAATCCCCGTGGCGCCCAACTGAGAATTTTTGCCTATTTTAGTGATTAACTTTACTGATTGGAGTCTTGGGTTTCTGCTTGGCGTCGCGGTGGCGACTACACCCAAAGGGGCGTTACACGCCAAAAGCCCCTTTGGAATCCCCGTGGCGCCCAACTCAGCAAAGCATTCAAACATCAACTAACGTAGCCTTCGATTCCTGCCGATTTATCCTCCATGAACAGCGGCAGCCCTCGACGTCCTGTCTCGGGTCGAGGCCTACCTCTGTTAGTTGGTGATTGAATTGCTAAGATGGGAATTGGCGCACTTTAAAACTGTGCAAAATAATAACGATTAATTAGCTCTTTGCTCGTTAAAAACTAAACTGCCTCAACAAGCACCTAGTCTGCTTGAACAAACGATGAAATGAATGAAAGTGTTCACGTATGTTCATCAGGGATGATGAACAAAGCGATGTAGGGCATGACGGTACAGGATGTACCTTATTAGACAATGCAGGAGCATATTGTCCTGATGCCCGTTCAGCGGTTACGTCGAAAACACTTGAGTGAATTGAAGGAGTCGTTTGTTAACAGCGTCCAGGGATTCCAAAGGGGGGGCGGCGTTATGCCCCCTTTGGGTGTCGTCGCCACCGCGACAAATCACTTAAAGTGGCTCTGACTCCACTTATTACACCCATTTCTTATTCTAAAGAACCTAGCGTTTATTTTTGAAAATAGACTTCACATCGGTGAACTCAGAATGCAATTCAGTAGCAAAATTAACATTTTTGGCGACGACTAAATATACCGCTAATAACTGAATTGCAACTAAATTATAAAGGGAAAATAGTGATATAAATTTCACATTTTCAATCTGGAATGTGCCATAAAATATTGAAGTTTCATATAAGGTTTTAAGGAAAACACCAAATAATAAAGAACCTAAGACAAAAGCTGATAAAAATAACGTAAACAGCAATAAGGATACTTCAGCGTACTTTGCTTCAAATAAAGTAATTAAATTACTTAATTCTGAGTTAGAAACAGTAGGTACATTTTGACTAACCTTGTCTTTTAATATTTTAAGCTCTTGTTTGGCTTTAGGATATGCGTATGCAATCCAAATACCTAAAACAG
This sequence comes from Colwellia asteriadis, assembly GCF_039523295.1. Lineage (NCBI taxonomy): Bacteria > Pseudomonadati > Pseudomonadota > Gammaproteobacteria > Alteromonadales > Colwelliaceae > Colwellia > Colwellia asteriadis. The sequence continues at coordinate 35,724 of NZ_BAAAFA010000016.1, read as the reverse complement.
TAAATATCATTACTGATGTATTCTGCAGAATACCCACTAAACCGGAAATATTGGCGTATGTCGTACCTTCAAAAGTAACATAAGCTAATGCTAAGTTTATTATTGATACTAGAGCAATATACTTCCAATTTATATTTTTCATTCGACTACAGCCTTTTCTGCTACATCCTCAACCGTAAATTGAGCTAACAAATTATTACGGTCAACCTTTATAGAGCTAAACAGTGTTTTATGTGAGTAGTGAGATGTATTGGTTATAGGTACTGTTAACCCTGACTTCACTATGAATTCATCCAACCAATATGTTTGACTTCCTGTGCCCTCTTTCCTAAACCCTAGATTAGATTTTTTATTTTTACTAGTGCCATAGTTTTGATGGTAAGTCTCCATCATTGCCTTTAACTCTTTTCCGGTAGGTCTAGCATCAACGACAACACTCACTGACCGACTTCCGTCACCACCTCTTTTTGAAATAAATGGTAATCCCTTGAAGTATCTTGTCCAATCATCTGGTTGTTTAGCGCTAGTGATGATTTCTTCTTTCTTAACAAAGTGTGTTATGTCTTTTGCTATTAAGCTAAGGTCTGCATTCTTAGTTATTTTAGTATATCTACGGCTATCAATTCTTAACCATAAATTACCGTGTGGACCTTTCCAGTGAACTGCCTCATATTCTTCACCAGCTTTATTTACTTTTCCTTCAATAATAGGGCCATTAATGTTACTTCTGAATTGAACATAATCTTTTAAGTAGCTATTCAACACATCTGCATCAGTGAGTGTATTGTTAAACTTAATTGAAGCAAATACGTTTAGAGTTGGTATAAACCAGTAATACGCTGGTTTTCCCCAAATAACTTTTTCTTCATTGGCTTCATCTGCATTAACAATGGTATTATCAGACGGAGCTCGATCAGCTCGCAAGCCAAATACTGAACCATCATCTGTATTGATACTTTTCCATAACGTGACTAAGTAATCGCCAGTTTCTTCATTTTTATCAATTGCCTTCAAATAAACACTTTTTCTATTTTTCTTATTGTAAGGTGAAGTTTCGGCTAAAGAGTCCATTCTGTCGTGCCAATCGGTTAAAGAGTCTAAAATAAGTTCAATTCCTATTGGCTCACTGTAGTCCGTACCTACCTGGTAAAACCCTAAATTATTAAAATAGAAAAATGTAACGATTCCTTCATCTGTTTCGATCATACCTAATCCTAATGAGTTTACTAAAGTTATATTGTCACTTAAAATTGACGTCGCTCACGTCAGAAGAAATTTAAAGTTATGTAACAGTAACTTACCATTTAATCTATGGGTTGTATATAAGTTAACTAGTTATTGTAAGTTACTAATTTCATTGATGAATTGTAGTAATCATGTCCCATTCATTTTATATAACTCAATACTTAAGTCTTTATAATATTACTTATTTTATAAGTAATTCTCCGACCTTTAAAAAAACAATATTAAATTCTCTCTAAAGCTGACGCCTATCGTAAAAAAGGCGAACCATTTATGGTTCGCCTTTTAGATTAAAACTCTAAAACTTTAGAGAAATTAGTCTTCATAAGTAGACATCGGAGGACAACTACAAATCAAATTACGATCCCCGTATACATCATCAATACGGTTAACCGTTGGCCAGAATTTGTTAGCTGCCGCAGCTGGTACTGGGAATACTGCTTCGGCAACCGTGTAACCACGATCCCAAACATCAGTAATGTCCGCTAGTGTATGCGGTGCATTTTGTAATGGGTTATTGTTTAGCTCCCACTCACCTGACTCAACTTTACGTACTTCATCACGAATACAAGTCATTGCTTCAATGAAACGGTCTAATTCAACTTTAGACTCAGATTCAGTTGGTTCAATCATGAACGTGCCCGCTACTGGGAACGACATGGTTGGCGCATGGAAACCGTAGTCAATTAAACGCTTAGCAATATCAACTTCTGTAATACCTGAGGTTGCTTTAAGCGGACGTAAGTCAATAATACATTCGTGTGCAACACGGCCGTTTTTACCTGTGTATAACAACGGGTAATGTTGGCTTAACTTGCTCGCCATGTAGTTAGCGTTAGTGATGGCAAATTTACTTGCATCAGTTACGCCTTTTTTACCTAGCATTGCTACGTAAAGGTAAGAGATACATAAAATACCTGCGCTACCAAATGGTGCAGCAGATACCGCACCATTACCTTTGGTTTCTTCACCTACGTTGATTAATGCGTGATCAGGTAAAAATGGTGCTAAATGCGCTTTAACGCCGATAGGGCCCATACCTGGACCGCCACCACCGTGTGGAATAGCGAAAGTTTTATGCAAGTTAAGGTGTGAAACATCAGCGCCAATATGACCTGGTGATGTTAAACCTACTTGTGCGTTCATGTTCGCGCCATCAAGGTAAACTTGGCCGCCGTTGTCATGAATAATATTACAAATTTCTGCAATAGTTGTTTCGTATACACCGTGCGTAGACGGGTATGTGATCATGATACATGCTAAGTTGTCACGTAACTCTTCAGCTTTTGCTGTTAAGTCGGCCATGTCAACGTTACCTTCTTTATCACAATCAACCACAACCACTTTTAAACCAACCATTTGTGCTGTTGCTGGGTTAGTACCGTGTGCAGAAGATGGAATTAAACAAATGTTACGGTGTGAATCGCCACGGCTTTGGTGATACTTAACAATTGAAATTAAGCCTGCGTATTCACCTTGTGCACCTGAGTTAGGTTGCATCGACATTTTGTCGTAGCCTGTTAATTCAACTAACCAGTCAGCTAGTTCGTCAATCATTTGCTTGTAACCTTGTGCTTGGTCAACAGGTGCAAATGGGTGCATATTTGCAAATTCAGGCCATGATACTGGGATCATCTGCGCAGTTGCATTTAACTTCATGGTACAAGAGCCTAAGGAAATCATTGAGTGGTTCAATGCTAAATCTTTGTTCTCAAGTTTTTTGATATAACGAAGCATTTCTGTTTCGCTGTGGTATGAGTTAAATACTGGGTGCGTTAGTATTTCAGACTCACGTACTAATGACGCTGGAATTGATGAGTGACCACAATCAATTACTTGCTGGTCTAAAGCGGCAACGTCTAAACCATGCCCTTCGCCTAATAAAATGTCAAACAACGTAGCAATGTTTTCACGTGTTGTTGTTTCATCAAGTGAAATGCTGATTTGACCGTCAACGTCAGTACGCAAGTTAGCGCTTGCTGCCAATGCACGTGCTACGATTTCGTCTTTACTAAAGCCGTCAATAGCATCTAGGTTAAATGTTAATGTGTCAAAGTAGCTAGCATGAACAGCCGTTAAGCCTTTAGATGCCGTACCTAAACATAAAATATCAGCTAAACGGTGAATACGGTTAGCAATAACTTTTAAGCCTTTAGGGCCATGGTAAACTGCGTAAAACGCTGCCATGTTCGCTAATAATACTTGAGCGGTACAAATGTTTGAGTTAGCTTTTTCACGACGAATGTGTTGCTCACGTGTTTGCATTGCCATACGTAATGCATTGTTACCGCGCGTATCTTTAGAAACACCAATAATACGACCTGGTAAAGAGCGCTTGTATTTATCTGAGGTTGTAAAAAATGCTGCGTGAGGACCACCGTAACCCATTGGTACGCCAAAACGTTGCGTTGAACCGATAACGGCATCAGCGCCTAACTCACCTGGTGCTTTTAATAACACTAAGCTCATGATGTCGGCAGCTACGGCAACAATGCCTTTTTTCTCGTGAACTTTGGCAATTAGCTCTGAAATATCACGTACTTCACCTGTTGCGCTTGGGTACTGTAAAAGTGCGCCAAATACGTCGTGATTAACTACGTCGTCTGCTGGTGCTACAATAATGTCAAAATCAAACATTTCAGCGCGTTGTTTTACCACGTCGATTGTTTGTGGGTAAACATCAGATGAAATAAAGAATAAGTTTGATTTTTTGTTTTTAGATACGCGTTTTGCTAGCGCCATTGCTTCAGCGGCTGCAGTTGCTTCATCAAGTAATGAAGCTGATGCTAGGTCTAAACCAGTAAGGTCTAAACACATTTGTTGATAGTTTAATAATGACTCTAAACGACCTTGCGCAATTTCTGGTTGGTAAGGCGTATACGCTGTGTACCAGCCTGGATTTTCTAACACGTTACGTAAAATAACGTTAGGGGTTAAGGTGCCGTAGTAACCTAAACCAATGTAAGTGTCGTTAACTTTATTTAAGCTAGCAACTGCTTTTAAGTCAGCTAATGCTTTTACTTCTGTTTTGCTTTCTTCGATGTTTGGAAGGTCAGCTAAACGAATATCGCTGGGTACAATTTCATCAATTAGGGCATCAACAGATTCTGCGCCAATGTCGTTTAACATGGCAGTTGTTTGTGCTTCGCTTGGGCCAATGTGGCGGCGAATAAAATCTTGAGTTTGTTCTAACTCAGATAATGAGCTAACAGTTGCTTTTGAGGTCATAACAGTTTCACTTAATTGTAGGTAAATTACGTAAATTTAAAAATAGCTGCAAACGTTAACGTGGTCATTCTCGCCAATAAATGTCGAGGGTGATGTTATTACCGTTTGGCGTAATAATACTGGGCTCTTTTATTCCAGTAGAATAAAAGAAAGCCTCAAACGTAAACAGTTGGAGGCTTTAAGTTTTTTAGCTAAGGCAATCAGTCTGTAGGCAAAGCCGTTAAGTTACTTGGCGTTAGAGCTTAGTGTACGAACACTACTAAGTGACAAAACCAATAACGTCAACAATGCCGACTAAAGTTGATTAACAACGCTAAAAACGAAAATTAATCTTCGTCGATAGAGTTAGCGTAACCTTCGGCATCAAGTAAGCTTTCTAACTCGCTTGCATCGTCTAACTTAACTTTAAATAACCAACCGTCACCAAATGCGTCAGAGTTAACTAGCTCTGGTGAGTCTTCTAATTCTTCGTTAATTTCAACAACTTCACCTGAAACTGGAGCATAAATATCAGAAGCTGCTTTTACAGATTCTGCAACAGCAACATCGTCGCCTGTTGTAATTGCATCGCCAACGTCTGGTAACTCAACAAATACCATGTCGCCTAAAAGGCCTTGCGCATGCTCAGTAATACCTACAGTAACGATACCGTCGCTTTCAACGCGAACCCATTCGTGTGATGTTACGTATTTTAACTCTGAAGGGATGTTGCTCATTTTAATTTTCCTAATGTAATTTTTTAATTTATGTAAATTTTTATCGCACAAAAACTATTAGATAATAGTATAAATCCTAAATAATTGAAATTGCAGTACCGTATTTGAGTGGCCAAACTAACCGCTTAATTATTTAAGCGGTTACATGGTATTGCTATTATTTCAAGGAAACGAATTTAGAAAACTTTTTTGCCGTTACGTACAAAGCTTGGCTTAGTTACCGTAACTTTTACTAATTTTTTACGCATTTCTACTTCAACAGTATCGCCTACTTTAACACTACGCGGCACACGTGCTAATGCAACGCTGTGCTCTAATGTTGGAGAGAAAGTACCTGAGGTAATGATTCCTTCGAAAAGAGGACCTTCGCCAAGTTCAGTAATAATCTTCTGGCCTGTGCGCAGCACACCTTTTTCTTCAAGTACTAAGCCAACAAGTTTAGGCTGATCGCCCGCTTCTTTTTGCGCGGTAAGTGCTGCACGACCAATAAAGTCACGATCTTCAGGTTCCCAGCTAATAGTCCACGCCATGTTAGCAGCTAATGGTGAAACGCTTTCGTCCATATCTAAACCGTAAAGGTTCATACCTGCTTCTAAACGTAAGGTATCACGAGCACCTAAACCACAAGGTACTACGCCTTGGTCTAATAGTTTTTGCCAAAACTCTTCAGCAGCGCTATCAGGCACAATAATTTCGTAACCGTCTTCACCAGTGTAGCCCGTTGTAGCGATAAATAAATCGCCCACTTGTACACCAAAAAATGGTTTCATACCGTCAACAGCTGCTGTTTCAGCATCGTTTAATAAGTTAGCTACTTTCGCTTTAGCTTGTGGGCCTTGCACAGCAATCATGCCGTACTCAGGACGCTCAGTAATGGTAATATCGAAACCTGCTGATTGTTTATTCATCCACGCTAAATCTTTTTCGCGTGTTGCTGAGTTTACCACTAAGCGATAATCGGTATCTGAGAAGAAGTAAATGATTAAGTCATCAATAACGCCAGCTTTTTCATTTAACATGCCAGTGTAAAGTGCTTTACCTGCAACCGTTAACTTAGCAACGTCGTTAATCACTAAATAACGTAAAAATTCTTTAGCGTCAGCACCTTGTACGTCAACAATGGTCATGTGTGAAACATCAAACATACCTGCATTTTGACGAACAGCGTGATGCTCTTCAATTTGTGAACCATAGTTAATTGGCATTTCCCAGCCATAAAAATCAACCATTTTAGCGTTTGATTCTAAATGCTTAGCATGTAATACGGTTTTATTTGTCATGTGTTTCACCTAAAAGTTAACAACGTTACGTGTTCAATTGTGCTCGATTATAGCGCTCAGCAGATGTTGATTCAACAACAAATAAGCGCTCAATAAAATATAAACCCAGCTAAAACAACTAATCCGAATAAAATTTTAATTACCAATAATTTAAAAAATAAAAAACAATTACAAAGCTTGTAAATGTTAACCGAACAAATAAAGCGCTGAAAATTATTTATTGTATTTTATACGCCATGCTCGGCAGGTTATCTTTTATTCCTAATGCTTGGCTGATAAAGGTGTTTTTTACTGGCGCAACATGGTTCAGTATATTCATCCCCAAACCCCGTATAAGCGCTAATGGCGCAGGTTTTGGCGCGAACATTTCTTTAATGGCGGCCATAGCAGCAATCATTTCACTGGCTTCACTTTTGCGCCAGCGCGCAAACGCTTTTAATGCTTGAGCATTAGCTAGCTCATTTGTTGGCTGGGCACATAAGGTATCAACAAGAGCAATCGCATCAAGCAAACCTAAATTAACACCCTGACCTGCTAAAGGATGAATAGTGTGAGCTGCGTCGCCAATTAAAATAACGCGATCTTTAACAAAATTTTGTACCAAACGCATGGTTAGCGGATAAGTAAAACGCTCGCTCACTAATTCAATATCACCTAACTTACCATCACTAGCGGCTGTTAACGCTTTAGCAAACTCAACTTTGTCACTATTAACTAAGCGCTGCGCTTCATCGGGTGAGGTTGAATAAACAATAGAGCATAAATCATTATGTTCACTTTCAAGGGGTAAAAAAGCTAATGGTCCCGACTCTAGAAATACTTGCCATGCGGTATTTTGATGACCTTGCGGGCATTTTACTGTGCCAACAATGGCGTGATGATCATAATCTTTAAAGAACATTTCCATGTCCATTTGTTGCCTAACCCAAGAGTTAGCACCGTCGGCACCAACCAATAACTTAGCTAAAATAGGCATACTGGGAGCAGAGCTTCTTGCGTTAGGGTTTTCAGGAGCAGCAAAGCTGGCAAATACTTCACTGTCGCCCACAGCAATACTGGCTAATTTACTGTCAGTAAAAAAACTAATACCTTCATCAGCTTGAGCTTTTTGCCAAAGCGCATGACGGATCACTTTGTTTTCGATGATCCAACCTAAATGGTCTTGCGGAGGAAAAGCATCACCATCGCTGGCACAAAAGTCGAGTTTACCGCCACTCGCTTTATCCCACACATGCATATGTTGATAGGCTTGATGACGATTTTGTGAAATTTCAGACCAGATGCCAAGGTTGTCGAAAATGTTTTTACTCGCAATATTGATAGCACTCACCCGAACATCGTGTTCGTTGTCTATTTGAGCTAACGGGGTAGTGTCGGTAATTGCTACACTCAGTTGACTATTTTTACGTAGCGCTAAAGCTAGTGTTAGGCCAACCATACCGGCGCCAACAATTAAGACATCAAATTTTTGCATGTTTTTCTCTTTTTAAATGTAGCTACGCCACTGACGTTCTATTTTATCAAACGCTGATTTACTGTTAATTCGCAGGTAATTAAAACGTAAAATAAACGTAAGTTAAACGCAATTTAACTATAAGTTAAACCTAATATTAGTAACCCATGGTTTTCTTAACTAACGCATTTTTAAATGGCGCTATCACATTGAGCGCCTGCAAACCGATATTTCGTCCAATAACACACGGGGTTAACGTATTTGAAAATAAGGTAACTAATGAGTCCGTTAAGTTGATCACTTGTTGTTGGTCATTCGCTCGGCTTTGTTGGTATTGCTGTAATAACGCAAATGAGCCAATATCTTTTTGTGAAGCAAGCGCTTGGGCAATAAGTTCACTCATTACTTTGACATCACGCAAACCTAAATTAAACCCCTGACCGGCTATAGGATGAATAGTATGTGAGGCATTGCCAACCAGCGCCATACGATGATAGGTTTGTTGCTCTGCTTGCAATAATTTAAGCGGATAAACACTACGTTTTCCTACTTGAGTAATACTGCCAAGCCAACTACCAAAAGCTAATTCAAGCGCTGTTTTAAAGTCATCATCGCTAAGTGACGCAATATTAACAGCCTGCTCAGGTGGTAATGTCCACACTAAAGAACAACGTCCCTGCCCTTGTTGGTTAACTAATGAAGGTAATGGCAGCATGGCAATAGGACCAAACTCACTAAAGCGCTCAAACGCTTTATAGTGATGGAAATGCTCAGTAGCAACATTGGCAATAATTGCTGATTGATTATAGTGGCTTTCTTTTACAGTAATATTAGCAAGTTGACGACAAGGAGATTGAACGCCGTCACAAGCAAGTAACAATGACGTTTTTAGTTGTGTACCGGAGTTGAGTTTAACGCTAATTTGATTGACAGATTTTTCAGTAACTTGCTCAGTGGCACGCCACTCAATATCAACAATGGTATCGGGACTAAACCAAGTCACGTTAGAATATTGCGCTAAACGCTGTAATTGCGCGTTACCAATAAGTGCCATATCAATGACATAACCTAACGCACTTACGCCATATTCATTAGCTGCAATACGGGCTTTGCCAGAGTAACCACGATCTGAAATATCGATATTTTTAATTGCACAAGCGTCTGCTTGTAATAATGACCACACGCCGATTTTTTTTAAATAATCAGCGCTGCCATGAGATAGCGCTAGAACACGATCATCAAACAATGGTGAGTTATGATGGGTTGTTGCTGATGTCGCTGCTTTGGGCGAATAAGCAGTAGCTTCAACAATAGCAATAGACAACAAGCTGCCATCGGCCTTGGTCAACTGACTTAAACTCAGTGCTAGTAAACTACCAGACAAACCGCCGCCAGAAATAACAATATCAAATTGTGGATTGTGTTGGTTCATATTTCTATGTATCAATTGACTTCACTAGTCGTTGTATAGGTACAGTATAAAAAAACGCGCATGATAAAACTTTGATCTCACGCTCATTCATTAACGATTAATTTATAGCGCCTGCTAATTAGTCGTTAGTTGCCATTAATGCTTCAATATCGGCAATTGTTTCTGGCACATGGGTGGTTAAATTTTCAAACCCTTGCTCAGTAACAACAATATTATCTTCAATGCGCACACCAATACCGCGCCACTTTTCATCAACACTCGTATCTGAAAGCGGAATATAAATACCTGGTTCAATAGTCATCACCATACCAGGCTCAAATGCACGTAACTGTTCTTTATGCTCATTTATGTAATAGTCGCCAACATCATGAACATCTAAACCTAACCAGTGCCCTAAACCGTGGATGAAATAAGCATTGACTGCTTTTTCACTTATCAATTTATCTATATCGCCAGACAAAATACCTAACTCAACCAAGCCGTTAGTTAAAAACTCATTAGTTATTTTATTTAACTGCGCAAAACAAGCACCCGGTTTAATCGCATTAACAGCTAAATTTTTAGCATCGAGTACCAACTGGTAAATGGCTTTTTGAGCCGGCGTAAATTTACCATTAACAGGAAAGGTTCGGGTTATATCGGCAGCATAACCGCCTAGCTCACCGCCAGCATCAATTAATAATAATTCGTTATTTTTTAAACTGTCGCTGTTGTCGGTGTAATGCAAAATATTAGCATTATCGCCACCAGCAACAATGGTTCCGTATGCCGCATAACGCGCTTTATGGTAAGCAAACTCATGAAGAATTTCGGCTTCAATTTGATATTCAAATAATCCCACCTGACAATGTTTCATTGCGCGTTGATGAGCAGTGCCTGAAATAACATTTGCTTGGCGCATTAAAGCAATTTCGTTACTGCTTTTAATTACACGTAAGTCGGCCAATATAGGATTAACGTCACTTAAGTGCTCGGGTACATGACCGCCTTGACGCAAGGTGCCTCTAACAGTTTTTAACCAAGTAAATACTTGCGCGGCAAAGTTATTACTATTAAAACCATTGTCATCAAAGCCAAAAAACACTTGCTGCTTACCATTTAAATATTCGGGCACTAGGCTATCAATTGCACTTACCTCAAAACAACGGTCAAAACCATAATCTTGTTGGGCTTTTTCTTGGCCGATACGGCGACCATGCCATATTTCATGATGAGCATCTTTGGGTAAAGAAAATAAAATAGATTGTTGCTCGCCCTCTTCACTTTTGATCAGTACTAATAATGCATCAGGCTCATTAAAACCAGTAAGGTAATAAAAATTTTTATTTTGGCAAAAACCAAACTCGGTATCATTGCTACGAGTAACTTCTTTAGCTGCTTTGACTAGGGTGATACTGTTATTTGGTAACTTCGCAAATAAAGCATCGCGGTGCTTTTTAAAATCAGTTAATGGTAGCTCTGTTAACGTTAACTCAGTTAATGAAGTAGCTGTTGAAGACATAATTTTACCTATTTTTATTCGCGTTTTTATTGGTTGTTTTTATCGTTTAGTTAATGTGTATCTGTTAAACAATTATCAACTCGCTTAATGAATAGTACTATTAGTTGTGCTTGCCGGTTCACGCGATGGCGGTACGGCTAATTCACTAAAACATAGTAGGGCTGAAATTCGTACATATTCACTGATTTCAAAATAAGCTTGCTCAGTGTCTTCATCTTCGTCCATTTCATCAGATAAGTTAGCAATTTCACTAAAATCGCTCAGCACTTCTTTCACTTCATCCGAAACAACAGGATTATCTTTTTGCTGTAAACCAAAACCTAAATTAAAGCCTTGTACCCAAACACTTAACGCGTGGCCACGCTCTGCAATAGAGTCATCGTCATCAGGTAATAACAAGCTAAAGCTGTAGCTGTCATCTAATATATTGCTCCAAAGCTCAGCATACATTTGTTTAATTGCTGACTTAACCGCTTTCGGGAAGCTGTCACCGCTATTAAATAAATCATCAAGCATTGAAATATAACTTTGATCTTCAAAGGCAAAACCAGCACAAATTAACCCAGCTAATACACCATTAATTTCACTTGCATGTGCTTTAACATTTTCTGTGGTGATAATTGCTTGCATAGTAGCAAAGTCTATTTGGTTATTTTCTAAGGAGTTATTTGAAGTATTGTCGGTCATGGTTTACGCACTATCATTACAAAAAAAGATAACGCCAATGTTAACATTGCTATTATTAAAGTGACAGAAAAGTCGCCATTTACTTGCATCACAAGCTAAGCCTCGTTATGATTGACGAGATCGTCTTGATCATGCTATTAAAATGGATTTAATAGCTATATGTATAATAATTATTGGAATTTTTCTCACATGGCGCAACGCACCGTAGAAATTAACATTGTTGATCGCAAGCTTAAAGTAGCTTGTCCGCACGGACAAGAAACGGCTTTGCTGTCTGCTGCGCACGAGTTAAGTGAGCGCTTAGCAAAAGCTAAGCTAGGTAAAACGGTTAGCACGCCAGAGCAAACCTTATTAATGACAGCGCTAAACTTAGCGAATGATCTACTCCAAACCCAGCAAAAGCTTGCTGCACAAGAGCAAGAAAATAAAGAAAAAATTGCTCTTTTACAATCAACTATTGAGCAAGCCCTAGCACCTATCAATAAAAAAAGTGCTTAATTTTTCATTTAGTTACCTGTCACTTTTTCTATTTATTCACTAGTAAAGCTTATTCTTTTTCTATTTAGTTTAATAAAGCTACATAACGCCCAATTTGCCAACACTTAAGCATTTTTTACCAAAAAAAACTTATAGGCTGGTTTATTTTTCGCTATACTAAAAATGTCTTCTGGGGTGTTTGTATGCGAACAGTGTCCCTGAGCCGATAAGTTTTACCTTAGGAAGTTGACTATTAGCTATTGTGCAAGCCCGGCTCGTATCGGGAAGCCTACGGTTAACATGATATTTCCGCCCTGAACACACGGTGTTCAGGACTAAGTAAGCTGCGGCACCTTGGAAGCATCAATTTTCCCCTCAAGAGCATAGCAACGATATTTCCGCGCCCTCCCTAAAGAAAAGCACACGGTACTCCCCAAAGAAAAACACACTGTGTTCAGGACTAAGTAAGCTGCCACGCCTTGGAAGCATCAATTTTCCCCTCAAGAGCATAGCAACGATATTTCCGCGCCCTCTAAAGAAAAACACACGGTACTCCCCAAAGAAAAACACACAGTACTCTGGACTAAGTAAGCTGCCACGCCTTGGAAGCATCAATTTTACCCTTAAGAGCATAGCAACGATATTTCCGCGCCTCCCCAAAGAAAAGCACACGGTACTCTCCAAAGAAAAACACACACTACTCTGGACTCAGTAAGCAGCCACGCCTTGGAAGCATCAATTTTCTTCTCAAGAGCATAGCAACGATATTTCCGCGCCCTCCAAAGAAAAGCACACAGTGTTCAGGACTAAGTAAGCTGCGGCACCTTGGAAGCATCATTTTCTTCTCAAGAGCATATCAACGATATTTCCGCGCCCTCCAAGGAAAAGCACACGGTGTTCAGGACTAAGTAAGCTGCCACGCCTTGGAAGCATCATTTTCTTCTCAATAGCATATCAACGATATTTCCGCGTCCTCCAAAGAAAAGCACACGGTACCCCTCAAAGAAAAACACACCGTGTTCTAGACTAAGTAAGCTGCCACGCCTTGGAAGCATCAATTTTCCCCTCAAGAGCATAGCAACGATATTTGTGCGCCCTCCAAAGAAAAGCACACAGTACTCTGGACTCAGTAAGCTTCCATGACTTGGAAGCGTCAACTTTGCAATAACATCATCACGCTTGTTAATTTATTTTATAAAGTTATTTTCAAATTACTTACTTAACTAATTTAAGGTATTATCAGCTTCTCTTACGTAAATAAAATCAATTAACGTAACATTGGATTGTCAACTTATTATGATGTTTAGAACTTTTTTCATATTAATGCTGTACTGCGCCATTATTTTGCCCAGCCATGCAGCGTCACTGAACGATAAATTTATTGCTCATATGCAAAATGAAGTTAACAGCTCACCTGAAAACGCCATTGTATTACTTCAACAAGAATTAACATCAACAGAGCATAGTAGTGAAACACTGACTATGTTAAAGATAGTGCTAGCGCAAGCTTATTTAGATATAGGTGAATTTTCCAAAGCACAATTAGCGTCACAACAAGCACTTGATGAATCGCTTATTCATAACAACGATGAAATTACCGCAGAAGTTCACTTTAGCTTAGCCGCTCTAGCATTTAATCAGGGTAATTACTTGGCTTCATTAGAGAGTTACCGTTTGGCACATGCCAGTTTCTCAAAAGTTGGCAATCAACGTATGAGCGCCCACAGTTTAATCGCTATCGCATCGAGCTATACCTATTTAGGTGAGCTTGAACAGTCGTTAATTGAAAACGAAAAAGCTTTAAAAATAATGACTGCGTTAGATGACACTTATGGTAAGTCGCAAGTGTATAACGTTATTGGCGCGACTTATTATTATTTGGCAAATTATAAAAAAGCGATTGAGTATTATCATTACGCACTGAATGAGGCAAAAAAAATTGGTGAAAACGATGAACAAGCGCTAATTCAAGCTAATATTTCTGAAGCGTATGCTCAAATAGATGACTTAGAAAAAGCCATTGTACATATTAAGCACGCGTTAACACTGTCTCAAGAAAGCGAGCGAGTACAATCACAACTGTTTAACTTAATTGTGCTTGGTAAACTTGAAGCAAAACAAGGCGAATTTAATAAAGCGAAGCAACACTTTTCTTTAGCTAAGAGTATTGCTACAGATATTCAAGCAGAGGATAGTGTAATAGAAGTGCTGCTTGAGTTAGCAAAAATATCACATAACGATACGCAAAAATTAACTAATATTTTTTCCGCATTAGAAAAGGCCAAACGCCTAGATTTAAGTGCCTTTATCAGAGATGCGTATCAACAGCTCTATCAAGTGTATTTAAAGCAAGAAAACTATAAAGATGCTTATCATTATTTTGCACAATACCATGCAACTAATAGCGATCTACTGCAGCAAGATAATCAAAAGTCATTAGCCCGGTTAAATAAATCCTTAACTTTATTAAAAGCCCGTAATGAAATAGAGCAACTCAAGCAAAATGAGTTAATCAGCCAAGCTAAAAATGCAGAACGTGTTAACGTGCAGCGCTTAACAATTTTTATTGTTGTAGTAATCACAATCATCATAATCACCTCATATCGTCGGTTTATCTTAAAGCGACAAGCAAGCTTATTAACAGAACAAGTTCATCAGCGAACCATACACATTCTCAAGCTTGCTGAAATGGGCAAAGAAATTACCGCCGCAATAGAAATCAATAAAGTCGCAAGTATTGTTTTTGAGCAGCTTGAACAACTATTTGGCTCAAGCTGTTTTCGTATTGCCGTACTTGATAATGACAGCAATAGTTTACATTTCACCCGCTGTGATAGTGATGGTGTATCAGCATATACGCTCCCTTTAACATTAGAGGGCAATAGTGATAATTCGCACAGTGTAATTAATAGTGTATTAACCGGTAAAGAGTCGTTTAACTTACTCGCTAATAAAGTTGAAGTAGAAGCAATATTACCGCTAGTACTTAAAGATAATATTATTGGCTGTATCGGTGTTGAAAAACGCCTTGATAATAACTCAAATGACCAGTTCTTTAGTGAGTACGACTTGAGTATTTTACGAAGTATTGCCTCTTATGTCTCGGTTGCAGTGATGAATGCAATGACCTTATCTAATGTTAAGTCGGTGGCATATACTGACTTTTTAACCCAGCTACCTAATAGACGAGCATTAACTGAAAGCTATTACTCGCTCACTCCATTAAATGACCGTTCAGGGCAGTCGTTGTGTATTGCCATAGCCGATATTGATCATTTCAAAGCCTTTAATGAACTTCATGGTCATGATGGTGGTGATTACGTATTGCGCGAATTTTCAGCCTTGTTAAAAAGCAGTATTAGACAACAAGACGTCGTCGCACGCTGGGGCGGCGAAGAATTTGTGTTTATTTTACCTAACACCGACATTCATGGTGCGGTAACTTTACTTAATAGTATTAGAGAGAAGCTTGTCGCTAAACAGTTTACCTTTGAAGATAAATCACTATCAATTACTGCCACTTTTGGGGTTTCACAATATCACGCAGAGCTCACATTAGAAGAGATACTAAACCAAGCAGATCAGGCGCTATATCAAGGTAAGCTAAGTGGTCGTAATACCGTTAAGTATTTTGAAGATATCTCAATGCTTTAATAAGAAATGCTTCAGTTAGAGCGCTAACTATCAAAAGTAAAACCTCAGTTACTAAGCGGTATTTTTAAGCTATATTACTAAGCGATATTGCTAAGCTATATCGCCAAGTACTTCGTTAATCGACTTGTGATAATAAGTTGCAATGACTAATACACGCTGTAATTCACGATTAGCTACCTGTGCTTGAGCACGACAAATAGCAGCGACGCCTTTAATGACTTTCACATAATTATCGTGGTTTGTACTTTGTTGCTTTTGCTCTATTTCAATTAAAGCAAATAACGCACTTAACTCATGATTAGACAGTGCTTTTAGATTTTTATTAACGCATAAGTAAAGCTCAACTGGGGTTAAATTCTCATTGTCTCTTTGACATAAACCATTACATAACGCTTCATTACTTTCAAATAACATCATAGAGCGCAAGTAATTACACGGCGGCTCTATTGCATGAATTTGTGTTGATGAGCCAGCGAGTAAATAGTGCAAAACATTGCGTTGCTGCGCATTGGTTTTATTAAAGTTGCCAGCTAATTGTAAGGCTGGCGTAAAAAAACTTAATAAATCGCTACTCGTTAATAGCGCAATCAATGCAAGTGGTAAGCCCTTCCCTTTGATTAGTTTTGTGACTATTGCTTGGTAAAAGCCAAATTTAACCGCACTTTTTTGACCTTGCTGATAAAGAAAAGCAAGCTGGGCCATGTTTTCTGGCTCGCTAGAAGCTAAATAATGCTCAAGCAATGGGTCAACATGGTCACTTGTTGATAAAGCGGTATTTGTTAATTCTGCGCCACTTGTTAATAAACGAATAAAGGTTTGCATATTTTGCTTCATTATTTTCCCTTATAATGCAAAGAACCAAGTTAGCTTAAGCTAAGCTATCAGTAATATTTTGTTTACTTCTATTTTTGTTTACTTCTATTTTTGTTTACTTCTATACCAATAAAGCCATACAATTTAGCCTATCCCATAAGCCTAAGAAAGATCTAAAGTTATTAATATCCCCAGCCAACATAATAATTCGCAAGCCATAGGCGTATTTGACTCAGGTGTCGGTGGACTTTCTATTGCAAAATGTATTGCTAAACAGCTGCCCCATGAAAACCTTATCTATGTCGCTGATAGTTTACATGCGCCTTATGGTGAAAAATCAATCCAGTTTATTAACGAGCGTGTACTTTATATTGCAGAACAATTAATCCAAAAAGAGATTAAAGCATTAGTTGTAGCTTGTAATACCGCAACCGTTAATGCCATTGAGCAATTAAGAGCTAGGGTATCAATTCCGGTTATTGGCGTTGAGCCAGCAATAAAACCAGCAACGAAATTTAGTTTAACAAAAAAAGTAGCGGTATTAGCAACGCAAGCCACCAGTACTAATCTACGCTTTCAAAACTTAATCGCCCAACATCACAATGGCGCAGAGGTATTAATTCAACCTTGCCCAGGCTTAGTCGAGTTTATCGAGCAAGGTCAACAAAATAGTGCCGCCTGTCAGCAACTATTAAAGCGCTATATTGAACCACTACTACATAAAGGTGTTGATACACTTGTATTAGGTTGTACCCATTATCCGTTTCTCTTAACGCAAATAAATGACATTACCGATAATAAAATAATGATTATTGAAACGTCTGCACCTGTAACCTTGCAATTAAGTCGTCAACTAATACAAGCTAATTTAGCTGCAAATAATCAACAGCAAGCGCAATATAGTTTTTACAGCTCGGCAGCAACTTTGCAGCAACAAAAGCTAATGTCATCTTTGTGGGAGCAACCGATCACTTTACAGTCATTATAATTGTTAAATAGCGATAAAAATTGTTTAAGCTGCACTCATAGAAAGTTTTTGTATTATTGGCTTAAATCCCCCCCTAAAGAGCCCTCCTGTATAATTCATCTAAATTGTTCACCAAAGTGATTTACCTAGACTATTTATCAAAACTATTTATAAAAACTATCTCTCAATACTATCTACCTAGATAATCACCGGCTAAATAAACATTTACATAAGACGTTTAGACGTCTAGGCGTAAAAAAGTAGAAATAATGTTATCTAACGTGTATCATTCGCGTTATTGAACTATTTTTAGAGTTTGTAAGTATCTTTATAAACTTTTTATAACCTTGTTAAATACTGCTGAGGATTTATGTCTAGACATTTTTTTACTTCTGAGTCTGTTTCTGAAGGACATCCTGATAAAATTGCCGATCAAATTTCTGATGCGGTACTCGATGCGATTATCGCCAAAGATAAAAACGCCCGTGTTGCCTGTGAAACTATGGTAAAAACCGGTGTTGCCATTATTTCAGGTGAAGTATCAACTGATGCATGGGTTGATTTAGAAGCTTTAACACGTAATGTGATCAGCGAAATTGGTTATACCTCGTCTGATGTTGGCTTTGACGGCGAAACTTGTGGCATTATGAACTTAATTGGCCAACAGTCTCCTGAAATCGCTCAAGGTGTTGATCGCCAAAGCCCAGAAGAGCAAGGCGCTGGTGACCAAGGATTAATGTTTGGTTACGCAACTAACGAAACACCAACCTTAATGCCTGCACCACTTTATTATTCGCACCGTTTAGTAGAGCGTCAAGCTGAAGCACGTAAATCAGGAATTTTACCTTGGTTACGTCCTGATGCTAAATCACAAGTAACCTTCATTTATGAAGATAACAAACCGGTAGCAATTGATACCGTTGTACTTTCTACTCAACATAACCCAGACATTAAGCAAGAAGACTTAGTCGATGCGGTAATGGAAAACATTATTAAGCACACCCTTCCTGCTGAGTTATTAACACCTGAAACTAAATATCACATCAACCCAACGGGTCGTTTTGTTATTGGTGGTCCAGTAGGCGATTGTGGTTTGACCGGTCGTAAAATTATTGTTGATACCTACGGTGGTATGGCTCGCCACGGTGGTGGTGCTTTCTCAGGTAAAGATCCATCAAAGGTAGACCGTAGCGCTGCTTATGCAGGTCGTTATGTTGCTAAAAACATTGTTGCTGCAGGTCTTGCTGAACGTTGTGAAATTCAAGTTTCTTATGCTATTGGTGTTGCTGAGCCAACGTCAATTTCAATTGATACTTTCGGTACAGGTCAAGTATCAGAAGAGCGTTTAGTTGAATTAGTACGTGAACATTTTGACTTACGCCCTTACGGCATTACTAAAATGTTAGACTTGTTACACCCTATGTATCAACAAACTGCAGCATACGGTCACTTTGGTCGTGAACCATTTGAAATGACAGTAGGCGATGACACTTTTACAGCATTTAGCTGGGAAAAAACTGACAAAGCTGACGATTTACGTAAAGCAGCGGGTTTATAAGTCACAACTAGCCCTATGCTAATTTAGTGCCGTTACTAGCACAAATATAGGCCACAAAATAATATTACCGAACGCTACATTGCTTTATTGAATGTAGCGTTTTTTTATTGCCTAACGAGTTGTTTTTTCTCACCTCTGCCCCTATGTTATGGGTAACTATTCCTTATTTTGCCCATTGCCATGTCTAATCCACGTATTTACCAAGCTGATCCGTTTATTATCAATGAAACGGTGAAATTATCTGATGATGCCTTCGGTCATTTAATTCGAGTATTGCGTTTAACTACTGGTGATTTAGTAACCTTATTTAATGGTCGTGAAGCCGCGCAATACCAAGCAGAAATTACTCAGGTCAGTAAAAAAGAAGCCAGTGTGGTTATTCATGAGAAAATTATTGTTGAAAACGAATCACCGCTGAACATTCATTTAGGGCAAGGGATTTCACGCGGTGATCGCATGGACTTTACCTTGCAAAAGTCGGTAGAACTTGGCGTAAATACCATCACGCCTTTGTTTACTGAACGCTGTGGCGTAAAACTTAACGGTGAGCGGTTAGAGAAAAAGCGTCAACAATGGCAAAAAATTGTCATTAGCGCCTGTGAACAAAGTGGTCGCTGTTTTGTACCACAAGTTACTCAACCAATATTACTCAATGAGTGGCTAGGGCAAGAAACATCGGCATTGAAAATTAATTTACACCCAAAAGCTGAGCACTCCATTATGGGATTACCACTTGAGAGTAGTGACAATCGCGTGAGATTACTTATTGGCCCTGAAGGCGGTTTAAGTGATGAAGAAATAAAACAAGCTAATCAAGCAAACTTTCATGATGTATTATTAGGCCCTAGAGTGTTACGCACTGAAACCGCAGCACTCACCGCGATTACCGCATTACAATGTCGCTATGGCGATTTAGCGTAAACACAACTTTAAGAGCAGGATAAAAATGACAAATACTAAACAAATAAAACTTGGCGTTGTGATGGACCCTATTTCGCAAGTCAAAGTAGCTAAAGACTCGTCAATGGCAATGATGCTTGAAGCACAATCTCGTGGTTACGAGCTTTACTACATTGAAATGAAAGACTTATACCTTGATCAAGGCCGCTGCTTTGCCACCACCCATAAAGTGAAAGTGTTTGACGATAGCAATCATTGGTATGAACTTTCTGACCCACAAGATATTCCATTAAGCGACCTTGATGCTGTTTTAATGCGCAAAGATCCGCCTTTCGACACTGAGTTTATTTACGCCACCTACATGTTAGAGCGCGCTGAGGTTGAAGGCACGTTAATAGTGAACAAACCACAAAGCTTACGTGACTGTAATGAAAAACTGTTTACCGCTTGGTTTAGTGACTTAACACCGCGCACTTTAGTAACTCGTAGCAGTGATAAAATTCGTCAATTCCACCAAACTGAAAAAGATATTATTATCAAACCACTTGATGGCATGGGTGGCGCGTCTATTTTCCGTATCAAAGAAGAAGATGCTAACGTGGGCGTTATTATTGAAACCTTAACCAACCATGGTCAGCAGTATGCTATGGTGCAAGAATACATGCCTGAAATTGTAGATGGCGACAAACGTATTTTAATTGTTAACGGCGAGCCAATGCCATACTGTTTAGCACGTATTCCAGCGACTGGTGAAACTCGTGGTAACTTAGCCGCTGGTGGTAGAGGGGTTGCACAACCCTTAAGCGAGAGCGATAAAGCGATTGCCGATGCCATAGCACCAGAGCTTAAAAAGCGTGGCCTCTATTTTGTTGGCTTAGATGTTATTGGTAATAAAGTGACTGAAATTAATGTCACTAGCCCAACCTGTATTCGTGAAATTGAAGCCGCGTACGATATTAATATTAGCGGTAAATTAATGGATGCAATAGCAGCTAATGTTCGTAAATAACCACATGTAACTAGCTTAACAGTACGTAATAAAACGTAAAACTCATAATATAAAATAAACAGCCTACATAAGTGCTTATTAGAGGTGGTAATGACCAGTTTTCAAAATCAATTTTTAATCGCTATGCCCTCACTAGATGACGGTTATTTTAATAAAACCGTCACTTATGTTTGTGAGCATAATGAAGAAGGCGCAATGGGCTTAATCATTAACTTACCCGTTAATATTACACTTGGCGACTTACTCAAACAAATCGATGATGAAGATGAACAACGCCCAGTAAGAGAACTTAGTGACAGCACAGAGCCTAATGAAACATTCTTAGCTGATAACGATGAAAGTCCTGAGCCTAGCCCTAGCGAAGTGCTAGCAGATACCACCAATAGTCTAGAGCAACTGGTGCTTTCTGGCGGCCCTGTAGGGCAACAACGCGGCTTTGTTTTACATAGCACTCAACCAGGCTGGAGCAGTTCATTAGCACTCAATAAAGAGTTAATGATAACTACCTCGAAGGATATTTTATTAGCATTAGGCACGAATAAAGCGCCTGAAAAATTTATGGTGACACTAGGCTATGCTAGTTGGGGGCCAGGACAACTTGAGGAAGAAATTCAAAATAACTCATGGTTAACCGCACCAGCAGATAATGACATAATATTTAATACCCCTATTGAGCAACGTTGGAAAAAAGCAACCAACAAGCTCGGTATTGATTTAGCGCATTTATCTAACGATGTAGGTCACGCCTAACAGGTATATTGTTACTCCTGCTTAAGGGCACTCTTACTTAAGGTCATTCTCGCTGAAAGTCATTCTCGCTAAACATTACTTTCATTAACACTATTTTCGTTATCACACGCTAGCTAGCGTATTAGCGTAATACTAGGTCATTAAATGTCTAAAAAAACAAAAACAGCTATCGGTCAGCGTACTATTATTGGCTTTGATTTTGGGAAAAAGTATATTGGCGTTGCCGTTGGACAAGAGATTACTGGCAGCGCAACGCCATTGGGCTCAGTAAAAGCTAACGATGGCATTCCCCATTGGGAGCAATTAACTGCTTTTTTAACCGAGTGGCAACCCGATATTATTGTCGTTGGTCTACCGTTAAATATGGATGGCAGTGAACAGCAACTTACCTTAGATGCCAAAAAGTTCGGTAAACGTGTTTTCGGGCGCTTTGGTATTCCGATTGAATATCAAGATGAACGCTTAACAACTGCTGACGCCAAAGAACAATTATTTGCTCGTGGCGGTTTTAAAAATTTAAAAAAAGATAATATTGATGCTGAGTCAGCGCGACTGATTATTGAAAGCTATTTAGAACAACAGTATGAGTAAGCACTTAACTTATTTAACTTTTCACAAAGTTTATAACGTTTATTACGCTGCTTTACGCGCTATTTTTTCACTACGTAACTTATACTCAACACCACAAAAATTAGTTAGCCATGACTGAAATTATCACAATTATTCTGCCACTTATTTTAGTGGCTCTACTCGGTTTAATTTGTGCTAAAAGTCAGTGGTTATCGCGCCAGCAAATTGAAGCACTCAGTAAATTCACCTTCTTTGTTACTATTCCTGCTTTTTTATTCTACCAAATGAGTCACGCTGATTTTAATCAGCCAATTAACCTTGGTTTATTTGCCGCATTTTATTTGCCGGTACTTATTTGTTATGGCTTAGCTTGGTTTGTGAATAACTCAATCACCTTTGAGCGCAGTAAGTTAATCGCTAGTAAGCGAGCTAAAAACGAGTTAGGCGCAAATAAATTAGAAAACACTAGCACCGTCTCAAGTAATATCTTAGCCAAAAAACGTCATAGCGCTTCGGCATTATTCGCCCTTGGCGCGAGTTACTCTAATACCGTCATTATCGGCTTACCTGTTTTATTACTTGTTATAGGTGAGCAAGTGATCACCACCGTTTTTTTAATTGTGACCTTTCACAGCGCCTTACTTTTTCTGCTAACGAGTGTTATTACCGCTAGATCGAGTAATGACCTTTTTCGCTGGCAAAGCTTTGTAATCAATAATGTAAAAAATCCACTTATTTTAAGTATCACTTTAGGGGCATTAGTTAATGTATTGGCTATTGAGCTACCGCCAAGTATTAATGATACCTTGCACTTACTCGGCAAACCTGCGATTACCCTCGCCTTATTTGTACTTGGCGCTTCATTAAGCTTTTACACCATTAGCGGAAAACTGAAACTGCTTTACCTTGCAACGCTTACTAAACTGGTACTACTGCCCTCTCTTGTTTGGTTTTTCGCCAGTATTGTTTTTAATTTGTCGGAATTTACCACCACCGTTTTAGTAATACTAAGCGCCAGTCCAACTGGGGTTAATGCCTATTTAGTCGCAAAAAATGAAAAGCAACAACAAGCCGTGGTTGCTGGTACCGTGGTCATGAGCACAATATTTAGTATTATTACCTTGCCACTGTGGTTGAGCTTATTGCTTAACGTTTGAATAACCGCGACTGTGTGAGTATTCATTTATAAGCAGTATTAACTGATAAGTAGCACTGACTTTTACCAAAGCAGACTTAAACCAAAACAGACTATTGCTTAATGAGATAAATATCTACGGAAGGTTTATTGTTATCAAACCGCCTTGTTACTTTTCTTTCCTTGGTAATCCCTCAATCTACTAAGCGCTTGTAAACGAGGTAATATTACACAATGCGCATTTAATGGATATGAGCTTTAATACTCTGTTTTGATATACTCTACTTAGCTGCATTTACTTATATAGGCTTACTTTTTTCCGTATTGCGCTTTAAAAAAACCTTAGACTAACTTACTATGTTCTCAATCTAAGAACATTGGGTTAACACTTTACTGGTAATAAGTACCTAATAGATAAGTATTTAAGGGATTAAACATAATGATAAAACTTACGCTACTACCTGCCACTTTATTATGCTTAAGTATCGGCATAATGCACAACGCTAATGCTGAGATTTATACTTGGGTAGATGAAAACGGTAAAACACATTTTAGTGACAGACCATTCCCCGAAAACGCCACTAAAACGACAGTAAAAACAATTACCCCAAAAAGCCATAATAGTGTTGCTGTAGAAAACAATAAAGACAGCCAATGGCAAAAAGATTACCAGTTAGCGCAAAAGAAAAAAGCCGAAAAAAAAGAGCAAGAGAAACTTAAAAAACAAGAAAATGAAGACACATGTAAAGAACTAAAACGCCAATTGGCTATGCATAACCAAAATGGGAGAACTTATCGCTTAGATGATAATGGCGAACGAAACTACCTAACATCAGAGCAAATTGATAAAGAAAAAGCTCAACTATCAAAAGCGCTAAAAAAACATTGTCGCTAACAAACGCTGGTCACTAAGCAGCGAAATACTTATAGCTATTACTGTTGCTAGGGCTTAACTGTTGATAGGCCTTAACTGTTGATAGGCCTTAACTGTTGATAGGCCTTAAATAAATAATTGAGTGAACTAAACGCTATGGTTAACCCTGTAGGAAAATGATGCCAGAGCCACTTCCAATCATAAAAATAAAAGCACAAGCAAACCATCACGCTTTATTTTTGATAGTCCTTGGCTTAACGCTTTTCATGGTGCTATTAATCATCGCACAATGGTATTGGCGGCAATTTCAGCTGGTGATGGTGTTCGCTTATTTAACTTCCTTAGTCATTACTATTGCAGGAGTTGTCAAGCGACTAGAGCCACAGTTTAGCTTTAGTTTAACTCCTGATCACATCACTTATCATCACAGATATGGTCAATGGCGACTGCATTGGCAACAAATCCACCGTATAAGTATCGTCAGTGAAACCGTGGCATTGGAGCATATACAACTCCCCTACATTGGTATAAAACTGGTAAATATTGAGCAATTACTAGCGCAAATATCGCCACGTATGGCGAACCGCCTTATTCACGAGCAAAAACCACTCATTAGTTTTGCTATTCGCTATCAACTGATGGCGCTTAAGCAAGGTATTCTTCATTTTGAGCCTTATAAACTCAGTGATGGCACCACCATCTCTGGCCCCTTGGCAGCCTTTCTTTATCACTGCCAAGCACTCGACGCTGCATTTGGTTACCATTTATTTATTCCCGCTACGAGCGTAGACAGAGACTTACCTCAATTTTCAGCACTGTTATTAGACTGTAAAAGGGCTTCAGCACATTATCAAAGTAATACCGATGCAACTGATAGCAACACCGATGACAACGGCACTGATGAAAAATAGTTTAATTCATTTTGGCTGATCTAAGTTTATCTGAGCTTCGCTTATGTTATTCAACCTGATCTCAGAT
The DNA here is from genome assembly GCF_039523295.1 of Colwellia asteriadis. NCBI lineage: Bacteria > Pseudomonadati > Pseudomonadota > Gammaproteobacteria > Alteromonadales > Colwelliaceae > Colwellia > Colwellia asteriadis. The sequence goes on along the minus strand of NZ_BAAAFA010000016.1, from coordinate 10,500 downwards.
TAATAAAGATACTTATTTTGCCGAGTTCAGTTTCCCCCCCTTTGGCATATTTTTTACTAATAAATCAATAAAGCTTCTCACCTTAGGCGATAAGTGCTTTCTGCTCGGGTAAATAGCATAAACATTGATAATAGGGGCAGGATAATCTTCAAATAACACTTCTAGCTCGTTATTCTTCATCGCTTGCGCCATTGCAAATTCAGGCAAACGACAAATACCTTTATCCGCTAATACCATAGCTAGCTCCATACTGGCACTGTTGCAAAGTAACTTACAATGAACATCAACGTATATGTCATCACCACTTTTATTTTGGTAGTGCCACCTGTTTGGCGCTGTTAAATTGCTATAACAAATACATTGATGCTCAACAAGCTGCTCTGGTCGTGTGGGCCAACCTGCTTTAGCTAAATAAGCTTTACTAGCTACGGTATAGCTTTTACAGCGATAAATACGTCGAGAAACTAAACTTGACTCAGCCAGTTTATCTGTTGCTCTGATCACTAAATCAAAGCCATCTTGAATTAAGTCTACTTGGCGATCATTCAAATCAAGTACTAAATCAACCTCTGGATATAAACGCATATAATCTGAAATAATATTATGCAAATGCTCTTGTGAAAATGAGATAGGACAGCTTATTTTGAGTGTGCCGTGAGGTGTAAGCTGACTTTGATTTAAGGTCGCCATAGCACCTTGAGCATCTAGCACAAGCTGTTGACACTGCTCAAAGTACACACGCCCTTCAGGAGTTAAGCTAATTGAACGTGTTGTTCTATTAAGCAAACGAACTCCCAAGCGACTTTCCAGCTTATTGATTTCTTTACTAATATAAGAGTTAGAATGGCCCGTTGCAGTGGCAGCGCTTACAAAACTCCCACTGTTCACCACCTGAGTAAAAATAACAACACCATCAAATAGCTGTGTTGCCTTACTATTACTGCCATTAAGTAGGCTATTGTTTTTATTCATCGCTTTTCGCTATTAATAGTCATATGGAAATAGTTATATGCTTTTCACGTTATTAATTACATTATATAAGTAATATATACTAGCTTTATAGTCAAAACAGCAAACAGCTGTTTGTTTATCTTATATAAACGTTAAGGAAATTTATCATGAAAATAGTCGCTTTTGCCGCCAGCAGCAGTTCAAAATCAATTAATAAACAATTAGTCAGCTATGCCGCTAATATTGCAGCGCAACAGCATAATGCTGATGTTGAAATACTAGATATTAATGATTATGAAATGCCACTATTTAGCCAAGACAAAGAAGAGCTTTTAGGACAGCCGGCACAAGCTCAGGCGTTTTACGCTAAATTGGGCGAAGCTGATGCTATTATTATTTCGTTTGCTGAGCATAATGGTACTTATACCGCAGCCTATAAAAACTTGTTTGATTGGACTTCACGTATTGATATGAAAGTATTTCAACATAAGCCGATGGTATTACTAGCAACATCTCCGGGGCCTGGCGGTGCCGCTACCGTTTTAGCACAAGCTAAAGGCTCAGCTGGATTTTTTGCTGCCGAGGTCAAAGGTTCGTTATCAATCCCAAGCTTTTTTGATAACTTTGATAGTCAAACACAAACCTTAACTAATTCTGAGTTACAAGAAAAACTCGCTCATGCCTTAGCTCAACTGGCTTAGCTCAACTGGTTTAGCTAACTATTATTTTTATTCAAAGGTTTACATAAATAGAACTCAGCTTATGTAAACCTTACTCTCACAACTTAACCACCTTTAAGGTCACCATTACGATGATGAATAGCTACTCAGATAAAAGCTCAGTGTATTGATGTGATTGTTTTCGTATAAAACAGATGAAAATGTTCATTTTTATTCAATAACACTTTACGATAGAATGTATTAATTCCTCCCCATAATTGAAAAAAAACATGACAGCCCAACTTAGTTTTCCTCATGTGAATCATGAGATGTTTGTTGAAAATGTTAGTATTGCTGATATAGCAGCACAAGTTGCTACGCCATTTTATTGTTATTCACAAACAGCAATAGAAACAAATTACACTAATTACCAACAAGCGTTTAGTGAGCAAGATGCATTAATTTGCTACGCTGTAAAAGCGAACAGTAACCAAGGCGTATTAGCAACCTTAGCTAAAATGGGCTCTGGTGCTGATGTGGTGTCAATGGGCGAAATACGCCGCGCAATAGCCGCCGGTATTCCTGCTAATAAAATTGTTTATTCTGGTGTTGCGAAAACCGCAGAAGAAATACACTACGCTTTACGCCAAGGTATTTTGCAATTCAACGTTGAGTCTGAGCCTGAGCTTGAGTTAATTAGTGAGGTGGCTACTGCATTAAACATTACCGCTGCGGTTGCTTTTCGTATTAATCCTGACGTGTGCGCACAAACCCATGCAAAAATATCAACAGGTAAAGCCGAGAATAAATTTGGCGTCCCTATTTCTAAAGCGCGTATAGCCTACAACCGCGCCGCAGAGTTACCTGGTATAAAAGTGCAAGGGGTTGACGTTCATATTGGCTCACAACTTACCAACCTAGCCCCGTTTGAAGAAGCTTATCAACGCATTGCAACTTTAGTGACAGACCTTAGAGCAGATGGCCATGACATTAGCGTAATTGATGTCGGTGGTGGTTTAGGGATCACTTATCAAGACGAAGTACTACCGAGTAAACAAGATTATGCCAATATAGTTAAAGCACAATTAAACCACTTAGGTTGTAAAATAATTATTGAACCGGGCCGTTCATTATTAGGTAATGCTGGTGTGTTAGTGTCGAGTGTAGTGTTTGTTAAACAAGGTGAAGAGCGTGAGTTTTTAATACTTGATGCCGGTATGAATGATTTGATAAGACCGAGTATGTATGACGCATATCACGGCATTGTCGCAGTGTCACAAAAAGATAAATCACTAAATACTTACGATATTGTCGGCCCTGTTTGTGAAACTGGTGATACTTTTGCGAAATCTCGTCAAATTCATCAATCAAAGGCGGGGGATTTAGTCGCCATTATGAGTGCTGGTGCCTATGGCTCTGTAATGTCGTCTACCTACAATACCCGTATGTTAGCACCAGAAGTCATGGTAAAAGGTGAGCAATTTAGTGTGGTTAGAGCTAGACCAAACTACGATGATGTTATTAACGCTGATACTATTCCACAGTGGCTGTAAACTCTGCTGATTGAATTAATAGCACACTGAAAAAGGCTAAACCACGTAATACGGTTTAGCCTTTTTACTTTATGCTATTCAAGCTAAGGCTTAGGGCTGGCAGGCGTCACATACGCCATCAAGTGGACAAGTAATCGCCACCACATTGCTATACCCTAAACGCTGTAATTGCTCGGTAGCAAAACACGCTCTAGCACCGGTAGCGCAATGCACAAAAATAGCCTGCTGTGCGTCAGGGTATAATTGCAACATTTTCATTTCAATTAAACCGCGCGGGATATTAATGGCGCCTGCTGCACTACGCTGTGCAAACTCATCAGGCTCTCTAACATCAATCAAGACCGCGTCTCCTTGGTCTATAACTTTGCGAGCATCGCTGGCGCTGGTAAAATTAATTGATTGTTTTATCTGTGCAACTAGTTCAGGAATGGTCGTTAACATCATAGTTCCTTATGATTGATATTATTTAAAAAAAGTGTTCGTTTTATGGGAGTTACTTTCTCACAACTCACCATTTTATCTTACCTAGCTTATTTTACTGGTTTATTTTACTGGTTTATTTTACCTGGTTTAACGGTTTAATGATTTTGCTTCAAACCAAATTTTTTCAACAAGGTTATCATTGGGCACCACTGCGTAAACGCTGATTGAATAAGGTTTAGCGCAATAAAACCAGTAAACCACAGCCAGTTTAATGACAGTGTTACTGCTAAATATAGTGAAATTAAAATCATAGTACCGGCGATTAATCGCAGTGCTTCATCAATTGTCATCATAACTCTCCTCAGTCTCTTTACGAGTGATTGCTTACCCCTAATGGCTCAGGGAAATATTAATACGGCGACATCCTTGTCTTTTATTACCTGTCGCTAGACACAGTAAATTGGGTTTATTAACGAATGCCACTTACTTTAAAGACCTCAAAGACCTCAAATAACATTACATTAGCTAAAACTAATATAACATATATTAGCCTTTACTAATTTAGAAAACAACTATAAACTAAATTTAAATCTGGTTAGGTTAGAAGCAGCTGATCGCTTGAGTACACCTTTTTCACCCGTAAGTGTGCGAAAAAAACATGACCCTTTGTATTAACCTGATAAATCAAAGAAGTATTTTCCTTTAGCGCAAGAGATATAAGTTATGAATATTCAAGCTGACAAATTAGCCGCCAACGCTCAAGAAGTTGCCGCTATATTAAAGCAACTCTCCAACCACTACCGACTGATGATAGTGTGTACTTTGAGCAACCAAGAGTTAACTGTAGGTGAATTAAATCAACAGGTAGATTTATCACAATCAGCCTTATCTCAACATTTAGCAAAATTACGATCAGCAAATATTGTCACTACCAGACGCGAATCACAAACCATTTACTACCGACTAGCTAACCCTAAAATTGAAAAGCTATTAGCGGTATTGCACGCTGAATTTTGCAGTGCTTAACGTTAATTATGCTTCACCTCATTTAACAAGGCTTTAGTGAAACCTATGGAAAACAAAAAATTCACGTCGAGTGTTACCTCGACCATAATGCAGCGCGTACTCATGAGCAAAGTACCGTTATTTATAATCATACTTTCTATGATTTCCGGCTTGTTAGCACTTAATTTAACGCCCCGTGAAGAAGAGCCGCAAATTGTTGTCCCTATGATTGATATCATAGTCAACGCCCCTAATATTAGTGCTAATCAAGTCGAGCGATTAGTGACAACACCACTTGAAAAGTTACTTTCGCAAGTTATTGGGGTTGAGCATGTATACTCTGTTAGCCATACTGGTCAATCTTGGGTAACCTTACGCTTTCATGTTGGTGAAAATCGAGAGCAGGCTTTATTAAACACTTACAATAAGCTCCATTCCAATACTCACTTAATTCCTAGCATTGTCGCTGATTGGCGCGTTAGCCCTGTAGAAGTTGATAACGTTCCTATTGTCATGCTAGGTCTTTACAGTACTAACGAAAAACTCATTGATGACTTTGGTTTAAAGCGATTAGCACAAGAGGTATCAACCTCATTACAAGCAATCGACAATACCAGTGAAGTGAAAATTATTGGTGGTCGTGAACGCGAAATTCAAATCAATTTACTTCCTGAACAAATGAGCGCAAGACAAGTAGCTATCACTGATATTTTTAGTGCGATTAAAGCTTCGAACACCTTAGCATCACACGGTAATATTGTTTTAAAGCGGCAATCAATCGAACTACAAAGCGGTGATGTGTTTCGAGATATTGAGCAATTAAAACAGATGCCTGTCAGCGTAATCGACGGTAGCGTTATTTTACTAAAAGACATTGCCACTATTATTGATGGACCTGCAGAACAAACTACCTATTCTTGGTTAGACCTTACACCTAAACACTCTGTAAATAATAACAATGGGCAAGTTGCTAACGATAATTTACCTATGGTTACTATTAGTGTTGCCAAACAGCGCGGCAGTAATGCTGTAACAGTGGCTAATGCTGTGCACAACAAAGTTGCCTTAATGCAGCAAAGCTTCTTTCCTGAGCATGTCAAAGTAGAAGTTCTTAGAGATTACGGACAAACAGCCAATGAAAAAGTAAATAACTTAACCACAAGTTTAGCGTTTGCAGTATTTACCGTGATTATTTTTATCGGTATTTTCTTAGGCTGGCGATCCGCCTTAGTCGTCGGTTTAGCTGTGCCTATTTGCTATGGTATTACCTTGTCGCTCGACTTACTATTTGGCTACACCATAAACCGTGTAACCCTATTCGCACTGATTTTATCACTCGGTTTACTCGTTGATGACCCCATTACTGGTGTTGATAATATTGAGCGTTACTTAAAGAAAAATACGGGTAGCGTACAAGATAAAATTGTTGGCGCTATTAGTGAAATTCGTGTACCGCTACTAATGTCAACACTGACCATAGTACTCGCCTTTTTACCGCTAGCTTTTATTACCGGCATGATGGGGCCTTACATGGCACCAATGGCTTTTAATGTTCCGCTAAGTGTTATTAGCTCTACACTCGTTGCTTTTTTAGTCACGCCTTGGTTAGCCAGTAAATTTATAAAAGCGACACCTAGCAAAGCCCAGCAAAACAATCCGCAAGATGATCAACAAGATAATCAACAAGATAATCAACAAGATAATCAGCCACTTAATCAAGCCGTTGCTGAGCCGAAGTTTCATCAGTTTTATCGAAAAATACTCACACCATTATTAGACAGCCCACGCAAAGGAAAGTTAACCTTAATCGCCGTATTAGTGATTTTTTTAATCACCGCCATGTTACCTGTAATGCGCTGGGTACCGCTAAAGTTACTGCCTTTTGATAATAAAAACGAAGTGCAAATTATGATAGATATGCCCGAAAGCGCTTCGTTAGAACAAACAGCCGCCATGGCAAAGCTCGTCAGCGCTAAAGTTCAACAGTTGCCTGAAGTGACCGCTATAGCAAGCTATATTGGCTTGCCCTCACCTATCGATTTTAACGGCATGGTACGCCAATATTATCAGCGCCATGCCCCTTACTTAGCCGATTTACGTATTATTTTAGTAGATAAAGAAAAACGCGAGCACCAATCTCATGCCATAGTACTTAGACTACGAGAGCATTTGGCACCGCTAGCTGATGCGCTGAAACTTGAACATAACGCGGTAATTAAAGTCGTTGAAGTACCGCCAGGGCCGCCGGTAATGAGTACCTTAGTGGCTGAGCTTTATGGTGATGACTTAACTCAATATCATGAACTACAAAATGCTGCGACTTTAGTTGAGCAGCGCTTAAAGCGTGAGCCTTTTGTCGTTGAGGTTGACTCAACGGTTGGCGACGAACAACCACAATTGCGCTTTATCACTGACAAAACCAAAGCAGCACTTTCAGGCGTATCAACCGATAATATTAATCAAGTACTCGATGTTGCTAATCAAGGGCAAGTTGCTGGCTTTATGCATATTGATAACGAAGCCTCCCCGCTTGCTATTAAGGTTCGATTAGCATTAAGTGAACGCGAAACCTTAGCCGACTTAAACCGCCTATCCATTAAAGGACAAGCAGGTATAGTGCAAGAAAACACTCCACAAGGAATTGAAATAGCTCCTCGTTCATTTGTTGCCTTGGGTGAGCTAGGAGAATTTGTTGAGCGCTATAGTGACAAGCCTATTTTTCATAAAGACCTTAAACCAGTTGTTTACGTAACCGCTGATATCTCAGGAAGAACACCTGGGGAAGTGATTGCTGACGTTTCTGCTGATTTATCTGCAGACTCACATGCGGACTTAGCCTCTAACTTAGTTAGTGAAAGAACGAGTTCAGCTAGCTATAACGAACAAGTGATCCATACCAATGATAACGAACAAAGCTCATGGCAAAACCGAAGCTTTTTAAATAATGGCGGCGGTGACTTATGGAGCTTGCCAGAAAATATTTCATTGGTGTGGAGCGGTGAAGGTGAATGGCGTATTACTATCAAAGTATTTAGAGATATGGGGCTTGCTTTTGTTTTTGCTTTGCTCGCCATTTACGTGGTATTGAGAGTTCAAACCGGCTCCGCCGCTTTATCCGGTATTATTATGTCGGCGATCCCGTTAACCGTCATTGGTATTATGCCGGGTTTCTTCCTGCTTAATCAGTTTGGAGAGCGCACCATTGCTGGTGCACCTGAGCCAGTACTTTTTACTGCTACTGCCATGATAGGCATGATTGCCTTGGCAGGTATCGTAGTAAGAAACTCGTTAATTTTAATTGAATTTATTAGCCAAGCTCAACAAGCTGGGGCAACGATTAAAGAGTCTCTTATACAAGCTGGTGCTGTTCGTATGCGCCCAGTTTTGTTAACCGCAGGCACCACACTACTTGGTAATTTAGTCATAACCTTAGACCCTGTTTTTAGTGGTTTAGCCATTGCTATTATTTTTGGCATTATTTCATCTACTGTATTTACATTACTTGTTGTGCCAATTGCTTATTCTTTAGTTTTTGAACCAAACAATAAAAAAAATAAAGCTAATTCACCCACTATTAACTCAACATCAAATAGCACAGCAGCAAAACAGGTTAAGGTGCCATCATGAATACAAAATTAAAAGCTACTCAAAAACACTTTAAACAATGGCTACTGCCCATTTTAGCTATTGCGCTATTAGCCTTAACCGTTGCATGGCTCGCTGGTGCTTTTAGCCACAAAATAGCGCCAGAAGTTATGCCTATTAACCCAACGGTAGTTATAAAAACAATGCCAGTAAAGTCATCTTCAGTCGAGACTTTTGAAGCGGTACCAGCGAGCATTACCGCAAAGCAAGCGACTATTATTTCTTCACGCTTGTTAGCACGCATTGATGAAATTCATGTACGCTCAGGCGACAAAATAAAACAAGGCGATGTACTCATTACTTTAGAGAGCAATGACTTGGCATCGCAAGTTATTGAAGCTCAAGAACAAGTTAATGCCACAAAAGCGCGAAATACTGAAATTAAGCAAAACTTTCAACGCGCCAAAGAGCTTTTTACTAAAGAAATGATTTCAACCTTTGAACTAGATAAGAGCAAAGCGGATTACCAAAGTAGCATTGCTCAATTAACCGCAGCACAACAAAACTTACAGCAAGCAAAAACAACTCTAAGCTATACCACATTACGGGCACCTATCAATGGCAAGGTGGTTGATCGCTTTGCAGAGCCAGGGAACACCGCACAACCAGGTAACAAGTTGCTCTCATTATACAATCCATTATCATTAAGAGTTGAAGCACAGGTACGTGAACAATTAGCGGTTAAGCTTATTGTTGGTCAATCTATTAAGGTTATATTACCTGTCGTTGATAAAACCTTAACCGGTCAAATTGAAGAAATTGTGCCTGCAGCAAATACCGGCTCTAGAACTTTTTTAATTAAAGTTAGCCTTCCATATCAAGATACAATGCTACCAGGAATGTATGCGAAACTATTAATACCCGCAGGTCGTGTCACTAAAAATTTAATCCCACAAAATGCCGTTCATCATGTCGGTCAATTAAGTTTTGTTCGGGTAGTCATTGATAACCAACCACAACGCCGTTTTGTACGTATTGGGGAAGTGAATAATAAGCGAGTATCGATAATATCAGGTTTAAGCGAAGGCGAAGTTATTGTGGTTCCTGCTACATAAGTAACCCGAGTTCAGGTTAGCTTAATTGCTAGCCTGTTTATTTCTATAATGTTATAGCTGCTACTATGCCTTAGGCGTATTCGATAGCATTGATAAAAATAAATACTATTGGTTATCTTTTTTAAAATTACATTAATCTTTTGATGAAAATTTGTTAGGATCCCCCAAAAATTACACCCTACACATTTTCTAGCCTATTTAAGGATGATCATGAACACTAAATTAACATTAGCGGCACTGTGCCTTTTACCATTAAGCACACAGTTTGCTATGGCTGAAGAAGCCCCAGAAAAACCAGCTTTAACTATGTCTGCTGAATTAGGCTTTTTATTCAAATCTGGTAACACTAAAAGCGGCGACCTTAAAGCTGGCTTTAACCTTAAACACGAACAAGACCAATGGTTAAACGTATTCGCCATTAACGCTATCGCTAAAAAACTTGAAGAAGAAAATGACGATGGCGAAAAAGAATTTGTTAGTACAGATAATAAGTGGGATTTAACCGCACAAACTAACTACTCACTAGAGCAAGACGGTAAAAACTACCTTTACGGTAGCCTTGCTTACCAACAAGACAAGTTTAGTGGTTTTGTCAGTCAAAGTTCATTGTCTGTTGGTTGGGGTCGCAAATGGTACAAAACAGAAACCAGTTCATTTTTTGCTGATATCGGCCCTGGTGTAACACACGACGTTCACCGCTCAAAAGGTGCAAGTGGTACTCCTGCGTATGTTGCAGAAACAAGTGATACCAATGCAATTATTCAAGCTCAAGCACTTTACACAAATCAACTTAACGAATTTGTTGAATTTAAACAGTACCTTGTGGCTAAACAAGCATTTGAGTCTGACAAAAACAGTATTTACAAATCTGAAACATCATTAACTGCAAAGTTAATGGACTCATTACAGTTTAAATTTGCTTTACGTGTTGATTACGATACTGAAATAGACGCTGAATATGAAAATACAAACACAGAAACATCTGTAACTTTAGTTTATAGTTTCTAATATAAACTAAAGCAGGCAATACAAGCTATACAACACTATAACTAGATGTTGTATATACAAAAAGGAGCATTTATGCTCAATGCCGATCAGTTAAGAGAATGATCGGTTGACCGATCCAAACGATCATGCAAAATCCGTAGTTAGGAAACTAACTACGGATTTTTTTTGTGAATATTGAACAAGCATTACAGACCACACTTG
>NZ_BAAAFA010000015.1:0-55112 GCF_039523295.1 Colwellia asteriadis | reverse complement strand
AAGTGTGGTCTGTAATGCTTGTTCAATATTCACAAAAAAAATCCGTAGTTAGTTTCCTAACTACGGATTTTGCATGATCGTTTGGATCGGTCAACCGATCATTCTCTTAACTGATCGGCATTGGGCTTAAATGCCCCATTTTTTTATTAAAATTTTCATGTGTGATTCAATGCGTAATGCAACACATGGCTAATTGCTCAATATATACAGGTATAACACGAGTAGTATCAAAAAAGTTTACTTTTAGACGCTGTAAATAACCTGAGCTCGGCTTAACAAATGTTTCTCTAGCAACTACTTTTCCTAACTTCTTCGTTAAATTTACTTGCAATAGGCCAGCTATTGACGCGAAATTTGCCTTGAATTAAGAAAAACTATCAAGCTAGAGACTCAGAAAAGTAATTTTTCTTATATTTCAATTTGTTAAATATCTCTTAAACCGAGTTCAGGTTAAATAATATGACAAGGACAGCGTTTCTCTACTAGCTAACTAACCTGATGCTCTCCAATATAGCAATATTTAATGTTTAGCCAGTAAAAAAATGTTCGAAGACGCTAAGGAGCCAAAGGCATTAATGGAATTTTAGTTTGCCATGATAACCATTCATTCTCGGGTTCTTGGTGTAAAATGAAAACAGGTAACTCATCATTATTACTCTGGCTTTGAGGAGTCGCAAAGGCAATACCTCCCGCAATTAATGTTTCAATTGATTCTGAGTCAATAGAAACACCAGAAAATAAACCCGCCTCTACGCTTAGCCCGCTTGCATTCCAAAATTTACTGGTATCGTTCACTAATGGAGCGTAGCGCTCTGCAATATTAATAAATACGTCAACACTATCGGCGTTATCAGACAAACCAATGCCAATGACCTTACCGACGGTAACTTGTCGATAAAGTACAGGGTTACCAATACGTACTGAGCCTAAACGTTTGCTGGTTAGTTTTACATTTAAGCCGTAAGGTAATGCGGTAACTGTTGGTGGTAAAGCGAGCGCATTAAAATGCTTTTGACTTTCATTGTCTGTATTAATGTTTGGCAATAACGCAATAAAAGCGCCATCGAGTAAAGCGCCGACATTTTTTGAACCCACTAGACCAAGCTCGGGCTCTACTTTCCAAAATTGCGTGCCTTGTTTGGCATATTGGCTACCGAGGTCATTTAATAAAACTTGTGCAATGACGCCTTGGTGATTTGGTTGAAAGCTTAAGCGTTCAATAACGCCAACTTCTTGTTCTTGATAAATAACTTTGCTATTTACTTTTAATCCGCTAGCGTCATCAAAATGAATGCTAATATTCAAGCCTGCGCTTTTAGCTTGTTCGATGTGCTTGAACAACTTGAACTGTGTTAGCTCATCAACTTGCACTTCACCTTTTTCACTTTGGCTTGGGTTATAAAAGCTTAGACCACCACGTAAAATACTATCGATAGATTCAGTTTTCACAACAAAGTCACTAATACCACCAGATACGGTTAAACCACTAGCGTTATAAAAACGACTATTTTGCTGGATGAGTTGCTGGTGTTCTTCATCAATACTCAGGTTGATATGAATTTTATCACTTGTTTTGTCTAGGCAGACATTATCAACTTGGCCAACAACAACGCCTCTATAGCTTACTGCGCTACCTGGGGTTGCAACGCTAGCGTGGTCGGCGATTAACGTTAGCTGTAAGCCTTGTGCGCTGGCATGCTTAGCAGGCGGATTAGTAAGTAGGTTAAATGCTGATGCATTATCGCCTTGACCGACATTAAAGGTAATATAAGTTCCACCTAGCAAAGCGTTAGTATCGGTGGCGCCCGATAAGCTTAAATTAGGCTTAACTAACCAAAATTGTGATTGGGCTTTCAAAATATAATCATATTCAGGCAACAAGCCCACTTGTAACTGTTTGTTGTTGCCATGATAGTCAATATTATGAATGGCACCAACCTCAACACCACGATATAAAATACGTGTATTAACATCTACTTCAGTGGATATTTTGGTTGTTAAGGTAAAGTTGGCTCGGTGTTTAGCTAACTTGTCGTTAGTAAATAACTTAAATTTATCACCATTATTTACTTGAGAGCTGTTGCTGTTAGTAGCTGTTTCTTGCTCATTGTTAGTAAATGAAATACCACCCGTTAATATACTTTGTAAAGACTGGGCTTGTATATTTACGCCTTGTAAACTGGCTTTTATTTGTAAACCTGAATTATTATAAAAATGACTAGTATTGGTAACGTAATGACTATGCTCAGGTTGTATATGAATATGAATTAAGTGCTTTGCCGGAGCTAAGGTTTCAATTGCTTGCACATTACCGACAACTTGTTGCTTATAATAAACTTCACTACCGACTTGTAGCGAGTTTCTGTCTATTGCATTAAGCATTAAATGCAAACCTGGCTCACTATATTTGTAAGGTGGTTGGCTATTGAATACACTAAACTTATTAGTGGGCTTGCCAGCAAGTGAAGGCCTTATACTTACGTAAGCCCCGGTCAGTAACGTTTTTGCATTAGACACACCTGTTAGACCTAGCTGTGGTGCAACAATATAAAATTGTGATTGCTCTGTTAAGTAAGGTGCAACTCTGGGGTTTACTTTCGCTTTAGCGGTTATCTTACGACTTACAGGGTCAATTTTACTAAATGACTCAATTACACCAATGGTTAAGCCTTGGTATAAAATTGCGGCGTTATGATCAATGCCTGAATTCCAATCTAAGGTTAACTCAATTTCGTGTCCCATTTCAGCAGACTGAAAATCAGGGTGTAACGGGTATACTCTACCATTTTTAGCTGGCGCTAAATCTGCTTGGTAACTTAAGGTGTCGACGGCAATTCCACCAGCCATGATAGAAGCGATAGAGTCGGTGTTTATTTTTAAACCAGCAGACAATGAAGCGGTAACTTGTACGCCACTGGTATTGTAAAATAGGGAGTTCTCTTTGATTAAGTGTGCGTGCTCAGGCTTAATAAAAACATTAATCGCAATTTTTTTACGACTTTCAATATAATGATAGCTAGTTACATGGCCAATAGGAATTTGTTTGAAGCTAATAGGAGAGTTCTCGCCTATTGAGCCTAAAACGTCGGTTTCTAAGGTTAAATGTAAACCTGGTGTGGTCATATCAAGCTCAGGTGGCTCGGTTAGCGCAATAAAGCTGTCTTGACTGTCGGCTGATTGGTTGGTGTCAGGTAAAATGTTAATGTAACTACCTGAAATTAAAGTATCTAAACCTGAAATACCTTGTAGGGAAATATCAGCACTGACCAACCAAAATTTTGTGTCGGTCGTTAAATAATCACTAAAGTCTCGTGAAATTTCTACTTCAGCAATTACTTGGCTTAAGTCGCTTGATGGTAATACCTTTTTTACTAAGCCGGTAACTAAGCCTTTGTACCGTACTTCGGTTTTATTAGGAACAATACCTGCACCATTATCAAATTTAATGGTGATAAATGTGCCTTGCTCTGAAATAACCTTAATGGTTAACCAAAGTCCAAAAATTAAGGCAATAAAAGGTACAAACCAAATAATAGAAACCCCTTTGCGTGGTACAACCTCGGCTTGGTTTTGAGGCGGAACTACTGGGTTATGTTGTTTTGAGTGCATTTTTTTCCTTTGATTGTATTTCTTTTTTATCCCATAACAGCCGAGGATCAAAACTATTGGCAGCAAACATGGTAAAAATAACGGTAATGGTAAAGTAGTTAATAGCAGGCCCAGCAGCAACGGAGGTAACAAAGCCTAGTTCAACAATGGTTACCATCAAAGCTACGACAAATACATCTAACATTGACCATGGCCCTAAAAATTCAAGTATATGATAAATTTTACTATGTTTGTTTGGTTTTAAGCGCATTCCAGTATGTACTTTATAAACCAGCACAAATAAGCCAATTATTTTCATCAGCGGTACAATAATACTGGCGGTAAATATAATAACGGCGATAGGGTATAAACCATGGTCAATAAACTCACCAATACCCGAGAGTATAGTTGCCTCTTTCGGCACACCTAGCTGATAAACTACCATTATCGGATATAGGTTTGCTGGAATAAAGGCGAGTAAGGCAGCTAAGTTCCATGCAAAAGTGTATTGCAGGCTGTTATATTTTCGTTGATAAAAAGACCCCATGCAACGACTACATTGTATAGGTTCACTCACAACCTTATTGACTTTATGGCACTTGGGGCACAACGCTAAGCCCTTGCTTTTAGCGGTTCTCATTTATGCTATTTCATCGGTAGTATTTGGTTCGAGAAATGCTTGTTCTAGTTCTTCCCAAATATAATCTTGATCGAGTGCTGCTGATGCCATGGTTGAACATACCAGCCATAAAATAAAAGATAATAAGCCTAAATTAACAGAAAGCTCTGTGTCATCAAGTAATTTATACATAGAGACAACAATCCCTAGCATAAAAACATTAAGCATAGCCCAGTGATCTAAATGATGATATGCCCGAAAAAAATTAAGTAATGATGGTTTTAAACGGTTAAATTTAAAACTGTACGATAAGTATAAAGCGCCGGAGAGCCTGACTATTGGCACGGCAATAGCAAATAAAAACAACAAGCTGGCAATCATAAAAAAGTCACGTTCTATCAGTACTAATACACAATCAAATAGTGAGGCTTGATGGTGTTGTCCGGCTAAAGTCACCCCCATTAAAGGTAGTAAAATAGCAGGTAACATTAATATTAAACTCGCTAGAGACCAGTGAAAGCTACGCTCAATAGAGTCGACTTTACGTTCAACTAAAACGCTGCCACAACGAGTACATTTAGCACTTTGTCCTTGTTTTAATGAAGGCTTGTCAAACAATGCATCACATTGCTGACATGCTACCCACTGTTTCGGTTGTTTTTTTTGTGTCATATCACAGCTGTTAATATCTGCTTTAATTAATTTTAAAGAAAAAAAAGCAGCGATAAACGCTGCTTTATATAGATTAGTTTATAAGTGAATATTGAGCACTTATTTTAAAGATGACATATATTGAGTTACTTCTTCAATATCAGCATCAGATAATTTAATAGCAATGTTGCGCATAATGCCGTTGTTGTCATTGGCACGACTACCATCACGGAAAGTCGCTAATTGCTTCTTCAAGTAATCTTTACTTTGACCTGCGATTGCAGGGAAGCCAGCTTGTTGCATGCCTTTACCATTAACACCATGACAGGCGATACAAGCGGTAATACCTTTAGCGGCATCACCACTGAAGTATAGTTTTTTACCTAAGTCACTACCTTCACCAGTACCCGCTTTAGGTGCTTGAACGGCAAAG
Source organism: Colwellia asteriadis (assembly GCF_039523295.1). NCBI lineage: Bacteria > Pseudomonadati > Pseudomonadota > Gammaproteobacteria > Alteromonadales > Colwelliaceae > Colwellia > Colwellia asteriadis. The sequence continues at coordinate 49,821 of NZ_BAAAFA010000015.1, read as the reverse complement.
AAAGCGGCTAAGTCATGCATATCTTCTTCGCTTAATGCCGCAACCATACCAGCCATAACCGGGTCGTTACGATCACCCGATTTAAAATCGTGTAATTGTTTCGCAATATAGTTAGCACTTTGACCGGCTAAACTTGGGTACATAGGAACTAAGCTATTACCGTCAGCACCATGACACGCAGCACACGTTGCCGCTTTTGTTTTACCAGCACTCACATCGCCTTTATAAATTGCTGAAGCAGGTGTTGAGGCAACTATTTCAACATTACCAGCAACTGGCGCTGCGCCCGCTGGAGCATCGCCTGTTGCCGCTACCACTTCGCCTGAACGAGGAATGCCTGAGAAATATGCTGCCACGTCGGCCATATCTTGCTCAGATAAATTAGCTGCCATTGGTGACATTAGAGGGTCTGAACGAGTGCCTGCTTTAAAGTCGGTTAACTGCTTAATAATATAAGCGCTGTTTTGTCCGGCAAGGTTAGGGTAGTTTGGAATAGCACTAATACCAGTCGCACCATGACAAGCCGCACATGTTGCAGCTTTTGTTTTACCAGCGGCGGCATCGCCTTCTAGTGCTTGTGCAGCACTTATTGAACCTATAGCTAAAAATAGCGAAAAGATAATTTTTTTCATTGAGTTGCTCTCTGCTTGTCATTAATTACACAGCTTATTTGAGTAGTATAGTCGCTATCTAATTAAAAAATGATAAAAAAGTACTAAGTAATTATTTTAAAAAAGTGACCGCATTTTACACTAATATTTGTACGGTGTAAGAGCGACAGAGTAAAAATCCTGATAAAATCTACGTATTTTAACTTTTTATGTGTTTTTTAATAATAAAAGTACAAGAAAAACGCTATAATGCGGAAAATTTTTTAACGAGTTAAGCTCTTGTCTTCTACAAAGATCCATTTAAGCAAAGCCACTTTTACTTTAAGTGCACCTGATATTCGTCGTTTACCTGAAGATACAGGTATTGAAGTTGCTTTTGCTGGTCGTTCAAATGCCGGTAAATCGAGTGCATTAAATACATTAACTAACCAAAATGGGTTAGCTCGTATCAGTAAAACCCCAGGACGTACCCAACTTATTAACGTTTTTGAAGTTGCCGAGAATAAACGTTTGATTGATTTACCGGGTTACGGTTTTGCTAAAGTGCCGTTAGAAATGAAAAAGAAATGGCAAAAAGCACTAGGCGAATATTTAGAAAAGCGCGATAGCCTTAAAGGGTTAGTGGTATTAATGGATATTCGTCACCCATTAAAAGATTTAGATATGGATCTTATTCAATGGGCAGCCGATAGTGATCTACCTGTACTGGCTTTATTAACTAAGTGTGACAAATTATCTCAAGGTAAGCGAAGCGCAGAAGTCTTAAAGGTGAAAAAAGCCCTAGCAACATTAAATGCTGATATTCGAGTACAAGCCTTCTCATCATTAAAGCGCACCGGTGCCGAGCAAGCTGATGTTGTTATTTGTGATTGGTTAGCACAAGACGACTTTATTCAAGATGAAGCAGACAACCTCGAACTATCATAGGTACTGTCATACTTTCTCGTAGCTATAAAAAAGCCGATGACATAAATGGCATCGGCACATTAGCTTATGGGGAAGCTAGAAAAATTATTACAATAAGTGTTCGCTTAAGAACTAAATAATTATAGAGTGATAACTCTATTGTTGTAAAGCACTTGTTTGTAGTAATTTTGTACCACTTCTCTCCAACTCAAGCTATTTAATTCTAACCTCGATTAAGATATTTCTGTACTACCCTTTGTCGTACTACTACATCTGATTGTTTCTTCTCCAAGGTGGTAAATATTATTTACCCCGACATAAACGCCCGATACCACACCTGATATTGGTAATAAAATAATACCACTAATGGAATAGTAGCTATTTGAGCCTTTAGCGATATCTACCACTTTTAGATATTTTCGGTCGCTAGAAATTTCGCACTGATTGATGTAGCCGCTATCCGTTACTGGTAACACTACACACCCAGATAATGCGAGATAACAACTTAATAAAAGGAGCACAGGTTTTCTCACGATAAACTTCCCTATAATTGCAATGATGTTGGTGCTTGCATTGAGTGTATATGTTGTTGTTAACAATTAATAGGCTGAGATAACAAGGTACTGTTGAAATAAAAGTGCTTGAGAGGAGAGCGTGGTAAATTTTAGGCAAAAAAAACCGGTAGCAATTGCCACCGGTGAGTTAGCTATGAGGAAAGCTAGAATATTCAATTATTACAACAAGCGTCCGTATAAGGGAACGAAGAGAATTATAGAGTACTAGCTCTAATGGTGCAAGCAAATAATGTAATTTTATTTCATGTTTGTTGTTTTGTTACAGAATTATTGCAGGTTTCTAATGATTAAAGCGATTTTATGTGTGAATTTATTGTATTAAACGCTATTAATATTGGTATAGATCAAGAAAAAACCAGATGGGTATTTGGTGATTTAGCATGCATACAGTAAACTATCGCTAATTATCGTTTTAAGTGAAATAATCATGTCAACATTAGATAAAAATACAGAGCAAAATAACTCTGCTATTGATCAACAATCCCCTTCTAATGGTGCTAACGACAGCACTACTCATTTTGGTTATAAAACTATAGAAAAAGAAGACAAAGTTTCTATGGTTGCTGGGGTTTTCCATTCTGTTGCTAAGCAATATGATGTTATGAATGATTTGATGTCATTTGGTATCCACCGTTTATGGAAGCGCTTTACGATTGATGCCAGTGGCGTAAGACCAGGAAACAAAGTACTTGATTTAGCAGGTGGAACTGGCGACTTAACGGCAAAATTCTCACAGTTAGTGGGTCGTAATGGTCAAGTGGTTTTAGCTGATATCAATAGTTCAATGTTAAATGTGGGTCGCGATAAATTACGTGATAAAGGTTTAGTGCAAAATATTGAATATGTGCAAGCCAATGCTGAATACCTACCATTTGAAGAAAATACCTTTGATATTGTTACCATCGCCTTTGGTTTACGTAATGTTACCGACAAAGATAAAGCATTACGTTCTATTTATTCAGTGTTAAAACCTGGTGGTCGTTTATTAGTTTTAGAATTTTCTAAACCAGAACATGATGTTGTTAGCAAAGCTTACGATTTTTATTCATTTAACGTATTACCTAAAATGGGTGAATTAGTAGCTAAAGATGGCGATAGTTACCAATATTTAGCTGAGTCTATTCGTATGCACCCGGATCAAGAAACCTTAAAAACAATGATGGATGAGGCTGGGTTTGAGCAAACCAGTTATAAAAACCTAACCGGTGGTGTTGTTGCGTTGCATAAAGGTTATAAATTTTAGTCATGAGCCTTATGTCGCAAATATCACAGCAGCTATTATTACCTCAGGTATTAAGTGCTGTAATTGAATATATTGTTAATAAAGCATTGAGCTTAAGTACAAACAAAGTAGCGCTAAACACATTAAATGAAAGTACGTTAACAGTACACTTAGCTGAATTAAAATTTCCGTTAAGTTTTAGTGTTTGTAGCAACTTACAGGCTAGTCAAAGCGAACATAAGTCAATTATTGTTGGCAGTACGACAGAGCGCAGTGATTGTACTATTTATACGAGTATTCAAACGTTAAAAAAAATTAACGCCGAACAGCAAATCACTCAACTGATTAAAGCGGGTGAATTAGATGTTGAAGGCGATATTAAAATTGCTCAGCAATTTGCGACGATAGCGCAGCAGCTTGATATTGACTGGCAAAGTGAAATAGCGAAACACATTGGTGATGTACCAACACATAAAGCGGTACAGTTTGGTAATAAAATTACCAAAAAAATGAAGGCAACGAACAAAAGTGTCGAGAGTGATATTGTTGAATACTTAGTTCATGAAAAAAGACTAATTGTTACTAAAGGGCAGTTAAGTCAATTTAATCAATCTGTTATTGCGACTGCACAGCAGGTAAATACTTTATCTGAACGCATGGAAAAATTAGAAAAAACCTTAGCTTCAGCAAATAACGATGCCCCCGTTAAGTAACCTAATAGGAAGATCAAACCTCTCGTGAGTAGTTTACGCCTTTATCACATAGTGAAAACCTTTTTACACTTTGGTGTAGATGACATGGTGCCTAAGCACTTACTCCCTTGGTATGCTAAATTGGCAAGGGCTTGCATTTTTTGGCTGCGTAACAAGCATAAAGACAAAAGCCCAGAGCAACGCTTTAGACTTGCGATTGAAAGTTTAGGCCCAGTGTTTATTAAATTTGGGCAAATGCTTTCTACGCGTCGTGATTTATTACCACCTGAACTCGCAGATGAACTCGCGTTATTACAAGATCAAGTAAAACCCTTTTCGGGTGAGCAAGCTAAGCAGCTAATTATTGATTCTTTAGGTAAAGACGCGTTTGAGCAACATATTCATGATTTTGAGCTGCTACCTTTAGCCTCTGCTTCTATTGCGCAAGTACACACAGCGACATTAACTGAAGAGGGCGTACAAGAAAAAATCGTCATTAAAGTACTGCGTCCCAATATTGATAAAACTATTTTAGCTGACATTAAGGTGATGACCTTATTTGCTGGTATTGTCGCGCGTTGGTTACCCGATGGAAAGCGCTTACGCCCGAAAGAAGTGGTTAACGAATACCGAAAAACCATTCTCGATGAGCTTGATTTAAATCGCGAAGCGGCTAATGCCATTCAATTAAAGCGTAACTTTACGCAAGGCAGTGAGTTTGACAAAGCACTGTATGTGCCGAAAATTTACAGTGAGTATTCATCAAAAAACGTTTTAGTGATGGAACGAATTTACGGCATAGGTGTCGGTGAGGTTGATAAACTAAACGCCCTTGGCGTTAATATGAAACTGCTAGCAGAGCGTGGCGTAGAAACCTTTTTCACCCAAGTTTTTCGCGATAGCTTCTTTCATGCAGATATGCACCCAGGTAATGTTTTTGTTGATGCAACTACACCAGAAGATCCAACGTGGATTGCCATTGATTGCGGTATTGTTGGTACGTTAAACCGAGAAGATAAACGCTATTTAGCGGAGAATTTTGTCGCCTTTTTTAATCGCGATTATCGTAAAGTCGCGCAGTTACATGTTGATTCGGGCTGGGTGCCACATAATACCAGCGTTGATGAGTTTGAATTTGCTATTCGTACAGTTTGCGAGCCTATTTTTAATAAGCCGTTATCAGAAATTTCTTTTGGGCAGGTATTGGTTAATCTTTTTAATACCGCACGCCGCTTTAATATGGAAGTGCAGCCACAATTGGTATTGTTACAAAAAACCTTACTCTATATTGAAGGCTTAGGTCGTCAGTTATATCCTCAGTTAGACTTATGGCAAACCGCTAAGCCATTTTTAGAAAACTGGGTAAAAGAGCAAATGGGCGTAAAAGCAGTATTTGCTAAAGTGAAAGAAAACCTTCCATTCTGGAATGAAAAACTACCTGAAATACCTGATTTAATTTATGATTATTTAAAATCAGGCAAAGAAAACCAACACCAGCAAGCACAATTAATGCGTGAAATGTTAGCGGCGCAAAAGAAGCAAAATCAACATCTGGTTTATAGCGTAATAGCCGCAGCGTTAATTATTGCTGCAGCAGTTGTTTATAGTGCTTAGTCGTAGTTACCTATATTTCAACTTCATATAATGTTTAATTTTGGGGTTGAGCAAACCGTAAAGTTAAGTAGGTCAACAGAGAGTCTAAATAGCTAGTAAGCGAGGAAGGGAGATCATCTTAGTTAAAGCTCCTTTGATACGTTAGCTGACATTAGCATTTATTTATCTAACGCCAAGCGGCAAAACAGACACAAACATAAATCATTACAATGTTAATCTCGGCCTAATAAATTCAATAAATGCAGTAACCCTTTCTGCAACCGCTGAAGATTTATAGTAAACAGCATTTACTAACTCACGATCAGTACCAAATAGCCTATATGGCTCCAGAAGCGATATTAGCCGACCTGATGCAATATCGGTATTAACCATAAAACCAGATAAACAAGTGATACCGCTTCCAGATAAAGCTAGCTGGCGAATGGTTTCTCCATTACTCGCTGTCATAGTCGGATTTACGCTATTCAAGCCTTTTACAGGCCATTGGTTGAGTGATTTGATATTTGAGAAACCGATTAATTTATGACTTTTAAGGTCATCAGGCGTTTTTGGTAAGCCATTTTGTGCAATATATTCAGGTGATGCGACAATAAAAATCGGGCTTTTTCCTAAGGCGCTAGCATGTAGAGTTGAATCTTCTAGTTTGCCAATTCTTATTGCTACATCAGTGCGTTTTTCAATTAAATCAACGATCCCTTCGTTAGAGTTCAGTTCAATCTCTATTTCAGGGTAAGCCTTAGTAAACGCACTCATATGGGGTGTTAATTGGTGAAATACAAAAGGACTCACAGCATCGACACGTAATTTACCTTGCGGCACTTTCCCTTTAACAATAAGGTCTGATTCCGCACTTTGGATTTGTTGTAAACCTATGCTCACCGCATCGATAAATTTTTTCCCTTCATCTGTCAGCATCACTCGCCTAGTTGTTCTAATTAAAATAGCTGTGTTAAGTGCTTTTTCAATTTTAGTCACTGAGCGGGATATGCGAGCTACTTGAATATTAAGTGCATCAGCTGCGGCAGAGAAGCCACCAAATTCAATGACAGCTAATAAAATCTCTAAGTCATCAGATCGTGTTTTCAAACTCAAATTAACCTCATTTATTACAAAAGTAATTTGCAAATAGTGCTATTTATCACAAAAGTTTATCAGTTAATAATGGCGTCAACAAATAAAGGAAGCGATTTAATTTAACGCCTTACTTTATATCTATTAAATAAACTTATTTGGAGATTATCATGCCACTCGCATTGATAGCATTAGCGCTTAGCGCCTTTGCTATAGGAACAACAGAATTCGTAATTGTTGGATTATTGCCAACAATGGCACAAGACCTTAATGTATCAATACCGTCAGCGGGTTTATTGGTAAGTCTTTATGCTTTAGGCGTAGCTATTGGCGCACCTGTGTTAACAGCGCTAACCAGTAGATGGAACAGAAAACATGTGTTGCTATCGGTTATGGGTTTGTTTGTTATTGGTAACTTAGTGGCTTGGCAAGCACCAAGTTTTGATGCGCTGATAATAGCCCGAATTCTAACAGGGTTAGCACATGGTGTTTTCTTTTCAATAGGCTCGACCATTGCGACAGGTTTAGTGCCTAAAGAAAAAGGTGCAAGTGCTATTGCAATTATGTTTACAGGATTAACAGTGGCCTTAGTCACAGGAGTTCCTCTAGGCACTTATATTGGTCAAATTTTTGGCTGGGAAGCGACCTTTTTAACTGTATCTATTTTAGGTTTATTAGCCATGATTGGTAGTGCGATATTAGTGCCTAATAATTTAAAACAAGCTAAGCCAACTAACATTACAGCACAGTTAAGAGTATTAACTCACCCTCGATTACTATTAGTTTATGCGATTACGGCTATTGGTTACGGTGGAACTTTCATCGCATTTACTTACTTAGCTCCTATCCTAAATGAAGTGAGTGGTTTTGATTCAAGCTCTGTTGCTTTGATACTTTTAGTTTATGGTGTGTCAGTTGCTGTCGGCAATATCTGGGGCGGTAAAATGGCTGATAATTATGGCCCAATTAAAGTCTTAACAATCATTTTTGCAGGTCTTGCAGGCATATTATTTATGTTGAGCTTTACCGCTTACAACCCAATTACAGCTGTGGTAACTATTTTGGTTTGGGGAGCATTTGCTTTTGGAAACGTACCCGGCTTACAGGTTTACGTAGTTAAATTAGCCGAAACGCACACGCCAGATGCCGTAGATGTAGCATCAGGGTTAAATATCGCCGCTTTTAATGTTGGTATTGCAATTGGTGCATGGGGAGGAGGCAATATTGTTGCTGCACATGGCTTAATGAATACACCTTGGGTAGGCGCAATTGTTGTTTTAGTTGCACTTGTATTAACACGTTATAGTGGGATGCTTGATAGGAAAGGAACAAGTTTAAATTTAGTTAAGGATTGAACCCATATAGGCTTTCCTTCTAGATAAAAAACACTTTTATAAAAGCAGGCTTAATGAGTAAATTAAGTCTGCTTTAGGTTCTGAACAGCCTTTAGTAACTCAAGAACTAATGTCCGCAATTGGCTAATTTAAGACATAAGGCAATGTCTTAAATTACGAGAATCAGCCTAATCCAACTTAGTACTATGAGTTAGTAGCCTACCTCATTTCGACTATTGGCAACATTGTACTATTTTTTAAACAGAGACCGTAAGTTAGCCACACCTTGTTTATTCGATTGTTCAACATGCGCTTCGGTTTTCTTCTTCACTTGACCTAATTCCCAGTTTAAATCATCTTGCGGTAGTTCATGTAAAAAGCGACTGGCTTCGGTTCTAGCTACTTCACCAAATTGACGGCGCTCTCTCGCATAAGTGAATATTAACTCACGTTGAGCGCGAGTAATACCAACGTAAGCGAGGCGACGCTCTTCTTCAACCGAGCCCTCATCAATACTTGTTTGATGGGGTAATAAACCTTCTTCCATGCCAATAAGGAATACATACGGAAACTCTAAACCTTTAGAAGCATGCAGTGTCATTAATTGTACTTGATCACTGCTGTCTTCTTCTTCATTGCGCTCCATCATATCGCGTAAGGTTAAGCGAGTGACAATTTCAGGCAAGGTCATCGGCTCGTCATCTTCATTGCCTTCTAGCATTTGTGTGACCCAGCTGAATAGCTCAGTGATGTTTTTCATGCGCATTTCTGCAGCTTTAGCGCTTGGTGAGGTGTCGTATAAAAAGTCTTCGTAATTGATTTCACGAATCATTGAGCGTAAAACAGCAGCGGTGTCGCCACGCATTGCGTTATCACCGGTTTCTACTAGCCATTGAGTAAAAGCCTGTAGCTTCATTAGTCCACGACCTGAAAGCGTTTGTTCTAAGCCAAGTTCAAAACTTGCGGCAAACATACTAATTTGACGCATATTGGCATAAGTACCGAGTTTTTCTAATGTTGCCGGACCTAATTCGCGTTTGGGGACATTAACAATACGTAAAAAGGCATTATCATCGTCAGGGTTTACCAATACGCGTAAATACGCCATTACATCTTTTACTTCTGAACGAGAGAAAAATGATGTGCCACCACTGATTTTGTATGGAATTCTGTTTTGCATCAGTGCTTTTTCAAGTAAGCGAGATTGGTGGTTGCCACGATATAACACTGCGTAATCTTTATATTGACTGCGGTTCATAAAGCGGTGACCAATCAACTCACCAATAACACGCTCTATTTCGTTTTCTTCATTTTTGGCCTGCACCACTCTTAGCTCAACACCGTAAGCAAGCTCACTAAATAAAGCTTTATCATAAACATGCGGGTTATTAGCAATGAGCACGTTAGCGCATTTTAAAATACGACCACTTGAGCGGTAGTTTTGTTCTAATTTGATCAGCTTTAAATTAGGAAAATCTTTACCCAGTAAAACTAAATTTTCTGGTTTTGCACCACGCCACGAATAGATTGACTGATCGTCGTCGCCTACTACGGTTAAACGCGCACGTTCACCAGCAATATGGCGAACTAATTCATATTGACTAGCGTTAGTATCTTGGTATTCGTCCACTAATAAGTATTGAATTTTTTGCTGCCAACGCGCTCTAACCTCAGGATAGTTTTTGAGTAATAACGTGGGAATAAGAATTAAGTCATCAAAGTCGAGTGCGTTATAGGCAATCATATGCTTGTAGTAGCGCTGATAAAATTCAGCATTTTCAACCTCATCGGCACCGTTAGCTCTTTTTATAGCAGCATCGGGCAATAGTAAGTCGTTTTTCCAGTTGGAAATCATACTTTGCAATTTACTGAGTAGGTCTTTATCACCATCAAGTTCATCAATGGTTAATTCTTTTAATAAGGCGAGGGTATCTTGGTCATCAAATAAGGTAAAACCGGGTTTGTAACCTAAGGTTTTTATTTCACGGCGTACAATATCAAGGCCTAATGAGTGGAAGGTTGATACCGTTAAACCACGTGTTAATTCACGGCCGAGCATTTTTTGAATACGCTCTTTCATTTCTCGAGCGGCTTTATTGGTAAAAGTTACCGCAGCAATATTTCGTGCTTTATAACCACATTTTTGAATTAAATACGCTATTTTCTGACAAATAACCCCAGTTTTACCTGAGCCAGCGCCTGCCAGCACTAAGCAAGGTCCGCTGATATATTTAACTGCTTCATTTTGTCCGGGGTTAAGTTTCATAGCTACTCAATAGAAAAATTGTCTCGGGTTAATTTTACCTGTTTTTCCTTGGCGGCAAAACAGTTACAATGCAGCTAAGAGCAAAAAGTTCACAAAGTACTCATGTAGGAAAAATAATGATCAACGCTAAAAAAATTGAAGAAATTGCAAAACAAGTTTCAGAGTCTATTCCTCCAGGCTTAAAAAGCATGGCGAATGAGTTTGAAGATAAAGCTAAAACAGTATTGCAAAGTAAATTAGCACAATTAGATGTTGTTACCCGTGAAGAGTTTGATGTACAAACACAAGTACTTATTAAAACACGTGCTAAGTTAAGTGAACTTGAAGCTAAATTTACTGAGTTGGAAGCTAAGATTACTGAAAATAATCATTCAGTAGATTAATATCACCGCAACCATCTTTTAATCACACCACTAAATTTCAATAACATAACTAAGGACGAGTTTGCTTAATGACCTCATTAACTAATGCCGCTGCTAATAATACCCCGAGTAAAATCACTTGTTTTAAAGCGTACGATATTCGTGGCAAATTAGGCACAGAATTAAACGTTGATGTTGCTTATCGCGTCGGCCGTGCTTTTGCTCAGCATACTAAAGCAAAAAAAGTGGTTGTTGGTGGCGATATTCGCTTAACCAGTAATGAGTTAAAACAAGCGCTAGCGCAAGGTTTAATGGCGGGTGGTAGTGATGTTATTGACTTAGGTTTAGCGGGCACTGAACATATTTATTTTGCGACTAGTCACTTACAGTGCGATGGCGGCATAGTGGTTACTGCAAGCCATAACCCTATTGACTACAACGGTATGAAGTTGGTCAGGGAGAACTCAAAACCTATTAGTGGTGATACGGGGTTATTTGATATTCAAGCCTTAGCTGAAAGTAATGTTTTTGAGGAAGTTACCGCTACTGGAAAATTAAGTACTCATGATATTAGCGCTGCCTATACTGAGCATCTACTTAGTTATATTGATACAAAAAATATTACGCCATTAAAGTTAGTGGTTAACGCGGGCAATGGCGCAGCAGGTCCTGCACTTGACGCGATTGAAGCGGCTTTTAACTTATTAAACCTGCCAGTGGAATTTATTAAAGTTAACCATGAACCTGACGGTAATTTCCCTAATGGTATTCCTAATCCGCTATTAGTTGAAAACCGTAGTGCGACAGCTGATGCCGTTATAAAACACGGCGCTGATATGGGCATAGCGTGGGATGGTGACTTTGATCGCTGTTTCTTATTTGATGAACAGGGCGAATTTATTGAAGGCTATTATATAGTTGGTTTGTTAGCAGAAAACTTTTTAGCGAAAAAATCAGCGACCAGCGTCAGCAAAGATAAAATTATTCACGACCCAAGATTAACGTGGAATACCATTGATATTGTTGAACAATCGGGCGGCCAAGCCATTCAAAGTAAAACGGGTCATGCTTTTATTAAAGAGCGTATGCGCAGTGAAGATGCTGTATATGGCGGTGAAATGAGTGCGCATCATTATTTTAGAGATTTTTTCTATTGTGATAGCGGTATGATCCCGTGGTTACTGATTGCAGAGTTAGTGTGTTTACGTAAACAACCCTTATCTTCTTTAGTGAAAGCTCGTATTGCTGCTTATCCATCATCAGGTGAAATTAATAATAAAATAGCAGATCCCAAAGCGGCTATTGCACGTGTTTTTAATCATTACCAACAGCAAGCGCAGGTGATTGATGAGACTGATGGTATTAGCATGGAATTTGGTGACTGGCGCTTTAATTTACGTAGTAGTAATACCGAGCCAGTCGTGAGGTTAAATGTAGAAAGTAAAGGTGATGAAGCGCTAATGCAAGCCAAAACAGAGCAAATACTCGCTCTATTACTTGCTGAGTAAATTAGGCTAAATGACTAACATGGAAGCTAGTTGTCATATATCGTATCAAACATTGACCTTCGATGACTTTGTCAGTCGTTATCGAGAGCAGCTTCCTACTGTTAAATTATTTGAATTAACACTGCCATGGTTAACGGCAACGCGTGATTTTATGATGGCCACTAATGATAAATTAGTGGTGCATTGCCTTTACTCAAATGATGAAACAGCGCTTCAGTTATTGATCGCTTGGCCGTTAATTCATCGCGGTAAGCATAATAAGTTACAGCTACATTCACTCAGTAGTTTTTATTCTGCAATCGCTGAGCCGTATTATACAAGTGACGACGGTAAGGCTCATCTATCTAGTTTATTAAAATATATAGATAAAAATACTACTTGGCACAGTATGAATCTTGGTGGCTTTGCTGAAAATACTAATCTACCTTATGCGCTAACTAAGTACTTCAAAGCTTGTAAGCTATTTAATGAAACGGCTAATTTCTATCAAGATAACTTGGTTGACTTTAATAGTTATTATCAACAATTACCTAGCCAATTGCGTAATACCGTTAAACGACGTCGTAAAAAACTAGCGGCTGCACACCCATATAATATCCGCATTATTAATACTCTCGATGATTTTATTACTGCCTTTGAGGGCTATAAAAGTATTTATCAGCAAAGTTGGAAAGGCGAAGAGTTCAGCTTTGCGTTTATTGAACAAGTTTGTCGCGCGGCCATAGCAGGAAATAAATTGCGTTTTGGTTTGTTATACGTTGATAACAAACCTGCTGCGGCGCAGTTATGGTTTTTACAATCAGGCACAGCATCAATTTTCAAGTTGGCTTATGACCAGCAATATAAAAATTTTTCAGTGGGCTCTATTTTATCAATGGCACTGTCAGAGCACGTACTTGAGTATGATAAAGTCACCTGTATTGAGTTTGGTATGGGCAGTGAGCCTTATAAAAAAGATTGGTTAGCAAAACAGCGGCAGCGTGTTAGTTATCAAATTTTTAATCAACAACGCTTTTTAGGAAAAATAGCCTCGTTTCGTTATATTACCTTACCGTATTATAAAAATTTATGGTTTAGTAAAAACAACGAGCAATAGCGCACTTATTTTAATTTTTACGTTAATTTTCATAGTTATTGTCAATGGAGTAAGCAGGAAAAACATGAACCTATCACAAATATCACAACAGCTTATTACGCTGCTCAGCGGCATTATTCCAAGCTATGAAAAGAGCTTTTGGCATGAGCAGACTGAACTATTTGGAGCCATCGCCGAATTTGACTCTATGGTGATAGTAACCTTAATTGGAGAAATAGAAGAGCAATTTGATGTGGTATTAGATGACGATGATATTAGCGCTGAAAATTTTGAATCAGTCGCCAGCTTGAGCCAATTGATTTATGACAATATTGATGGTTAATTATCACGATTTTTCGTGGGCTTGATATGATGATTAATATGACAGCTGAATTCTATTCAGGTAATGCTGGACCGTTATTTCAATTGAAACGCAGCCCTGAAAATATTTGTGCATACATTATTTATGTTACGCCATTATTTGAGCAAGCTAATCAGACTCGTCATATGCAGACAAGATTAGCGTTGAACGCCTATCAATTAGGTGTTGAAAGTCTTATTTACGATCACTACGGCTGTGGTGATAGTGGCGGTGAATTATCGCAAGCCAGCCTTTCTCTTTGGCAGCAAGACCTTATTGCGCAAATTAACGCGATTAAAGCAAAAATGGCGCAAGATGCATCTTTCAATGCTAACCCCAGCTCTAAACCTATTTACCTTTCTTGTTTGCTATCCTCAGCGTTAGTTTTGAATAGCGATATAATCGCGTTGATTGATGGCTTGTTATTAGCGCAACCTGAATTTAATGGTAAGCGCTTTGTTCAACAATTCAAACGCTTAGCATTAGCGAGTAATTTAACCAAAACCAATAATATTGAGCAAAACTCAACCGAGATTGAAATTGCGGGTTACGTGATGCAACCATCATTACTCGACGAGTTAAGCCAGCAAACTTTAACGCAATATGAAAGTATTGATAAACACTGTCATTGGCTAGAATGGAGTGATAGCGATCAATTACCTATGGCGCGAGCTAAACAGCAGCAGCTATTTTCAACTAAAAGCTCAGATAGCTCATTAACTGTTTCAGCTATTAACGATGTAAAGTTTTGGCAAAGCACAGAGTTGACCTTATCAGAAAAAATGCTCTCCTTTGAAGAGCAAACCTTGCGTAATTTACTCAAAGAAGCCGGTTCAACTGAGCAGGGGGGATCATGTTAGAAACGCCTCTGATTTTTACCTGCAAAGAAAAGCAACTTGTCGCTATTGAGCACAGCCCAGATAAACTTAATCAAAAAAGTACCCAAGGTGTACTTATTGTTGTTGGTGGGCCGCAAACTCGAGTAGGTAGTCATCGTTTATTTGTACAACTGGCTCGTGCTTTAGCTGAACAAGGTTATTATGCTTTACGATTCGATTATAGCGGCGCAGGGGATAGTGAAGGTGCTATTAGTCAATTTACCGATATTCAAGATGATATTGCTGCCGCGCTTGCTTTATTTCGTCAACAACAACCGCAGTTAACAGAAATATATTTATGGGGTTTATGTGATGCCGCTTCGGCGATTTTATTGCATTTAGCCGAAAATAAACAAAATACCGTTAGTGGTTTAGTACTGGTAAACCCTTGGGTGAGGCAAGCATCGACCCAAGCCAAGACATATTTGAAATCGTATTATGTTAAGCGTTTGCTAAGTAAAAGTTTCTGGGGAAAGTTAATACGTGGGAATGTAAAGCCGACTAAAGCCTTGAGCGATATTCGTACTTTTCAACAGCAGAGCAAAACGAGTCCTGTAGCAGGAAGCTTTGTTGATAATATGTATATAGGCTTACGTCATTTTGCTGGAAACGTAACCGTTTTATTGAGTGAATGTGATTTAACCGCAGAAGAATTTAAGCTGTTAATGGTTGAAAACACTTTATGGCGAACAATTAGCAAACAAGAAAATATTAAAATTCATACAATAGCTCAAGCGAACCATACATTTTCAGAGGTAAAATGTAAGGATCGACTAATCACGGAAACCTTGAATGCTATTAAATCGTTAAAATAGTTAAAAATACATTAAATAAATTACATCATTGCAAAATTGTTTTACAATTGAGCATATATATAGCATTAACTACAATTCGACACCTTTAAGGACGTAAAATGAAAATAGGGATTATCGTTGGCACTCGCCCCGAAATAATCAAAATGGCTCCCGTAATTCGTGAATGTAAAAAACGAGGTATTGCCCACTTTATTATTCACTCGAATCAACATTACTCTCAAGAAATGGATAGCATCTTCTTTAAAGAATTAGAATTACCGGCACCTGATTATAATTTAGGTGTTGGCTCTGGCTTACATAGCAATCAAACAGGTAATATTTTAATTAAAATGGAACCTATATTATTGCAAGAAAAGCCTGATATTGTGTTAGTGCAAGGCGATACCAATACAGTTCTTGCTGGCGCTTTAGCGGCATCAAAGTTAGATATTAAAGTAGGACATATTGAAGCAGGCTTACGTAGTTATGACCGCAGTATGCCTGAAGAAACTAACCGTATTTTAACGGATCACATGAGTGAGTATTTATTCGCTGTTGGTCCTAATCAACATGCTATTTTGGCTAAAGAAGGTTTAGAAAGCGATAAAATATTTACCGTTGGTAATACCGTATCAGATTCTCTTTTTCAACATTTAGAAATTTCAGCCAACACCAGTACAATTCTTGCGGACTTAGGTGTTAGTTCTAAAGCTTTCTTCCTTGTTACCGCGCATCGCGCTTCTAATGTTGATGTTTCAGCGAATTTATTAGAACTACTAGCGTTATTCGATAAGTTGCATGCTAAATATAGCCAAACAATTGTTTGGCCTATTCATCCGCGAACTCAAGCAAAATTAAAAGAGTTTGACATTGAATTGCCAAGCTACTTAAAACTCATTCCGCCAATTGGCTATTTAGATTTTATTCAATTACAAAAACACGCTCAGCTTATTTTAACTGACTCAGGCGGTATTCAAGAAGAAGCCTGTCTATTAGGTGTTCCTTGTATTACCTTACGTGACAATACTGAACGCCCAGAGTCTATTGAGGTTGGTGCTAACGTTTTAGTGGGTAGAAATGCAGATAAAGCATTAGCCGCAGCAGACAAATGGTTATCAGCTGAAGCGTCAGGCGAAAGCTTTAACTGGAAAAATCCATTTGGTGATGGTCATGTTGCTGAATTGATTTTAGATATTATTACTAATAATACGCCTAATACCTTAGATCAAGACATTGTCGCTAAAAATGAAACATTAAGCGTTATTGGTATGGGCTATATGGGTTTACCTATCGCAAGTTTATTAGCCGAAGCGGGTTACAGTGTTACCGGTGTTGATTTGAACAGTGAAAAAGTTGCTGCGATTAATAATGCCCAATGTCCATTTGACGAAGCAGGTTTACCTGAGCTTATTAATAAAGTGGTTTCTCAAGGCTTCTTAAAGGCGAGCACTGAAATTCCATCAAGCGAAACTTATTTAGTCGCGGTACCAACGCCACATAAAAATAACAGCTGTGATAGAAGTTATGTTTTTAGTGCTGCAGATGCTATTGCTAAAGTCGCTCAAAATGGTCAAACCGTTATTGTTGAGTCAACCATTTCACCACAAACCAGTTTAGCGGTTGCGCAGCGTTTCGCCGATGCAGGTTTAGATATTAATGTAGTGCATTGTCCTGAGCGCGCTATTCCTGGTCAAACTTTATATGAGTTAGTGCACAACGACCGCATTATCGGTGCAACAAACGAATTAGCACAGCTAAAAGTTAAAGCGATTTATCAAAGTTTTGTTAAAGGAGAAGTATTCTTAACAGACTTAACCACAGCAGAATGTATCAAGCTTGTTGAAAATACATCGCGTGATGTCGGTATTGCTTTTGCGAATGAGTTATCTGAAATATGTCAGGAACTTGAAGTTGATGTCTATGAAGTGATTCGTTTAGCTAATCGCCATCCTCGAGTGAATGTATTAACACCAGGACCTGGAGTTGGCGGTCACTGTATTCCAATTGATCCATGGTTCTTAGTTGAAAATACCAAAGCGGGTGAGTTTGTGCGTTTGGCACGTTCTATTAACGATACTCGTCCAAGTATTGTTGCTCAACAGGCATTAAATTTACTGGGTAGTGGCGATCTTAAAGGTAAGAAAGTTGGAATTTTAGGCGTCGCTTATAAGGCTAATGTTGACGATTGTCGTGAATCACCAGCAGATGCAATTTTAGAGCACTTTCTTAAAGCTGGCGTGACCGTTAGCTACCATGACCCGTTTGTACCTAGTTGGCAATGTGCGCGTTTAGAAACATTAAACGAAATAGATAGCTGGGCTGACGTGCTCATTTTGGTCACAGACCATGAGTGTTACGCTAATCTATCGTTAGCTAGCCCGTTACTTAATACGCGAGCTTAACTCAAAAGCCCATTTGCTTCACAGTTGATGGGCTTTGTTCTAATTAGTATGTTTAGAATTCATAGCGACAGAATTAAAAACGAGCCAGTAAGAAGAATAATCGATAATAAAGGATAATAAAATGAGATTAATTAAAACTACACTTTGTGTAAGCATTATGTTGGCGTTGAGCGCCTGTGGTGAAAAAGAAACGGTTGAATCGCATATTAATAGCGCTAAAACGTATATTGATGCCAATCAAGTTAATGAATCGATTATTTCTCTAAAAAATGCTATCCGTTTAGATAGTAAAAACGCTCAAGCCCGCTTTTTATTAGGTGAAATTTATTTACAATTAGGTGATGGTCCTGCTGCGGTAAAAGAGCTTGAGCGATCTAAAAAGCTTGGCTCTAATAATAAACACCTTATTCCTCTTTTAGCTCGAGCTTATCTGTTAACAGAAAGCGACAATGACGTAATTGCCTTAAGTGAAGCGGCTACACAGCTTGCTAGTGAACAACAAAGTCATTACTTAGCGTATCAAACATTATCCGCATTACGCTTAGAAAATACTGAACTCGCTAAAGAGAGTGTCACAACAGCGCAAAACATTGCAGCGCAAAGTATGTATAGCATGCTAGCTAATGCCTATTTACAGTTATCTGAAAACAATAATGAAGAAGCGAAAACGCTTGTCGACCGAGTTTTAGCAATTGATAGCAAACAAGTTGATGCATTAATGCTGCAAGGTCAAATTGCAACAGTAATGAAAGACTATAAACAAGCCAGTGATAGTTATGAACAGTACTTAGCCTTACAACCTCGCTCAGGCATTATAAAATTGCTATTAGCGGATTCACTATTAAAGGCTGAAAAATATGTTGAGGCAGAAAAATATGCAGATGCTATTTTAGCGAGTATTAGTACACAGCCTTTTGCTCATTATATCAAAGCAATGGTAAAGTTTGAGGATAAGGATTTCGCAAAATCTAGTGAACATGCGGAGTCAGCTCTTGCTGCAGACTTTAACCAAATGAACTTAAAATTGGTTGCGGGGGCTAGTGCTTTTTACTTAAAAAACTGGGAGCAAGCGACTTATCATTTACGTAGTGTGGTTAAGTATTTGCCAAAAGATCATTTAGCAAACAGAATGTTGGCAGTGAGCCAATTAGAGCTTGGGTTAGTGAGTGATATTAGCGATACACTGGATGGTTTTACAGATGTTGATAGCCCAGCAGCCAATGCTGATTTTTTAGCTTCGGTAAGCTTTAAGCTATTAGAGTTAGGCGCCGTTAATGAGGCAAAAAAACTTGTTGTACAAAGTGAAAGCCTTAACTCAGATAATGCCGAGGTTAACGCTCGCCAAGGTATTTTAAAATTAATGATGAACGACCCTTCGGGAATCGATGACTTGAAAGATGCTGTCAAACTTGATCCTGAGCTGGTTGAAGCAGAGTTGGCTTTAGCGTTTGCAGCGCTACAATCAGGTGATATTGACCAAGCCAAGTCGATTGCCACATCATGGCAAGAAAAATACCCAGAAAAAGCGGGTGGTAGCAACTTAATGGCTAGTATTGCGATTCAACAAGAGCAATATGATGAAGCTGAAAGGTTGTTAGAGCAGAGCTTACAATTAGAGCCCGATAATTTATTTGCCTTAACACAACAGCTACGTATTGCACGTCAGCAAAACAATGAAGAGTTAAGTCATAGCCGAGCAGATTATATCATTACCGTTTACCCAGCTAACACGCATGTATTGAAGTTATATTTTTCAGCTTACCGTAATGACGCTGCTTTAGAAAAGCTAATCGCAGCTTATAAACTGGATAGTGAAGACATCAATAAAGTCACTTTACTAGCCGAAGCCTACTTAAGTTTAGGTAAAGATAAAGAAGCAGAATCTGTATTAAATACCATTGAAAATCAAAAGAATTTACCTAAACGATACTGGCAGTTGGTGGTTTTAATTGCAAAGCAACAGCAAGACTTAGACCAAATGCTAGTAGCGCTTGAAAAATGGCAGCAAGCTAACCCTTACCATTTAGAGCCTGTTGTTTTATTGGCTGATTTATATGCTAAACAACGAAACTATGATCGTGCTCTAATCACTGTAAAACGAGGTTTAGAGCAACATCAAGATAATTTAATCTTACAGTTAGTAAATATGCAGTTATTACTTAACGCTAACAAGTTATTAGAAGCAAAAGAACAGTATAAAGTCTTAGCCGTTAAAGATATTGATGCTAATTTAAAAGATGGCATGCAAGGACGTATTTTCTTACTTGAGAAGAATTTTGTTCAAGCAGTGCCTAAGCTAGAGAGCTTTTATAAAGCGTATAGTAATACACAGAATGCTTTTTATTTAGCAGGTGCCTATATTAGCAATAATGAGGGAGAGAAGGCTCTCTCATTATTGGAAGATTATTTAGCTGCTAATCCTGATGATATACGTGTTAAAGCAACATTGGCAGGGCTTTACCTTGAAAACGAAAGTAGCAAGGAAAAAGCAATCAGTTATTATGCGGATATTGTACAGCAGCAACCTAAAGACGTTATTATCAATAATAACTTGGCTTGGCTATACTTAGAAAAAGGGAATGTCGAGCAAGGGCTTAAGCATGCAAAAACTGCGTTCGATTTAGCTCCGAATGTTCCTAATGTTGCAGATACTTATGGACAAGCGTTGTTAAAGTCTGGCGATAAAGCAGCAGCATTAAAATTTTCAGGTCAAGCCATGGAGCTTGCTCAAGGAAAAGATGCTGATATAGCCCTTAATTATGTTGAAATATTGATGGCTAATGGTCACCCAAATAAAGCGGAAGAAGTACTTGATACCGTGGTAGTAAAAACCAAACAACAAGAAAAAAGAAAATTGATGTTATCTACGCAACTTTAATACAAGGCTCATTTCTGGTTTAGTTAAACCAAAAAGTAATTGATGTTTTTATAAGCGACTATTATATAGTCGCTTTTTTATTTTTTCTGTTAATTAATATCCAATTCATCACTTTTTAGGTTAATTAATGACCTGTCAAGATTTTTTACAAAAATAAAACTCACCTTATACCAGAATTAATTAGCTGTATGTTTTATAAGATTTTATTGCTTATGGTCTGATAATTGCTAATTATTTATACTATTAGCCATACGCTAATATAGGCAGTTACTATTAAGATGTTAGTTTTACTGGATTATAACGGAATATATAAAGGGTAAAAAACAATGAATAAATTTAAAAAAATTATTGCAGCCTCAGCGATCATGCTAGCAAGCGCCAGCGCTTCAGCATCAGTAATCAATGTTGGTGGTGTAACTTGGGACCCAGATTATAACAATGGTGCTCCTAACCCATTTAATACCGCTGATTTTCTAGGTAAGGGCGAGTTCTTTCAGTCATTTCAAGATAGCTTGGGTAACTATGTAAGTAATGCTCTTGCGGTAAATGGCGATATACTAAGTGGTTTTGGTGAATTTAATCTATTTAATGGCGCTTCTTCTCAAGGAGCAGGTGATTTTTGTGTTGGTTGCTCATTAACATTAGAGTTCGGTGGCTTCACAC
The DNA here is from genome assembly GCF_039523295.1 of Colwellia asteriadis. Taxonomy (NCBI): domain Bacteria; kingdom Pseudomonadati; phylum Pseudomonadota; class Gammaproteobacteria; order Alteromonadales; family Colwelliaceae; genus Colwellia; species Colwellia asteriadis. The sequence continues at coordinate 28,609 of NZ_BAAAFA010000015.1, read as the reverse complement.
TAGCTGGTATTGGTCCTAACCCTCTAAAAAATGGTGTTGTTGGCCCATTATTCACTGGCGGTTGGGCGAAAGTATTTGTTGATACTAATGGTGTTAGTAATGGTCAATTAAATACTTATAATGACGGAGTTGAATGGTTAACGCTTTCAGCGATGCCTCAATTTGGTAATAGCACCATGACCCTAGATGGCTCTGTAGCTGGTGGTGGTTCAGCAGAAATATTTTGGAATGTGACTGGCGGTATAGCTGCTGGAAACTTCGATACTAATGGCGCATTCCAAGGCTCTGATATACACTATACTGCTTCTGCTCAAGGCAATGATGGTACATTTGAAGCTAATGGTAATACTATTCCTGAACCAACAACTTTAGCAATGTTTGGTTTAGCATTATTAGGTTTAGCTGGTACGGCTCGTCGTAAAAGCAAGTAAATTGAACGAATAGTTCTAATAAAATAATCTATGTTTAACATAGTGAAATAAAAAAGGCCTTAAAAGGCCTTTTTTATTGGTTTAAAATAATACTAATAGATATTATTTTAAACTTGAGTAATATGCTGCAAGATCTGCAATATCAGTATCGCTTAATGGTGCAGCCATACCAGCCATAACAGGATCTTTACGAGTACCCGCTTTAAAATCTTTTAATTGTTTTACTAGGTAAGCTTCTTTTTGCCCTGCTAAGTTTGGGTACATTGGAATTGCTGCAATACCGTCCGCGCCATGACAAGCAGCGCATGTTGCTGCTTTACTTTTACCGGCTGCTGCATCACCAGCAAATGCTGATGTTGATAATAGTGCTGTAGTTGCAACAGCAATCATAAGTTTATTCATAGTAATTACTCTCTTATATTTTTGACAAATAATAATAATATTTATAACTAAAATACGAGCAAGACAGGCTTAGTTATAAAAAGAATATTTCTAGTTTGAGTATATGAAAAATAAACTAATTTGTCGTGTTTTTTTTAGAGAAGAAGTGAGTAAGGCTTGATTAATATCAAGCTTTTATTTCGATTATATTAGCCTTCATGATTAAATAAAATTTTGTATAGTTACTTAAACATTACAGGGTATAGTTATAGTTAACGTAACCTCATAGCTGGTAGAAATATTTAGTATGTCAAAAAATAACCCATTCATTATTACAAAAGCTGAACTTTTTGATAACCAGTTACTCTTTAGCTATCAAAAACAGTGGTTTCAAGAAGATATCGAAACTTTATCTACTGATGTATTTTCGAAGTTAGCTGAGTTCACGATAATAGAAAAAATACAAGGCGCTGATCGTGAAAATATTCGCTTTTCTTGGGAGAAGCGTCATTTTATTTTGAATTTTGATTGTTATAGTCAATCTTGTTGGATCGAAGGGGAAGATCAGCAAAGTACAGAGTTAATACCAGACTTAGTCAAAAGCTTTGAGCTTGTTGATTAAAATGATCAAATGTACTTAAAATAATTGATAATAGTGAGAGTTTCATGCAAGACAAAATATTGGTTAGCGCATGCTTTTTAGGGAAAAAAGTTCGATATAACGGAGAAGTAAAGTCATTGTCTAATCAATTGATTACTCAATGGCAGCAAGAAGGTCGCTTAATGGCTATTTGCCCAGAAGTTGAAGGAGGGTTGCCTGTACCAAGATCACCTGCAGAAATAAATCGCAATAGTGGCAAGGTGTTTACCTGCGATGGGACTGATGTTAGTGAAGCATTTTATTTAGGTGCTCAAAGAGCGTTGGCGTTATGTCAGCAGTTTAATATTCGCTTTGCGCTATTGAAAGAGTCTAGTCCCTCATGCGGTAGTGCAACAATTTATGATGGCTCTTTTAATGGATCTAAGGTTGAAGGGGCGGGAGTAACAACAACGTTACTAAGAAAACACGGCATCCATGTATTCTCGGAAAAAAACCTATCAGAATTAGCTAACTTAATCGATTCTCCTGCTCTATGACTGGATAAGGATGCCTATCCTTAATCAATGGTATAAAATACCAGGAAAGGAATTAATGATAATAAAACGTAGCTATGATAAGCCATGATAATATGAACAAGAAAGATATTCAGGTAGAACAGCCAGTAAATAATTTATCGAGTAGTGTTTCACTTCAACAAACGTTAATTGATAAAGTTAAGCCATATTCATTTTTATATTTAGCCACTATAGGGTTAATTATTTGTAGTCTTTTTATTGTGACTGGTGGTGCTTACTATTTTAAATACAAGAAAGATATTGTTCTTATTTCTGATGATTTAACTCAAGTAGAAAATAAACTCTCCGAGCAAAAGCTATTGCTATCAGCATTACGTATAACAAATAGTATGCTCGCTAGTGATAATTTAGATAGTTACCTTCTGCTAGAGAAGGAATTAGCGATAATTAATAAGAAATTATCTTTACTTAAATCAAGCCATCAATCTATTTATCATGATTGGAAAACCAAGCGACAAGCTGCATTTAACGCACTTCGTCATATGAAATCAAATGCTGATAGGCTGCAAAATCATAAACAAGAAGTATTAGTTAAAGTCGCAGCGCTTAAAACTGCTGTCGAGAATACTCAAATACAAGTTAGTGATAGTGAAGAGCAAGCAAAATGGTTACAGTTTTCACAAACAATTAGTCAGTTTTCGTTTTTATTGAATAAATTAAACATCGCAACATCACCTATAGTTTTTAAGCAACTTAAAGAGTCATTTAATAGCCTTAACGAGTATTCTACGCCTATGATTAACCTAGACATTGAAGCTGCGTTAGCACAATTTAATGACGCTTTTTATGTCAGTGATAAAAACACTAATAATCAAAGTGAGACTATTGTAAGCCACTGGCAGGAAAATCTGCAGACTATTGTTGATTATAACCAACTGTTGAAAAAGCAAGTATTGGTATTTACGGGGATTCTTTACGATAACTCAAGTAAAGCAGAGCAGAATATTTCGAAACGCCAGCTAAATTATTCATGGGATATTAATCATGCGCTTATAACGCATATGGCAATGGTTTTTGCTGCACTTTTAAGTGTAATTATCTTATTGTTTTGGTTGTTATCTCGTCACTTAAAGCAACACTTACGACAATATCAAGCACTCGAATTAACGTTATATAATCGAGAGGATACACATCAATCATTAGGTTTTGAGGAGCGAGAGCAACAGCATAACCTTGAGGTTGATGCTCTAACTTTAAAAGCTGAGCAGTTAGCCGCTGAAAAGGAGTTAGCCGAGTTGACAGCAATATCTCAGCGGAAAACGAATGCTCTTATTGAGAAAGAGAATTATGGTCAATTTTATAATCTTGCACTTAAACTGTTAGAGCGCATTACACTTGTTAGTTCTAGCCATCAAAAAATAACCTCTAATCAGCATTTATTTCAGAGTTATCAATTTAGTAAAAAATTAGTTCGTTTGATAAAGCAAGCGAGTTTCCATCGCTATATGCAAGCAGAAGGTATGAGGTTAACGCTAAGTGATATCAATATAATTTCAACAACAGAAGCTGTGTTACTGAATCAGGCTGCAGCCATTAATAAACAAAATAATTTACTTAAATTACATGTTGATGGAAATATATGCCCTGAGGTAAAAGTTGATGTAAATATTTTTACGGAGATGTTGCAAGTTTTTGTTCAGTTATTAGGTGATGATTTAAGTGCTGGACAGTTAGACGTTTCATTTAAGCTACAAGATCAAAATAATGGTCAACAGACTGTACTTATTATGGGGCAAGTTTTTTCTAGTAAGGAGGTGCGAAAATTACCTAAACTTTTGCAAGAGCTACAGGAAAAGTCAGAGCACTATATTAGCAGCGAATTAAATAGTTACTTCATTGCTTTATTAAAGTGTTTGCATGGTGAAAATATTACCGCAGCTCTTACTGAAAAAGGCTATCAATTAAGCTTCACTTTACCGTTAGCGGTCATGTTAAATCGTAACTTAGGTGAAAATACGACAGCACAATTAACTGAATACCTTCTAGATAAGACACAAACTAACAACACACCGTTAGCGGCTAAAGCTATTGATGTGTTGATTGGCGTAAAATCACCAATACAGTACCAGAAATTACAGCAGCAATTACAACAACTAGGATTACAAGTTACTTTTGTTGCACAAGCAGCCCAACAGAAAGAATATTGGCAAAGTGGCTGTTACGCAATTCTATTCTCAGAGTTTTCTACTTCCCCTTTTATTCATTTTATTGATAAAGGAAATGACTGCATTAGTGGCAGTGAAGTAATACAACGAGGTATTTTTGGTCTAGATATAACCTATATAAAAGATGAAGATGTAATATTCTCCCATTGGATTGTTGATAGGTTATCAAATGCAGTCTCAATTGAGCAGTTAATGACTTTATTGTCACCTTGGTTAGCCGAGGAAAAAACAATAGAGCAAAAAGCAGAAAGTAACGTTGATCTATTAACTGTTGATAACAATAAGGCCATTCATCAGTATAAAAGTACAAAGAGTTCACTACAAAATAGACAAGCTCAATTGACAGAATTACCGGTTAAAGAGTTAACAGAGCCAAAAGTTAATCTGGAACTATATATTAAAAATCAAGGTTCACCTGAGCTGGCATTTTTCATGATTAATGAATATGTTAATAATATTAATCAGTTAGCTCTTAAACTCAACCGTGCGCTAAAGAGCAACAACTTAGTGCGAGCTAAACAAGCTATAGTTATATTGCAATCTGTCAGTAGTATTTTATCCGCACCAAACCTACAGCAATTATGTAAAGACTGGCAAAAATTATTGATAGACCCCGTATTAAATCAAAACAGGGCTTTTATTGATAAGTTATTAGCCAAAACTCAACAAGAAATAACGGATATTACTGCTTATGTTAAATCGATGTAGTTTATATTGTGTGTCACCTCACTTGAGATAAATATGAAGTATCAGAATGAAAACCCTCTCGAAATCACTAGCCCCTGTGTTGGAAGTTGTTGCCTGAATGAGTGTGATATTTGCTTAGGTTGTTTTAGACATATAGAAGAAATAAAGGCATGGCGGGAAAGTAGTAATGAAGAAAAGAAAACCATATTAAAGCACTGCCAAGAGCGAAAATATGAAAAATGAAGCTAATTATGTTGAACAGATCTTATACTTCTGCTTTTTAATAACTCCTTGTCAGTCTTATTAGTTTACTTGATAAGGGGCTGTGCATGATTATCTTTAGCTTATAAAAGTGCATGCTTACTTTGGACACTGAAATAAAGGATATATTGTGTTAAAAAAGAAAACCTTAAAATCGCTACTTGTATTTACCGAAAATCAACACCCAGCACCCAGTTTTATTCTTATATATCTTTTTACTTGGTTGGCGTGGCATAACCAAGTTATTAGTCATTTTTTTGGGGCGACAGGCGATTTCTGGTCACGTATCCATATCGCTTTTAGTTCACTTGAAAAAAATCAATATTTAGTTGTACTCCTACTAACGTGCGTCATCTTTATATTGCGTTTAGCTTATAGTTTTTTACGTTTTAAGTCGGCAGAATTGCTTAATGCAAGTGATGATGACTATGCTAGCGATAAAGAAGGTAAAGACTTCGAGAAAAATGAAGATATTGCTCAATTAATGACGACTTTAACTGCAGTACAAAAGCAGCTCGCTGCGGCTAAAGAGCGCGAGAAAAAAGCAATCAGTGAACGTAATGAGCAGGTAAAAAAAGTATTAGCAATGCAAGTGGCGTTAGAAGAAGCTCGTGCCGATATTGCAATACTTAGCGCTAATAGACAAAGTGGCTAAGCTAAATATAACGAATTTGAACTCGAGTTAACTAGCTTTGTAATTGCTTTTTAACTTGAAGTCGGCTTAATAAATATCTCTTAACCGAGCTCAGGTTATTTAGGCATCTCTTGTTAAGCCTTTTTCAATAGAACGAACTAAGCGCATTGTTAAACGATGGTTTTTTTGTGTCGTTTCTGCGTTCGTAACGGTGAGTTGCTGTTTCTCTTGCTGTTGTGCTAAAGCCCAATGAATGTGCTCAGCAACTAACTCATTAGCTGAATTTAATGCCTGTTCAAGTGCTGTTGTTATATCGCTAGAGTAAGGTGCATTACCCAAGGCAACCGCAATATTTCTTTGCCAGCTTTGAAAGCCAATACGTCGAATAGGCGAACCTTGTAAAGTATTTAAGAAGTACTCTTCTGTCCAAGAAAACAGCTCAAGTAAGCCAACATCATCTAGTTGATTTCTAGCTTGAAAGTCATCTACAACACTCAGTTTGGCAAACTTATTCCAAGGGCAAATTAGCTGACAATCATCACAGCCATAAATTCGATTACCCATCAGCGGACGTAACTCTACTGGGATAGGATCGGGTGACTCAATAGTGAAATAAGAAATACAGCGGCGAGCATCAACAACATAAGGCTCAACAATCGCTTTTGTCGGACATATTTTTATACAAGCGACACAAGTGCCGCAGTCGTTAACTTTTTCATCTAAAACGATAGAGTTAAGCGCGTTATCACTGTATTCGTTGTGAGTAATAGGTAATGGAATATCAACAAAAAGCTCCCCTAAAAAAAACCAAGAACCGGCGGCTTTATTAATAAGTAAGGTGTGTTTCCCTGTCCAACCTAAGCCTGCCTTTTCGGCTAATGGTCTTTCTAATACAGGAGCAGAATCAACAAAAGGGCGACAATTAAACTGTTCACAATGCTGAGCAATTTTTTGTCCTAATTGCTGTAAACGCTTACGCATTAACTTATGATAATCTCGCCCTAAAGCATAGCGACTAATATAGGCTTTATTTTTATCATTTAAGATGCGTGCAAACTTCGCATTTTGAGGTAAGTAATCTAAACGAACACTAATAACACGCACTGTGCCAGGGACTAACTCTTCGGGTCGAGCACGCATCATACCGTGGCGTTCCATGTAATCCATATTGCCATGATAATTATTTGCCAACCATCGTTTTAGGGCCGCTTCATGAGCTTTTAAGTCAATATCACAAATACCGAGCTGTGAAAAACCTAACTCTTCACCCCAGCATTTAATGTTATCGGCTAATTCTTGATAGTTTATTGAAGTTTCTGTCATGAAAGAAGTCAGCTAATGTTCAGTAATAAGGTGTAGAGTAAATATTACTGAATTAATATTTTAATGGTGCAATTTATGATTAGTTTAACACAATATGAGTGATGAATATCAGCCTTTAATAGCTCTTCAATACAAAGCTATAAGGACACTTGCTCAGGTGAATTATTCAATGGCATAATTATCAAACTATATTCACGGCGCAGCAGCTGATATTATTAACGTTACTATAGGCTCCACTAACTACCTTCATTACGATTGCGGTAAACATACTAGATAATACGAGTAAAGTTTGTAACTGCTATTACATATAGATTGAGAAAATGAAACAAATTGAATATTTTTTAAAAGATGAGCAGGCAACATTAACGGTTGGCGCGCAATTAGCGCAAGCGCTGCAAAGTTTCGAGCACCAGCAATCGCTAGTCGTTTATCTTAATGGTGATTTAGGTGCTGGGAAAACTACCTTAACCCGTGGTTTTGTTTGTGGAATGGGGCATAACGGTAACGTTAAAAGTCCTACTTACACTATTGTTGAGCCTTATGAGCTTGCTCAGTGGCGTGTATTTCATTTTGATCTTTATCGATTAAGTGATCCTGAAGAATTAGAGTATATGGGAATTCGAGATTATTTTAATGATGATTGTTGCTGCTTTATTGAATGGCCAGAAAAAGGCACTGGGCTATTGGCTAAAGCCGATTTAATCATTAATATGGCTTATCAAAATGAACAACGCACAATTAACTTACAGGCAGAGACGCCTCGTGGTGAAGCTATTTTAACGGTATTAAATAGTGAAGTAGCCAGCAGTTTATCATGAAGTAATGAGAATATTGATGTATCTAACGCGAAACCGTTTTACTAAAAAATGTATCCAGTTTATCACCGTTATCGGGTGCTTATTTTTTGCCGCTAGTGTTTGGGCAACTAATAGCATTAACGGGATTCGTGTTTGGCCGGCACCTGAAAATACACGTATTGTCTTTGATGTTAAAAATAAACCAGATTATAAATATTTTACCTTACAAAACCCACACCGATTAGTGGTAGATTTTGCGAATACAAAGAATACCGTAGCGTTAGAAAAGTTAGCCGAGGGTGATCCCAGAATAAAGCTATTCCGTGGTAGCCAAAGTAAAAGTAAAGCCCGCTTAGTATTAGAGCTAAACCAATCTTATCAATTAACTGTATTTCCATTGGCGCCTGCAGGACAGTATGGTAATCGATTAGTTATCGATTTATATGATAAAAATCGCAATAGTGTTGTTATGGATAAGCCAACAGCTAACTTAGGTGATATTGTTATTGGTATTGATGCTGGTCATGGCGGTGAAGACCCCGGCTCTATTGGCGGTAAAGGTACTTATGAAAAACGTGTTACCTTAGCTATTGCTAAAAAACTTCAAACGCTAATTAATAATGAAAAAGGCATGAAAGCGGTCTTGATACGTAGCGGAGATTACTATGTTGATATTAACCGCCGGACGAGCTTAGCGAGACAGAAAAACGTTGATTTCTTTGTTTCTATTCACGCTGATGCTTTTCATACTCCTGGGCCAAGTGGTGCTTCAGTTTGGGTGGTAACTAAAAAGCGTGCAGATTCTGAGCTAGCTAGGTGGTTGGCTAATCGAGAAGAAAAGTCTGAGTTATTAGGCGGCGGTGGCGGTGTTATTAAGCATACTGCAGATAGCCATTTAGCATTAGCATTAGCAGATATGAGCAAAGAGCACTCTTTGGGAGTGAGCTTTGGGGTTGCTAATAATGTAATTCGTGAGTTAAAAAAGATCACTAAAATGCATAAGAGCACACCGCAAAATGGTAATTTCGGTGTGTTAAAGTCATCAGACATCCCCTCTATTTTGGTGGAAACTGGCTTCATCTCTAATCATAAAGAAGAAAAGAATTTAACGTGGCCAAAACACCAGCAACGACTAGCCAATGCAATTCATTTAGGGATTAAAAATCACTTTATGGATCATCCGCTTACCGGCTCTTATTTTGCGTCTATTGGTTATAAAAAGCATAAAGTACGTAGTGGCGAGTCGCTATCGGTACTCGCTAAGCGTTACAATATTTCAATGAATAAACTTAAAGCGATTAACAATTTGAAATCTAATTCGTTACAAATTGGTCAAACCTTAAAAATTCCCCGTACGGGATAACTTACTTTAGTTGATGCTATTACTATGACCATTGCCATATTACCCGCACGTTTAGCTAACCAAATTGCGGCGGGTGAAGTTGTTGAACGTCCTGCCTCTGTTATTAAAGAGTTGATTGAAAATAGCTTAGACGCTGGCGCTACTGCGATCCAAATTACGGTGGATAAGGGTGGCGTAAAAAAAATTAAAATTACTGATAATGGCAGTGGTATTGCCAAAGATGAGCTAGCCTTAGCACTAAGTAGGCATGCTACCAGTAAAATTAAAGACTTATCTGATCTTGAAGCCATTGATAGCTTAGGTTTTAGGGGCGAGGCTCTAGCCAGTATAAGTTCAGTGGCACGTCTCACGCTAACATCTAAACCACAACATCAAGATACTGCATGGCAAGCAACTGCTGCAGGGCGTGATATGGCCGTTAATATTCAACCAGCTGCACATCCCGATGGCACTACCATTGAAGTGCTCGATTTATTTTTTAATACTCCAGCACGACGTAAGTTTTTACGCACTGAAAAAACTGAATTTAACCATATTGATGAAATTGTAAGACGTATCGCCTTAGCGCGTTTTGATGTGAGTTTTACGCTTACTCATAACGGTAAAGTTGTGCGTCAATATCGTATTGCCAATACCCAAGCACAAAATGCGAAACGGGTTGCTATGGTGTGCGGACAAAAGTTTATTGAACATGCCATTGAAGTCAATTGTGAACACGACAACATGAAATTATCAGGCTGGGTGGCTAAGCCAAGCTTTGCTCGTAATCAAAATGATTTATGCTATAGCTATGTTAATGGACGTATGATGCGTGATAAGTTAATTAACCACGCTATTAGGCAGGCATACAGTACATTACTACCTGCTGATACTTACCCTGCTTTTGTTTTATTTTTACAAGTAGATTGCCGCGAGGTTGATGTAAATGTTCATCCAGCCAAGCATGAAGTGCGCTTTCATCAAAGCCGCTATGTACATGACTTTATTTATTCGGTATGCCATAAAGCCTTATTATCGATAAACAATACTGATAATTTGTTTAACGAAGAAAATAATACCGAGGAATATACCCTTGGAGTCGATAATATCCGTGATGAAAATAGCTTAATTAGTCCATTACAGCCTGAGCAGTCGTATCAGACTCATGAAAACTCATACAGTCATACTTCTCAAGCTGGTTCTAGGTTAGATTCATCAGGTGCCAGCTCAGTAAGCCACTCTGTTGATTATCAACGCCCTAGTTATGTTACGCCGTTACAGCATGTTAATGACAACAGTAGCCGCTACGCTAATCAAAGTGGCTATCAATCGAAACAAGTATCCCCCGCTGCAGTCAGTCATTATGAGCAATTGTTAAATACAACTAATGCTCATGAAACAACAAGTATTGATGCAGAGAATGAAAACCATAACCACAAGCAATTAAACCCTGACGCAAACAGTAGTACGCAAGCCTATGAAAAACCAATGAGCGAATCATTGTTTATTCACTATGCAGCTCCAGGTTACGGCTTATATAAGCATGACGGTGCTTTGCGATTACTTTCACTGTTTAAGTTTGCTCAACAGCTCAATAGTAAAGTAGTAGCAAGCCGTTGGTTATCTACGACACAAACGAGTTTTGATTATAACAACACTAATAATAATCAAGAACAGGGATTAGTGAGCCAGCCCTTATTGTTGCCAGTGATGATCACATTATCTGTAGCACAAGAAAGTTTGCTAAGAGCGTGTGAGGATCTTTTAACGAAAGCTGGTATTGTTTTTGTTATTAAAACTCATCATAAAGTACAAATTAGGCAGTTTCCTGCACTATTACGCGATAAAGATGTTAGTAGCAGTTTTATTACTATTATTGATGCTTTGCAGGAAGTCACTGCGCAGCAGGCTGATACACTTATTGCTGAAAGTGATATTTTTCAAGCGATTGGTCAGGCAATGCTGCATAAAGAATATACTCAAAATCAAGCTGATAACCTTATCAAACAAGCCATAACTGTGCTCGGAGATAAGTTTAGTACAAACTTGCTCTTGAATTCTGTACCCGTTGACCTTACATCCTCTATAAAGCAGCTACACTAATCATATAAAGCGTCTTATTTTAGTCCTTTATTTAGTACGACTTAAATTATCAATCGTTAAGGGCAAAGTTTTCGTGTCTACTCAATCTTCACCTATAGAGCTACCTGTTATTTGTTTAATGGGGCCAACGGCTTCAGGAAAAACAGCATTAGCCATGGAGCTATACGATACTTTGCCATGTGAAATTATCAGCGTCGATTCTGCGCTCATATATCGTGATATGAATATTGGTACAGCAAAACCTACAGCGGATGAATTAAAAAAGTACCCTCACCATTTAATTAATTTACGTGATGCCAGTGAAAGCTACTCTGCAGCTGATTTTTGTCGTGATGCGCTCCTTAAAATTGATGAGATTAAAGCTAACAATCGTATTCCAATATTAGTTGGCGGAACTATGATGTACTTTAAAAGCCTAATTGAGGGCATTTCACCATTACCAACCGCAAATGAAGCAATTAGGGCAGAAATTGAAGCACAAGCTAATAATATTGGTTGGCAAGCGCTACACGATCAGTTAGCTGAAATAGACCCAGTGTCGGCAAAGCGTATTCACCCTAATGACCCACAACGCTTAACCAGAGCGCTTGAGGTCTACCGCATAACAGGTAACACTTTAACACAACTGACCGAAATTAAAGGTGATAAGCTCGCTGGCAATATTTTACAATTAGCTATTACTCCCAAAGAGCGTAGTACATTACATCAACGTATAGAGTTACGTTACCAACAAATGGTTGAGCAAGGCTTTGAAGAAGAAGTTAACAAGCTTCAAGCCCGTGGGGATTTACACGAAGATTTACCATCAATCCGTTGTGTTGGTTATCGACAAATGTGGCAATACCTCAATGGTGAGTGCAATCATGATGAAATGATTTTTCGTGGTGTTTGTGCAACACGACAACTTGCGAAAAGACAACTAACATGGTTACGTAGTTGGCCAGATTTACATTGGCTTAATAGCGACGACGAGACAAATTTAGCGCAAGTGTTAACGCTACTAAAACAAAGCGATAAAGAACAAGCAAATATAAAGCAATAGTTAAAAATTGATGTATAATTAATTTGTTAGTTTTTTATACATAGCTACAAAAGGGATTTTCAGCGTATTTTGTATAATTTAATGCGTTTTAGGTTAATCATAAACAAACAGTAATTTATTAATAATAATAAAAGGGACCATATAATGGCAAAAGGGCAATCTTTACAAGACCCATTTTTGAATGCTTTACGTCGTGATCGCATTCCAGTTGCAATTTACTTAGTAAACGGTATTAAGCTGCAAGGACAAGTTGAGTCGTTTGATCAATTTGTTATTTTGCTGAAAAACACCGTAAGCCAAATGGTATACAAGCACGCAATTTCTACTGTTGTACCTTCACGCGCAGTGAATACAACTCCCACATCAGATCAAGATGGTGATCAATCGTCAGATGCGTAAATTGCATATCGATTTTTATACCACTAAACATATCGTTAAGGTTTAATTCAGTTGTTTGATCGTTACCAAGCTGGTGAACAAGCAGTACTTGTTCACCTCGACTTTCCCGATGAAAGTACTCGTGAAGATTTAACCGAATTTAAAATGTTAGTTTCTTCTGCTGGCATTGAGGCGTTAACCGTTGTTTCAGGCAAGCGTAATACACCACACCCACGTTTTTTTGTTGGTAGTGGTAAAGCTGATGAAGTTGCCGAAGCGGTTAGGCTTTTCGGAGCTAACGTGATTTTATTTAATCACAGCCTAACGCCATCTCAAGAAAAAAATATGGAAGCACTTTGTCAGTGCCGTGTTGTTGATCGTACGACATTAATTTTAGATATTTTTGCACAACGTGCTCGTACTCACGAAGGTAAACTACAAGTTGAGCTGGCGCAGCTACGACATTTAAGCAGCCGCTTAATTCGTGGTTGGACCCATCTTGAGCGACAAAAAGGTGGTATTGGACTTCGTGGTCCAGGTGAAACCCAATTAGAAACCGATAGACGTTTATTACGTGAACGCATGATCAATATACGTAAGCGTTTAGAGAAAGTTGAAGTGCAACGACAGCAAGGGCGTCGAGCTCGTGCCCGTGCAGAATTGCCAACATTATCACTTGTTGGTTATACAAACGCGGGTAAGTCAACATTATTTAATGTGATAACACAGGCTGAGGTTTACGCAGCTGACCAGTTGTTTGCTACTTTAGACCCTACCTTAAGACGTATTTCTTTACCAAGTGTTGGACGAGTAATTTTAGCCGATACCGTTGGCTTTATTCGACATTTACCTCACGATTTAGTCGCGGCATTTAAAGCTACACTGACAGAAACTCGAGAAGCTGAGCTTTTACTGCATGTTGTTGATATAGCAGACGACAGACGTACAGAAAACATTGAACAAGTTGAGTATGTTTTAAAAGAAATTGAAGCGGATGAAGTACCACAGTTAATTATTTGTAACAAAATAGATAATCTAGATGATATAGAGCCACGTATTGATAGAGATATCGATGGCATGCCAATCAGAGTATGGCTGTCGGCACAGGCAAATATAGGGATAGACTTGTTATTTATCGCATTAGCTGAGCGTTTGGGAACGCACGTGGTAAAACATCAGTTAAATATTCCGCCGCGAGCAGGTAAATTACGTGGAGAATTGTATAAACTGAATTGTATTACTAGTGAAAGTTACGATGAAGAAGGTTATTGCCATCTTGAAGTTAAATTACCATCAAGAGAATGGCAGCGATTAGTAAAAAGCGAACATAGTGAGATAGCAGAGTTTATCGAGCATTAATTTTTTAATTGTACGGATGGTTATGATGATAACCATTGAATAAGTGGAGAAAAGTATGGCTTGGAACGAACCGGGGAATAATGATAAAGACCCCTGGAAAAATAAAGGTGGTAAAAATCAAGGCCCACCTGATTTAGATGAGTTATTAAATGACCTAGGTAAAAAGGTTACCGGCATTTTTGGTGGTAAAACAACCAAAGGCGGCCCGGGCAAAAGCTTTTCAAGTATCGGTGTTAGTATTTTACTTATTATTGGCCTAGTTGTTTATGCATTTAGTGGTTTTTATACCATTAAAGAAGCTGAGCAAGGGCTAGTTTTACGTTTTGGTCAATACTCAGGTACCGTTGAACCGGGCTTACGTTGGAAGTGGACTTTTATTGACCGCGTTATTCCTGTTGATATGCAAAGTACGCGCGAAATGCCTTCTTCAGGCTTTATGCTGACACAAGATGAAAATGTTGTGAATGTTGAAATGCAAATTCAATATCGTGTTGTTGATGCGCGTAACTATATATTCAGTGTTACTAATGCTGATGATAGCTTAAAGCAATCACTTGATAGTGCTTTACGTTACGTTGTTGGTCACGCGAAAATGGATGACATTTTAACCAGTGGCCGTGAAATTATTCGTCAATCAGTTTGGGAAGAACTTGATAAAATAATTGAACCTTACCAATTAGGCTTAATTATTGTTGATGTTAACTTTAAAGATGCACGTCCACCAAACGAAGTAAAAGATGCGTTTGATGATGCCATTGCAGCGCAAGAAGATGAAGTGCGCTTTTTACGTGAAGCAGAAGCCTATGCACGTGGTATTGAACCACAAGCACGCGGTCGAGTTAAGCGTATAGAGCAAGAAGCTTTAGCTTATAAATCTCAAATAGTATTAGATGCGCAAGGTGAAGTTGCTAAGTTCGAAAAGCTTTTACCTGAATACTTAGCTGCTCCAGAAGTAACACGTCAACGTTTATACATTGCCACTATGGAAAATGTCTATAGCAATACCAGTAAAGTAATGGTTGATGTTGAAGGCGGTAATAACATGATGTACTTGCCACTTGATAAAATAATTCAACAGCAGTCAACTAATACTCGTGCAAACTCACCTCAGTCTTATGTACCAGTTAGTCAACCGAGTCAGAACAGCGCACCATCGACATCAGATCGTGCTGATAGATTTAACAGTGGGAGAAACTAACACATGAAGAACTTTTCCATTGCTATTGTAGCGTTAGTATTTATCTTAGTTGTTTCGTCTGTTTTTGTTATTTATGAAGGTCAACGCGGTATCGTGTTTGAATTCAACAAAATTAAACGTGACAGTGCTACCGGTGAAATGATGATATTTGAGCCTGGCTTAAACTTCAAAATACCTTTCATTCAATCGGTTAAAAAACTTGATGCGCGTATTCAAACTCTTGATGAAGCAGCAGATAGGTTTGTAACCGCTGAGAAAAAAGACTTAATAGTCGACTCTTTTGTAAAATGGCGCATTGTAGATTTTTCTACTTATTATTTAAGAACGTCAGGTTCAATTGATAATGCCCGTGCGTTACTAAAACAAAAAGTAAATAACGGCTTACGTACTGAGTTTGGTCACCGTACTATTAAAGAGATTGTTTCGGGTGATCGCGATGCGATTATGGCTCAAGCGCTAGAAAGTGCTAAAAGTAGTCGCGAAGACTTAGGTATTGAAGTTGTTGATGTTCGTATTAAGGCAATTAACTTACCGACTGAAATCAGTAACTCTATTTATGATCGTATGCGTGCTGAGCGTACTGCAGTAGCTAAAGAGCATAGATCACAAGGTCAAGAGCAGGCTGAAATTATTCGAGCAACTATTGATGCCAAAGTAACCATTATGTTAGCTGAAGCGCAAAAGAACTCTTTTACTACACGTGGTGAAGGAGATGCATTAGCAGCTAAAATATATTCAGATGCTTATAATAAAGACGCTGAGTTTTATGGGTTTATTCGTAGCTTAGAAGCTTATGAAAAAAGCTTTAGCAGTAAAAATGATATTATGGTTGTTAAACCAGACAGTGACTTTTTCCGTTATTTAAAAGATGGCGTAAAGGGTAAATAGTTTAACGGTTATATAACAATCAAAAGCCAGCTTTATTGCTGGCTTTTTTATAGCAAAAATACACATTCTTTTTTCGAGGTAGCAAATGAAAAATACAATAATAGCGTTAGGTTTGGTTTTTTCGAGTTTAAGTGCGTCAGCTGTGGTGCTTGAAGCGCCACTGGTATCAATTCCGAGCCACGATGCTTTCTTTAATAACATTAGTCAACATTGTGGCAAGTCATATCAAGGTGAAGTGACTATTGATAATGCAAAGGGCAGTAGCTTTGCTAATAAGCCATTGGTTATGTATGTGAGAAAATGTACTGATAATGAATTACAGGTACCTTTTTATGTTGGTGATGACGCATCACGTACCTGGATTATTACTAAAACAGGAGCGGGGTTATCATTAAAGCATGATCACAGAAAGGTAGATGGATCTTATGACGAGTCAACTATGTATGGTGGCCATACTATAGATGCGGGTTGGTCTAACGTGCAATCATTCCCTGCTGATCAATATTCAAAAGAGCTCTTCGTTACTCAAGGTATCCCTCAGTCGGCCACCAATATTTGGCAGATGTATATTTACCCAACTAAGTTTACTTATCGCTTAGTGAGAGAAGGAAGAGAGTTTAGGGTTGACTTTGACTTAACCAAACCGATTAAAAACCCGAAAGCGCCATGGGGTTATCAGGAGTAGTTGTCTACTCTATAACCTATTAATATATATAGTTAATAATTATTAAAAAGCTGTCCAAGGAAAAAATGTCGCTTTTTCCCTTGGACTAGGCTGCTATATTTGATAAAATCCCCGCCTAATTTTCTTACGAAATAGTAAACATGGGCAAAAATGTAGTTGTTCTCGGCACTCAATGGGGTGACGAAGGTAAAGGTAAGATCGTAGACTTACTAACAGATAAAGCTAAATATGTAGTTCGTTATCAAGGTGGTCACAATGCTGGTCACACTTTAGTGATCAACGGTGAAAAAACCGTATTACATTTAATTCCATCAGGCGTATTACGTGATAACGTAAAATGTTTGATTGGTAATGGTGTAGTGTTGTGTCCTAAAGCCTTAATGACCGAAATCACTATGTTGGAAGCGAAAGGCGTACCAGTACGCGAACGTTTGCTTATTAGTGATGCATGTCCTCTAATACTTCCTTATCACAATGCCTTAGATGCGGCTCGTGAAGTTGCTCGTGGCAATAAAGCTATTGGTACAACAGGTCGTGGTATTGGTCCAGCATATGAAGATAAAGTTGCACGTCGCGGTTTGCGTGTTGGCGACTTATTCTGCGCAGAAACATTTGCAGCTAAGTTAAAAGAAATCGTTGAATATCACAATTTCTCTCTGGTTAATTATTATAAAGTTGAACCAGTAAGCTATGAAGAAGTACTAGCTGATGCGTTAGCTGTTGCAGATATTATCAAAAACATGACAGCCGATATCTCTGAAATTCTTGATCAAGCACGTAAAAACGGTGATTCTATCATGTTTGAAGGTGCTCAAGGTACTTTACTTGATATCGATCACGGTACATACCCATACGTAACTTCGTCCAACACTACTGCTGGTGGTGTTGCGACAGGTTGTGGTGTTGGTCCTCGTCATCTTGATTATATCTTAGGTATTACCAAAGCTTACACAACTCGTGTTGGCTCAGGCCCTTTCCCAACAGAGTTAAATGATGAAATTGGTAATCATTTAGGTACTGTAGGTCATGAGTTTGGCGCTACTACTGGTCGTGAACGTCGTTGTGGTTGGTTTGATGCTGTTGCTATGCACCGTGCAATTCAAGTTAATAGCGTAACAGGTTTTTGTTTAACTAAGCTTGATGTACTTGACGGCTTAGAAACATTAAAGATCTGTACTGGCTATAAAACACCAGAAGGCGACATTATTACTGTGCCGCCAACAGCTGCTGAAGGTTATGAGAAAATAACTCCAGTATATGAAGAGCTTCCAGGATGGTCAGAAAGCACTGTTGGTGCTACATCAGTTGATGCCCTTCCTGCCAATGCACTTGCTTATATTAAACGTATTGAAGAAGTTACTGGTATTCCTGTTGATATAATTTCTACTGGACCAGATCGTGTTGAAACAATTATTAAAGTAAACCCTTTCCTTTAATAGACGTTATCAATGCTATAAAAATCCGACCTAGTGTCGGATTTTTTTTGTCTTAAAATTTGTTCATAAATAACCTGAACTCGGTTTAAGAGATATTTAACAAATTGAAATATAATAAAAAATTATTTTTCTAAATCGCTAGCTTGATAGTTTTTCTTAATTCAAGGCAAATTTCGCGTCAATAGCTGGGCTATTGCAAGTAAATTTAACGAAGAAGTTAGGAAAAGTAGCTGCTAGAGAAACATTTGTTAAGCCGAGCTCAGGTTAAATAACCACCCGAGATAATAAATTCATCAGAGTGTTTATTTATTCACTTACCTTTTAAAGTCAAAGCGTTAAAAAGTCTCACCATTTATTTCACTTATCTGAGTAAGTTATTGCTTATTCCTACCGTTCTAAACACAAGAGGTAATATTCCTCCTTTACTGACGGAATATTTAGCCGGAAATAGTCAATATTTATAATATTAATGTGTGTTTAAGTCTTAATAAGCTTACATTCTATATAGCCGCTAGCAATTTTATATAGTTAAACAACCTTGTATTTCCTTAGTTGATTGCAATACCATTGATTTTGTAGAAATAAATAACAATAAAAATACGTCTATACTTTTATCCACAACAAAACTAACGCATTAGGAAACATTTATGACTGATTTTCGTCAGCAAGCACTTGATTATCACGCTTTACCCACACCAGGAAAAATTTGTGTTGCGCTTACTACCGCAGCTGAAACAAGTGAAGATTTGTCACTGGCATATAGTCCAGGTGTTGCTGAGCCTGTAAGAGAAATAGCGGCTAACCCTGATGATGTTTATAAATATACTGCAAAAGGTAATACCGTTGCGGTTATTTCAAATGGTACTGCAATTTTAGGTTTAGGTAATTTGGGGCCAATGGCCTCTAAACCAGTGATGGAAGGTAAAGCACTATTATTTAAACGCTTTGCCAACATTGACTCGTTTGATATCCAAGTTAAACATAAAACAGTTGAAGATTTTGTTAACACTGTTGCTAATATTGCAGATAGTTTTGGTGGTATCAATTTAGAAGATATTAAAGCCCCAGAATGTTTTGCGATAGAAAAGGCACTTATTGAGCGTTGTAAGATTCCTGTATTTCATGATGACCAGCATGGCACCGCTATTGTAACTGCTGCAGGCATGATGAATGCGTTAGATATTCAAGGCAAAGATATAAAGCAAGCAAATATTGTTTGTTTAGGAGCTGGGGCAGCAGCAATTGCTTGTATGGAGCTGTTAATTAAGTGTGGTGCACAACGTGAAAAAATCTATATGCTAGATACTAAAGGTATTGTGCATACGCGTCGAGATGATTTAAACGAATATAAAAAGCTCTTTGCTAATAATACCGATAAGCGTACTTTAGATGATGCCATCACTGGAGCTGACGTTTTTGTTGGGGTTTCAGGACCTAACTTATTAAGTGCAGAACAAGTTAAATTAATGGCGGATAATCCTGTTATTTTTGCTTGTTCAAACCCTGACCCTGAAATCACACCAGAATTGGCGCTCGCCGCACGAGATGATGTCATTATTGCAACGGGTCGTTCTGATTATCCTAATCAGGTAAATAATGTTTTATGCTTTCCGTTCATTTTCCGTGGCGCACTAGATGTACGTGCGCGTACTATTAATGATGAAATGAAAATTGCAGCAGTCCATGCGATAAGAGCATTGGCAAAAGAGCCTGTACCGCAAGAGGTTTTACAAGCCAGTGGTACAACTGAGTTAACTTTTGGTAAAAATTATATTATTCCTAAACCAATGGACTCTAGGTTATGTGCTGCTGTTGCAAAAGCGGTAGCACAAGCAGCCGTTGATTCAGGTGTTGCAGCACTCGAAATGCCTGAAAATTATATGAGCTAATCATGTAAACTAATTTGATTAGTGCGTTATAAACCAAGTTTTAATATGAGTTATAGTGCTTATTATTAGAATTAACCTTAAGACCATGCTTTAATAAAGCGTGGTCTTTTTATAGGTAAACTACTCGGTGTTAACTATGGATAAAAAACGTTATTGGTTGGCTGCTGTAATGGTACCAGTACTTTTATCTTCATGCTCCAATGAGGAAAGTACAACAATGAATAATCAAAATACTGCTCAGCTTAAAGCCGACCAGCATCAAGCGTTAATAAATGAGGATGCCAAGGATGAATGGCAGCAAGTTACTGTTATATTTAATGACTTTGAAGGTGGCTTTTACGGTTTAGTAACATTAAATGGAGATAATTTATTACCACTTAATTTACCTAAAGAGTATCAAGTTAAAGGAACTAAATTAAAAGTTAAAGGCAAACCCATCGAAGATATGATGACAACCGTGCAGTGGGGTACAGTGTTTAATATTACTGATTTTGAAGTTGTTACATTAGGCAAGGATACTCAAAATAAAGGTATTGTAGAGTAACTGTTGTAAGTATCTGTACTTTATTTATAAAAGCTATTTACATTGCAGTGGCTGTTTTAATACGGTCAATATAACTTCATTGTTAATAAACTGAATTTGGTAAAGCATCTGGTAATTATCTTCACTTAATTTAGTCACTTTTTTACCCGTCAATAACTCAACCAGTTTAGGTGTGGTATTACTATGACCAACAATAAGACTACTTTGTTGCTGCTGTTTTAGTTGAAAAGCAAAGTCGGCTAAATTTTTCGGACTGTAGTGCTTAACGCTAAGGCTGCTTTGCATTGCGAATGGAGTAGCTGTTTGTAAAGTACGCTGGTAGGAAGTGCTGTAAACTTTGTTAATACCAGTTTCGCTGAGCATAGTGGCTAATTGTTTTGCTCGAAATAGGCCGCATGAGGTTAGCGAAGGATTATCTTTATCACTTTGTTTTTCCGCGTGCCGAACTAAATATAATGAAAAGTCGTTATCACTATAAGCACTTAAGCTAAAAGATAGGCTCACAAATAATAATATCAATTTCATCATAATGTTAAGTCGTTAGTAGCTGGATATACGTTGCTTATTATGAAAAGAGCTTCTATCACATTAAGCAACGTCGAAATTTTTACTATTATTTAACGGTTAGAAAAGGCGATTTAAACCATTTAATGCCGCTACCCTAAATGCTTCAGCCATTGTTGGGTAGTTAAAAGTGGTTTCAACAAAGTACTCGATGGTATTTCCGCCATTTTTTTGCTGCATAATCGCTTGTCCAATATGAATGATTTCAGCAGCGTTCTCGCCAAAACAATGAATTCCTAAAATTTCTTTGGTTTCTCTATGGAAAAGAATTTTTAAAGAGCCAACTAAGTTATTGGATATTTGTGCTCTTGCTAAATGCTTGAATTGAGCGCGGCCAACTTCGTAAGGAATTTTTGCTTCGGTGAGCTCTTGTTCCGTTTTACCTACTGAACTAATTTCTGGAATAGTATAAATACCTGTCGGTATGTCGACAATTAATTGCGCGTTACTAGTATTGTCGAGCATAGACAAAGCAGCAATACGCCCTTGATCAAAGGCTGCACTTGCTAAACTAGGGTAGCCAATAACATCACCAACGGCATATATATTATCAACTTCTGTTTGGTAACCACTATTAACTTTCAGCTGTCCTCGACCATCGGCTTTTAATCCAGCTGCGGGCAAATTTAAATCCGCAGTATTACCCGTTCTACCATTAGCGAATAACAGTAAATCAGCGCGCATTTTTTTGCCTGAATCTAAATGCACAACCACAGCATCGTCGGTCGCTTCCACACTTTCTATTTGTTCACCATGACGAATAACAACCCCGTTATTCCATAAGTGATAACTTAAAGAGTCGGACATTTCAGCATCTAAAAATGAAAGTAAGCGATCGCGGGTGTTAATTAAATCCACCTTAACCCCTAAGCCTCTAAAAATTGAAGCGTATTCACTCCCTATAACCCCAGCACCATAAATAATGACGTGGTTAGGCGCATGACTTAGCGATAAAATACTATCTGAGTCGTACACTCTTGGGTGTTTAAAGTCGATATCGGCTGGACGATAAGGTCTTGAACCTGTGGCAATAACAATTTTTTCGGCAGTTATGATTTCAGTTGAACCGTCAGGGCGTAAAATATTAATTGTATTTTTATCTATAAACGATGCTTCACCTGAAATGTGTTCAACGTGATTGCGATGATAAAAGCCACTACGTAAATTAACTTGTTTGCGAATAACCGCAGAGGCATGACTAAGAATATCTTGAAAAGTAAGTTGTTTGCTTTGGTTATTCTGACTAAATAACGGGTTTGCATTGTATTCAATGAGTCGGCTAACCGATTGACGAAGCGCTTTAGAAGGAATTGTGCCCCAATGAGTACAACCACCACCTACTTCATGGTAGCGCTCAATAATCGCGACCTTTTTTTGATGCTTGGCTAGGTTCATTGCTGCCCCTTCACCGCCAGGGCCTGTGCCAATGATAATTACGTCGTAGTCAAAAGTGATCGGCGTATTATTTTTCTTAGAATTAGTTTTTGCCAAAAGATATACCTCAAGTCCTGCATGATACAAAAATTTTAGCAGGAATTGAGGGAAATGGTAATAGAGTTAATCTATTCTGTTGATGTTAAGCAAGTTTCTGCGTTAATAAGTGCCAACTTTTACGTTGCTCAATTAAACGATCTTTTAACTCTTGGTATTGAGTCATCAGCTCTGACTTTTCAACATCGGCAATCACTTGCTCACGTTTAGCAGCAATAAGTGCCTTTCTAACTTGATAATAAGCATTTAATTTTTTAATTAATACATCATACTCTTGTTGTAAGTACGCAATACTTTGCTCAGCATTAGGACAAGTAATTAATTTTGCTTTTGTTTGCTTTAATGTCATCGCTAGTCGCGATTTTTCTATTTTGTCTTCTGAAACTGTACGTAGCTTAGTTGTTAGCCCTAGCCATTGGCAGCTTTTTATTAGCCACTTAGTTGGGTCGAAATGCCACCAACGAATACCGTTGCGGTAATCGTTTTCAAAAATATGGTGGTAATTATGATAACCCTCACCAAAGGTTAACAAAGCTAAAAAGCCATTATCGCGTGCCGTGTTTTTATCGGTGTAAGTTTGCTTACCCCAAATGTGTGCTAGCGAGTTAATGAAAAAAGTGGTGTGATGGTTCATAACAAGTCTAAATACGCCCAGTAATAACAAGCTATTAATCATATTGCCATGCCATAAACCAAAAGCGATAGGAATACCAAAATTCATCAGTAACGCGAGTGGTACATAGTACTTGTGCTGCCACATAACAATACCATCTTTTTTAAGGTCGCGAACGTTAGTGTAATCACTGTAGCGATCTTCTTGGTATCTTCTGCACATCCAACCGATATGAGAAAACCAAAAACCTCTTTTAGCCGAGTAGGGGTCTTTATCATTATTATCGACATGCTTGTGATGAACACGATGATCAGATGACCAATGTAATATGCTATTTTGCAAGGCGAATGCACCACCTAAAGCAAAAATGAGTCGTAAACTCCAATGTGCTTGGTAGGCTTTGTGAGCCCAAAGACGGTGATAACCTGCGGTAATTGACATGCCGCAATAGATAAAACAAACAATAGCAGCGGTTATTTCTGTTATATCAAAACCATGTGTTATAGCTCTGTAAGGTACAACAATAGCGGCAAATAAAAAGGTTACAGCAAAAATAGTAACATTCAGCCAGATAATAGCGGGTTTTTTCATTAGGTTCTCTTTTAATAAATTAACGACAGCTATTGTGGTTAAATTTCACTGTGCAATTTGAGTTTTACGAATTTTAATAAATCTTCACATTTAAGCGTACACTTGTACGCTGTTTATGGTAGTTTAGCTTTCTTGTCGGTCCAGTCAAGTATCTTCTGTAAATTTCTTTAGAAAAGAGCCAACTGACAAGTTGTCATTATTACAGTATGATAATTGCTATTAATTCGATATTTTGTAAACAGAGTAATCACTATGAGTGGTGTTAGAGCACAACAAAAAGAAAAAACTCGCAGGCTATTAATTGATGCGGCTTTAAACCAACTCAGTGCAGAGCGCAGTTTTTCTAATTTAAGTTTACGAGAAGTAGCGAAAGAGGCTGGCTTAGCGCCAACGTCTTTTTATCGACATTTTTCTGATATGGATGAATTAGGGCTAACATTAGTTGATGAAGCAGGATTAACGTTACGACAACTTATGCGCCAAGCCAGACAGCGTATTGCTAAAGGTGGCTCGGTTATTCAAATATCGGTACAAACATTTATGGAACTTATTGAAAGTAACGGAAATATTTTTCGTTTATTATTGCGTGAACGTTCAGGAACTTCTGCGGCATTTCGTGCTGCGGTAATTCGTGAAATTCGTTACTTTACTATGGAGTTGCGTGACTATTTACAACAAGCGAACCAACTTGATGCCGAAGTTGCCTACATGCAAGCGAATGCTGCGGTAACTATTGTTTTTAGCGCGGGGTCTGACGCATTAGATATTGATGATAAGAATGAGCGTGAACAATTAGCTCAACAAACCATTCAGCAATTAAGATTTATTGCTCGTGGCGCCGCGGAGTTAAGTGATAGACGTAAAGCAGGTAAGAAATAACCTGCTTTATTTTTGCAAAAATTACTTTTGTATCTGCTGATAGTTATTTTTTAGTTAGTATTACACCAACCTCAATATGGTGGGTATAAGGGAACTGATCAAATAACGCGTATTTATCTACCTTGTGCGTAGTTGTTAATAAAGCTAAATTTTCTTTGAGTGTTTCAGGGTTACATGAAATGTAAATTACTTTTTCAAAGCGTCTAACGAGCTCGACACTATCTTTATCTAAACCCGCTCTTGGTGGATCAACTAATACGGTATCGTAATTATAAGCGGTTAGGTCAAACCCCTCTAAACGTCTAAATTGACGTTCACCATTCATTGCCTGACTAAACTCTTCACTCGACATTCTTACAATATCGATATTATCGATGCCGTTTTTCTCAATATTAATTTGCGCTGAGCGAACTGATGTTTTTGATATTTCAGTCCCTAATACACGTGTGAAGTTTTCAGCAAGTGCAATACTAAAGTTACCATTACCGCAATACAGCTCAATTAAGTCACCTGTTGAGTCTTTAGTTGCTTGTTGTGCCCACAATAACATTTGTTCATTTACCTGCGCATTAGGCTGTGTGAAGCTATTTTCTACTTGCTGGTAAATGAATGTTTTATTGCCAACGTTAAGTGATTCCATAACGTAATCTTTATCAACAATAATTTTTTGCTTTTTAGCTCTTCCAATAATATCCACAGGAGCAATTGCAGAGAGCTCTACTTTAAGTGCTTTCGCAGCTTGCTCCCAACTTTCTTCTAAAGGCTTGTGGTAAAGTAAACTAATTAATAGCTCGCCACTTAAAGTCGATAAAAAATCTACTTGAAACAGTTTATATCTCAGGTCTTGATTATCTTTAATTGCAGTAATTAAACCTTTCATTGCTTTATTAATTAATTCGCTAGCAACGGGAAAGTCATCAACACGAAACTTTTCTTTAGTTTCACTGTTAAACATAATGTAATAAAGATCATCACCTTGATGCCACACTCTAAATTCAGCACGTTGACGGTAATTAAGCGGCTGTGATGGATAAACTTCGGCAACAGGCATAGTAAAGTGACTAAACAGTTCGGCCATATCTTGTTGTTTGCTTGATAACTGCTCAGGGTAATTATCGGGGTGGATATGACTAAACATAGTATTGCCTTTTGAAATAGAGTGATAAAGAAATAACAGCGCGAATTCTACTATCGCGATGATTTTTGTCTAGCCTTAATGTGCATTGAACACTAATCAAGTAATGTATAACAATATAGCCAACTTTTATTGCTTAACTTTTGTACATTGTTGCCGATAAGCTAATATAGACTGAGCTATTAACTTTAGGGTTAATTCACATTAAGGCAGCATTATGACAAAGTTAAACGATCTACTACACTCTATTAATCAGCGAACTATACCTAATCGAGCTGACAGCCTTAAGAGTAAAAACCAAACTAGTATAGCAGAGCAAGGCAACGAACCTATTCGCCACACTGGAAAAGGTCGGCCAATATTTGATCTGCAAGCGATTAAAAGTTTAGGCAAAAGTGGCTTTGCCGCAAAAGTAATGTATCAATCAATTTTCTCTCATTTTTCTTCATCAACCAATGATACCGCTATTACTCGTAATCAAAACCTCGCAGATATAGATTTAGCGAAAGCAGAGCAAGAAAGTGCAGGCTCGTTATTTGACTTTGAAGAAGTGGCTAAAAATGTCATGGCTTTTATTGGTTCGACAATTCTCTCCGCTAAATCAAGAGATGTCGGTGATGAAAAGCTCACTGAGTTATTTGATCAAGCGCGATCTGGCGTGGAACAAGGAATTGGCGATGCACTTGAAGTGCTAAAAGATAGTGAATCGTTAACAGAAGATATAGAAACAGGTATCGAGAAAAGCAGAGATCTTATTAATACAAAAATTGATGAGTTACATCAGCAGGTATTTGCGCCAGAAGAAGCAATAGAAAATATTTTATCTACTAACGAGTCATCTATTTCTAAGTCTCAAACCAGTAGCGTAAGTATTGTCACTGCAGAAGGGGATCGTATCAATATTGACTTTAGTGCTTCCCAAGGAAAAAACATTAATGAGCAATCATCATCAAATAGTTACCAAGTCGAACAAACTTTTTACAGCGAACGTAATTTTTCGTATAGCGTAGAAGGAGATTTAAATGATGATGAAAAAGCAGCGCTTGGCCAATTAATTGAAGAGGTTAGGGAGGTTCAACATCAATTCTTTACAGGAGATATTGAAAAGGCCTTTGAAAAGGCTACTGAGCTTAATGTTGAGTCTTCACAAATTGCTAGCTTTAGCATGAACCTAACTCAGCAAACATCAGTAAGTCAAAAGTATTCCGAAGTTGCGAATAATCAGAGTGAAGCAAGTGCAGATAATACGGATAAGCGTAAAGGGTTAGCCCAACAACTTAAACCTGCTATCGACTTTATGAAACAGTTCCAGCAGTTGCAACAGCAAGCAGAGCAATTACTCTCTCCAGCTGAAAGTAATATTAATAAATTTTATGATGCCATTATTAAGGCTGACTTTATAGCTCAACCTAGTCATACATTAGAAGGGCAATTAACACGTTGGCACAATATACTTGAGCAGTTATAGGTTTTTCAGCAAAGCTAAGTAGTCAGCTCATATAATGTATAAAGCAATATTCAGAGCGAGACAAAATAAAAAGAAAGGCCGTTAATATTACTATTAACGGCCTTTTATATAATGACAACCTTATGGTTGTGTTTAAACTTACTCGCTACGTTCAGGACGCTCTTTCGCTTCACGTACCTTCAAAGTGCGTTGTTGAAATTCAGTATCATTCAATGCTGAAATCGCAACATCTAAATCTTTAGTTGCCATTTCAACAAAACCAAAACCACGACGCTTACCGGTATGTTTATCTTTCATTAAACGTACTGATAGCACAGTACCGTAGTCAGCAAATAATTCTCTTACAGTGGTTTCATTTGCGCGGTAAGGTAAATTACCTACATAAAGAGTTTTCACATCTTCATTAGCAGGGAGACCAGTATTCCCGGTCGAAGAAGTGCTTGATGATGTTGCACCACCAATTAAAGGAGCAACAAAAGCACTAACAAAGGCAATGGCTGCGATTAACACAGGCGTTACGGGAGATAAAGCAATTGTAAGGACATAAGCGATAACTGCAAAAGCTGCAGCAATGATCACTGTGATTAGTTGAGGAGATTTCATAAATGGATACCTAATTATTATTGTAGAAATACGATTTGTATATTTTTATATAGTTGGATAACTCTAAATAGCAATTCTATGTTACCGAGCTTTTTCTAATGTGCAACTATTCAAGCGTAAAAATTATGCAATTTATACACTATATAAGTAAAAGGTAGACCAAAAAGAAATAAATGGCTGGTTAAATGCTCAATTCGTGGTAATTATCAGCGAACAGTCATTAAAATGAAAATAACCCTTGCGCATTCAAGTTAGCTCTCTATAATGCGCTCCAGTTCCAAGGGGTTCAGCTAAAAAGAAGCCTGAAAGAACTGTTTTGATAGCTTATCTACTCGTTTTATCGAATAAACAAGCCACTTAACGTTTACTTTTAAATGATTCTAAAATTAATTTGAAATTAAAGGTTGACATCAAAACTTGGAGGCGTATGATACGCATCCTGCTTCGGGGCTACGGCAACAAGCACGCTACTTACCAGTAGCGATGATAATGAGCGAATGTGACTCTTATCTTCTTCTTTAACAATTAGTTATCATGCAATTTGTG
>NZ_BAAAFA010000014.1:0-66552 GCF_039523295.1 Colwellia asteriadis | reverse complement strand
CTACTCTTATTTAAGCTTCCGACTCGCCGAGAAGATAGAAAATATCCCCGATGGGTTAAACCTAAACCATCCAAGTATCCCCATAAAAAGAAAAATGCCAGTCAGCTTAACTGACTGGCATTGAGCTTCGGCTTCTTTTTTTGGTTATAACGTTATAAAAAAGTTAATAGCCTATTTAAATTCTGTACGTTTTTTGTTCTGTACAAAAAAATACAATAAATAGACAAGAAATGACACAATCTTCGGCTAAATCACGGTATAAAACTATTCAAGAGTAGAGAAAAGTTGCTAAAATAACATTTCATTTATGAAACTACTAAATACAACAAGTAGTTCACGATGAAATTCAATTAAAAACGCTATCGGATATAGTTTTTTAATTGAATAGTGACTTTTGGGACTATTTTTACTATTACTTATAGTGAAGGACTAAAAGTAAACTAATTCTAATATATTACTAGCTTATATATATTTATTTAGTGATTCTCATTTCAATGAAAAGGAAGAAGCAATGCTTATACTAACAAGACGTGTCGGTGAAACTTTAATGATCGGTGATGAAGTTACCGTAACCGTATTAGGTGTTAAAGGTAACCAAGTAAGAATTGGCGTAAATGCCCCAAAAGAAATCTCAGTTCATCGTGAAGAAATTTATATGCGTATACAAGCTGAGAAAGGTGATAGCGAAGTTTCTGGTAATACAGCTTAAGAGCAATTGCTTTTATTGTTTTGGTCGAAATAATGTGACCTTAGCAGGTATAAAAAAACACCACACTTGTTGGTGTTTTTTTATACCTGAAATAGAGTTATTGTCTAAAAAATAACGTTGTTGATTGAATTGTCAACAAACAGCGAGAAAACAGCAAATTTATCTAAAAAATGTTTGACTTATTTTTAAGATCCATTATTATTCGCACCCATTGGAGAGGTGGCCGAGTGGCCGAAGGCGCTCCCCTGCTAAGGGAGTATCTGGTTTATCCCGGATCGAGGGTTCGAATCCCTCCCTCTCCGCCATTATTTTTATTTATTAATAATAATGGCTGCAAGTGAAAATTTGCTATCTTTAGACTAAGATATAAAACATAGTTCATGTGAGGACGCGTAGCTCAGCTGGATAGAGTACCTGGCTACGAACCAGGCGGTCGCAGGTTCGACTCCTGCCGCGTCCGCCACTTTACTTTAAGTGGTTAAATAATAAAGTGTAGCTAATGTTTAGGCTAGATAAAGAAATATTCATACCGCGAACATGTAGCTCAGCTGGATAGTTTATTCTGTTTAATTGGCTATGAACCTTGAATAGGGGAGTTCGTTATCTTTATTCTAAGATATAAAACATAGTTTACCGCGGACGCGTAGCTCAGCTGGATAGAGTACCTGGCTACGAACCAGGCGGTCGCAGGTTCGACTCCTGCCGCGTCCGCCACATCTCTTTGAGAATAAGTAAACCTAGTTTCGGCTAGGTTTTTTTATGTGAAAAAATCACTTGCTTTTCGGTGATTAAGTAGTCTCATAGTAAGAGTTATCTTCAAACTAAGATATAAAACATAGTTTACCGCGAACATGTAGCTCAGCTGGATAGTTTACTCTGTTTAATTGGCTACGAACCTTGAATAGGGGAGTTCGTTATCTTTATTCTAAGATATAAAACATAGTTTACCGCGGACGCGTAGCTCAGCTGGATAGTTTACTCTGTTTAATTGGCTACGAACCTTGAATGGGGGAGTTCGTTATCTTTATTCTAAGATATAAAACATAGTTTACCGCGGACGCTAGCTCAGCTGGATAGTTTACTCTGTTTAATTGGCTACGAACCTTGAATGGGGGAGTTCGTTATC
Organism: Colwellia asteriadis; assembly: GCF_039523295.1. Classification (NCBI taxonomy): domain Bacteria; kingdom Pseudomonadati; phylum Pseudomonadota; class Gammaproteobacteria; order Alteromonadales; family Colwelliaceae; genus Colwellia; species Colwellia asteriadis. Next base: position 64,717 of record NZ_BAAAFA010000014.1, on the reverse strand, counting down.
TTTATTCTAAGATATAAAACATAGTTTACCGCGGACGCGTAGCTCAGCTGGATAGAGTACCTGGCTACGAACCAGGCGGTCGCAGGTTCGACTCCTGCCGCGTCCGCCACATCTCGTTAGAGAATTTACTATTTAGATAGTAAAGTGAAAATACTTAATAAGTATATTCATCATTGTTCAACCCGTAGTGATTAATCAGTATTGATTATTTATTACAACCTCAGGAGAGGTGGCCGAGTGGCCGAAGGCGCTCCCCTGCTAAGGGAGTATCTGGTTTATCCCGGATCGAGGGTTCGAATCCCTCCCTCTCCGCCATTCCCTTATGCTTATAATAAGTGTAGGTAAATGGCAGCGAAGCTCATTTTCTGGTATTCGTTATCTTTATTCTAAGATATAAAACATAGTTTACCGCGAACATGTAGCTCAGCTGGATAGTTTACTCTGTTTAATTGGCTACGAACCTTGAATGGGAAGTTCGTTATCTTTATTCTAAGATATAAAACATAGTTTACCGCGAACATGTAGCTCAGCTGGATAGTTTACTCTGTTTAATTGGCTACGAACCTTGAATGGGGAAGTTCGTTATCTTTATTCTAAGATATAAAACATAGTTTACCGCGGACGCGTAGCTCAGCTGGATAGAGTACCTGGCTACGAACCAGGCGGTCGCAGGTTCGACTCCTGCCGCGTCCGCCACATCTCTTAGAGAGTAAGATAACCTAGCTTCGGCTAGGTTTTTTTATGCCTGAAATTCATGTCTTATTGATTTCCTCATGTTATTGCCAAAAAAGTGCTTAATTATTAGCAGGCACAATACCCTTACTATCCATTTTGTATAAAGGGTTTTAGTATCATCGGCTAAAATTTTTTACTTGTCTTGATATTTGTTTAAAACAACATAGAAACCTTATGGTTTTAATAACTAACCCGAGCTCGGCTTAACAAATGTTTCTCTAGCAGCTATTTCTCCTAACTTCTTCGTTAAATTTACTTGCAATAGGCCAGTTATTGACGCGAAATTTGCCTTGATTTTCTGTCTACTGCTATAAAAATAAAGTTAATGAAACTTTCAAATATCTATCATTTTCTAGCTAATTTTTAATCACCAATGCACTGATTACTACGAGTTTCGTAGAAACAACAAGCAATATTTATTGAACAACTGAATAGGTAAATACTAGGGGTATATTGTATACCAAATTGTATTATTGTCTTTTTGCTCTCTAATTCAGTGGATGCATGATTGTATACAATTTACATTTTTTAGGTTTTTATGTGAATATTTATTGAAAACAAGTGAATATTTACGTTTTTACGACTTGACGAAAAACTATTTTTATGAAACTTGAACAAACTGTTTGCTTTTTAGCTATTGGAGTGATTATTCTAATTGCAATAAATTTGAACGAGAAAGAAAATGAATAACATGCAACAAGAGTTTTTAGAAGCGGGCACCCTAATGTTAGTTGGTATGGTCGTTGTTTTTGCTTTTTTAGGCCTATTAATTTTATTTGTTAATTTAGTGTTAGCTAAATTAGCTGTTCGCTTTCCCGATCCTGTTGCACCAAGTCGGGCTCCTTCAAATAAAAAAAATAATAAGAAAGCAGACGATGGTACCGCTTCTCCGGCGATTGTCGCTGCAATTAGCGGAGCTGTTAATCGATACCGAGCACAACACGGTCAATCAAGCGCTTCCGCGGATAACTCTTTACCTCAAAATAAGAATTAAGGGCATAACATGAGCAAGTCATTAGGTATTACCGAAGTCGTCTTAAGAGATGGACATCAGTCAATTTTAGCTACAAGGCTTCGTTTAGAAGATATGCTACCTATCGCAGCTACTTTAGACGAAGTAGGCTACTGGTCAGTTGAAACATGGGGCGGTGCAACATTCGACTCATGTATTCGTTACTTAGGTGAAGATCCTTGGCATAGAATTCGCGAATTAAAAAAAGCGATGCCAAATACTAAGCAACAAATGTTGTTCCGCGGTCAAAACATCCTAGGTTATCGTCATTATGCTGATGATGTTGTAGAAAAGTTTGTTGAACGTGCACATGTTAACGGTGTCGATGTTTTTAGAATCTTTGATGCCATGAATGATGTCAGAAACCTTCAAACATCAATCAAGGCCGCTGTAAAAGTAGGTGCGCATGCTCAAGGTACGTTAAGTTATACCGAAAGCCCTGTTCATACGCTTGAAGGCTGGCTTACAATGGCAAAACAGCTGGAAGATATGGGCGCGCATTCGTTATGTATTAAAGATATGTCGGGTTTGTTGAAACCTTATGATGCACAAGAACTTATTTCACGTCTTAAAGATACGGTCGCTTTACCTATTGCATTACATTGTCACGCTACTACTGGTTTAAGTGTTGCCACGCAAATGAAAGCAATTGACAGCAACGTTGACGTTATTGATACCTCTATTTCGTCAATGAGTATGACTTACGGGCATTCACCTACAGAAACTATTGCATCTATTGTTGAAGGTACGCCACGTGCTACCGGTTTGAATATTGAAAAAATGGCTGAGGTTGCTGCGTACTTCCGTGATGTTAGAGAAAAATATGCTGAGTTTGAAGGCAGTTTAAAGGGTGTTGATGCACGTATTTTAACTGCACAAGTACCAGGTGGCATGTTAACTAACATGGAAAACCAGCTGAAAGAACAGGGTGCAGCTGATAAGTTTGATGAAGTATTAACTGAAATTCCTCGTGTACGTAAAGATTTAGGCTATATTCCTTTAGTAACACCTACTTCGCAAATTGTTGGTACACAGGCTGTATTGAATGTATTAACAGGTGAGCGTTATAAATCAATTACTAAAGAAACTACTGGAGTGTTAAAGGGCGAATATGGTGCAACTGCTGCGCCAGTGAATGCTGAGCTGCAAGCACGTGTTTTAGGTGGTGTGGAGCCAATTACCTGTCGTCCAGCTGATTTATTAACACCTGAAGTCGATAAACTATCTGATGAGCTGCAATCACTTGCCAAAGAGAAGAATATTACCTTGGCTGAGGAAGTGATTGATGATGTGCTTACCTATGCACTATTCCCTCAAATTGGCTTGAAGTTTTTAGAAAATCGCAATAATCCTGCGGCATTTGAGCCTATTCCAACAAAAGCGGCACCAGCGGGCAGCTCTGTTAAAGCGGCAACACAGTCTACAACGAATACTTCGACTGAAAACTATGCGGTGAGCGTTGACGGTAAAGTTTATGATGTTGTTGTTGCACCAGGTGGCTCAATTGAGTCTGTAACTCAACCAGCAGGTGATGATGCTATTAAACAATCGGCATCTATTTCAGCGGAAGAAACGTTAAATGCGCCATTAGCGGGTAATATATTTAAAGTGCTGGTAAATGAAGGTGACTCAGTCACAGCAGGTGATGTTGTTATTATTATGGAAGCCATGAAAATGGAAACAGAGATCCGTGCAGTAAACTCAGGCACAATCACTAGCCTTCATACTAGAGAAGGCGACTCAGTTTCTGTTGGCGATGCCTTGCTTAGCTTTTCGTAGGGGTTATCATGGAATCTTTATCTAAATTATGGCTATCAACAGGCTTAGCTAACTTTGAGCTTGGCCAAGTCATTATGATGTTAGTTGGCTGTGGTTTACTCTATCTTGCTATTGCACGTAGTTTTGAACCATTGTTATTATTGCCAATGGGTTTTGGAGCAATTCTAACTAATATACCCGTAGCAGGGTTGTCAGAAGTTGGCGGCTTACTGCACTATATTTATTATGCAGGTATTGATACTGGCATTTTCCCTTTGCTTATTTTTATGGGTGTAGGGGCAATGACTGATTTTGGAGCGCTGATTGCTAACCCTAAAATGTTACTGCTTGGGGCGGCAGCGCAATTTGGTATATTTGCCACGTTATTTGGTGCTATTGCGTTAAACTTTATTCCTGGGATTGAGTTTACATTAAAAGATGCCTCTGCCATTGCTATTATTGGTGGTGCAGATGGTCCTACCGCGATTTTCTTAGCCTCTAAGTTGGCACCTGAACTTCTTGGTGCAATAGCGGTAGCTGCTTATTCTTATATGGCTCTAGTACCTATCATTCAACCACCGATAATGCGTGCATTAACAACGGTAGAAGAACGAAAAATTGAAATGGCGCAATTACGCCATGTTACTAAAGTGGAAAAGGTTATTTTCCCTTTAGGTTTAGTGCTTATGGCTATTTTGTTTTTACCCGCAGCAGCGCCGCTCGTAGGGATGTTTTGTTTAGGTAACTTAATGAAAGAGTCTGGTGTGGTTGATCGTTTAAGCTCTACAGCACAAAATGAATTAATTAATATTGTAACGATATTTTTAGGTTTAGGTGTAGGTTCAAAGTTAAGTGCTGATGCATTTTTAAATGTTGAAACACTTGGAATTCTTGCGTTAGGTGCTGTTGCATTCTCAATTGGTACAGCGTCAGGTGTATTGATGGCCAAAGGCATGAATAAGTTTAGTAAAGCACCTATTAACCCATTAATTGGTGCTGCGGGTGTGTCAGCTGTACCTATGGCAGCGCGTGTTTCTAATAAAATAGGCTTGGAAGCTAATCCTCATAATTTCTTGTTAATGCATGCAATGGGTCCAAATGTCGCTGGTGTAATTGGCTCAGCAGTAGCCGCTGGTATTTTATTAGCCTTAGTTGGTTAAGTTAGCCGTTAGCTTGATATGAAAAATAGTTTATATTGATTCAATATTGGGTTAGTTAAACAAAATGAACACATTAAAAATGGTGGGCTTTGCTCACCATTTTTTATTTTTAGTGTAAAAATTAAAATAAACAACATAAAATAGGCGTTCTGTTTATCTCTGCGAGCTTTATGATGAAACCACTATTTACTACACTTACTTTTCTCACCGCCTTAGTGCTATTAAGTGCTTGTTCAACTTCAACAACGGGTCGTAAACAAGTTATGCTTTTTTCCGACAATGAATTGAACCAAATGGGGGCTGCTTCATTTGAAGATATGAAAAAAAATACGCCAATTAGTCGTGATAAAAACGTTAATGCCTTTGTGCAGTGTGTTGCTGATGCTATTACGGCTAATGTACCTAAATCTGCTCATAATGGTGCATGGGAAGTGGTCGTTTTTGATTCAAAGCAAGTGAATGCGTTCGCATTACCAGGCGGTAAAATTGGTGTTTATACTGGCATCCTCAATGTCACAGAAGATCAGCACCAGCTTGCAGCTATTATGGGGCATGAAGTAGGCCATGTCATTGAACATCACTCTAATGAACGTTTATCTGCGGGCAAGTTATCTAATATCGGTATGGCTGTTACTACTATTGCTGTTGGCGCTAGTGATTTAGAAAATAAAGGTTTATGGATGGCTGGGTTAGGTGTTGGGGTACAATATGGTCTTATCATGCCTTATAGCCGTTCACATGAAAGTGAGGCTGATATTGTTGGGCAAGACTTAATGGCACGCTCTGGCTTTAACCCGCAAGCGAGTATCAAACTTTGGCAAAATATGGATAAGTTAAGTAATGGCGCTGCGCCAGCAGAGTTTATGTCAACTCACCCATCAAACCAAACGCGTATTAAGCAATTAAGCCAACACTTACCAACGGCAATGACTTATTATAAAGCGAATAGTAATCCAAGTTGTCAAAAGCCTGCGGTAATACCAACACCGAGTACGTAGGGTGTTATTGTATATTTTGTATCGTCAGTAACCAAAAAGCCTAACAAGTTGTTAGGCTTTTTGGTTTTTATGTGTGTTGTGTTTGTGTGTTAACTTAAGGAAATATTGTTAAGGGTGAAGTTTGTAGTTATTCCAGCCACTCTCGATTTTGTCAAAACAAATACGATCATGTAATCGACTAGCGCGTCCTTGCCAAAACTCTATATGATGAGGTTTAATGCGCCAGCCTCCCCAAAAGTCAGGATGGGGGACTTCGCCTGTTGGAAATTTTTCTTGAAAGTGAGCCATTCTCTCTTTTAATTCATCGTTTGATTTTAGTTGCTGACTTTGTTTAGACGCCCAAGCACCGATTTGGCTGCCACGATCTCTACTATGAAAGTAATCAGCTGATTGCTGTGGAGATACTTTTTCAACAGTCCCTTCAATACGTACTTGGCGTTGCAATACATTCCAATGAAAGAGTAAGGCGACTTTTCCATTTTCAACTAACTCTTGGCTTTTACGGCTGCCGTAATTTGTGTAGAAAATAAAGCCTTCTTCGTCGAAGTCTTTAAGTAACACCATACGTGAGCTAGGTTGTCCGCTGCTATCACAAGTACTAACAGACATCGCTTCAGGAAGTAGGATCCCAGACTGACTTGCTTCTTCAAACCATTGTTTAAATAGTGCGTGGGGTGTAGCGTTTGGAGGTACTTCAGCTAAAGGCAAAGCAACACCTTGGCCGAAGGTAAATAAACAACGAAGTTTTTCTAATAAAGTCATAGTATTAAATATTAGGGCGTAAAGTCATTCTATTTTATGCCTTAACATTTGGAATGCAATACTCTATAGCGTTTAACCGCCCATTTTATTGAGCAGTTAAACGAGAATTAGTATAAAGAATAGGTTTTTAACTAGACCGACTGTTCAGTGTTGAACTTTTCGAGATTTAGCCTAGTTTAGGGGGGTTATAAGGGGGAAATAATTAAGTAGTGTTTACCAGTCCTCACTATCATCAAGCAATTCTTTTAGACGTTTTTTTTCCATTAATTCGTCAATACGCTTACGCGCTAATAAGTTTTTTTGTGCTTGTTCTTGAGCTTTTTTGTTGGCTAATGTGTCAGCGTCATCCTTATCTGAAGCATTATCATCATCGTCTAAATCATCCGGATCAATATCATCAATAAAGTCATTGTTTATATCATTTACCATCGTATTTACCTGTAAAAAAAATCTGGCTAATAATATCTATAAAATAGGTAACAAGCATGACATTTTCAATAGTTTTATAAATTTAATTGTAAAAAATAGAAAAAAAGTACCGTTTTTTTTGTGTTTGAATAAAAGTTAGGCTGTCTCGCTTTTATAACATTTACAAGTGAATAAAAGCTATGCAGTAAACATTATATGATTGGTTTTATGCTATTTAAATTTGGCTAGAACGCCAGTGTTTGAGTGTTTAATGGAGTGTTTAATGATATTGGCTTAGCTTAACGGTCTTGTTAGACTGTAGCCAACCGATAGTTGCCATGCCCTATTTTGTGATCAGGCCTTACCGATATTATGCTAAATGAAACCTTTACCGCATGGTTTAATGCGTTAGTTACTGATGCTACCTTGAAAAGAGAGCGCCGTCTTGTGGTGTTATCAGGGGATGAGCTTTGGGCTAAATCATTACTGGATAACCTACCTTTTTTTCAGCGACCTCTTTCTTTGCAAAAATCTTGTTTAATTTATGGCGATAGCACAATTTTTAAGGCGAATGTTCAGGCCAAACGTTATCAAGCTAAACTTGGTAGTGAGAGTGAGCTTATTATTTTTGCGGATAGTCACTTTACCATTGACGCGTTAGCGGCATTATCAGGCACTTTAAAAGCAGGTGGTGTTTTATTTATTATTACACCAATGCTACAAGAGCAGCTTAAATTAAGCCATTTTTTGCAGCGTTTTTTCTCTTTGGTTAATAACAGTCATTTTATTATTAGTCAGGATGATGTTCGTTTTCAGGATATATTAACTATGCCAGCTACAGCGAATGACTATCGAAAAGAAGAAACTCAATCTCTAAATGATATGAGCTCCCCCTATGCGACTGCTGAGCAAAAGCTAGCGGTTATCGCCATTAAAAAAGTGCTTACGGGACACCGAAAACGTCCGCTAGTGTTAACCGCAGATCGCGGCCGTGGTAAATCATCCGCCTTGGCTATCGCTTGTGCAGAACTGTTGCTGAATAATAACGTAGCGAATAATAAAGCTCAGCCACTAAGTATTATTATTAGTGCGCCAAGTTTAGCATCGGTTTCAGTATTTTTTGAGCAACTAAATAAAAGCTTGCCCAATGCAAAAGCCTTTAAACAAAAAATAATACATGAACAGGGAAGCATTGAGTTTATCGCGATAGATCAATTACTCGCAAAACAGCCCACCGCAAGTTTAGTGTTAGTTGATGAAGCCGCAGCATTTCCAGTGTACTTACTGGAGCAACTAGTTAGGCGTTATCACCGTATGGTTTTTGCTAGTACCGTTCATGGTTATGAAGGTGCGGGGCGAGGTTTTACCTTAAAGTTTCAAAAAATTCTTACGGAGCTTTGTCCTAATTGGCGTACATTGCATATTAACGAACCCATTCGCTGGCAGCAAAACGACCCATTAGAGCAGCTTATTTTTAACGGCTGTTTACTCAATAGTGAATTACCGCTGCTTGATAATACTAAGTCTACTATTTTAAAAGCATCGTTAATGGTAGAGAGGGTGAGTGTTGCCGAGCTATTAGCGAATGAGCGGCTATTAGCCGATGCTTTTTCAATATTAGTGACTGCTCATTATCAAACTAAACCCAGTGATCTTAAGTTATTACTGGATAATAAAAATGTGCAACTACAGTGCTTATTTAGAAAAGGCAATCAAGAAAAGCAATTGCTGGGCGTCGCTTTGTTAATACAAGAAGGCTGGTGGGATAGTGCAGAGGATATTAATGCTGCAGATATTTCTGCTGTTGCAGCGTCACAAAAGCGCTTAAGTAATCACTTTATCCCGCAGTCGTTATTTGTACATTGCGGTATTGAAAATGCTTTTAGTTATCGATATTTACGAATTATGCGTATTGCAATACACCCAAGTATGCAACAACAAGGGCTAGGCTCTTTTTTTATTGAACAAATTAATCATCATGCTAGCTTACAATCGGTTGATTTTACGGGCGCTAGTTTTGGCTCTAATGTTGAGTTACTTTCTTATTGGTTTAAAGCAGGTTTTTCTACCGCGCGTTTAGGCTTTACGCAAGATAAAGCAAGCGGTGAGCATTCAGCATTACTACTAAAAGGTATATCACCCAAAGCGATTGCTCAACTAACGGCACTTAGTAATAGTTTTTATCGTAGTTTTGACTATTTACTATTAGATGAATATAAAGGTTTGCCAACTGCACTGGTAGCGCAATTACTATCACAACAAACGCTTGCTCAATTAGCTCCTCTTGAGAAAAGTGATTTAAATAATGTTAACGCTTTTGCCACAGGGCAGCGTGTTTATAGTAGTTGTGTATTTAGCTTATACCTTTGGTTTAAACATGAATTAATTAATCAGCGTGAATTATTAACTCATGTTGCCAATCAAAAGATGTTATTGGTTTTAACGAGTCGTTTAATACAAAAGCATAGTGAAGCTGATGTGTGCCTGTACTATGATTTTACAGGTAAAAAAATGCTTAATAATACAATTAAAACCTATGTTACTCAGCTACTTTCTGCCACTAAAGGTTGATAGCTAAAGCGTTAAATTGAACGTATTGAGCGTTACGTTTGTTTTATAAACTCAACCCTGGCGATTTTCTTATGGCATACCAACGCCAATAGCGCTGCATAGCGAGGTAATCACAGCGTTTATCTCCACAAAAACAAATATCATCGTGATTAAGTAGTGTACTTAAATAAAAGCTAATGGTTTGTGCTAAACCATTACTTGGGTGGCTTTTGTAAGTGGCAATCAGTACAGTTAACCAAGTTTCTATGCGTAAAAACTCTTTCGATGGCGTTGTTTTCATGTGTATTTCCTTGTGAAGTTTATCTGTTATTACCTACTAACTACTTTTTAGTCATGGTTTGTTGTTACAGATTCAAGTAATGCATGCCACAGTACTGCTTTTGCACTAGAGTTTAACGACTTACAGTCACCACAATGCAGTAAGCCTGAATTAAGTAAATTAGCCAAAACACTGCTTGAAAGCTCTACTTGAGATTTGCCCTTATTGTCGGCATTGACTACTGGTTCAAATCGCGTTGTCATCATAATTATCACCTCTGCTATTCGTTTGCATCGTGCACTCAACGTTAATGAAGCCCGTTAATGCAAATAAAATATAATCTAATAAATTATATGTTGCAAATGATAATTATTATCATTTAATTGTTTTTAGCAAAGACACTGAAAATACAGTATATTTAGTTTTCTTAAATTTTTTGTTTGAGTATTACTTTTGATAATTTGGTAAATACTCACAATGATCATTGATACAAATAGGTAATTAAATGAGCGCAGCCATTAGTGTGCAATCGCTAACTAAGCAATATAAAGCCGTATGTGCAGTTAATAATGTGAGCTTTGAGGTAACTCAAGGACATTGTTTTGGATTGCTTGGGCCGAATGGTGCAGGAAAAACCACGACTATTGAAATTATGGAAGGCATTATTGCAGCTACTTCTGGGCAAGTACTTTATCAAGGTGAGGTTGTTGATCAGCATACCGCCCAAAAAATTGGCATTCAATTTCAAAATACTGCACTACAGGACTTTCTTACGGTAAAAGAAACCTTAAATTTATTTGCCTCTTTTTACGAACATACTATCGCGCAGCCTATATTGATTGAACTGTGTGACTTGGCTGACTTTTTAGATAGAGACAATCGTTTATTATCTGGCGGGCAACGGCAACGCTTGTTGCTTGCTTTAGCATTAATTAACGATCCGCAAATTATTTTTCTAGATGAGCCTACTACAGGGTTAGACCCTCATGCACGGCGAAAATTTTGGCAACTCATTAAAAATATCAAATCACAGAATAAAACAATTGTACTAACCACACATTACATGGATGAAGCAGAGCAACTTTGTGACGATATTGTCATTATGAATCAAGGTGAAATTATTGAATCGGGTACACCTCATCAATTATTAACTAAGCACTTTCATGAAGTGTTTATTTATTTGCCTAAAGCACAAGTTAGCGATGAGTTATTGCAAAAATATCAGTGGCGTGTGGTATCTGAACGAGTTGAAATAACCACTGATAATGTTGAAAAAACATTAACGTTGCTAATGGCTGAAAGTGTTTCACTTGAAGGGTTACATGTAAAGTCAGCCAATTTAGATGATTTGTTTTTAAAGCTAACAGGTCATTCTCTGCAAGCTTAATATGTTAAGGAATATTATGAATTTTAAGCGTTTTATGGCAGTGTTTAAGGCACGAAATATTGAGTTTTTTCGTGATAAATCGTCATTAGGGTGGAACCTGTTTTTTCCGGTGTTATTACTGGTCGGCTTTTCGTTTATTTTTTCAGGTGATGGTCGCCCAGCCTATAAAGTTGGGGTATTAGTAGCCGCACCAGATACCTCATTAAGCCATGCCCAAAAGCAAGAGTCAGTAGCAAAGCTAGAGCATTCATTTATAAATACGCGCTTTATTGACTTCATTCAGTACGACGACCAAGCACAAGCAACTGCAAAATTGAGTCGTCATAATATTGATCTTTTAGTCGATTTCGCAAAGCAGCGTTATTGGGTTAATGATGAGTCATCGAATAGCTATTTAGTTGAACAAATATTTTTAGGTCATCAACAAGGTTTTACTCGTTTGCAAAGCACCGGAAAAAGTATCCGTTATGTCGATTGGGTATTACCAGGTATCTTGGGGATGAATATGATGTTTAGCTGTTTGTTTGGTGTTGGCTATGTCATTGTTCGATATAGAAAAAATTCTGTATTGAAGCGTCTTAAAGCAACGCCACTTTCGGCGCTTGAATTTGTTAGTGCTCAGCTATTGTCACGCTTATTTATTGTGATGTTTATGTCGAGCGTTGTTTATGCGGGTTGCAATGTGTTTTTTGACTTTTTTATGTTGGGCAGTTATTTCGATTTAATTATTATTGGGGCATTAGGGGCTTTTTGTTTAATTAGTTTAGGGCTACTAGTCGCAAGTCGCAGTAAAAGTGAAGAGCTCATTGGTGGCTTGTTGAATTTAACCTCATGGCCGATGATGATGTTATCTGGGGTGTGGTTCAGCTTAGAAGGAGCGCCAGAAGGGTTAAAAACCTTAGCCGATTTTTTACCGTTGACCCACTTAGTTGCTGGCGCAAGAGCTATTATTACAGAAGGTGCGTCACTTGCTGATATTAGTTACCATGTAAATATATTAGTAATAATGAGTGTAACCTTTTTATTATTAGGTGCTTATCTTTTTAGTTGGAATACTGAACGTTAATTTTTTATAGTTATTAGTTCACGTTTAGCTGAGCTAATAAACGAAATAATCAATTAAACAAAATAACAAACAGCCAAAAGGAGAATGAGTGATGACACAAGCGAACTTATGGCAAACGCAAATAGACTCATCTTCTTTTGCTGAGTTATGCGCTGCCTTGTATCAACGAGAGATTAATGTATTGGCGCAAGGGGATTTTCCCCATTGTCAGGCATTGCAAGCTCGTCTAAAAAGCCTACCTCATTATGTTTCACGTACTGCTCATGCCATGGTGCAAGTTAACAACCAGCAACATTCTCCCTTGCTACTCGATGTTCAAAACGCAAATTGGTCTGCTAAGCAAAACAGCACCTTACCCTTGTCGGGACAAGCGATTGACGATGTTAATCGCTGGTATTTAACCAGTAATATTCGTGTTGGCTTGGTTGTCCCGATAATAAATCGAACAAGCAAGCAAGCAACTATTGTGCTTGATTGCGTTGACCGTATTGATTTAGCTAAAGGGCGAGTTCGTACTAATGTCGCTGGCTGGTTTGAATTAACTCATTCAACCTTAGAAGATGAAACTTCAAAGAAGCTAAAAAGTTTCAGTAACGACCAGCAATTACTGAAACCAAATAAAAAAGTGATGATGGCAGCTTGTGCTGGTCACACATGGCAAGGAAGTCATAAATCAGCACCTTTACTACCAAGTTTACGTGAGCTGTTGTTGTCTTGTAATATTAATTGGAAAAACTTTAAAAAGACGGCTGTTGTCACAAACGGGCTAACTATTTGATTCTTTATCTATCGCGCTAGTTAGGTATAATAACCGCTTGTTTTATCGTGTTACCTCTTTATTTTCTTGTTAGGCTTTTATGCGCATTTTTACAGTAGTGTTACTGATATTATTTATTTTACTGCAACATCGACTTTGGTTCGGTAAAAATAGTGTGCCTGATTATCTTGCTTTACAAGAAAGTGTTGCCAGTCAAAAAGTCCTAAATGAGCAACTACGCCAGCGCAATAAGGTGCTTTATGCAGACACCGATGACTTAAAGTTAGGACTTGAAGCCATAGAAGAACGTGCTCGCAACGAGTTAGGTATGATTAAAGAGCAAGAAACATTTTTCCGTATAATTCCTAATAAACCCTCATCGCGCACAACTAATCAGCATAAACGTAAAACCACCCAGGATACGCCGTAATGAGTGATGCGTTCATAAATAGTACGATGAAATTTATCGCCATTGTTCCCGCTGCTGGCGTTGGTAAACGTATGCAGGCTGATTGCCCTAAACAATACTTATCTATTGCGAATAAAACTATTTTAGAACACACAGTCAATAAGCTGTTAAGTCACCCCAAAATAGAGCAAGTTATTTTGTCTCTTGATAAAAATGATCAGTATTTTAATCGCAGCCCGTTAGTTAACCACCCAAAGGTTATCCGCGTAAATGGCGGTAAAGAGCGTGTCGACTCGGTGCTTAATGGCTTACGTAGTGTTGATAACAAAACTTATCCATGGGTGTTAGTGCATGACGCAGCTCGTCCTTGTGTTAGCCATCAAGATATTGACCAGCTAATAACGCAGTGTCTTGCCAACGATACCGGAGGCATATTAGCAAGCCCGGTGAGAGATACGATGAAAAGAGGCTGTGTAAACTCAGCTAATCAGCAACTTATAATTAATACGGTTGAGCGTGAACAATTATGGCATGCGCTTACACCTCAGTTATATAAAACTCAACAACTAATGAGCGCTATCGAACAAGGTTTAGCCAATGGCTGGAGTATTACTGATGAATCGTCAGCGATTGAGCAGGCCAATCTTGACAGTTTATTGGTTGCTGGTAGTAGTGAAAATATAAAAATAACTCACCCCGATGATTTGCTTTTAGCGGAGTTTTACCTTGCTAAGCAATCAGGCACTTTGTTAAATAAGGAGCAACAATGCGAATAGGTCATGGTTTTGACGTTCATAAGTTTGGCGGTGAAGGCCCTCTCACATTAGGCGGCGTAAAAATTCCATTTGAGCAGGGGTTTATTGCTCATTCTGATGGCGATGTAGCAATACATGCATTGTGTGACGCAATATTAGGCGCGCTATGTTTAGCTGATATAGGTAATCACTTTCCTGATACCGATGGGCAATATGAAAATATCTCTAGCCGTATTTTGCTATGTCATGTGGTAGAGCTGATGACAGAAAAAGGTTACCAGTTAGGTAATGCTGATATCACTATTGTGGCACAAGCACCAAAAATAGCGCCGCACTTACTTAATATGCGAACCTGTTTAAGTGAAGACTTAAACTGCTCTATTGAGCAAGTAAATGTTAAAGCAACTACCACTGAAAAGCTTGGCTACGCTGGTCGAAAAGAAGGTATAGCGGTTCATTGCGTTGTATTATTAACCGTTGCTGAGCATGAGATTAAACCAATAGATGAAGTACAGCACATTTAAATTACGTGTTAATTCGCCCGTTATTTTCCACATTACTTTGTAATGTCTAATTATTAAAAAATGGAATAAAGAATGTTACCAGAACATGCCTATTTGCATGGAAAGCCTAAATCGAGTGGTTTGCTACGCAGTGAAATGAGTGATTTTAAAGTGTTTGAAAAACTCCCTTTTGCACCCATCGGCGAAGGAGAGCACTTATTCATTAAAATACGAAAAACAGGTGCAAATACCGTTTTTGTTGCGCGTGAGCTTGCTAAATACTTTGCCGTTAAAGAAGGGCTTGTTTCTTATGCAGGCTTAAAAGATCGTTTTGCTATAACAGAGCAATGGTTTGGTGTGCATGTTCCTGGTAAACAACTATATGATTTATCCGATTTAGCAATTGAAGGTGTCGAAGTACTTGAGTACCAACGCCATAATAAAAAATTACGTACGGGCGCACTTACCGGTAATAACTTTGAATTACTATTAAGAAACGTTACGAATGTTGATGCACTAGTTGATCGTTGGCAAAGTATTATCAGCCAAGGTGTACCTAATTATTTTGGTGAGCAGCGCTTTGGTATTGATGGCGGAAATATTGCCCGTGCTTTATCGCTTTTTTCGGGCAGCAAAGTTAAAGACAAGAAAAAGCGTGGTATGTATTTATCAGCCGCTCGCTCTTATATTTTTAATAGCATGATTAATAAACGTATTGAACAGTCGCTTTTTAATGAAATAGTCACTGGCGATGTGTTAATGCTTGCCGGCACACAATCGGTATTTCATGTCGATACCGTTGATGAAGCTGTTAAGCAGCGTTTACAAGATAAAGATGTTGATATAACCGCGCCTATGTGGGGAGCTGGTGAGTTAATGACAACCAACGAAGCATTAGCGTTAGAGCAAAGTGTTGCTGAGCAGCATATTGAATTTGCACAAGGCTTACCGCGTTTTGGTTTAAAGCAAGAACGTCGACGTATTCGTTTAACCATTAGTGATACCGACATTTCAGTACTATCAACACCAGATAACCAAACTCATGTAAAAGTGAGTTTCTTTTTACCCGCAGGCTGTTATGCCACTACGGTATTAAGAGAGTTACTGGTTTATCAAGATATGACTACGCGCATTGATACACGCCAAACAAGCACCGAAAGTTAGTAGGACTATTGATGAAAATATTACTCAGTAATGACGATGGTGTTCATGCTTTAGGGATTAAAGTGCTATTTGAGGTGCTAAGTGAACGCTTTAGTGTTGATGTGGTTGCACCTGATAGAAACTGTAGTGGTGCGAGCAACTCGTTAACACTATTAAATCCTTTACGCGCTGAAAAGCTTGATAATGGCTTTGTGTCAGTTAATGGTACGCCTACAGATGCCGTGCACCTTGGTGCGAGCCAATTTTTTAGTCATGCGGATTTAGTGGTTGCAGGTATTAATAAAGGCGCTAATTTAGGCGATGATACCTTGTACTCAGGTACTGTTGCTGCGGCAACCGAAGGGCGTCATATGGGTATGCCTGCTTTAGCCATTTCACTGGTTGGTAAGGATGAAAACCATTATAAAACTGCCGCCGTGGTTGCCGTTAAAATTATTGAACGTTTAAAAAGTCACCCGCTACCAGCAGATCAAATTTTAAATATTAACGTACCTGATGTGCCCCTGAATGAACTTAAAGGAATCAAAGTAACTCGGTTGGGGAATAGGCATAAAGCGGAGTGCATGCAAAAAATGCAAGACCCTTGGCAGCGTGATATTTATTGGTATGGTTTACTCGGTGAAGAGTTAGATGGTGGCGAAGGTACTGATTTTCATGCGATAGCACAGGGTTACGCCTCGGTTACACCATTAACTGTAGATATGACGGCCCATCAAAGTATTAAAACAATAAAAGACTGGCTCAGCGAGCTAAGTTTATCAGATTAACAATGAGATCTAATCATATGATGTCTAGCAGGGTAGGCGGAAAATCAAAGCGTAGCGGTGAATTATTAGCGCAAAAACTACATGCAGAAGGTATTCAAAACGTCGAGGTTTTACAAGCCATAGCTAATACTCCTCGACATATTTTTGTACCTGAAATACTCGCCCATAAAGCTTATGACAATACGGCTTTACCGATAGGGCAAGGGCAAACTATTTCACAGCCTTATATTGTCGCAAAAATGTCAGAGTTGCTACTAGCTAATGGTCGACCTGCAAACATTTTGGAAATAGGCACCGGCTCTGGTTATCAAACCTCTATTTTATCGCAGCTAACCGATAAAGTATTTTCGGTTGAACGGATTCAAGCATTGCAATGGCAAGCTAAGCGTTGCTTACGAGCGATGGACTTACATAATGTTTCAATGAAGCATGGTGATGGTTGGCAGGGCTGGGCAAGTAAAGGGCCTTTCGCTGCCATTATTGTAACCGCAGCACCTAATGCAGTACCTCAAGCTTTGTTAGATCAACTTGAAGACGGTGGCCGGTTAGTTATTCCTGTGGGAGAACAAAACCAAGTATTGAAAATTATTACCCGTGATGGTGATGAGTTTATCGAAGAAAAAATAGAAGCAGTACGCTTTGTACCTTTAGTTCCTGGAGAGTTGTTGTAGTGAAAGTGTTTTCGAATTTGTACCAATGGACATTGCGTTGGGCTGAGCATAAATTTGCACCGCGTATTTTAGCTTTTATTACTTTTATAGAGTCTATTTTCTTCCCTATACCACCTGATGTTTTGCTTGCCCCTATGGTATTAGCTAAGCCTCATAATGCATGGCGTTTAGCGACAATAACCACTATTGCTTCTATTTTAGGTGGCTCGGTTGGTTATTTGCTAGGTTACTTAATGTTTGAACCTTGGATACAACCATTAATAACCGAATTTGGTTACCAAGCACGTTTTGATACGGCCATTAGTTGGTTTATGCAGTGGGGTGTTTGGGTCGTGTTTATTGCAGGCTTTTCACCTATTCCGTATAAACTTTTTACTGTGTCAGCAGGCTTTTTACATATGGCATTCTTGCCTTTTCTTATGGCATCGGCAATCGGTAGAGGATTACGGTTTTTCTTGGTTGCTGGTTTAATTAAATGGGGGGGCAGCGCCATGGAGCAAAAAATTCGTCAATGGGTTGATGTCTTAGGCTGGGGTGTCGTTATCGCCATTATTATTGCATATTTTGCTTTAAGGTAGTCGCTCGAGAACTTATGGAGTAAATAATCATGATGATAAGTGAGCTTTATGTAAAGCAAT
Organism: Colwellia asteriadis; assembly: GCF_039523295.1. Taxonomy (NCBI): domain Bacteria; kingdom Pseudomonadati; phylum Pseudomonadota; class Gammaproteobacteria; order Alteromonadales; family Colwelliaceae; genus Colwellia; species Colwellia asteriadis. The sequence continues at coordinate 46,937 of NZ_BAAAFA010000014.1, read as the reverse complement.
TTACGACGGTAGGTGTTTTATAATGCCAAGGTTTTCGCTCACCTTTCACTATCGTTATGTTGTTACTATTGTGCTTTGTAGTGTACTTTTATCAGCTTGCTCTACTCGAAATGATCCTGCACCCGTTATTGGTATGTATGGTGGTGTTCCTCTTAAAGAACGCGTTAAAAACAGTATAACAACAAGTGAATATATTGTTAAAAAAGGTGAGACTTTATATTCCATTGCATGGCGCGCCAACTCTGACGTACGACAAATCGCTCAACTTAATAAAATCTCGTCACCCTATAGAATTTTTCCAGGACAAAAATTATTTTTGACCGAAAAAACGTTTAAAAAAGCAACAGAAGATAGTAAAAACAAGCCCTCCACGAAAAAGTCGAGTAAGGGCTCTAGTACTGCAAATAAAAAAAGTAATAAAAAGGTGCTTGCAACAACTAAAAAGCAGGCGTATGGTAAAAATGTAACTGATGGAAAAGTATACCAAAAGAGCATTCCTGAGAAGACAGAATTTTCACAAAAAATTCATCGATGGCAATGGCCTGTAAAGGGTAAAATTATTGATTACTTTTCCAATCAAGCACAAGGTAATAAAGGGATAGACATTGCTGGTCGTCGTGGTACAAATATCAAAGCGGCAGCTGATGGAAAGGTTGTTTATGCTGGTGATGCGTTAAGAGGGTATGGCAAACTTATTATTATTAAACATAATGATGATTACTTAAGTGCCTATGCTCATAATGACAAGTTACTTGTAAAAGAACAGCAAGTGGTTAAAGGCGGTAAAGTTATAGCGAAAATGGGCGATACAGACTCTGTTAAAGTTATGCTTCATTTTGAAATACGCTTTCGTGGCAAGTCGATAAACCCCTTAAAGTACTTACCAAAAAAGTAATAATAAAAATAACAACATAATAATAACGTAAATAAAAACAGTTGGAGTTAACGTGAGTAATTAATTTTAATAAAAGTCTTTGCTATGTGGGAGAAGGGTATGAGCAAACTAACAAAAATAAAAGCTGAAAATACAATAGAAGCAAAAGAAGAAGCACCATCAAACTTAGATGCTACTCAGATTTATTTAAGCGAAATAGGTTTTTCGCCATTGCTTAGTGCAGAAGAAGAAGTGTATTTTTCTCGTTTGGCACTTAAAGGTGATGAGCCATCTCGTAAACGTATGATAGAAAGTAACCTGCGTTTAGTTGTAAAAATATCAAGACGTTATAATAACCGAGGCTTACCACTATTAGACTTAATTGAAGAAGGCAATTTAGGGCTTATTCGAGCCGTTGAAAAATTTGACCCTGAGCGAGGATTTCGCTTTTCAACTTACGCTACGTGGTGGATTCGTCAAACCATCGAACGAGCGATTATGAATCAAACTCGCACCATTCGCTTACCTATTCACGTGGTAAAAGAGCTTAATATTTACTTACGTGCTGCTAGAGAACTCGTTCAAAAACTCGATCATGAACCAACCGCTGAAGATATTGCGCTTCACTTAGATAAACCTGTTGAAGATGTTACTAAAATGCTTCGCCTTAATGAGCGCATGGCTTCAGTTGACACACCTTTTGGTGGTGACTCTGACAAAGCATTACTAGATATTATTCCTGATGAGAAGAGTGCAGGACCTGAAGGAGACTTACAGTCTCAAGATATGAGTAATAATATTGTTACTTGGCTTAATGAGCTTAATACTAAACAGCGAGAAGTATTAGCAAGACGCTTTGGTTTGCTAGGTTATGAGGCGGCAACTCTTGAAGATGTTGGCTCTGAAATAGGTCTTACCCGTGAGCGTGTTCGTCAAATTCAAGTAGAAGCATTAAAACGCTTGCGTGATATTTTATCTCAACAGAACTTATCTATTGAGGCTATATTTCAAGCATAGTTAGAACATAGTTTGAATGTTACTAAGGCTACTCAATAAACGATTTATATTGAGTAGATAAAGAAAAACCCGACAACTGTCGGGTTTTTTATGCTTAGAACTTTTTATTGTTAATATTGCAAACAATGCTAGTATCTATTGTATTGATACTGGCGAACTGGTTACTCAACAATATCCATTTCTTCAATTAGGTTAGTCGCGCCATCAACGTGCTCCATTACCCAAAGCATATAACGTACATCAACGTGAATTGAGCGGTTTAGCTTTTTATCGTAATCCCAGTCACCAATAATGCTTTCATAAACACCGTCAAAGACTAAGCCAACAAACTCGGCTTTATCATTTAAGGTTGGTGAGCCTGAGTTACCACCGGTAATATCTAAAGTACCTAAGTAGTTTACTGGCACTGAGCCGATTGCTTTTTTAGCGTACTCGCCATATTGCTTGTTATTAATTAGCTCAAGTTGTTTTTTAGGCGCATCAAATGGTGCAATACCAGTGTCTTTAGCAACAATGCCCTCTAGAGTTGTATAAGGTGTTGCCGTTAAACCATCTTGTGGCGAGTAGCCTTTTACATTCCCGTAAGTGATACGTAGTGTGCTATTTGCGTCAGCATAAACAGGTAAGTTGTTATCATTAAAGTAAGCAATAAGTGCTTCCATGTACTTAGGGCGGTAAGCTTGAATGTTGCCGGCTAGTTCTTTAGAAGTGTCTTCAATTGCTTTACGCTCTTTAAAGCTAGCAACCGCTAATTTAATGAATGGGTCTTTACTCTTTTCAAAGTCACTTAACGGCTTATTCATTAACGCTAAACGTTGCTCTTGAGAATTAAGCTGTGTTTTTTTATACATTTTTTCTAATGTTTTACGTAACTTTTTCTCATTAAAGTTTTTAGCTGTTGTCTTACTTAAGCCAAAAAACTTATCAAAAGACTTAATACGCTCTTCTTTAGGTAACGCAACATAGTGCGTTAACATAGCGATTAGAATTTCTTTATCAATAGTTTCGTCATAACGGCGGTCAACAGATTTCATGCCTTGTTCAAAGCGCGCTAAATCACGTTCTTGATAACCACGTTCACGTTCAATATTTGGCTTTTCGTTTTCAACGGCTAAGCGATGTAAACTAGTCGCGGTAGATAGCATTTTGTTATAACGCATATAACCTAAAATTAAATCGCGGGCTTGTTGTTGATCATCAATTTTAATGAGTTTATTTAACCCCGATAATGCTTCGCCGTATTTAGCTTGACGCTTTTTGTCACTCTGTAACCATTGAGTTAGTTTTTTCTCGAGGGTTTGCTTACGCTCTAAAAAAGTACCTTTGTTATAACTATGGATCATTGAACCGTAGTTTTTAGCGTAATTTGCTAAGCCAGCTAAAGTACTTTCATATTTAATACGTGCTTCACTACCTTCTTCTGAATGAGTGTGTATTAAATCGATAATTTCTTCACGATAAGCTTTCGCATTAGGGTAAGTCCACGTAAATGTGTTTTCTACTTCATAGGCGGTGCGGTAACGGTTAGTTCTACCAGGGTAGCCAAGTACCATAATGTAGTCGCCATCATCAACACTGCTCTTATTAACTTTTAGGTGATGCTTTGGCTTGTAAGGTACATTATCTTTACTAAAGTCGGCAGGTTGACCATCTTTACCCACATAGGCACGGTAAAACCCGTAATCACCAGTGTGGCGTGGCCACATCCAGTTATCTACATCACCGCCGTATTTGCCAATGCTACTTGCAGGCGCATGTACTAAACGTACGTCTCTAATGGTTAGCTGTTTAAATAAGTAGTACTCTAAGCCGCCGTGGAAATTCACTACACTACAGCGATATCTGTCGTCATTTTCACATTCAGCAACGAGTGTTTTTGAGTTAGTATCAATCGCCTTATATCGTTCACTGCCATTCATACCTTCAGTAATACCGGCATTAACGAGTGGCGTAACTTCGGTAATTTCTTCGGTCACATAAATACGGCTACCTGGCGTTGCAGGCAATTCTTCATCAAAGCTTTTCGCTAAAAAACCATTTTTAAGTAAGTTGTTTTCTGCAGTTGAATTATATTGCACCGAACCATAAACACAGTGGTGGTTTGAAGCAACTAAGCCCTGATCTGAAACAAATGAGGCGGTACAGCCACCTAAACTAACTATGGCTCCCATTGGGAAACCTGTCAGGTCAGTTAAGTCATTGGGATTTAATTTCAACCCTGCTTTGGTTAATTGTTTTGCTATGGTTGGTAATTGATTTGGTTGCCACATGCCCTCGTCAGCTAATGCTGAACTGGCCGTTAAAGCTAATGCCGGTAGCATTAACAATTTAGTCAGTTGTCTCATAATATCCTGCTTTATTTTTAAAATTGTAATGAGTATTTTTGCTTTTTGTTATTATATAACAAAAAGCATGGTTCAGAGTTTGCGCTAGTGTTCTCATCTAGTCAAAAAAATTAACAAAATAGTTACAGTTAAGTTGTAAATAATAGTGTTATTTCAATAAAAAGGTTTAACAGTAAGCGTAAATGTAATTATCTTCGTAACATTTCCGGTACATAAATACTTTTGAATAAATATTCATAAGTTATAGTTCACTGAAATTGTACTATGGTGTAGAATTATGCCTTTAATGAAAACTATATGAAGCTAGTAAATGATAATCAGTCGTAAAGAAAATGAATCTAAATTAATTCATGTGTTCAAGCGTTTATTAAAAGAGCAATGTTATGGTTCACAAGGTCAGTTGGCGGGCGCTCTTGCCTTACAAGGCTTTGATAACATGTCACAAGCTAAAATTTCCCGGTTACTCTCTAAGCTTGGCGCTGTAAAAACGCGTAACGCAAACAATGAAATGATTTATATATTACCTGATGAATTGGCCGTTCCTAAATCTAAGCAGTCAATTGAATCGGTAGTGTTAAGTGTTAAGCATAATAATATGCAAATTATCCTTAAAACAGGTATTGGCGGTGCACCGTTAATTTCTCGTATGTTAGATAGTATGGGTGAAGCCGTTGGTATTTTGGGAACATTAGCAGGTGATGATACTATTTTTATTGCCCCTGACAATGTTGAAAATATTGATAGTATTACCCAAGCTATTCGCACATTGCTCGGTGTAAACGAGCAAAACTAAACAAGCCTTTGTTAAGCGGCTTATTAAGTCGCTTAATTATCTATTTACCTCTATAAGAGCATTACTTTAAGCCTTAGGCTTGTTTAAGTTAAGGTAACTATTTAAACTCTAAAGTATTTCCTTTAAGCCGCACTTCATGAAAACCATAAACCTCCTTACCACCAATGCCCAATTAGCAATAACCACCTCAACGCTAACACCTTCTAAAATACTCTGTATCGGTAGAAACTATGTTGAGCATATCAAAGAACTTAACAATGATGTTCCTGACGAAATGGTGGTGTTTTTCAAACCTAACTCTGCGATTAGTTCAGTGCTTAATGCGCATCATTTAATGGAACCATTACATTACGAAGCTGAGCTTTGTTTCTTGTATCAACAAGGAAAATTTAGCGCAGTTGCTTTAGGGTTAGATTTAACGAAACGTACTTTACAGTCTGCATTAAAAGCAAAAGGCTTACCTTGGGAGCGAGCTAAAGCGTTTGATGGCTCAGCTGTATTTAGTGACTTTGTTGCCATTGAAAGCCACCACATTGATCATCTGTCTCTAAGTTTAAGTATTAATAATACGTTAACACAACAGGGCAGTGTTGAGTTGATGATGTACAAGCCCGTAGAAATACTTGCTGAATTATTACAATTTGTTAGCTTGGAAGACGGTGATATTGTAATGACAGGAACCCCTAAAGGTGTTGGTGTTATTCAAAGCGGTGACAGTTTTAGTGGTTCTGTAAGTATTAATAGTAGTGCAGCAAACGTTACGGAAGCTGAGGTGTTAATTAACCAGCAGTGGTTTGCACAGTAAGCTTTCTGAGGAGTTAATTGAATTTTGCTACACTTAACTAATATGCCTATTTATAGGAAAAACGATGGAATATGAATTTATACACGATGCTATCACGGGAGAGGCTCGAGCGAGGTTTTCTTTAGAGCATGAAGTAATGGGTCCTTGGCTTGAGGTTGAGGTTAACAATAATCCGGAGAAGCTTACTGAATTTTTAACCGCAATTAACCTAATTAAAAATGGTGAGCGTAAGGAAATGCAAATAGTTGGCAGTGAGTACAGCGTAACATTAAGCCGTGATGAGGTTGATATTCAAACTAACGTTAGTTTAAATGGAAGCTTAGAAAATAGTGAAGGTTTGCCTGAAATGTTAACGGATGAGCATATTCATTTAGATCAAAATGAAATAGCAGGTTGTGGTATTGATGACTTTCGCGCTTTACTGCTTTCATGGGCCAAGTTTAGTAATATTCGCTACTAAGCTTTAGCTGCGTAAGTTAGGTTTATTATTTCAAATACTTTGCTTTAATTAGGTTACCCTCTTTGTATAATAGTCGATAGTTTGATTAACTCATTTGAGGCTTGCGTAAAACAGTGAGTCTTTAACAGTTCTTTATAGGTTAGCCATGAAACGTGTTGTTTTATATATTTCAGATAAATGCCCTCATTGTCGAGAAGCCCAAAAGTATTTGGATGATAACGGTATTAAGTACAGGTTAACAAATGCAAAAATGCAGCGTGGTAGAAAAGAGCTTGATGCTATAGGGGCTCGATCTGTACCCGCTCTTAAAATTGGTAATGAAGTTATGATTGGGTGGAATTTGAAAAACTTTAAGAAAATCTATGGTGCAGGTTAATAAGATATAAGCGAGTTAGGTCACTTCTTCACTTCTTCACTCACTTCATAGAGGTTGTTATTGTCTTATGAGCGAGTATAAAAATATAGAGCATAGAGTGCGTTGGTATATATTTGCCTGTACTCGAGCTCTCTAATTTTTTAGTTAGTGAAAGCCATGCACGGTGTTATGAGCTGGTCACAAAAATCATTAAGGTAAAAAAGCCAATAATAACGCTATTAAATAGTGCGATGTAAATAAAGCCTTTAAGGCCTTCCTTTAAGCTATAACCTCTGTTATCTAAATACCACCACCAAATAAGTGACATTAAAATAGGCAGTAAAAAAAATAGTTTAATCATTAAATTAACCTGTTACTTTTGATTGAGTGTTTTCGTTCCAAGGGGCAACTTTTAAAAGCATTATCATGCCTGGTATGGCGAGTGCGGTACATAAAAAATAAAATTGCGTCCAGCCAATTTGTTCAACAATAAAACCTGTAGTCGCATTAGCAAAGGTGCGCGGCAATACGGCTAATGCAGTGAATAATGCAATTTGAGTTGCGGCAAAAGCTGGGTTAGTGGTGCGGGCAATAAAGGCGGTGAAAGCTGCAGTACCTAAACCTACTCCTAAATATTCAAAGGCCATAGTAAAAGCCAACGCGTAATTATTGTGACCTATTTCTGCTAGAGCTGCAAAGCCTAGAATACTAGCAATTTGTACAAAACCAAATAACCATAGCGCGCGATTAATACTAAGCTTTATCATTACTAAGCCACCAATAACAATACCAACAGTCATTGCTACCATTGAAGATGTTTTCGCTATTACACCAATTTCGGTTTTACTAAACCCCATCTCCATAAAAAATGGTGTTTGTAAAGCCGTTGCCATATTATCGCCGAGTTTATAAAGCACTAAAAATAGTAGTGTATAACAGGCAGACTTAAGACCATTGCTTTGTATAAAGTCTTTAAAAGGGAGAATTACCGCCTCTTTGAGTGACTTAGGGGCATTATGTTCTGTTTTGACCTCTTTAATACATAAAGTGAGAAACACACCGAGTAACATGAAAGCAGCGACTATCATAAAAACAGATTGCCAACTCATATGATCAGCTAAGATCAAGCCAAGTGAACCTGGCACTAACCCTGAGAAACGATATGCTTGCACATGTATAGAGTTACCCAAACCTAGCTCGTTATCAGGTAATAATTCACGTCTATAAGCGTCAAGTACAATATCTTGGCTGGCACTAAAAAACGCTACAGCAGTCGCTAAATAAGCGACTGACCATATATTCATTACAGGGTTAATAAAGCCAAAGAGACCGATGGATAGAAGTAGCGCACATTGTGTAAATAACATCCAACTACGCCGGCGACCAATTCGCCCTAGTGAATATCGATCGATAACTGGAGACCAGATAAACTTCCAAACATAAGGGATGCCAATTAACGAAAATAAGCCAATTTCAGCTAAGCTCACCCCTTCATCTTTTAACCAGCCAGGTACTAGTTGATATAAAACAAATAGCGGTAAACCTGAGCTAAAACCTGTAAAAATACAGATTAACATACGTTTATTGAGAATAGCGTCTTTGAAAGCGTTGTTAGCCATTAATGAGAAAACTCAAGGAGAAATTAATACCGCTAAGCTTATCAGAGGCTTGCATTTCTCCCAAGCGCATTAATGGCTTTGTAGTAAAGTTATTTGTATTACGCGAATGAGTGGGTGTTGAATAACTAGCTGCGCTCTTTATTATTGAGCGTATTACCTTGATAAGGTACACAGCAAAAAAGTAACCGATGTTTGTTTAAGTAGGTTACTTACGGCAGTGGCCGCCAGCCGATACAATCAATAGGATAACTGCCAATACCATTAAAAAAGTCTAAACAGGTATTCATTTCACTTTTAAAAAATAAGTCTTGGTTAAGCGCCTGTGCACCATGTAAGCTCACCTCGTGCATTAAGTGCCAAAAAACTCGTTCTTTTGCAGAACTAGGGGTTTCATCGGTTACCGATAGTAAGGTCCACTCAGCCATGGTATCAAATATAAATTGATCTAATTCGGTATAATGTATTTCATTATCAATAACAGCGTTGACGTAGGCATGCATTTGAATAATTTTATTATTGATAAACTGCTCTATTACCATGAAATCTCCTTTAACGCTCAGTAATAAATTGCCATTATCGGCTGTAAATAACGATAGGCTACGTTATTACTAGTTTAGCATTAGACTTCGAGTTTCTAATTAACCACTCAAGTTAAACGTTTGATTGTGATGTGACCAAGCGTAGCTATGTTATAGCTATAATTAGATATGTGACGCTTGCTAACCTTATTAGGTATCGGTGATAAAGGGCTATTTGTCAAAAAATAGCCCTTTTATTTTGGTGTTAATTTGTAATCAAATTGTAAAGTAGGAGTAGCTTATTCGTCAGTAGGGAGTAAAGTGGCTTTAATCAGTAACACTGGTTCTACGGGAACATCATTCCATGCCATACCTTGGTGGTAGTCGGTACTTACCTTAGATATTTTTTCTAATACTTCCTCACCTTCAACAATAGCGCCAAATACGGCATAGCCCCAGCCTCTACCTGGATTTAAACTATCGTTATCTGCCATATTAAAGAAAAATTGACGGTTAGCTGTATGCGGGCGACTTTCTTTTGCCATAGCAATAGTGCCAAAGTCATTTTTCAAACCATTACCCGATTCATTAAAAATACTCTTGTTTAACTTTTTTTCACTAAAGTCAGTATCATAGGCGCCGCCTTGTACGACAAAACCTTCAATAACACGATGAAATATAGTGTTGTTATATTCACCTGAAACCACATAGGTAAGAAAGTTATCAACAGTAATAGGAGCTTTAACGCGATCTAGCTCTACGATAATAACCCCCATAGAGGTTTCTAATTTTACTTTCGGATAAATATTTGTTGGATCAATTGCTTTACTGCATAAACTGGTAAACACCAATACCGTGGCAATAATGATTTTAGTTAACGTTGTCATAAAAGAACCTTTGGTGGTTATGAAAGTGAGCTGAATTAATTTGCTAAAAAGTTACGAATATCGTTACTGTTCACTATTTGCGTTAATAGGGTATTTAAACTGTTATTAAAGTCACGCTCCAATACGGCAATATCGGCTTTTAAAGCGCCTTCGCTATTACCACGGCTTTTAAAGGTGTTGGTTAATGTTTGCTGCGCATTGGCAACTTTTACGGTAATGATAAGCTCACTTTGTGTGGTATAGCTCATTGTTTTTTGAGTAACACTGGTGATGGCTTTATCAATAGTAATATCAATTTTTGTACTGGCAATACTATTAAAGCCAATGCCTTGCTTTTTCCAAGTACTGCTTAGCGTACTGTTGATTAACTCTTCTAAACGCTGTTGAGACGACAAGATAGTCGCCGCTTCCCCTTCTTGAGATATTTGTACAATGTGATTACTGGTACGCATATCAACAACATTTAATGATGCTTGAGTATTGTATGTATTTGTTGGCGTTTGAATAATTTGTGGTGCTAAAATTACGTGCGTTGGCGCACTGCTACAGCCTACAATTAAAAGGGCTGTTACTGCTGAAAATAGCGTTTTTTGCATTGATGCCATCGGTTTCATGGTGAAGTTTTCCTTGTGCTAATGTTGAGTAATCACTCATTTATTCAAAAATTTTATTTTTTAATAGCTGATTGTGTCACAAACTTATCGTTGCTGGCGATCAGAGTCTCATTACCAAAAATACGTTTTAGTTTAATGTGATAAGCCAGTTGTCTGTTGCCTATAATACGTAATTCGCCGCCTTTTTTTAATACGCGATAACTGTCTTTAAACATTTGCCAAGCGATATGATCGGTTGTTGCCGTTTGCTGATGAAAAGGAGGGTTACATAATATTAAATCAACACTATTACTTTCAACATCGGTTAAACAATCATTTAAGTTGAAAGTACACTGTCTTGCATGCTCTGGCAGGTTGGTGTTCACATTCGCTTCAGCTGATGCAATAGCCATAAATGATTCATCAAAAAACTGTATTTGGGCTGTTGGTTGTTGTGCTAAAACGGTTAAACCGATAACGCCATTACCACAGCCTAAATCAATCACTTTACAGCCTTCATTAACCTTAGGTAAGTTCTCAATAAAGTAGCGTGCGCCAATATCCAGCTTTTCTCGTGCGTAAACATTAGCATGATTACTGATGGTAAATTGTTGTGAAGTGTTCTTATCATCAAGCGACCAAATTGTTGGGAATGGTGATTGGTGCTGTTGTTTATTATCAAATTGGCAAAACACTAAACGAGCTTTTTTGACCGCTAATGAGGTTTTTGTTGTACCCAAGTACTTTTCAAACACTTTTAATGTTGAGCTATGAATTTCTTTAGCACGATCGGCAGCAATAAATACGGTGTTATCGTTTACATTATTTTTAATTTGTATCAGTTGTTCAATTAACATTGATTTACTTTTAGGTATTTTGAACAAAATAATATCAATGTTTTCAGGTAGCTTATCTAAGCTAGATCGTAAGGTTACTTTACTGTCGTCTAAGTTATTTTCTGAAATATTATGACGAATACCTTGAGCGCTGATGTATGAGTCATTCACACAAGTTACGCTAGCGGGGCTAAGTGATGGCTGGCAAAAGCTTGTTGCTAGAGCACCAAAACTGTCATTAAAAATAACCACATGGCTGTTTTCATTAATAAGGTTATGTTCTGTAATATGATTAATTAAGTATTCATCGGCAGCGTCCCATGCCTGCAAGTCTCGGTTTACTTGTGCTACGGGAAAACGAGTTAAGAATAAATTTTTGTCATTGACAATAAACGGGCTGATCATGGTTTTTAGCTTACCAATTAAATGAAATTACAGCCTAATATTGTGACATATTTCATAACATATTGTTGGTCTATCCTCTTAAATCAGCTAAAATAATTTCCGATTTAGCTAAGAATAATTGACATAATATTATCAGGGATAAAAATGACTACTGCTGCAATAATTGAACAGAAACTTCTTAATGCATTTTCTCCTTTACATTTAGATGTAGTAAATGAAAGCCATAAGCACAATGTACCACCGGGCAGTGAATCGCATTTTAAAGTGATTGTGGTCTCTGATGAGTTTAATGGCGCAATGCGTATTAAACGCCATCGCGCAGTAAATTCAGTATTGGCAACAGAGTTAGCTGAAAAAATTCATGCGTTGGCTATTCACGCTTACACCAAAAAAGAGTGGGATGAGCATTACGCAGAAAACACACCTTTGTCGCCAAACTGTTTAGGTGGCGGTAAATAAAGATCATATTATCTGATCGTACCTCTTAAAAGTTTAGTCAAGGTACAATGTCGCCAATATGACATACATTTCAACACGCCGTTATCAGCAATATTGATTTAGCGTAACGTCGTGACTAACATAAATAAAAAAGGCTCTCTTATGGTTATCAAACCAAAAATTCGTGGTTTTATTTGTACTAATGCTCACCCTGTTGGCTGTCAAGCGCATGTTAATGAACAAATTGCTTACGTAAAAGCAAACGCTTCATCATCTACAGCGGGCCCTAAAAATGTTTTAGTGATTGGCGCTTCTACAGGCTATGGTTTAGCGTCACGTATTACCTCTGCATTTGGCTATAACGCTAAAACTTTAGGTATTTTCTTTGAAAAACCACCAACAGAGAAAAAAACAGCTTCAGCAGGTTGGTATAACACCGCAGGCTTTCAACAGGCGGCTGATGAAGCAGGTATTTATGCGAAAAGCATTAATGGTGATGCTTTCTCTCATGAAGTAAAAGCACAAGCTATTGAAGCAATTAAAGCTGATATGGGTAAAATTGATTTAGTGGTTTACTCTTTAGCTTCTCCACGTAGAACCGATCCTGATACAGGTGAAGTTTACGCGTCTACTTTAAAGCCAATAGGTCAAAGTGTTACCACTAAAAACTTAAATACCTCAAAGCGTATTATTGATGAAGTGTCAGTTGAAGCGGCAAATGAAGCTGAAATTCAAGGTACTATTGATGTAATGGGCGGTGCAGACTGGGAATTATGGATGAATGCGCTTAAAGAGGCGGATGTATTAGCACAAGGCGTTAAAACCGTTGCCTATACTTACATTGGTAAAGAGCTTACTTGGCCTATTTACGGTAAAGCAACTATTGGTAAAGCCAAAGAAGATTTAGACCGTGCAGCAAGTGCAATTAATGCATCTACTGCAGCTCTTAATGGTCAAGCCAATGTTACGTCATTAAATGCCGTAGTAACGCAAGCAAGCTCAGCAATTCCAATTATGCCGTTATATATTTCAGCGATGTTTAAAGTGATGAAAGCTGACGGTACTTATGAAGGTTGTATTGAGCAAATCGATAACTTGTTCAAAGAAAATATTTACAATGAAGCACCACGTTTAGATGAAGCAGGCCGTTTTAGCCAAAACTATAAAGAGCTTGAAGATAGCGTTCAACAACGTGTTACTGATATTTGGAATACAGTTGATACTGATACAATTGACGAGTTAACTGACTACGTTGGTTACCATGCTGAGTTCTTGAAGTTATTTGGTTTTGGTGTTGATGGCGTTGACTATGACGCTGATGTTAGCCCTGAAGTTACGATTAATCATTTACTATAATGGTCTAGTTGTTAGTTAAACGGATAACCATAAAAAAAGCAGCTTGATAGCTGCTTTTTTATGGAAGTTTGTGACCCGTCCTGAATAAGTACTTACTGAATAAGAAAGCTTAAGCTTCCTCTTTTACTTCAGCGTTGTGATAAACGTTTTGTACATCATCGCAATCATCAAGCATGGCAATAAACTTCTCAAAGTTGGCTAAGTCTTCTTCACCTTCAATATCAACATAGGTTTGTGGCACCCAGGTAATTTCTTCAACTTCTAATTCGTACTCAGGCATTGAGTTAGCAAACTCGGTTTTGATTTTGAAAAACTCAGTATGTGGAGCGTAAACAGTAATAATGCCATCTTCTAGTGCAACATCGGTAACATCAATATCTGCCATCATTAAAGTTTCTAAAACGGCTTCGTCATCTTCACCTTTAAAAGCAAAAATAGCTTGGTGATCAAACATATGCGATACAGTACCAGAAGAGCCAATTTTTGAGTTAGTTTTAGTAAAACATTGACGAACATCTTTAATGGTACGGTTACCGTTATCGGTTAAACAGTCAATAATAACCATACAGTTGCCAGGGCCAAAGCCTTCATAACGGGCTTCTGCGTAGTCTTCACCGCCAGCACCAGATGCCTTTTTTATCGCATTATCAATTACATGAGTAGGTACTTGATCTTTTTTAGCGCGATCAATTAAACCCCTCAATGCTAAATTTCCATCAGGGTCTAAGCCATTGTTTTTGGCGCATACATAGATGGCTTTACCATATTTAGAATAAACTTTAGTTTTGGCTCCGGCTGTTTTAGCCATTGATAATTTTCGGTTTTGGTAAGCTCTACCCATGATTAATCGTTCTCGTATTGGTAATAATAGAATTCGGTAAATTCTACCAGTGACAGGACGGTAAATAAAGTGCTTGCTATTTATGGGCAGCTTTTATATTTTGGGAAGCAGTAACAACGCTTTAATCAATAGTAAGGAAGCTCTATGGCACAATACGATGAATATAAGGTTATTTATGTCACTGAAGGGGGCTGCGGTACTTTATTACTAGGCTCAAGCGGCTTACCACTTAAACGTTTGGAGTCGACATTAAATCAAGAGGCTGCTAATGGTTGGCAATTGGTTTTTCAAGTAATAGAACAAAAACGCTTTTGGCTTTTTTGGTCTCGAGAAGCCGTTATTTTAACACTGGGTAAATCTCGTGATTAAAACGGCCTTGCTGAAATCTATTCGTTATTATCAAAAAACTGGTGGCTCAGAGCGCCACTTCGCTTTATCGTGTAACTTTTCTCCAACATGCTCAGAATATACTTATCAAGCGGTTGAACGCTTCGGCTTTTTTAAAGGCGTTAGACTTGGCATTGGCAGAATTTGTCGTTGTAACGATAAAGACTGCATTGAGGTTATTTCTGATGAGATCCCAACGCAGTAAATGTTTTATCAAATACATTCATAAAGTTAAGTAGTAATAATTATAAGGATATAAGTTATGACTAACGTATTATTAAAGTTAGAAGAAAACCGCTTAAGAGAGCAAATTTCTCGCCTAAACCTTGAACAAAAACGTCATTATTACAATTTAGAAGTTGAAAACCTTAAAGACCCTGACACTTATGCGGCACTAAACTGGTTGTTTGTTGCAGGACTACACCATTTTTATTTAGGGAAGTGGAAGCGGGGCGCAATCAATCTAGGTTTAATGTTACTCGGTTGTGTTTTTATTCTAACAGGGTCGTTTATAGCTGCGGGAATTGCATTAGTATTACTTACTTTTATTATTGAACTACCGCAACTGTTTAAGAGTCAAAGTATTATTCACGCTTATAACAATCGTTTAATGGAAGAGCTATTAGAGCAGGTTGACAATTAACAGATAAAATTAGTTGTTATGGATTAGCTTTACGTAGCTTTAACTTCAAGGATGATATGAAAAATTTAATTTTTTGCTTTGATGGTACCAGTAATAGCCCCGAAGATATTGTCGATAATAATCGCGATGAAAGCATAACTAATGTTTTGAAGTTGCATTTGTTTTTTGGTGGGCAACTGCCAACTAAGCATACACACTCTGAGCTACTATCTCACCAACAAAGCTTTTATTACAGCGGTATTGGTACCCGAGGCAGCTGGTTCAAACGATTGCTTAATAGTGCTTTTGCCCCACCCTATGGTGAAATGGAAGATATTCTGGCACAAGCAAAGTCTGATTTAATTAAGCATTACCAAGACGGCGATAATATTTATATCTTTGGTTTTAGTCGCGGTGCTGCAATAGCACGTATATTTACTTCTCAGCTTTCTTTGCCTGTTAAGTTTGTTGGCGTTTTTGATACTGTTGCAGCAACGCGAGGTTCGTTGGACTTAAACCCTAAAACTTTTCCTGCCAGTGGTATTGTTTTTGAAAATGATGTGTTGGGGCAGCATGTTGAAAAAGCGGTACATTTAGTAGCTATTGATGAGCAGCGCTTAGTTTTTCAACCAACATTATTTAATAAAGACTCACGCATTAAAGAGGTATGGTTTTCAGGCGTTCATAGTGATATTGGTGGCGGCTATCAGCAAGATGGTCTGTCAGATATATGCTTGAAGTTCATGCTTGAGGAGATAAAAGACCAACTTATTATTTTACCTATAACCGCATTTAATGATCACACCCTTATTTTTAATAATGAACGCTTTTTAATTACGTCTGAGAAATTAGAAATAAAACCCGATGCGTTAGATATACTTCATTATCAAACGTTGCAAAGCAAGAAAAGCTTCTTAAGGGCACCTCGTCTTATTCGGGTGAATGTTAATGAAGCTGCATCACCCTTCTTACCGCTTGTACATTACAGCGTTATTGAACGTATTCGCACCGATCAATTTTATCGTCCAGAAGCATTACAAAATAAGCATTATAATGTACTCAATAATAAAGGAAATTTAAGTGAGATAGGTTTTTCTTTTATGGATGACAGCACAGTAGAGAAGGGGCTTAAGCAAGGGTAAATAAATCCTTTCCTACACGGAATGTGATAAATACTTAATTACTTGATAAACAAGTTGTATGATGTCTTTTATGTTATTTCTGTTAAGGCCTTAACTTATGCAACAACAATTATCAGAACTCGAAATTATAGAACATATTAATAACCGTCAATGCTTTACCGCGACTATCATCGGCGGTGCTTTTACATTAAAAATAGCTGAATACTTACCAGCAATGTCAGCTGCGATTCATGATGGCGGTAACCTTAGAGCGTCATTAAGTGAAAATTGTTTACTTGACCAAACATCACGCTATTACGAAGAAGACCCCTATACTGGTAGCTTTATTCAAGAACAAACCATCACACTAATTGCCCATGATTCACGTTATGAATATGACTTAAACCGTAATACACAAGAGTGTGTCTATGAAACGGCTTGGGGAAAAGATATTTGGCAAACACCATTAACAAGTGAAGAGGTTAATGAAAGCAAAGCAAAACATGCACAATTTTATCGTATTGTGGCAGCGATTGTTGAAGCACTTGTTGAAGACTTTGGTCAATGTATTGTTTATGACAACCACTCGTATAACTATAAAAGACATGAACGCCAAGATTTACCTGTGTTTAATTTAGGTACAAGCTCCGTCAAAAGCGATAAGTGGCGACCGGTCATTGAACGCTGGTTACATGATTTACAAAGTATGCAAGTCGACGGTATTGACGTTACAGCCGCTGAAAATGACATTTTCTATGGTAAAGGCTATTTAGCGGGCTTTTGTCATGGTAAGTATGACAATGTGTTAGTACTGGCAACAGAAACTAAAAAAGTTTTTATGGATGAATTAACTGGCGCTCCAGATAGTGTGGTACTACCGTCATTGCAAACGCAATACAATAATACAGTCGCTAAACATACGCAGTGGTATATTAGCGAATTTAAAAACTAGTTTATTCACAATATAGTCAAGACATTAAACGACAAAAATAATAACCATCAACCAGTAGAGTAAATTCATGTTCTCTTTTGCGTCACCTAAAATACCCCATTTATTAGCTAGCAGCATTATAGCTAGCCTAGCCCTTATACCTGAGCAAGTGAATGCCCAAAACCCTTCTGTAATTCCAACCGTAACTGCTACACAAATAAATGAGCAAAAAAGTATTGTTAATTATTACGATATTCATCACCCTGTGATTGGCCGTAAAGGTATGGTGGTGAGTCAAAGCGATTTAGCAAGTAAGGTTGGTGCCGATATATTGCAGCAAGGAGGCAATGCAATAGACGCTGCCGTCGCAGTTGGCTTTGCATTAGCTGTAGTGCTACCTCGAGCAGGTAACTTAGCTGGTGGTGGTTTTATGTTGGTGCACTTAGCCAAAGACGACAAAACTATTGCAATTAACTATCGAGAAGAAGCACCAGAAGCAGCTCATAGAAACCTATTTTTAAATGAATTAGGAGAAGTTGACACCGATAAAACCTTACAAAGCTTATCTGCATCAGGTATTCCAGGAACGGTTGCTGGCTTGGCTCATGCATTAGATAAATATGGCACTATGTCTTTAGCACAAGTTATTGCTCCTGCTATTGAACTAGCTACTTCTGGCTTTGCTGTCACTGATGACATGCTTTATATTATTGAGAAAGAGCTTGATAATTTAAGACGTAATGCAGAAAGCTGTCGCGTATTTTTCAAAAAAGACTGCCAATTATATCAAGTTGGCGAGCTATTCAAGCAGCCTGATTTAGCCAATACGTTAACTTACATTGCTAAGCATGGCGCTAAGGGCTTTTATCAAGGAGATATTGCAACCAAAATAGTGACTGAGATGCAAACCGGTAATGGCTTAATTACTCTGAAAGATTTAGCTAATTACCGTGTTGAGGAAATGCAGCCCCTTACAGGAACTTTTAATGGTTATGATATTGTCACTATGCCACCACCAAGCTCTGGTGGTGTGCACTTATTACAAATGCTTAATATGCTAGAGCAGCTGCCCATACAGGCGTTAAGCCAGGGGAGTGCTTCTATGATGCACTTACAAGCAGAAGTATTTAAACGCGCTTATGCCGATAGAAGTATGCACTTAGGTGATCCAGACTTTGTTCGAGTACCAACACAAGGCCTAATTAGTAAAAGCTATGCTAAAAAGCTTGCACAAGGTATATCGCTTGAGCGCGTAACCCCGTCAGCAGAAATATCATCAGGACAGCCAAGTTTACATGAAAGCCCTGATACCACTCATTTTTCAGTGATGGACAAAGCGGGTAATGTTGTTAGCAATACATACACTCTTAATCATTATTTTGGCAGTGGTATAACGATTCCAGGAACCGGCTTTGTCATGAACAATACCATGGATGACTTTTCCGCTAAGCCAGGTACTGCTAACAGTTACGGTTTAGTTGGCGGCGAAGCAAATGCTGTAGCAGCACGCAAGCAACCTTTAAGCTCTATGACGCCGACTATTGTCTTTAAAAATAATGAGCCTTATATTGCCACAGGTACGCCAGGGGGAAGTAAAATTATTACCGCAGTTTTCCAGCAGCTAGTGAATGTTTTACTGTTTGATATGAATATTAGTGAAGCGACTAATGCCCCACGTATTCACCATCAGTGGTTACCCGAGCGTTTGCTGGTTGAGCAAGATATTGCTGCAGACTCGATAACGTTACTTAAAATATTAGGGTATAACGTGGTTGAGTCTAAATCTTTGGGCAGTTTACAAGCAATTATGCTAAGAGATGGCGTTTATTTTGGGGCCGCTGATCCGCGTAGACCAAATGCTAAAGCGGTTGCGGTTAATTAGAAACAAGTAATACAGCGTTTACATTGTAAGCTAAGCTTATTTTAGCTTAGCCTATTTTACGACACATAATAATCTTACTAGTTAAGGCATTATGTGTCGTCTATTCAGTCTTAAAACCAGCCTAGTACATCGTGCATAATAGACCAGCGAGGTTGTATAGCTTGTGGGTTTTCTCCCAGTATCCAGTGGTTATAAACCTCTTGTGCAAAGCCATTTTCTTTTTTAAGTTTCAGCCATGTGTTAATAAATTGCACATAATCTAGTTGCCCTTTAGGTAGTACAAAGCCAACAGGAGCTCTTAAGCTTACCCCTTTAGGAATAATGGCAGAGTAATTAGGGTATAGCATTGCCCATGCTGATGCCGCCTCGGTTGAAAACACTAACGCATCGACCTCAGGATATTTACCCCTAAGAAAGCCACGGACGTTATCTTTGCCTATTTCGGTTAACGTTGCATTAGGAAAGTGCTCTTTTACCATATCTTGATAATACTTGGTACTACCAACACCTAAATGTAAATTGGGCATCTCTTTCATTGCGCTGAGCTCTGAAAACTCATCACGCCTTGAGTCACTTAGTAATAGCCCCGCGGTATGGTAGGTATAAGAGTCTGAAAAAGCGACATTAAGTGCACGCATTGGCGTTATAACATGGCCGCCAATGCTCATATCAATACTGCCATTACTGAGTAACTCAGCTTCATCTTCACGGTCGGTTATATTGTACAGCGCAATGGTGATTTCAAGATCAGCTGCTAGTTCATTTAGCATCTCCACATCAAAACCCACCATACGATTTTCATTATTACGAAACACATAAGGTAGGCTCGCATCGTAATAGCCTACACGTAGTATTTTTCGCTCCATAATAACTTCCAAGCGAGGTAGTTTTTGTTCATCTTCGTATAATGGGGTTAGCTCAGAAGGTCGTTCAATTTTAACCGGTTGCTTCATTGGCACCATAGTTTCAAAAGTTTTTACACCTTCATATTTGTATGGAATTAAAGAGCTTAAGGTAATACCTGTCGCTACCATAACACCAAAAGTAACCGCTAAATGTACGCCAATTGCTTGCATTAAACGGTGCCAGCGTAGTTTTTTGATCACGGCAGAGGCAACAAGTAGCGTTACGACAAAGCCATGTAAAGCAGCTAAGCCTGTAGCGAATCTAGCGGTGACAACACTACCGAGTAAATACAGTTGAAATTGGTCTGCGGGTAAATCAAAAAAATCTAATAAGAATGGGATGGCAACGGCCATACTACCAAAGGCAGTTAAAGCGCCCATCACGACAAAAGAAATATAGTCATTAAAGGCGAGAGGTGAGCCAACATACCAAGCCGAGAATAGAATAAAACCTAAGCCTAATAAGGTACCTGTACTAGGAAAGCTGTAGGCGGTTGGCACCAATACATCAACAGTTGAGTCGGTTTCCTCGCATTGCATGTTATGTTCAGCGAGTAAGGCTTTACTGCGCTCAATTATCATCGGCAGAACAACCAAAACAGTACCTGTGGCGGTTGCGGTTATTACCGCTTCACCAGCGGTTGACATAATTTGACGGTATGAAAACGGTGTCGCCCAATGAATAAGTAAAGGTAAAAATACTAAAGCGAGCAAGGCAGCTGCGATGATATAGACCCATAAAAATACCTGTAGACGACCTAATTCTTCAACGGCTAACGTACCTGCTGCAGAGGCTGATATGGCAAAAATACCTAATGGGGCTAATTTAGCCACATAGGATGCGACTTTCATTAAGCTATCACCAATGTTGGTGGTTAGTGTTAGAAAGGTTTCCTTATTTTTGACCTGTATTAAGGCTACCCCCATAAGTAGTGAAAATAACACTACTGCTGGGACTATAGTTCCAGAAAGTGATGCAAAAATATTACTCGGAATATATAACTCTACAAAGTTAAACTGGCTCGGCTCAGCAACCATGCTTGAGCTGAAAAAACCTGCTGTTTGCCAGTTAGGGTAGGCAAGTGGTAATAATAGTAATGTTGCCATTACTGATAACCACATGATAAGAATAACTTTAACCGCTCTCATACCAATACGGCTAGCCATATTACTGTCTAAGCGTCCTAAACCACCAATAATAGAAACTAGCACATAAGGTAAAACAGTCATTTGTAGTAAACGAATATACACGTTACCAATAACTTCAAGCTGACCCGCAGGCTCGCCGACAAAAATCCCAGTAAATATACCTAAACATAAGGCAATAATAACGCGCTGAAAAGGACTCAGTTTTTTATAAATTTTTACGATTGGCATTTGCTCTCCGTGATCGTAGTAAAGCTAGCATTTAAGGTAGGTTACCAATACTGTATTTAGTAGTATTAAGGAATATTAATGCTATTTTAAGCTGTTATTAATAAAAGATAACAGCGCAGGATAAAATATCGCCATATGGTACTTAACAATAAAGAAAAAATAAAGTAACCATAGTCGCAATTATGTGTACATTTATGTTGAGTTAATAATGTCGTTACATTGCAGCTCTTTTTATCGATAATTAATGTGTCATTGAAAAAATGAGGTAAACGAGTGACGATAAATATTTTATGCTTTGGTGACTCTAATACCTGGGGAACTTCACCCAGTGGTGAGCGTTATAATAAAACTCAACGTTGGAGTGGTAGATTAGCGCAGTTGTTATCTGAAGTAGCAACAGTGATTGAAGCAGGGCAGCCTAACCGTACTTTAGTTCACAACTTTCCTTTTGCTGGTGATAAGTCAGGTATAAGCTACCTAAGGCCTTATCTTCAAGAGTATAAACCCGAGTTAGTACTGATTATGTTAGGCACCAATGACTTAAAAAATCGCTTTGCGTTAACCGTTGAGGACGTTGCGCTTGCAATGCAAAGTTTAACAGAGCAAGTACTTAATTTTTCGGTTGGTAAGGGAGCAGAACAAAATACTACAGGTAAAGTGATGATTATTGCACCACCGCCTTTGTATGAAGTTGGCTCGTATATTAATATTTACCAGAACGGTGCCAAAAAATCGCAGCAATTAGCACCACGTTACGCGCAGGTTGCTAAAAAACTAGGTTGCTATTTTTTTGATGCGGGTAGTGTTGTACAAACTTGTGCTGATGAAGGAGTTCATTGGCAAGTTAATCAGCACCAATTATTAGCACAAGCGCTATCAAGAGAAATCATTAATATTTTTGCCCCACAATCACCACTTGTCGCTAAAAGCCTTAACCATAGTTAGCTATGGATAAGGCTTTAGCTTACTCAATTACAGGGTAGCTTAAGAGTTTAAATGACAATTTAGTTTCAATATTAGTTGTAAGACTTACTTACCTAAGCGCTTATTTAATATATCAATATCAGGCTGTGAAAAGGTTAGCCCTAATTCTTGCCTCTTATATGCACGAATAAGCCGCCTAGTTGCTAATATATCTCCATTTTTAGACGCTTCGCGAAACCAGCTAAGTGCTTTTTTCGTATCTTTTTTGATAGATAAACCATAACCAAAATCGTACATAACAGCTAAAATACGTTGGCTTTCGGCGTGATTTTTCGCTGCGGCCATTTTGCGATAGGTATAGTGCTCAGTCACTTTGTTGTTGTCTTGATAATATTTTGCCAAGGTTGCCATCGCATCAACATTGTTAAGCGCAATAGCTTCTTTTAATAAGGCGACTCCACGAACCGCATCTTGTGGTGTACCAATAGCAAGGATATAAGCTCGTCCTAAACGCGCTTTTGCACCTCCTTGCCAGTGCTCATTTTTGGCAGCCGCTACAGCACTCATTGCAAATTGAAATGATAACTGTGGTTTATTTTTTTCTTCATAATGATAAGACAAAAAAGCATGGGCACCGGCATGCTGTTTTACTTTAAGGTAGTCAAACAGCGCTAAGGCTTTTTTGGTTGAGCGCTTTTGCACTTGTCCAAAATAAAGCTGGTAAGCCAGTTGATAGTTTTCTTCATCGGTTCGACTTTTAATTGCCTCATCAGATAAATCCGCAGCAACGACCACAGGTGGGCCACCCAGTGAGAACTGATGTGCCGTTAAATTGCGGGTTAATTTTTTAGCTTTACCTGCAACAGGCCAAATATGTGCTTGATAGGTATTAATGCTAATTCGCCCGTTACCAAAGCGATCAATATTTAATAACCCTAAATTTCCACTCTTATTTTGTACAAAGTAGTAAGCGGCAGGCTTGCCTTTGAGGGCGCTTAGTACTTCGTCACTAAGTGACTGCATTTCTTTAGCGCTAGGTACGCGCCAGTCATTACGTTGGCAGTACTTTATATCATTTAGGCGTTTAATCACCGCACTTAGGCTACAAGCTTCGTATTGACAATTGTCAGGTTCATTTAGCGTGACTTTGCTCTTCCAGCTAAATAATGAATCACCTGTGGCCTCTTTATTTAGCCAAGTCAGTTGAGACTTACTATCTACTATGCAATCTTTAGGTTTAGCATGTAGGCGCTGGCTTATATCTACGTTCATTTGCTGTGCTAAGTAATTAGCAATGTCAGTCAGTTTTAGTGAAATAGCCCAGTCTAATGCGGTTAAATCATTGCGATCTTTTGCTGCTATATCGGCCCCTTTACTGGTGAGTTGTTTAACCAGAGAAAAGTTAGCTAAACTCACAGCAAGGTGTAATAGAGATTGCTCTTGGTAGCCGTAACGTTTAAGGTAAATTGGCATTTCAGCGCGAGTTAAAAGCTCCTTAATAAGCGCATCATTTTCTATTTCTATTGCAGTATATAAACTGGTATAGGCAAAGTTCTGCTCTTGCATATTAACATCGCTTTCAATTAACTGCTGCGCTAGTTCAATTTGTTCTTTACTGATTAAATAAGTAAGCAAGGAACTGCCGTTAATGGTTATTTCCGAGTTCAGTTGCGATATATTGTTTAAATATTCCGCTAAGTTAACGGTGTCAATCACAGTTTTCATTACCGCTGCATCATTTATAAGAGAGCTATTAATGATTAAGGGGATAAGGCGTTTAAGGTTCTTTTGCGTAGATGTCGATGGTAATAAAAGTAATGCGAGTTCTTTTGCTTTATCATAGCTTCCTTGAATGAGAAAACCTTCTAAAAAATCAAGTTGCGAATTAATACTCAATTCTTTGATATCACGAACTCCGAGGTGTTCAATAAAAAAGCCTGCTTTAGTCGCCTCTAAAAATAAAGGTGCTGCTTTTGCTTTAAAGGTTTTAATGCGCTTTTCAGTGTCGCTTGCATCATTACCATTATAGGTGCTCTCAGCAGTGCTATATAGTAGGTCAATAATCAGCTCTTTATAAGCGCGAACATTATGAAATTGTTTTGCGTAGCCATACCTAATTTCATAACTCTGGCCGCCGAGCCTATAACTCTGGCCGCCGAGCATATCATCAAATAAATTTAATAATGCAGACTGCGCCTCTTTATCGCCAAGCTTAGCTGCGCGTTCAAGTAATGATTTTTTTTGCAAGAACCTATCATCACCGGATAGCTCTGGGTAGAATTTTCTCATATTATCGGCAACGTAAAATATTGCCGGAGAATAATCTGTGTTTGATAACACCTTGATTGTTTGATACGCCTTTTCTTTGGCAATATCGATGTATGGGCCGCTGATGTTACGTAAAAACTTTATATCGAAAAGCGCGAGCATAAATTTCACGTAAGCTGTATTTTCTACGTCGTAATAGTGATGAAATTGCGCTTTAAATATAGCGACTTCAGAGGTAAAGGGATCTCCATCCTCAGAACCTAAATCATCACCAATGTCAGATAGTAAACTCCTCATTTGGTACTCTGAGTAATGGATACTTCCCGGCTCACTGAATAACCTAAACCGTAAAACTAAGTCAGGAAAGTAATTATAATTTTGACGAGAGCGAGGTAGTGGGGAATTACTCCCTAGAGATTTTAGCTTGTTGTAATTCAGTAAGTATTGCCAAGTATCTTTTAGCTCAGCAGGAGATTGTTTATAACCACGCAAAATAGCATCACGAGATAAACCGCCTTGCTCATAAAGATACTCAATTAAGTCTATTTTTTGGTGTGAAATTGCCGCGTTAAGTAATGCTGAGTTTTCATCTGCTACCAAAACTTCACGTTTTTCAATTTCACTGATAACAGCTGGTAATGACTGCTGTGCAATAATATCTTGCCATGCAGCGGTATCTAAATCGTCACTTTTCCCACAGCCAAAAAGTAAGCAGGTAAAAATTGCTCCAATAATAAATCTTAATGACATTGGTCACCTCCGTGTAACGCAAGTACTTTTTTTATTTTCCGATTGTAAGTTTTTTGGTAAGCCGTTTTACCTTGTTTATCCTTTATGCAGGCAGGATAACCATTGCTAAGCATCCATTCAGTTATTTCGCTCGACCGGGTAGCTAAAAATAATAATGGCTGGTTTTGGTAATTAACATTCAGTTTTGCCCCGCGACTAACCGCATATTTTAGTAGCTCTATATTCGATGACTTTATAATGTGAGCAATAGGGGGCTGTTTTATATTGGCGGCATCATTAATATCAATGCCGTTATCGAGTAAAAAACCGAGTACTTGAGGAGGGAAGTTAGCTGTGGTTTCTATTAATCTATTATTCGTTTTAACGTCTGAACTCACTTTAAAGCCTTTGCTTTTAAACTGTTGGAACATAGAAATGATCCGCTTATGGTCGCTTCTTTCTTTACGTGGAAACCCGCTAAGGTAAGCTTGGTAAACTGAAACATTATCCGATACTGTCTTGGTATTAACCGCTAACTTGTCTAGCTTAGCTAAACACTCAGGGGTCATAGCGGCATTAACTGAGCTTTCAAATAGCGTTTTTCCATCGACGGTTTTAATGTCTTTTGGCAGTCCATGATTAAGGTATTGCACTAACTCTTTACATGAGAAATACACTCCTTGAGGAAGCTCAGCCAGCTCATTTATTCGAAAGCCATTTTTTTGGTAAATATTGAGTAAATCTTCTGCAGAGCCTGAAGTGTTTGAGCTAAATAAGTAATTATATAGCGCCCAATTATTAACGTAACCAGTAAAGTTAGGGTGCTCCGCTATTGCTGAGAACGCTATTGCTCGAACGTTAAGGTTAGCTTCATACGAAAAACTCTTAAGTAAGTTATGTATCGTCTCAGTCGAGTATGGGTAAGCGTGAAGTGCTTGCTTAAATGGGGAAACCTCAGCGCTCCTTACAAGGTTTTTTGCTGCCTGCCATAAATTATCTTTAGCTGTGGACTTTCTATAAGTGGAGTTATAGTTCGGCTCGAACTGGCGTATATAAGGCAAAAATAATGTTGCAGCGGTGCTATCTTCTTCAACGTGCTTTTTTACTAGGGTCAGTAATGATTCATTGGCAGAATTCTTAATAAGTAAGCTATTAATGGTTTGCGCATCGATATAATTAAGTAAATAAAAGTAAGAGCGCGACTCAAGTGAGTTGAATAGTAATGCTCGCTGTGACGCGGGAGATAATAAATGCTCTGCTTTTTCAATATTATCCCAGTTAATGCTGTTGTTCGCTAAAGTGCTATCTAATGCTGCTACCGGGCACTTAAGTGTGTTATTGGTGAGTGTTTTTTGTGCAGCAGTGAAAGTGTCGCTGTCTTGAACGGTAATTAGCAATTGACAAACTTTCGCCTGAAACCACGAGTCACCGACAAACATTGCGCTAAGGGGATTGTGACGAGTTATCAACATTTTGAAGTTGGCTTGTTGTTCTTGTTCATTACCTTGAATATGTACTGCTATTAAGTCGCGTAATTGAATATCGCTAACCCCCATAAGTAAAAATAGCTGGCTATGGTGGCTTAGCTGATAAAACATATCTTTGTGTACTAATGCTTTAAATAATGTATCGTTGTCTAAAGTAATCACGCCATCAGCAGCTAAACTTGCTAAGGAAAATAAGTTGTTGTTGATTAGCTTTTTATATACCCAGACTTGTTGATTAGCGGTTAAGTTATTCACTTGCGACCAAGCTTTACTATGCACATCACTATTTAAGGTTAATGAAAAAATACAGACGATCGCGCTGTCGTTTAACGTAGTAAAGTCGATTGCCTCTAAAAAATAGTTGGCTTTAATAGGTTCAGATCTTTTACATTCGCTTTGTAGCATTTCATTGGCAAAGCTGGTTACTTGTTCTGCCATAAAACCGTTATACCAGGATAGTGGGGCGGCGGTGATTTGTAACAAAGTCCATAGCTTTCTTTTTGCTTCAAGTAAATATACTTTATCAGTAGTGAACAGCTTTTTTACTAAAATTTGGTGATCAACACTTACTGCCCAAGAAAATAAGTGTTGTATCGCGGCATCACTTAATAGATTAATATCAATATTTTCGATTACCTTCTCAGGGTAGGGGTAGCCTAAATGAAGCGCTAAGATAAACTGGTTTAGTGGCTCAATATTGCCATCAATAACGGTTGGCAGGGAAGCATCTAAATCTTTCAATTTGGGCTGCAAGCTTAAAGCCGTATTGATATTTTCTAGCTCTTTAGGTGTTAACTGTAAAACATTAAGCGTTGCTAAATGCTTTAGTAATTGCATATTCCTTTGTTGCGTCAGTGTTTCTTTTAAATTGGCTTGATGTTTGTTTTGCTCATACCACCATTTGGCAGCATTAAGGCTTAAATCATAACCCGTATTTTTTGTGATGCGTAGTAGCTTATTGTTTTTTTGAAATAAGCGCTTAAGCAATGCCATGCCCTCAAGCGTAAATAATTCACTTGCTTGATATAGCATCCAAGATAAATAAATATGATCCATACTATATGTTTCAAAGTCACTTCTTTCGACGGGCTTTATGCCAATTTTAAGGTGCTCAATGAAACTGTCGGTGAGTTTTTCGGGATGAGATGTTAAAAGTGTTAGTACAATATCTAACTTGATCACATCGCCGAGTGTAGAAAAGTCAACTTGTGCAAGTAAGTTGAGTGCTTTGTCAGTATTGTTATGCTTAAGTAGGTAGAGGCCTAAATCTATTGCAGCTGTATGGTTGAGCCAGCCAAGTTGCACCCAGCTATCTAATAAAGCGGTATCAAAACCTCGTGTTTGCAAACGTGCGTAAAGGCTCTGATCTTTATTCCAATCAAGTTTTTTACTATAGCCCCAATTAAAGCGCTCAATTAATTGCTCTTGAGAAAGGTAATTACCGGCATATGAAGGTGCTTTAGGGTTTTTACTTGTATGCTCAAGAGAAAAAGAGCTGCTATGCACATTAACGATATAGCTAATATAGCCAATACAGCAAAGGAGCACCTTTACCCAATAATTTTTCATGTTACTTCCCTAGTAAAATATTCCATTTTTTGAGCGGGGAGCTTAGCACTTTTCGCCGTAATTGCAATAGCTCTCAATAGTGATTACGGGGACTGTATTCATTACAACTAATTAAATTTATTAGGTAAATATTAATAGGGATCGCTTGTTTGGTTGTTTATTCTCGTAAGCGCTGTTAGTTCAATATAGTTTTGTGAACGGCTTCATTCACGTAATATTAGCGTTATGATTAACGCTTGATAGTTAATAGTGACTTAGCAGTAAAGAAGTAGGTAAAATATAAAAAAACCTTAGTACTTTCATACTAAGGTTTTTTATGGCGTTAACGTTATCACGCCGAGGGCTAAGCTAAATGAATAAAGTTTTACTGCTCTACTTTACTCATATCGCCTGCTTTAATAATAGAGAAGTCTTCAAGCTTGATGTATTTATTCATTACCTTATTAACATCTGCAGCGGTTAAGTTAGCTAAACGTGCTTCATAGGCTTTGTTCCACTGCATAGTGCGGTTAAGCGCTAATTGCGATCGTAATGTGCCAGCTAGCTCTTTATCTTGCGAGCGGCTTACGCGTTCACCCTGTAATAAACCTGATTTAGCATCGTTAACTTCTTCTTCTGTGAAGCCATCTTTTAACATGCGCGCCATTTCTTCTTTAAAGCCTAGCTCTACTTTAGCTAAGTTTTGTGGAGCACATATTGCGTATGCGCCCATGGCTGTTCTGTTATCGAATGAACTTGGGCTAATAAATGAGCCAGCGCCGTAACTTAAACCGTCTTTTTGACGTAGTCTTGTTGCTAAACGGCTATTTAAGAAGCCACCACCTAAGATGTAGTTACCAAGCTCTAATGCTGCAGCATCGTCGCTATTATCACCTAATGGCAAGGTGATCGCGGCGACAAAAGTGGCATTTTCTTTATCAGGAGTATTAAAGTTTTCATCTTTAACCGGCATTTTTTTATAAGGCGTTGCTAGTCGTTGGTATTGTTTTTTAGCATTCCAGTTACCAAATATTTCGCTTAACTGTGCATTAACACTTTGCTCATCAAAATCACCAACTACAGATATTTTAGCGGCATTAGCACCATAAAAAGCGTTATGGAAAGATTTAACATCGCTAATACTTAACTTCTCTAGTGCCGTTAAACTTTCTTCAAAAGAACCAACATAATTAGGGTGACCTTTGGCTACTTGGTTTTGCTTTTTAGAGTAAGCTCTAAATGCTAACTGTTGTGGGTCTTGCATACCTTGTTCAATATCAACTTTACGTGTTGCTTTAAATTGATCGAATTCAGCTTGGTCAAAACGTGGTGTTTTAAATACAGAGCTGGCTAAAGTAAGCACATCGCTTAAGTTAGTTTTGGTTGTGGTAATGCGAGCATATGCACCATTACCCCATGCCCCAAAAGAAACTTGAGCATTAAGTTTATCAAACTCATCTTTTAGCTCTTCACGTGTGTATTTTTTGGTGCCGCGCATTAACATGGCACCAACACTTTCGCTAACATTTGCTAAACTATGCAGGCTTTTCTCGTCACCTAAATCAATATTGATATTGACTGAAACTGACTCACCTCGGGTTTTCTTTGACAATAATGCCACTTGTGCACCGTTGGCTAAGGTAAAGCGTTTAGTACGGTTGTCAATATTGTCAAATGATGGTTCAAAGTTTTCACCTTGGGCTATTTGAGCTTTACCTTCATAACCATCAACCATCGCTGCAACACTCGCCACTTGTGGTATTTCAACGCGCTCAGGTTTGTCTGTTGGAATAAAGCGCCCAGTAGTACGGTTGTTACGCGTTAAATAGGTTTGAGCAACACGTTGTACATCTTCTGCCGTTACCGCTTCAATGCGATCGCGGTGTAAGAAATATAAACGCCAATCGCCCATGGCTAACCACTCACTTAAGGTTTTTGCGATAACCTCAGATGAGTTAAATGATAAGTTAATATTTTTAAGAATATTACGTTTAGCACGTTCTACTTCTTCGGCGGTAATGGCATTTTTTTCAATACTTTCTAAAACAGATAACATTTTGTCGCCAGTTTTATCAATATCAAAACTTTTATCTATTTGCGAAGCAAAAATCATGACTCCTGGCTCTTGCCATTGAAAGTTAAAACCAAATGCGCGACTGGCGAGTTTATTTTCAACAAGCTCTTTATGTAAGCGGCCACTTGGTGCTGAGCCTAATACTTGAGAAAGTACGTCAATAGCGGCGTAGTCAGGATGAGATCCCGCTGGAATATGATACATAGCGCCAAATAACTGCATGTCACCTACGCGACGAACCGTAACGCTTTTTTCACCGTCTTGTGCTGGCTCTTGTGTGTAAAGTGGTGCAATAACGCGATCTGGTTTAGGAATTACGCCAAAATAATTATTAATACGTTTTAGCATGTCATCGTTATCAAATTTACCAGCAACGATTAGTGTTGCATTGTCGGGCTGGTAATATTTACGATAAAAAGCCTGTAAGCGCTCAATGGGGACATTTTCTAAATCTGCTTTGGCACCTATGGTTGATTTACCGTAGTTATGCCAAGTGAAAGCTGATGCCATCATGCGTTGTAAGGTTACGCGAAATGGGTTGTTTTCGCCGCGTTCAAACTCATTGCGGACAACAGTCATCTCGCTATCTAAATCTTCCTTCGCAATAAATGAGTTAACCATACGGTCAGACTCCATGCTTAGTGCCCAATTAATGTTTTCATCGGTTGCTGCAAAGGTTTCAAAGTAGTTAGTTCTGTCAGTCCAAGTAGTACCGTTTGGGCGAGCGCCATGAGAGCTTAACTCTTTGGGAATGTCTTTATGTTTTGGCGTACCTTTAAAGACTAAATGTTCAAGTAAATGTGCCATACCGGTTTCACCGTAATTTTCATGTTTAGAGCCAACATGGTAGGTGACATTTACGGTAACTGTTTCTTTACTTTGGTCAGGAAAAAGTAAAACACGTAAACCATTGTCTAAATGGTATTCACGTATACCCTCTACTTCATTAATTACAGCTGAGCTTTTGTGTTGAGTGTTAGCGGTAACTGCATTATTAGTGTTTTTGCTGTTATCTGCTGTTGCGCAGGCCGTAAGTATAGGCAAGCTAGCAAATATAATGAGCGTGGTTATTTTATTTTTATTAAAGCGAGTAAACTTGAACATCTGTTCTCCTTGTGATGCTAAAAAGGTTAGTCAACGAAGTGAAACTGAAAACAACTATAGTTGAATAATTCCATAAAGTACTTATCTATAGTGCCAATATTCATAAGTATTTACAATTTTTTTACATTCCCTGTTGGGAATAAATAATAAATGCTAGTTGGTATGGTGCTTATATGTCAGCTACAAAGCCTAAAGGGGTTAGAAAAAGGCTGTATACCGAGCGAAGGGGTAATTAGTTATAGTAAATAAAGTAATGAGAGTAAATAAAGTGAGCGTTAATTAGCTCACTAAGGTAAAGGTGCTAATTAACGCAAGAGGGGAGGTTAACTACTATTAAATTTCTTTAATATGAATGCTGCCGCCACTTGTTTTAAGTAACATTTTAGGGCCGCCGCCGTTTATAGTACCAACGATTGATTTTTTATCGACACTACCTTTTACAGCAAAATCACTCTTAACGCGACCGCCACTGGTTTTAGCGGTTAAGCTTACAGCAGTGTCTTGCGCTAAATACGCAGTAATTGAACCGCCAGAAGTGATAAACTCACTGTCTTTTGTTGGCTTAGTTGGTAGGTTTATCTTGATACTTCCACCTGAAGTTTTAGCTTCAATTTTTCCAACTACATCGTCAATTTTTAAGCTGCCGCCTGAGGTTTCTATTTCTACATCACCGTGTATTTTACTTAATGAAATAGAGCCGCCGGCGGTATCTACGTCTACTTCACCAGTGAGATCTGCTATGCTAATTGAGCCTCCACTGGTTTCAACGTCAACATTATATTGCTCTGGTAAGGTTAGCGTGTAAGTTGCTTTAATGTGTTTATTACCACTAAAAAAGCTGCTGCCTTGTTTGATGTCTCCTTCGATATTTATACCGTTTGCTGGTGTAGTAAAGTTAATATGTAGTTTATCTTGGTCTTCACCTTCAATATTCAATTGTACTAATACAGTACTTTGTGAGTGAGTGTTAACTTTAATTGCGCCTATGTCGGTATCAAGTTTTAATAAGCCGCCAGCCGTAACATCAAAGGTTTTATTAATGGTTTTTGCTTGAGCGCATGAAGCAATAACTAATAAGGCAAGTGGGGCTAATTTTAAAGTAGATAAATGCTGTAACATAAGAGTATCTCCGTGTTGTTGTTTTTATTTCATCAGTATCATGTTTTTTAGTATGATGCCATTGCATGATAAAAGGTTTAAATTTATTTGAACTTTCATTAACTTTCATTAACCTTTTTACTAATTACTTATTTTCAATTACTTATTTTCAATTACTTATTTTCAATTACTTATTTGCACGAGTTAAAGGTTATTTATAAGGACAACCATATGATTAATTTCGCCGTTATAGGGACGAGTAAAATAACTTGTGCTTTTATTGAGGCAGCTAAACAAGACCCGCGTTTTAACCTTTATGCAGTTTACTCTCGTCAGCTTGAAACAGCTCAAACCTTTGCTGAAAAACATAAAATAGCGCATTGTTATACCGACTTAAGCGAACTTGCCAATGCTAGTGAGGTTAATGCTGTTTATATTGCTTCTCCTAATAATTGTCATGAAGCACAAACCTTGATGATGATAAACGCGGGTAAGCATGTGCTATGTGAAAAGCCTATTGCGATTAATACTGCGCAATTAACACGCATGATTATGGCGGCTAAACATAACAATGTCTGTTTTATGGAAGCTATGCTGATCTCTTTTCTGCCTAACTACCTACAAATAAAAAAACACTTACATGCGATTGGTACGGTTCGTAAGTATAGCGCTTCATTTTGTCAATTATCTTCACGTTATCCAGCCTACTTAAAAGGAGAAAACCCTAATACCTTTAACTTGTTTTTTGGTAATGGTGGTTTAATGGATATTGGTATTTACCCCCTTTATCCTATTATTGACTTATTCGGCTTACCCAATAAGGTTGCCAGTCAGTGTAGCAAGTTAGCTTCAGGTGTTGATGGTTATGGTGACGTACTATTGTCTTACTCTGATCATTCAGTAAATGCTCAAGGAATAGCTCAAACAGAATTACAAGGACTTATCAGCTACTCAAAAGTAAGTCATGGAGCCAATTTAGGTGAGTTACAGGGCGATAAGGGGCGAATTAATTGGCAGCATAGCTCGTTATTTAACGAAGTTACACTGACATTAAATAATGGGGAAGTACACAATATATCAGTCGCGCAAACGAGTAATAGAATGACCTATGAATTGAGTCATTTCATTGATTTAATTGAACAAGGTAAAATAGAGTCACCGATTAACCATTGGCAACTTTCTGAACAAGTACTAAGCGTTATTGAGCAGGTAAGAGCACAACAAGGGATAATATACCCCGAAGATACTGCTCTTTAATTACGGTGAGATCTTAACCTGAGTTTAAGTTATTTAATGAAAACTGCTAGGCGTTAATGCATAAGAAGGAAGTTCAAAGTAATAGATGGTGCCGTTCTTACCTTGCTTTTCACCGGTAGTTCCACCTAAAGCATCAATAATTTTCTTGTTTAAAACAATATCTAAAGGGTCTTTAGCATTACTGTTTACAGTAAGACTATGCTCGCTTAGTAAATGTTTACTATCATCACTAAGCATGCAAGGTTTGCTATCTTCTACCTCGAAGACGATATTAAACTTGTCGGGATAAAGGCGTATGTAAATATTATCCCCTTGAGTGCTATTATCAATAGCGTGCTTTGTTAAATGAGTAATGACTTGCTCTACTTGGTTTGGTACACATAGTTTTTTTATTTTTTCGTCAAGTGATTGGTTAATAATAATATTTTTTATTTTCGCTTTGCTTGACTCTATGTAGAGTTGTCCTGCAATCATAGCATTTAATGAACACGCCTTTAGGTTTGGACTATGTAAGCATTGTGATAATTCAATGTAACTTTGCAGATCAGCAAAGGTGTGTTCAATTTTATCTTTAGCTTTTTGACAAAGTAAGCTCGCATCAGCGCTTTTCTTAGTGTCAGGTACGCTATCAACTAACACTTCATTAATGGTAGAAAGTATATAAAGCGGGTTGAATATATCTTTTGTTAAGCTGTTAATTATATTTTTATAATCAATGAGAGATTGACGCTCTTTTGTGCTTTGGTAGGCGTTAAAAATTAATTTTCTTAATGTGACTGAAAATAACTCTAAATCAAGGGGTTTAATAAAGGTAGCGTCTGCTGCATCGTATAAAAACTTAATGACCGCATTTCTACTCGCGGTAATACCAATAAAAATAAAGTGTCGTTCTGGAAATGTGTTTCTAATTTCGTCCATTAACTGGCAACCGTTTTTATTTGGCATTTCATAATCTAGAATAATGAGTGTAATAGAGCTTATTTGGTGTAAAAGGTTAATGACATTATTAGGATTGAGTTCTATGGTATTTTTTATAAACTCTTTTGATAAGATGTTTTCAACGATGTAACTATCTACACGTGAGTCATCAACAATTAATGCGTGTTGCGATTGATATATATGGTATTGATGTATAAAACCGTACACCAAAGTTAAAACCTCGGGCGAATTCACATTGACAATGAGATCGATATTGCAAGATTTTGCCGTTCTTTCCATTTCAAAGCTACATTCATCGGTTAATAATATGACGGGAATATGTAATGGTGCAGATAACTGACACAGCTGCGCTTCTGTTATTGTGTTGTCGTAAACAATTAAAAAATTAGTATCGTCTGATTGGCTTTTTAAATAATTAGCAATGCTAGCGGTTGTAACGTTTTTACATGCACCTAATTGCTCTTCTTTGATTAAGGCTGCTAAAGGGAGGTTAAAGTGTTCCGGCAGGTTAACTAATGCTACTTTGAGTATATCCACAACGAGTCCTTTCAATGTATTTAGGCTAAAACTATTTTACGTAATAGCATTTGGCCACTTTACCTGTACGGGTTTATGTATGCTCCGTTGATAATAGTACAAAAACATTAAATTCGCAGAGTGATTTAATAACCGCATAACTGTTGACTTGAATGTTAAGGAGGAGTTGCTAACTAGGATATTAGTTAAGGCATTATAAATCTTTATAATGGCGCTCGATAATGCACTAAATAGTAGGTTGATTATCGAGCTGCTTGTTAGATAACATATAGAAAAGAAACCTGCCTCTTATCAAAGGTTACCATCAAAAGGGGTATCATCAACAAATTTCAAATTAAATTTGCCACTACGCTCAATGGTAAATATTGCTTCAGCCCATACTTTTCCTGACTTTTCTTGAGCAAGTGTGAATAGCTGTTCAAATGTTGGTTTAATGGCATCAACGTTTTCAATGAGTTTGTCTTCAACATTTGTCTCATGCTCAGGATTAAATGCGCAAGTATAATAAGCCGTGCAAACATAACTTTTAGTTAGCGCTTCATGTTTATTCTGATGGGGACTTAAACACGAGAGAGAAATATAGGCCGTTAGCCACTCTTCCTTAATAGATTGATAAAGAAACTGACCTATTGATTTAGTAAGTTCTTGTTCTGATAAGTTTTTAATAGACGATTTTTCTGCTGACATTATTACTATCCTTAGCTATAAATTATGTGTTGGTTAATTGTAAAGAGTATAAATTAAAGTTAAAAGTAATAATCGTGAACTTTTCTTCAGTTTATTTAACCTTTTATTTTTACTTGATAAATTATTGTACTTTCACCCTATTTTTATTGCTTTATATTCTAAAAGTATGTTACTTTGCACCGCCTTTTTTTCTAAGGCTAATTCATCATACAAAGGACTTATGAATATGAAAAAAATCATCGCTGTAGCAGCACTTTCTCTTTTACCTTTCACTCAAGCAATGGCTGACCAAGATATTGGTTGTGGCTTAGGCTCTATGGTATTTGCAGGTAAAGAAGGTAAAGTGTTCAAAGTATTAGGTGCAACAACTAACGGTACTTCAGGTAACCAAACTTTTGGTATTACTTTTGGTACATTAGGTTGTGATGGCACAGGCCCTATCACTTCAACCGAAACTGTATCACTTTTTATTGATGGTAATGTTGATCAATTAGCACGTGATATTTCAAAAGGTGAAGGCGAAACTTTGGCTACACTTGCAGAAGTATGGGGCTTTGCAGAGCAAGATAAAGCCGAATTTGCTTCTTTAGCACAAGCTAACTTTTCCGCTATTTACACCTCTGAAAATGTAACTTCACAAACAGTATTAGAAAACCTAAACCGTTTGGTAGCAAGTAATGCTGTATTATCAAGTTATAAACTTGCTTAATTAGCTGCGCAGTTAATTTATTCAAATTATGTTAAAGCCCCTTCTGGGGCTTTTTATATTTATAGCTGTCGTATTCTTTTACTTTAACAAGGGTATGACCATTGTATAAAACACATATTTCACCTACACCACTTTTAGTTCCCTATAAAATTAAGCACTTTGAATGGTAACGGGTATATAAGACACCATGAAAATATTAAGCACAGTTATATTTATTATTTTAACGTTATTATCTTTACCATCTTTTTCCAGCGATATATCACTCAAGACCTTAGCTAAAAATTCATATTGGTTACAGCTTGGTCATTATCGCTCAGCTGTGTTGACTGAGTGGAAAAGTGAAGTAGACAGTGAGCGTTTTTTTCTTACTAAATCTGGAAAAACAGACCCCTATGCCGAGTTGCTGGCTACCGTTGATAGTTTTAATGCAATAGGGTTAACGGTAAACGAAGCCAACAAACTACGCTGCGCCTTTCCTGCTCGCTATACTTGGCTAAAAAAGAAAATACCTAATAATTGGCCTGAGCTCAACTGCATTGAACTTAATCAATGGAAAGAAGTGATGAACCCCGCAGGTATTACGTTGGTTTTTCCTACGGCCTTTATGAATAGCCCCTCATCAATGTTTGGGCATACGTTATTACGCGTTGATGCAAAAGATCAAAACAGGCATAGAGAGCTAGTAGCTTTTGCGATCAACTTTTCCGCCCAACCTGATGTTGAAGATAATGCAGCGGCGTATGCGTTTAAAGGACTTGTAGGGCAATACCCTGGTAACTTCACTGTTATGCCTTATTACCGAAAGGTACGGGAATATAATGATATAGAGTCTCGAGATATTTGGGAATATAAGCTCAATTTTACCGAAAGAGAAGTTGAGCGTATATTACTTCACTTGTGGGAGCTACAAAGAGCTACTTTTGACTATTATTTTATTGATGAAAATTGCTCATACCAGTTATTAAGCTTATTGCAACTTGCTAATGAAAAGCTTGATTTAACTTCTTCATTTTCTTTTCAAGCGATTCCGTCAGATACTGTTGCCGCATTGAAAAATAATAAGCTACTTCAAGAGCCTAATTACCGACCAGCATTTGGTACGCGTTTATATCATTATGCACAACAGCTATCAGCACAAGAGTTAGCATCTGTTCAACAGTTAATTGAAGAGGGTGAATTTGACAACGCTACCTACACCATAGACCGACAAGCCGCTATTTTAGAAATGGCCTATGAATGGTTAAACTTTAATTTTTATGATCAAGGGCTTAATCGAGATCTTATAGCACCACGTTTAAAAAAATTGCTATATGAACGCAGTAAGCTAAAAACACCACCTCCTTTTTCTGAGCCACAAAAACCACTTGCTTCTCCTGAGCAGGGGCATAGTTCATCTCGAGTGGGTATTACCTTAGTGAATAGCAATAACTACGATAATCAAATAGAGCTTTCCTATAGGTTGGCCTATCATGATTTACTTGATTATTCGCTTGGTTATATTCCAGGTGCTCAAATTAGCTTTTTTGATTTCCAGAGCAGCTTCAGCAAAAATGATAAACTGCGTATCGAACACTTATACCTAATTGATGCAATGTCACTTGCACCTGACAATGAAATTTTTAATAGTTGGTCATGGAATATGAGGCTAGGGTACGATAGACAGCCTGATATAAATAAGCAAAAAAGTAGATACTTTACTCAAGGAGGGTATGGCAAGTCATTTGGTGATCCTAATAAGTTTCATAGCTTTATATTAGGATCTGTTGAGTTCAATGCGGGTGATATAGCAGATAACGTTGAAGTAGGCTTAGGTACCGAGTTAGGTGCGGTTTGGCAACTTAACAGTAATAATAAATTAGCATTTACTGGCAATGTTATGTGGTTACTTAACAGTGAAGTAGCGCGGCATTCACGCGTCGATTTATCATGGAATTGGGCTTTGCAAACTAACTGGGCACTACGTAGTAATATTAATTACAAAAAGTGGTACCGCGA
Organism: Colwellia asteriadis; assembly: GCF_039523295.1. Lineage (NCBI taxonomy): Bacteria > Pseudomonadati > Pseudomonadota > Gammaproteobacteria > Alteromonadales > Colwelliaceae > Colwellia > Colwellia asteriadis. The sequence continues at coordinate 8,214 of NZ_BAAAFA010000014.1, read as the reverse complement.
GGAGACGCAAGCAAAACTGACTTTGTATTATTATTTTTGAGGTGTTATTTGTTAAGTCTTCATGCACCCAATATTAAATTCGTATTGAGTGGCAAACACTATGTAGTTGCCACTTATTAAAGTTGCTTAGAGATGACTTTTTAAGGCTAAGTTTTGTTTGATTTGCCACAAAAATAACAACAGAGTTGACATAACAATTAAAAATAGCAGAGTTAACCCAATAGTGACTTCCCCTGAGTATTGGTTGATAAGAGTCGTTAGTTTACTCGGTTCTAGGTTTTGATAAACGCTGTTTGAAAGCTTGTTATATTCTTTGCTTGTTAGCCAATTGTTAGCGTTATAGTCGTAGTAAAAATGACTGCTATCTGCCCAACGGTAAAAGCTATGACTGTAGCCATCTTTTAATTGTTCAAGTTCTTCGGGGAATTTAATCTCAATAGTCGCGATATAATTAATAGGCACTGGTGTTTCGTATGTTACTTCTTGAATATCTATATTGATTAGCTCTATATCACCTTCAAAAGGAATGTTATTAAAGGAAATCGCGTAAGTATTGGTATCAACCTTATTGAAAGACTTTAATTCAGCATTACCTTGTTGAAGCTGCTCCCAATATGTTAATAGCTCTTGCTTGTTAGGAGAGGTGGCGTAAGTTTTGTTTATAAATACACTGAAGCATAAAACGATGAGTTGAATGAGCAATATATATTTCATTTTTATCCTTAAAATTGAAGTGACACGTCCGTGTAACTATATGAAAAGGCAATAATACCAATTTTTTTGCTGACAATACAATTTAATCAACGTTCATATATGGCAGGGCTAATGACTAACTGCTAAGGGGAGAGGCGATGATTTTTCGGGGTAAAAACACCATTCGTCGACAAGCCAGAACCTAAGCTAGGTATCAATTGTTGAGCAAAAATTAAAATTGGCTTTTATATTTATTGTGATTTACAGGGAGGTAAAGCGGTTAACATTTACCTTACCAATAAAAGTTTACATTAACACTTCTCTTCTAAAGGTAGTTATGTTTTGTAACTCTTTGAGGTTAATATAATAAGTTATTATTGTAACTTTAAACTATATAAGAGAGAATAACGCGGAAATTTGAGTATTCAATAAGGAGATTGAGTGATATTAAATATTAAACGGAAGTTGTTCAAGTTGTCACCAGTAAGTGCCGTCATTATGCTACTGGTCATCTATTTTATTTTTGCCGCCATGACAGTTATGTTGTACGCAGGGATGTTTACCTTAGTAAGTTATATTGCCTTTGTTAGTTATAAAAAAACTAAACATAAAAAGCTTGAGCATACTAAGCAAAAAAATTAACTTTAAATTTAAGGATAAAAAATGGGATTATTTAATAAAATTAAGACACAGGCTAATTCAATTGGCTCTAATATATCGGATTCCACCTCTAAGCTTAGTGGTGATATTCTCTCAAGCCATAAAGATAACGCAAAAATATCAGCTATAAAATCTAATATAGCCTCTATCGATGGGCAATTAGAAATAGGTTATTTAGACATAGGTCGAAAGTTTGTCGATAACTTAGTACAAAATAATGGCGAAAATGTTGAACTTGTATTAAAAGAGACGTTAAGCAGAATAGAGCCTTTACTAGAAAAGAAGGTAGAACTTGAAGAAGAAAGCATTAAAATTGAAAAAGGCTTAAAAGATCAAATAATTTTACAAGAAAAAGCCGCTTTCCAAAAAGAATTTGACGAAGAAAAAGAAAAATTAGAAAAAGCATTAAAAATGGACGTGATTACTAGCGATGAACTCAACACTAGACTAGCAAAAGCGAAGCTTAAATTAGATAACTTTGATGCTATTAGAAAAGTGAAAAGGCAAAAAGAAATGGGCCTAATTTCTAAGGAAGAGTGTAAGGCACAATTAGAGTCACTAGGGGCTTAGTTATTTTGCCATAAAGTGTATTTCGTGATACGCCCTTATTTTACAAGCTCTTGCAACGTTATTGAGCTTTTCAGCTAAGTTTAATAAACCAGTGTTATGTTTAATAATTGGGTTATTGGTATGTAACATGAAAGTTACCTTTTTTGATTAACAATTAGACCTCTTTATCAAAATAGGTAACTCTCACTTTTCAAGTCGATGTGTTAGATTAAGTTATAACTAATGCATTTTAATAAAGCTTAGTCAAAACAAGCCATCACCAACTGCAGAAATTGTTTAATGTTGGCTTTTACATGCCTGTAATTCATCATTTATTAATAATTCCCCCCCTTTTTTAGATGTTTGTTACAGTTGAGTTTTATGCGCTCTGCCCTGTGTGAGGTCAGCCCAGTAATAAGCTCAGCTACTAGGATAAGTAAATCAGAAAACGGTTCCAATACCAAGGAGCTAACTTAATACTTGAAGATGATATCAAAAATCAATAGCGATAGCCTTGTTCGGTAAACTGAGCAGAGCTTTAAAAGGAAGTTATAATGAAAACCTATATGCAAAAAGGACTCGCATATTTAACAACATTAGTGTGCCTAATTGGTTGTAATCCAATGTATGGTAACGTAGAGCAACAGATATCCTTACCTGCTTCATATGCCGCAAATTATCTCACTGAAGAGCAGCTGAAATATAGGCTTTCAAGAGGTTTCAGTAACAAACTATCAGATCCAAAAATCGATAAACTCTATTTTAGACTTGAAGAGCGTGGCTTTTCACAAGCTAAGTTGCAGCAATGGGGCGATCGAAATTGGCTATCTTTACCACACTCTGTTGATACATTAATCTACGCAATAAAACAAAATAAAACAGATGAAGCGCTCACCATAGCTAGTAGCGTAAAGCTGTCTGAACTTAGCGAGTACCATAAACTTCAAATCTTTTTGTTAGCACTTATAAAAAGTAATGACGAAGTGAAGTCACATATCGTCAGTCAACTTAACATTGGCCAACAAGCATTTCAATTAAGTAGATTTGATAGCCGTGATCACTATCAAGTTTTGACTAAACTGCTAGACGCCTTTTATCAAAGTGACGCGAGCACAGCAAGTAATATAGAGCAGGTTAAGCGTGCATTTCAACGTTACCAAGAATACATTCATCCAAGCTATATTTCACATTTTATTAGTACTGAAAATGCGCGAGAAGCTACATTAGGACAGCAAATTCAATGGGGGACTTTTGCACCACCTTCACTGGCCGATTTTGATAAAAATAACGCTGAAGCAATGAACCAAGCAGTGCTAGAGATGGTAATGTACATTCCTTATGCGTCAGAAGAAATAGCAAAACTAAAGCTTTCTTTGCTTTCTTCTAGTGCCAAACAGCGTTTATTTCATTGGGCTCTTTCTGTTGACCATCAGTCATTAATTAAGCAACTTATAACGCAACATGATTTGCGTATCAGCAATGCTAACATTAATTTGCTTTCATTTTTTAACAATACAGCGGCTCCTTTGTCTTGGTATCAAGGGTTTGCTTCTCAAGCTATTACGTTAGCCGCGAATCAATTACTCAAAAAACAATGCGAAGCTCTCGTTTTAAGTAATAATCAACAGCTACTTTTATACGCTGACTTTAATCACGTCGATAAATCAGCATTATCTTGTGTTATAAGCTATTCGTCTAGTCGCAGTATATTGCAAAAAGCATTGCATGCAGCATCTAACCTTACAAGTAATGAGCTAGAACAATTTTATATTGAGTTTATTAAGCAACATTTTACTGTATTGAGGAGCTTAATAGCGGATCAGCAGCTCACAATAAATAAAGAAGTCATGCTTGGGGTGTTAAAATCAGAAGAAATGAGTATGTATTTATTTGAACACTATCAAGTTTGGCTGAAATTAGGCTTAGATGAAAAAGAGCTAGCTCATATTATTCAAGCAGAGTTAAATACTCAACAAGGAGAGCGCTACTTTTTACAAAAGGGAGAGCACTTAATGCCTTCTCTGATCCAAAATACTTGGTTCAAAGACCTTTTATGTAGCATGATACTATCAATTAACTATGTTACATCAGCTGATCATATCGTACTTTTTTTTAATCAAAACGACATTACTTGTAGCGTAGAGTCACTAAAAAAAGTATTAGAAAATAAAGAGCTATTTCGGAAGCTCTATCACTTAGAACCTTTGTTAGCCGATGATGGCAAATTACACTTACTATTTGCGTTATTCGATGCAAAGCGTACCGGTCTTTTATCTGATTTCTTAGAAGAGTATGGTAGCCAATTTTTATTTATGGAGAATGAGCAAGGTGAGCTGCTCTATGATAAGTTGATGCAAGCTATTCAAAATAATACTTCCTTGATGTACGGATTTAAGCCATTCCTTAAAAAGCACTTTATTTATGAGTCTACAATAAACCCGAACAAGCGTTTGCTTGCAGCATCACGACAACGTACACCTAATGCAAGCCTAAATGTAGCGATACTTAAGCAAGTATTGAACAGCTATCCGTATAACCGAGCAGAGTTATTCAACGTATTTCAACAAGCACTTAAAACCTCTGATATAAATTATCGCCATGCGCTATTTGAAGCGTATTCATTACATTCGCAATTTACTGATTACCCAAATACCTGGCCGCTTTTTAAAAAACTATTTACGCCTAAATATTACGATAAAAGTATTGAACTTATAGAATATTATGCTCAGCTTGGTTATAGCTTAGATAAGTTAAAAAATCTGCCCAATAATACGCTTTTTACCTGCAAGGAATTAGCGCAATACCTTAAGTTTGGCTTACCAGTGAATATAAAAACTGCTTCCAATAAATCATTAACTGAGCTGGTTCACCCAAAAGCACCATCTTGCGTTAATAAACTATTTAATCAATTCAGTAAAGTTAATGTAGCGGGCAATTTACAGCAAGTAGCTAATACGCAACAAGCCCCAACATTTATCACATCTACGGGGGAGCAATAATGTCTATAAGATTTTTTACTGTTGTCATTATTTTTATTGTTTTTTCAAACATGAGTCACTCTAGTTCAAATTCTCAAGATGAATGGCTTGAAATACTACAAAATCAATCACTGGCAACAACAATTAGCAGTATAAAGCAACAAAATTTATCTATAGAAAGTGAGCAATCGCCACTGCTTCAAGCCGCTATTATCTATCAAAAGATCGAGCTGTTAGAGTTTCTCTATCAACAAGGGGGCTTATCTCGAAAAGAGCTGTTAAGTGGCCACCAGGCTTCAACAGTTCAATTTAAACAAGTGTGGGAGTACCTGCTGTATTACGATGAATTGATGTCTAATCAGCAATCAAAAATACCATTAAAAAAATACCGGCGTGAAATGTACTTTCCCTATTTGGCATTAAATTTTCGTTTATCTAGTGAGCCTAGCAGTCCTTATTTTTCACAAAATAGTGAATGGCCTAATGTGTTAAATGCAATTATTGACTACAAAGAGTTTAATTTTAATTATCCCGATGTTAAAGCTATTGATGGATGCACCTTTATTATAGATAAACTAAAGCAACATTATGATTTAGCTTCATCTGACTTTGCGAATTTTATGTATACATATACCGTTCATACCTGTAATGAAGACTTTAGTGATTTAAAGCGGCACAATAACCGCGATATAGTAAATGATGCTCAGGTAAGATTTACTCGTTTAGTTAAAAAGCGCTACCCACCGGCGTTATACGAAGACATTAATTCAAAAATTGATTTTATAAGCCGTGAAATAAAAGACAAGCAAGTGCTTGCTGAAATAGATTACCTTATTGCACTTGGCTATGACGACTTAAAAGACGTAAAAATGGAGCATTATAAATCGCAACTCGACTTTAATGATCCGCAGATGCTGGTTGACCTTATAAAGTATGATCAAAGCCTCATGGCCTACGACAAGGTTGTTAGCAGGCTAATATATAAAGAAACATCACTTGAAGATAAATTAACCGCAGCCACTCTGTATTTAGATGCTATCAAGCAATATGGTTATCGATTTCAAAATGGCACTTTACAACATGGAATGGAACTTAGCAGCATTAAAGCACAAGCGATGTTTTTTCAAGGACTGATGCTACAACATGATTATCGTTACGCAAAAAAAATCGCGCTCAATATTATGTCGCAGCCTAACTGGCAACAACACATTGACAGCCAGCGCTTTGTATCTAGCATTTTAAATAGTATTTTAAAAGATAACTCCATGATCATGGCTTTATTGATTAAGGGATTAGACTTAACACAAATGAAAGGTGAGCTTGCTAAGATAAATTCAGACCTTATTATTGACGGTTCTTCATTATTAGCTTTTTCTATAAAATCAAAACGCTATGACTTAGCTAACTACCTGCTTAAAGACAAACAACAGATTGAGGAAGCTAATCATGCTTTTTCGAGCTTGTATTTCGCCATTGAAAACAACAATAAGCAACTCATAAACAAACTGTTACCAATAACAAATACCACTACTTACCAAAAACGTTATGGTTACCCACAATTATCGTTATTGCACCTAGCGGTTATAAATAACGATCTTCCTCTTATAAAACAGCTAATAGAAAAAGGAGTTCCTAGAGAGCTTGTTGATAGAAGCGGTTTTACCGCGTTAGATTGGGCGGTAAAATTTAATATGCAAGTGGTTGCGGATTATTTAGCAGTTAAAAATTCCAATTAGAGTCAACACAGTGAATTAGCTACGAAAGAATCGCTTGGTGTTAACACACTCAGTTGTAGTAGCTCAGACCTGATCTGACAGTTCCCCGATTTTTAGGGGACTTGTCAGCTTAGATATGAGCTAAATTCTTTTCAGCCCAAATCGATTTTCCATCAACTAAAGATTCAAGCGGAGTTCGTCCACAGCTTTTACTCTGTATTTGATTTTTATGTAGCAATGTTATTGTTATTTCTAAGTTTATGGATGTCCTAATTATTTCTTTTCTACCCATCAAACCCCAATCTAATCCAAGTATCTAAAACTGACCAAAAATCAATATCTAAAGTGGGCTCTTCTTCTGACCACCAAGTCATTGATTTTAGTTCGCCTAACCGCTCATCAAATGAAATGTGCCCACCCATACCATTGGAAAAAATAGCAATATTGTTTTTTAAATTTATAGAGGAAGAGTCAAATGCACTATTTTCTAATATCTCCCAGTCATATTCATTTAAATGAAACGTTTCCTCAATAGGCATTATCCCCATAGTGCCAGACGCTAGATAAAACCAACCATTTTGTAAATTGTAAAACTTCTTTAATTGCTCTGGCATTTTGTTGAAATCATTATGTTTTAAAATATTCTTAGGGTTTGAGCCTTGATAATAAAGTATTTCACCATCATTAGTTGATTTAAGGCCATAGATCAAATGATAATTTTCATCGAAAAAGGCTAAGTCAAGAGATATTAAGTTGTCGCAAATATATTCATAAACTAAGCTGAGTTCGTCTTTAAATTGGCTCCATTCTTTCTTTATTGTATCTAACTTTTTATTTTCATTTGAAAGTATATTGATCCAGCTTTGAGGTAGTCGTTTTTTTTCAATTTCATTGAGGTCTGAAAGTAACAAAACACTTGGTTCTTCTACATAATCATCTAGAAAATTGATTAGAACGTTTTCCATTATTTATTGCTCCCAATATTAATCATTTCATTTCATTTCATTGATTTGACTTTTAATTTTCAATTCAACATCTTTTTCTGGTTTTATCATTTCTTCTCTAAACTCAGGAGAAATTTTTATGCCTTTTTTCTTATACTCTGTCCATTCATAAAAATATTTTGAGCCTTTGGAAGTGTTTGCTACCTTGCTTAAACCAATGAAATTATCCGGATTATTTAAAATTAACTTTTATTGGTCAATAGTTAGTTTTTCAAATCCATTAATTTTGCTTATTTTATTCATAGAAACAATGTGAGCTGCTTCTAACGTTGGTCGGGCTGGGAGTAGTGAGCCTTTGGTATTTTCAATAATCACCTGTTTGATGATGGAGGTTGTTGTTGAGCGCCTAAAAGCAAGTTATCAAATGGTAGAAGTATGCTGTGTGTTTTTTGCAAGGTATAGTAGAAAATAAAGCGACTAATTACTTTTCGACGTAGATAAGTTAATCACTCGGTTTATAGCTTGTTTATATTGTTAAAGAGCAAAGCGGGAGAGCTTATTTTATTAATCTTGCGGTAACTCGTTAGATAGCGCAACAATATCAGCCATTACTTGTTTTTCGCCTAAATCCGCTAAAAATGATAAATGCTCAAGTTTTTTTACAACTTTCAAATT
>NZ_BAAAFA010000013.1:0-100272 GCF_039523295.1 Colwellia asteriadis | reverse complement strand
TACGCTACTCTTATTTAAGCTTCCGACTCGCCGAGAAGATAGAAAATATCCCCGATGGGTTAAACCTAAACCATCCAAGTATCCCCATAAAAAGAAAAATGCCAGTCAGCTTAACTGACTGGCATTGAGCTATCACGCTGCTTTTTGTTTATTCTAGCGCCCCTATATAAATACAGAGTAGCGCTAGTAATTAACTCTACTGTCCGCGAGTAAACTCAGGATATGCCTCCATACCACAGTCTGCTTTATCAGCACCTTCGTACTCTTCTTCTTCACCGACACGGATACCCATCACTTTTTTCAGGATAAACCACACAACAAAGCTAGTACTAAATACCCAAACAAAAATAGTCGCTGCGCCTAGTAATTGACCGGTAAATGTTGAGCCAGTATTCGTTAATGGTACAATAAGTAGACCAAATAAGCCTACAACACCATGTACAGAAATAGCACCAACAGGGTCATCTATTTTAGCTTTATCTAACGCTAGCACTGACATAACAACAATAACACCGGCAATAGCACCAAAAATAGTAGCTTGTAAAGGAGATGGCGTTGACGGCTCAGCAGTAATAGCAACTAAGCCCGCTAATGCTCCGTTTAACGTCATTGTTAAATCTGCTTTTTTGAATAAAAGTTTAGCGACTACGAGTGCTGAAATAGCACCTGCTGCGGCGGCGGCATTAGTATTTAAGAAAACCATAGCAACAGAGTTAGCACTGTTAATATCAGCCAGTTTTAATACTGAACCGCCATTAAAACCAAACCAACCCATCCATAAAATAAAGGTACCTAAAGTAGCCATAGGCAAGTTAGCACCAGGAATTGCATTTACTTTGCCATCTTTACCATACTTGCCTTTACGAGCACCCAGTAATAAAACACCAGCTAATGCAGCTGAAGCCCCAGCCATATGAACAATACCTGATCCGGCAAAGTCAGAAAAACCAAGGTCAGATAAAGTATATAAACCGAAAACAGCTTCACCATTCCAAGTCCAGCTTCCTTCCATAGGGTAAATGAAACCTGTTAATATTACTGTAAAAGCAAGAAATGCCCACAACTTCATACGTTCTGCGACAGCACCTGAAACAATAGACATAGCCGTTGCCACAAATACTACCTGAAAGAAAAAGTCTGATGCATTTGAGTACACCGCACCGCCATCGAAACCCTCTTTGGCTGACTCAGCAAGTACAGAGCTAACTAAAGCGTCACTACTAGCAGCCCCATCAAGTGCAATACTGTTAAGGAAAACACCGCCACCATACATAATGTCGTAACCAACAACCAAATACATAACACAAGCAATCGCGTATAAGGCAACATTTTTGGTTAAAATTTCAGTGGTATTTTTAGCTCTAACAAGACCGGCCTCAAGCATAGAGAAACCTGCAGCCATCCACATTACTAACGCACCACAAATCAAAAAGTAAAAAGTATCAAGTGCATATTGAAGTTGAAAAATATTTTGTTCCATTGGTACTCTCCTTAAATTGCTTCAGCGTCTTGCTCACCAGTACGAATACGGATGGCTTGCTCTAGGTTATAAACGAATATTTTACCATCACCAATTTTTCCGGTGTGGGCAGCTTTAGTGATCGCTTCAATTAAGCGCTCTACTAAATCATCATTTACCGCAATTTCAAGTTTAACTTTTGGTAAAAAGTCCACTTGATATTCTGCACCGCGATATAGCTCAGTATGGCCTTTTTGACGACCAAAACCTTTCACTTCGCTTACCGTGATACCTTCAACACCTATTTCAGAAATAGCGTCCCGAACCTCGTCTAACTTAAAGGGTTTTATAATTGCACTGATCAATTTCATTAGTATTCTCTTTGTAATGCAGGAATGATGTAAACAGTAATACAATTCACGTACCAAAAAAAATAAACATTTATTTTCAATAACATAAGGAAGTAAATCATTATATCAACAAAAGGTTCGCACCATAAAAGTGCGTGAAATCACTAAAAATGTTGAGTGCTGGTGCAGGTAAGAGAAAACAGATTAAGTGTAAAAAAATGCCTAAATTTATGAAAGATCAACATCAAAAAAAATAGCAAGAATCATAAGAATAACGTTATTTACAACTAAAAATCAGTACGGCTAAGTTTCATTGGTATTCATTGAAACTTATTAGCGAACAAATACATTAAAGTTGATTAGTATCAACTTAGCTAACGCAACGAAATGTAAGAATTCATGAATACAAAATGACAATAACTTCACACCTGTATAGTTGGAATATCATAATGAACTCTATTAAGTATGTTGCACAAAAAAAACTCGCACTATCTATTATGGCTACCGCCATATTAGCGACGCCAATAGCCTTTGCCACCGAAACAAAACACGGCAATGGTATTACTCATGCTTTAAATGACAGTAAGATCGATGTAAATTTACGCGCACGCTATGAAGGGGTAGACCAAGATGGCTTTGATAAAAATGCTGAAGCCCTTACGTTAAAAAGCCGTATAACCATTAGCACAGGGAGTTATCATAACTTCTCTTTAGGTTTAGAAGTTGATGATGTTCATGCTTTTATAGATGACTATAACAGTCAAAAAAATGGTAATACTCAATATCCGTTGGTTCTTGATCCCCAAGGCACTGATATTAACCAAGCCTATTTAAAGTATCTCAACCAAGGGGTTAGCGTTACTGTAGGAAGACAACGTATTCTTCATAATAACCAACGATTTGTAGGTGGTGTTAGTTGGAGGCAAAACGAACAGACCTATGACGGAGTACGCGCTCAATATCAAACTGATAAGTTAGTTATTGATTATAGTTATATTCATAATATTAATGATATAGCAGCCAACGATGTGCAAGGTGACTTTCACTTAGCTAATGCTAAATATGAATTCAATAAAAATCAGGTTATCTCCGCTTTTGGCTACCTTTTAGATTACGATATTGCCTTAACAAACTCGAGCAATACCATTGGTGCCCTATACCAGGGAAATTTTAATGACTTATTTGTTAATGCAAGCCTTGCCAGCCAAAGTGAACATGGTAATAACCCTAATAATTATAACGCGCTCTATGTTAACGCAGAGGTTGGCTACAAACTCAATGCCATAGTATTACTCGCAGGTTATGAATTACTAGGCAGTGACAGTGGCGTTGCATTTAATACACCACTTGCCACAAAGCACAAATTTAATGGTTGGGCTGATAAGTTTCTAGGCACTCCTAATGAAGGCTTGCAAGATGTTTACCTGACCGTGAAAGGAAAGCTTTCAGAGATAAACTGGTCAGCTACTTATCATAAGTTTTCATCTGACCAAGATAATATAGATTTTGGTAATGAACTTGATTTGATAGCCAACTATAAGATAAACAACAATTATAGTATGTTAGCAAAAATAGCCCATTACAATGATGGTGGTAGTAGTAAAATCACTGATACTAATAAGTTATGGTTACAGTTAACCGCCCAGTTTTAAGACCAAACCTAAACTCTAAATGCAAAAGAAGTAGCTTTACCAAAATACTAAGTTAATTATACTAAGTTGATTACACTCAGCTTAGTATTTTGCAGCGCTAACGATTGCCCCATTAAAGTAAAACCATTAGAATGGCCCCGAATTTTACTGGCCTTACTATGGTGACCTTTTGTTGTTAATGATAGACAACTACGACTCATTTACCTTTAATTTAGTGCATTACTTTCAAGCATTAGGGCAAGAGGTTGTCGTTTATCGTAATGATGAAATTTCATTACAAGAAATCGAAAAAATGGCTCCTCACTTTATAGTGATTTCCCCTGGTCCTTGCGATCCCGATAGCGCAGGAATTTCACTAGCTGTTGTGAAACACTTTTCAGGTAAAATTCCATTATTAGGGGTTTGTTTAGGCCATCAATGTATTGCTCAATATTTTGGCGCGATTGTCGAAAAAGCGCGTAAAGTAATGCATGGGAAAACTTCCTTAATTACCCACAATAATCAAGGGCTATTCTCAGGCTTGCCAAAACCTTTAGAAGTCACTCGTTATCACTCACTCATTGTTAATAAAGCTTCCCTCCCCGAATGCCTTGAAATTTCGGCTTGGACTGTTAAAGATGAAAAGTTAGTCGTAACTGATACTCTCAATCAAGTAGAGGAAATTATGGCGCTACAGCACAAAAACTTACCTATATGCAGCGTACAATTTCATCCTGAATCAGTATTAACAGAGCAAGGACAGAACTTACTCGCAAACTTTATTAAGAAATACCAAGATTATCCGATAGCTTAACTATCATTAAATTGGAGTTCATCGACAAACTCCAATACACTTACACAAAGCAATACTTAACAAAGCCTTTTGAACATTATGCAAATTTTTGATAATCATCCCACTATTAGCACTATTTATCAACGTGCAGTAGCCTTGTCTATTAGTAAAGAATTTGCAGAGCAATTGAGCGGAAAAATAGTCGTAGTAGACCACCAAGGCAGCGAGCAAGAGAACCGTCGCCGAGAACTCTTATCGGTTGAGGTAGCCACTCAGCAAGAGAAAATTATTGCTGCTCATGGCGAAGAGCACTTTAAAAAACAAGTAATGAACACCTTTGCAGCGCAAGTAAAAAGTAAGCTTAATAATGACTTTAATAGTAAAGAGTATTTGTACCAAGAAGTACTCGGTATTGAAGATACCGCACCGCGGATACTTGACACCCTATCAACCCGTGCGGCTTCGGTTAACCAAATTAAGCCACTAGCAACACTTCTGCCTTGGCTTTGTACTGATTTAATTAACTTGGTTAACAAACCACAGTACCGTAAAAGAGCTGACGTACAAGTAAATGACGCTAAACTCGCCTTAAGTTACATTGGCTTAGATAATTTAAAGCAAGTGATGCCAACCTTTATTTTAAAGCATTGGCTACCCGCAAGTACTGCACCTTTTTCATTAATGAAACGAAAGTTATGGAACGATAGCTTATCTATCGCCTTGGCTGCCGGTGTTTTAGCAAAAGAGCAAGAGCTTGATTGGTTCACCGCTTTTACAACGGGCATGTTATCTAACATTGGACAGCTTGCTGTTACACAGTGCTTTTTCACTACCGTTAATACTAAACACAAAAAAGAAGTACGTGAGGCTTTTCAAGCAAAAGACAAGCGTTTACACAATATATTGCTCAATCTAGATATTTCAGAACCACTATTACTTGAACAGCTTTTATTACGCAGTAGTAAGCTATCTGCCGACTTAGTCGAGCAAATGAACTTTGAACGCTTGGCTATAACTGAGCCAATGTTTGATTTAGCTTATGCTGATCACATCACTAAAATGTGCCCTATAGCGCAGGTTGTCGCAAAAGCGAAAGCCTATGTTGCCTTTCGTGCACTCGCTAAAGATAACTTGATTAATAGTGATGAAAGCAAAGCACTACTGAGTAATACTAAATTAACGTCAGCAGAAATCTCATTATTGAAAAAAAGTGACATTGATCATATTAAGTTAATTTTTAGCTAAGTTAGCAGCAATTTATCGCCTTTTAGACCCAAAAAAGGCCATAAAGAATAATTTTTTTCTGCGTAATTATGATATTTGCTCATTTGTGCATTTTTTATTAACAAGTAGCGAGCGCTATACCAGCCATTGCTAATTTGCTCAAAAAACCTCCTCAATAAATATTCATCTTTGTTGAATAAAATCAACCGAAGCTTTATTTTACCTAGCCTGCAGCCACGCAGAGCAAGACAAATAGCAGCTAACCTGTCATACTATCACTCTATTTTTTGGATAACAGCCGACGTATTTTTCAGCAAAAAAGTCCTGCTAACATTATTTAATTGGACAATATCTCTACTTAAAAAAGTAAGCTACTATGGCTATAGTTATTTAAAACATTACCACTTATATAAATGAGGATTTGAAATGTCAGAACATTTTTCTGTTGATCGCGAACTTTTTAATGAAGTTATGGTTCCTAACTATGCCCCTTCAGCGGTTATTCCAGTACGTGGTAAAGGTTCACGCGTGTGGGATCAACAAGATAATGAATACATTGATTTTGCTGGCGGTATTGCCGTAAGTGCATTAGGTCACTGTCATCCTGCATTAGTCGGCGCATTAAAAGAGCAAGGCGAAAAGATTTGGCACTTGTCTAACGTACTAACCAATGAGCCTGCATTACGCTTAGCCAAAAAATTAGTCGATAACACTTTTGCTGAAAAAGTATATTTTTGTAATTCAGGCGCAGAAGCGAATGAAGCAGCGTTAAAGTTAGCACGTCGTTGGGCATTAGAAGTTCACGGTGAAGAAAAATCACAAATCATTGCCTTTAAACAAGGTTTTCACGGCCGTACTTTCTTTACTGTAACAGTAGGCGGTCAGACAGCATACTCTGACGGCTTTGGCCCGAAACCTGGCAATATAGATCACGCTGAATACAATAACCTTGATAGCTTAAAAGCACTTATTTCAGATAAAACTTGTGCGGTTATGATTGAACCATTACAAGGTGAAGGTGGTATTGTTGCACCAACAGATGAGTTTATTAAGGGTGTACGCGAGCTTTGTAATCAACACAATGCTTTATTAATTTTTGATGAAGTACAAACAGGTCTTGGTCGTTTAGGTAGCTTATATGCTTATATGGACCTTGGTGTAACACCTGACATTTTAAGTTCAGCCAAAGGTTTAGGTGGTGGCTTCCCAATTGGCGCAATGTTAACAACAACTGATATTGCTCAACATTTAAAAATAGGTACGCACGGCAGTACTTATGGTGGTAACCCATTAGCTTGTGCTGTAGGCGAAGCGGTACTTGATACCGTAAACACACCTGAAGTATTGGCCGGCGTTAAAGCTAAATCAACATTATACGTTGACGGCTTAAATGCAATTAATGCCAAATATAACGTTTTCTCAGAAATACGCGGTAAAGGTCTATTAATTGGTGCGGTTTTAAATGAAAACTATCAAGGTAAAGCTAAAGATTTTTTAAATGCCGCCATGGCTGAAGGTGTAATGACCTTAGTTGCTGGTGCAAGCATTGTTCGTTTTGCTCCTTCATTAGTGATTTCTGATGATGATATCACTGAAGGCTTAGTACGTTTTGAGCGTGCTGTAGCTAAAATGGTTAAGTAGAGCCTACTAAACAATCATACGCCGCAAGTTATCTGTCGATACTACTTCCTGTAATTATCGACAGATATAATATCAATTCATCGAGAGCATTTATGATCATTGTACGTCCTATTACACAAAGCGATCTGAACGATTTACATCGTATAGCCGTAGAATCTGGCCATGGATTTACTTCACTTCCTGTGAATGAGCAGTTGTTAAACCAGCGTATTACCCATGCCGAAAAATCATTTAATAAAGCCGTTACCCAGCCTGGTGATGAAGGTTATTTATTTGTGATGGAAGATACCGAAACCGGTAAAGTCGTAGGTACCAGTGGCATTGAAGCCGCGGTAGGTTTAGATGATGCCTTTTATCATTATCATTTAGGCAAAGTAGTTCATAGCTCACGCGAGTTAAATATTTACAACACTGTTGAAACATTATCATTATGTAATGATTACACAGGCGCGAGTGAAATTTGTACTTTATTTTTAAGTGATACACACCGTAAAAATAATAATGGCCGCTTTTTATCTCGCTTCCGCTTTTTATTTATTGCTGAACATGCCGAAAGGTTTTCTGAAACAATTATCGCCGAAATGCGTGGCATTTCAGACGAACATGGTCGCTCTCCTTTTTGGGACTGGTTAGAGAAGTACTTCTTTTCTATGGACTTTCCGACGGCTGACTACTTAACAGGTATTGGTAAAAAAGTATTTATTGCGGAGTTAATGCCTAAATACCCTATTTATGTCAATTTATTGAGTAAAGAAGCGCAAGCAGTTATTAACCAAGTACACCCTAAAACATTACCTGCGATTCGCTTATTAGAAGCCGAAGGTTTCTCACGCCGAGGTTATGTCGATATTTTTGATGGTGGACCAACGGTTGAGGCAAATGTAAATAGCATACGTGCCATTAACCAAAGCCAACGCTGTCAGGTAATTATTGGCGATGTACAATCTACTGATAATTATATTATTTGTAATACGCAAGTTGCTAATTTTAGAGCAACACAAGCGCCACTTTCTTATAGAGAAACTGCGCAACAAGTCGTAATCAGCCAAGCAGTGGCTGATGCATTATTAGTAAAAGAAGGCGATTGGGTTCGCTTACTCGCTAATTAAGAACACCAAAATAACTAACACACAACAGTAGTTTTCATCTTAGTAAATAAAAACTACTGCCATTACATTGTATTTGGTATTCACCTAATGTAATGCACTTAATATCAATGAGAAGGAATAATTATGTCTCAGCACAACGTTCAATTTATTAACGGCCAATGGCAAGCGGGCTTAGGCCATGAAGTAAGTTCATTAAACCCAGCACGTAATGAAGTTATTTGGCAAGGTAAAACAGCCTCTGTCGAGCAAGTCAATGAAGCGGTATTAAGTGCCCGTAATGCGTTTGAAACTTGGTCAAATATCAAGCTTGATGAACGTATTGCTATTGTTGAAAAATTTGCAGTATTACTAGGCGAAAACAAAGACGCCTTAGCAACCACCATAGCCCTTGAAACAGGAAAGCCTAAATGGGAAACCTTAGGTGAAGTTGGCGCTATGGTAGGAAAAATTGCAATTTCATTAAAAGCTTACAATGAACGTACCGGGACTGTTGAAAACCCAATGCCTGGCGCTAAAGCATTTATTCGTCATAAACCTCATGGTGTTGTTGCTATTTTTGGTCCTTATAACTTCCCAGGTCACTTACCTAATGGTCATATAGTGCCAGCACTTATTGCTGGTAATACCATCGTATTTAAACCAAGCGAATTAACGCCACGTGTTGCTGAAGAAGTACTAAAAATATGGGAGCAAGCAGGCTTACCTGCAGGCGTTATCAATTTAGTACAAGGTGAAGTCGAAACAGGTAAAGCCTTAGCAAGTAATAAATTTATCGATGGTTTATTCTTTACAGGTAGCTCTACTACGGGTCATTTATTACATGAACAGTTTGGTGGTCAACCGGGTAAAATTTTAGCCTTAGAAATGGGCGGCAATAACCCATTAGTTGTTAAAGACGTTGCTGATATTAACGCTGTGGTTCATGATATTGTACAGTCAGCTTTTGTAACAACAGGCCAACGCTGTACTTGTGCTCGCCGTTTGTTTATTGAAAACAATGAACAAGGTGACGCAATTCTTGCTAAATTAATATCAGTCACTAAAGACCTAACAATTGGTCACTATAATGATGAAAATCAGCCGTTTATGGGTTCAATGATTTCAGAGAAAGCGGCTTTAGGTTTAGTTGATGCTCAACAAAAACTAATTGAGCTAGGCGCTACATCATTAGTTGAATTAAAGCACTTAGAAGCCGGTACTGGTTTTATCTCAGCAGGTATTATTGATGTTACCGCAATTGCCGCAGATGTTCCTGATGAAGAATACTTTGGCCCTTTACTAAAAGTTTATCGTTATAGTGACTTTGATAAAGCCATTGATGAAGCTAACAATACTGGCTTTGGCTTATCTGCGGGTTTACTCAGTGATAGTGAAGCAGACTACCAGCACTTCTTCCGCCGAATTCGTGCGGGTATTGTGAACTGGAACAAACCTATTACTGGCGCAAGCAGTGCCGCACCTTTTGGTGGTATTGGCGCGAGTGGTAACCACCGAGCAAGTGCATTTTATGCAGCTGACTATTGTGCATACCCAATTGCCTCAGTAGAAGCAGATAAAGTCTCTTTACCTGAAAGCTTAACACCTGGTTTACATATTTAATGGTTGCGCACACTATCAGCCAACAATTCACTGCTAACAGCAGTGAATTGTTCAAAAATACCTTTCGCTTATTTATAAAAAATGGTGATTTTCTTGGCTTAACGCGTCAATTCGAGCATAGCTTTGATCACAAGTTCAGTGATGATCTTTCATCATTAACATATAGAGTAACGGCGGCAACAGCGACCTTAATCGATACTGGTGTATTGCTTATTGAGCCTGATAGTTTATTGACTGCTGGTCATGATAAAGCCACATTCAATAAAAACATTATTATTTCATCAGGTATTCATGGTAATGAAACCGCGCCAATTGAAATAGTACAACAAATAGTTAATGATATTATTCAAGGTAAAACACAGGTTAAGCACCGTACCTTATTTATCATCGGTAATCCGGTATCAATGAATATCGCTAAACGCTTCCAAAGTGAAAACCTCAACCGACTATTTTGTGGCAAACACCAAAGCATTACCCCTTGCTATGAAAAATATAGAGCCGAAAAGCTAGAGCAATACGTTACTGACTTCTTTACCGCTAAAAGCAGCATTACTGACGTAGAAGACAGTAGCACAGACAAGCAAGCAAAAAATTATCATTATGATTTGCACACTGCCATTCGTAGCTCTAAATACGAAAAATTTGCAATTTATCCGTACCAAGGTGATAAACCTTGGGATAAAGAGCAGCTAACATTTATGGCCGCTTGTGGTGTTAACACCATCTTATTTGGTCATGCACCTAGTGGTACCTTCTCATATTTTAGTAGTGCCAATTTTTCAGCACATGCCTTTACTGTTGAGTTAGGTAAAGTAAAAGCATTTGGTGAGAATGATATGCAAAATTTTACTGCTATGTACAGTAACCTAACACGCCTTGTTAGCGCACAGTCTATTTCATTAGACTTATTTGATAATAGTAATTTTGCTTTATTTAATGTCCTTAACGACATCACCAAACACAGCGACGACTTTAAGTTATTGATCGATAATGATGTGAAAAACTTTACCTCTTACCCTATAGGAACACAGCTTTCTTCAGATAACGGTAACGACTATATCACCCGTGTTGACGGTGAAAGTATTGTATTTCCGAACGCTAATGTGGGGATTGGTCAGCGAGCTGCACTAATGGTTGCCCCTTGCAAGCTTTAAGTGACTGTTGTTAAATATGTTAAGCTATACTCAAAAAAAGTGAAAATATGAACTGAACTTACATTGAAGTAGCTTGAGTATAACTAGCTGCTATACTGAAATGAGTCACCACTTACTCTTGTGAAAGATGGCTCACTTCAAAGCTTATTCATTCGAGTAACTTTCATGTAAATTGATATAGCCACTGTTTTTAATGAGATAAATAAACGATAGGATAGAGATTGTATTATGGTTACAGATACCGACGGTTATGTGCAAATTATTAGCTACCTCACTGAGCATCTAAATTTATTTGAAAACTCGACTAGCTCAGCATTAAGCACTGATACTGTAATGGCAGCCATTGAGGTTGAATTGGGCGAGCAAATTATTGCGGTATGTAGTCAAAACGATAGCTTAACTTACAACCAACGTAATGCAATAATTCGTGAAGTAGACGCAATTCTTTACGACTTAGAAGAAATTTTATCAGGCGTAGTCAACAACAAAGTAAACAGCGCTCAAAAAGAGTTTATTGCAGAGTTTGCTGGTTTAATAAAAAACTTATTTGATGGCGTTATTCACAGTCAAAAACTAGCGCAATAGTCGCCCTACTTCCCAAAAATTACAACCTGGCCAAACAGCCTAGCCCTTCTAAAAATTTTTGCGCAGATAACTATTACACCATTAAACTGGTGTAATAAGCGCATCTTAGTTAAAATCCTTGCTTCTATATATTTCTGTTGAGAGCATTATGAAAGCACAAGTAAAATGGTTAGGTGAAGAACTTTTTTTAGGTACCTCTGAAAGTGGTCACACACTTGTCCTTGATGCCAATGGTGGCACATTAGCTCCAAGCCCTATGGAAAGTGTATTAATTTCTTTAGGTGGCTGTTCATCGGTAGATGTGGTCAGTATTTTACATAAAGCCAAACAAAATATTCAAGGCTGTACAGTTGAATTAAATGGTAATCGCGTTGATAGCACACCTAAATTATTCGATACAATTCATTTGCACTTTGTTATTCGTGGCACCGATGTTAACCCTAAACATGTAGAGCGCGCGGTTAACTTATCAGCTGATAAGTATTGCTCTGTAGCTTTAATGCTAAATGCAAAAGTAAGCATCACTCATGATTTTGAAATTATTGCGTGTTAAATGTCGACCACGAATAAAATATCACTTTATGGTTTTAATAACTTAACAAAAAGTTTAAGTTTTTCTTTCTATAAAGTGCATTACCTAGATAACGATAAAGTCAGTAAGCAATATGACCAGTTTATTAATGAGAATTACAACGCGCATAAGCTAAGCGAATTATTAACTCATATTTGTCATGCTATTGGCGGTAATGTTTTAAACATTGCCTCGCAAGACTATCAACCTCATGGTGCCAGTGTTACGTTGATGATGTCGGAAGAAGCGCAACCAGAATCTTTGGTTGCTCATTTAGATAAAAGCCACTTGTGCATCCATACCTACCCAGACGATAACCCCCAAAATAAACTCGCTATATTTAGAGCTGACATTGAACTTTCAACCTGCGGTGTTATTTCGCCGTTAAAAGTTATTAACACTCTAATAAACCATTTTAACGCTGAGGTTATTGACATTGATTACCGGATTCGAGGCATGACTCGCGATAGTCATGGCAACAAATTATTTATTGATGACAGCGTAGTAACAATTAGTGATAGCTTTAACGCTATGGTTAAAAGCAATTACCAGTTTCAAGATAATAACTTAAGTCAATACAACTTGTTTCATACTAAACTAGCCCGTCAGCAAAGTTCGTTAGTTGATATTATTTTTGCGGCTGAGGACATTAATTTGTCACCGACACAGCTGAGCTTATTACAACAACAAGTAAACCATGAAATAAACTCACTTTTCATCCAAAAAACTAATGAGGCGACAGATAAATAGTAGATTCATTCATAAGCTCTATAAGAACACTGTAAGCGCTTTGTGGCTCTGCTTGCGTTACTAACACCTATTGCTATGATAGCTTCTAACTGCTTAGCCACACTCCATAAGCTCCTAGCTTTCCATCAATCGATAATCCCCCGCACTAACGAGTGAAATAAATCAACTAAACCAATTTCAACATCAGGAAGTTAATGGGGGCTGCTTTAGTTAGTGTTAACGCAACCTGAGCAGGATCCCAAGTGGCATTTGTCATTATTTTATAGTTGATGAATATTTATTGCGACTTATCACAATAGCAATTGCTGTAATATACAAAGAACATGAAGCTTTTCAGGTAGTAACCTAGGTCTAAGAGTTGTTCAACTTGAGTGCTCTCAGACTAAACGTTTCTTACAATATAAAACGATCCTAAGCGCCTACTATCCACCCTATACTCAATATATAGCGATTTCCTTGTATGACTTTTGAGACTTGATGCTCGCTAACGTCGGGACGAAATAACTTAATTCTATTATTTGTAAATATTGGCGCTGAACAGTGAAAGTCACCACCTAGCGTTGCACTCTTAAGTACTATATTTAACCGGTAATGTTTACCTGACTCAACTTTATCTGTATGTGGTGCAATTTCACTTCCCTCTGGAAATTTAAGCAAATAAGTATCAAACTTGATTGGCCACATTGCCCCACAGATCAGCATTTTATCGTAGCCTGACTGTTGTCGGCCTCGCTCCCAGCGAAATAGTTTACGTAATATAGACATGAAACTTCTCAAACGGTTTACTTAACATTATTATCGCGATGCTCTATAAAATGTTAGCTCAAATAAGAAACAGTAACAGAAGGTTATTTTCTCTGTTAAATAATTAATTACATCGCCACATGATTAGGGTTAATTTTTGATGTTAAAACATGATCTTGCCACGAACCAGCTATTTTTAAGTATGACTTAGCTACCCCTTCTTTTTCAAAGCCAAGCCTTGCTAACAATCTATCACTGCGAATGTTTGACGTAATATAGTTTGCCATAACGCGGTGCAATTCTCGTTGAGAAAATACATATTCTAGAGATGCTTGCAGCATCTCAAACATTAAGCCTTTTCCTTGGTCTGCCATATTAACGGAGTAACCTAAGTGGCAGGCTTGAAAGACACCTTGAACAATATTTGAGTAATTACAACAACAAATAATTTTAGTGCGTTTTTTGTCAAGAGCAACAAAAGCGATTGAGGAGCCTGATTTGAAATTATCAAGATTCAGTGCCACGCGCTTTCTCACGGCTTCACCGGTAAAATACTCGTCTGCTCTTAATGGTTCCCACTTAGCTAAATGAACTCGGTTAGCTCTCTCATATGTTGCTAAGAGTTGATAATCTTTCGGCTCTAAAATAGTAATAATTAAATTTTTTGTTATTAATTCTGGAATAAACTCTGTCACTAAAACCTCTCGACACATAACACCCACGACACTGTCTATTATATTACCACTCTATCACCATGGATTGGCGGGGTTGAAGTAACCGTAAAGAGCAAATCACTTTCATGTTGGTTACTTAATTTGTGTATTGCCTTTGCAGGAATATATATACCCTCATTAGGGTTTAACTCAAATATTTCCCCGTCAAGCTCCATGCTTGCTACCCCCGATAAAATGAAAAAGAACTGCTCTGCTGTACTATGAAAATGACGTTGCTCAGAGCAACCCGAAGGAACACGTTCTTGGATCACACTTAAATTTTTAGATTGAACTAAATGCCAACCTTCACATTGATCTCCCCAAAAATAATGCTCAGCCGACTTTTTGCTTATAACAGTCAAAATTCCTCCTTAAAATACAAGCACTCATTAGAAGTAATATCACTACACTTCCCACGAAAAGGTACATCGAAATACTTATTAATAATCAATAAATGAGAGAAGAGCGACTAAAGCTATTATCTAAAATAAGCTAGTTACTAAATTCTCATCGCCACAATAAAGTCGCACCTATGTGCATAGTAACAATGATAATTAATGAGAGAAAAACAAAGAAGAACTTTAACATAACAAACAGCTATTGGTTATGTTAAAGCCAACATAGCCCTTACAGCGTTAACCACAGCAAGACTAACTTAGTTTATATGACAGTAACTTATAGGTTTTTTCATTAGCCAATGAGCAATGAGTTACGCTTGAGTGTGCTTGATCAAGTAGCGAAACATTTCTATCTTTTACTTCGGTGATACTCTCTGCAATTTCATGAATAGCTAAAGTTTGCTCTTCTGTTGCAGCAGAAATACTTTCTGTCATTTGATTAATAATATCAACATATCGCATCACTTCTGATAAGGTCGCTGATGACGTTTCTATGTGTACTAAATCTTCCAAACTACGCTCTTTACATTGATCAACTTGCGCGACAGCATGAGAAGTTAACTGTTGTAACTCATTGATTATTTCAGTAATTTGATTGGTCGATAATTGTGTTCGATCTGCTAAAGATCTAACCTCATCAGCAACCACTGAAAAACCTCGACCTTGCTCTCCGGCTCTTGCCGCTTCAATGGCAGCATTTAGCGCTAATAAATTAGTTTGTTCGGCGATACTACGTATTTCAGTAATAAAACCACTAATTGAATGGCACTTTTCTTCTAAAACATTGATGTCTTGTGAAGACGTAACGAGTTCATTCGCATTACCACTTAAGGAGTCATTAAGTTTTTCTAACTGACTCTTATTTAAGGCAACTTCTTTCGCAATGCACCGAGCAGTGTCTGTTGTTTGCTGAACATTTTGAGCCACCTCTTTAGCACTTGCTTCAAGTTGAATAGTGGCAGCAGAAACTTGTTCGCACTGCATGTTCTGGTTGGTTAAGCTCTCCTCAGTACTATGAGCATTATCTTCAACTTTTTTACTGACATCTTGTAAGTCTTCAATGGCGCTATTCATTTTATGAGTAAACTGAATAAAACGATTAACTGCATCAACCACTTCACCAAACTCATCATCAGTTTCTTTAGTAATTTGCATTGAGAAGTCTCTTTTTTTAACCACTTCTTCAATACTTTTTACCGCATTTTTTATTGGTAAAATAATAATATTAATCAACTTAGCGATAAAAACTGCTAGCGCTACTGAAATAATAATAAATAACGCAAGCGAAATAATAACAACCCAAGTTGACTTACTGTCAATGTGCTCTGTCGCGTTAACCACCGACTCTGCCAACAACTCTTCAGCATTGTGGGTTGCTGAACGCATTTCACCCATAACACCTTCATTCGGTGTTAAACCTATTATGGTGTTTAACTTCGCAAAACTACTCATTGCATTTTGATAACTATTTATAAATGCAACTGCATCTTTATTTCGCGACTCTCTGACACTAAGTTCACCAAGAGCGCTTATTATAGATTCTATATACTTGCTTTCATTTCTCAGCATATAATCTTTTTCGTGGCGACGTATTGTCAGTAATAAAACTTGGCTAGTTAAGTCGTTTTCTAAGGTGAGAAATTCTTCTAGTTGATGGGTTGCATCGCGTAATAGCGCATACTGGCCGGAGTTTTTATCTAACCCTTGCTCTATCATCAGTTGCGTTAACATTAAAAATTTTTCGTTATAGCTTGCGAACACTTCTCTGAGTTTATGAATTTCAATATTGACACTAACGCTTCGGTTTAGCTCATCTATATTATCAAGTGTAAGAGTAAGTGATTGATAGTTTTTATTAAACTTTTCTATGTACTTTTCATTTTTTCGTAAAATAAAGTCTTTCTCGCTGCGACGTAACTGTAATGAAAAAATACTGAGCTGTTGTATATGACTTTTAAGCTGTTCCATTTGCTTTAGCTGATGGTTAAAAAAGCTTGTTGTCGCCAATAAAAGTAACAAAGCCAAAATAACAGCAGCGAGTAAAATGAGTAACTTACGTTGAATAGATAGAGTGTGTGAAGGCAATTGATATCCCCTTATCGCCAGTATTAATCCTTAATATATAAAAGGTAGCACAAAATAACTCGACTACAATAAAGTGGCAGATAATTTATCAATAAGTGGTTTTATAAACGCCAGCAACCATAAATTCTAGGTATTAAAATAGCGCTCAGTGGCAGTTTTTTTTACAGGTCGCTCATCCAATCAAGCTGTTTATTAGCCTGACTTTTTCGCTCCATTAAATCACGAATAAACGGGGTTAAAATAAGCTCCATTGCTAAGCCCATTTTACCGCCAGGCACAACCAGTGTACTCACTCGTGACATAAAAGAGCCATCGATCATGCGTAAGTAATATTGAAAATCGACGTTTTTCATTTCTCTAAAACGGATCACCACAAAACTTTCGTCTAATGTTGGAATGGCTTTAGCGCTAAATGGGTTTGAAGTATCAACCGTTGGGACACGCTGAAAGTTAATATGAGTACGAGAAAATTGCGGCGTTATAAACGAAATATAATCTTCCATACTACGTACAATACTTGCGGTTACCGCTTCTCGACTATGGCCACGCTTATTGGTATCTCGAATAATTTTTTGAATCCACTCTAAATTAACAATAGGCACCATGCCGATAAGTAAATCAACATGTTGAGCAACATTGTTTTCTTCTGTCACTACACCGCCATGTAGCCCCTCATAAAAGAGTAAATCAGTGCCCTCACCTAACTCCTCCCATGGGGTAAAAGTGCCCGGCATTTGGTTATATGGCACCGCATCATCAAATGTATGTAAATAGCGTCGAGTTCGCCCTTTTCCTGTTTCACCATAATCACGAAATAGACGCTCTAATGCATCAAAATCATTGGCTAAATTGCCAAAGTAGCTAATATTGCGTTGTTTCTCTTTCGCTTTACGTTTTTCAAAATTCATTTCTTGGCGCGAAAAGCGGTGAAAGCTATCACCCTCAACATTCACAGGGCGGACGCCTAAGGTTCGAAATATATGTTCAAATGATGCAGTTGTTGTTGAGGTACCAGCGCCAGAGGAGCCAGTAACTGCAATAATAGGATTTCGAGAAGACATAGCAATAGCCAGAGTTAGAGAAAATATCTGGCTATTTTATACGGTGAATTGTTACTAAGGTCAAGCGATTGCCATTTACCCGCAGCAACTCAAGCACTTGAGCTAATAATAAACCTTAGTTGAGATTAAATAACTTGCTCGCCATTTTTCATTAACGAAACCAGAGGATTAACGCCAAATTGATAGCACAGTTCAGCTGGTTGGCTAATACTCCATAGAGCAATATCAGCATCAAACCCAACCGCAAGCTGTCCTTTATTTGCCGATAGCCCTAATGCTTTAGCGCCATGACAAGTAACCCCAGCTAACGCTTCACTTGGCGTTAATCTAAATAAGGTGCAGCCCATATTTAGCATTAATTGAATGTTATGTAGCGGTGAAGTGCCCGGATTGGCATCAGTAGCCAATGCCATTGGCACATCATATTTACGTAATAAGTCCATCGGCGGTAACTGAGTTTCTCGAAGAAAATAAAACGCCCCTGGTAACAGTACGGCGGTCATGCCTGATTTTTTCATCGCTTTAACGCCAGCTTCATCTAAAAATTCAATATGATCTGAAGACAGCGCGTTATAAGTGGCAGCAAGCTCGGTTGCCCCTAAATTAGATAACTGCTCGGCATGTACTTTAACGGATAAACCATGCTTTTTAGCTGCTGAAAATACTTGTTCGGTTTGTGCTAGATTAAAACCTACCCCTTCACAAAAAACATCGACACTGTCAGCCAATTTATGCTCAACAACTACAGGCATCATCTCATTACATACTAAGTCAATATAATCTTGCGGCTTATCTTTGTATTCGGTTGGCAGCGCATGTGCCCCTAAAAAGGTTTTTTTAACAGTTACTGGTAAAGCCTGTGCTAATTGCTCGGCAACCTTAAGCATTTTCACTTCATTTTTAGTATCTAAACCGTAACCTGATTTTATTTCTACTGTTGTTACCCCTTGCTCATGCAACGCTTGTAAACGTGGGAGTGCTGCATTAAATAATGTTTCCTCACTCGCAGCGCGGGTTGCTGTTACGGTAGAAACAATACCGCCACCAGCAGCGGCTATTTCTTGATAACTTTTTCCTTGCAGGCGCATTTCAAACTCATTAGCTCGACTACCGCCATAAACAAGGTGTGTATGACAATCAATTAACCCTGGGGTCAACCACTTTCCTTCTCCGTCAACCACTTTAATCGTACTATGATCATAATCAGGCAATTCAGACATTAAGCCAAGCCAAGCAATTTTACCTTGCGAAACAGCCAAGGCGGCTTGGTTCATTTCACCGTAACTATTGCCACCATCAGACATGGTTGCTAAATTAACGTTAATGTAAAGTGTTTGCCAAGAGTGTGAATTAATCATAGAAAGTGCCTATTTGTTGCGCTGATAAAGTTTATAATTGTTGTGTTTAACTCGCGCCATAACACATGATGTAAGCTAATGCGCTTCCCCTAGTATGGCTTTTCATTTAACACAACGCGATATTACCGCTAACCCCCTCCATTTACAACTTGTATATACAAGCATTGCCTTTTCTTAGCATTTGTGCGATCTTATCAGCACATTCACTTAATTACAGATAAAAAATGGCAGATACCAGTACCACCAAAAAAGTAGTTAAGCCTGCTAAATATAGCGTAATAAAACAATATATTTGCGAAAACATTGAGTCAGGCGAATGGCCACAAAATGCCAAAGTGCCCTCTGAAAATGAATTAACACAACAGTTTGACGTTAGTAGAATGACCGCAAGGCGCGCGTTGCAAGAGTTAACCGAGCAAGGTATTTTAGTACGCTCTCAAGGTGCAGGAACCTTTGTCGCAACATTTAAATCTCAATCATCTCTTTTAGAAATACGTAATATTAGTGATGAAATCAGTGAGCGTGGTCACAGCCATCATGCTAAACAACTCTTACTAAAGTCGGTTGCCGTCACTGAAGAACTCGCTATTTTACTCAACTTAAAAAATAATGAGCATGTCTATTATTCTGAAATTTTACATTGTGAAAATAAACACCCAATTCAGCTAGAGCAACGCTATGTTAATGCGAGTTTAGTACCTGAGTATTTATTACAAGACTTTACTGAAATCACTCCACATGAATACTTATCATCAGTCGCACCATTAACTGAAGCAACACATGAAATTGAAGCGGTTTTAGCAAGCAGTGTGGTATGCGAGCAATTAGAAATTGATAAACAGACTCCTTGCTTACAAGTAAAACGAAGAACTTGGTCAAAACAAGGTGTTGTCAGTGTTGCTATATTAACCGCTCCAGGTGACAAATACCGCTTAGGTAGCCATTTAAAGTTTTAAAGACAATCCGCTCTTACCTGCCAATATCGTTAACAGCACTTTCGTTGCTAATGACACGCTTATTGAAAAATAAAGTAACGAAAAAGCGCTACGCCAAAGTGATTGACGTAGCGCTTTTTTAATTGTTTACAGCTTAATAATTAACCTGTTATTAGGTTAGTTAAAACGATAGCTGAGATAAAATATCGTCTTCCACTAAGTTAGCTAATGTTACTTTCAGTTTAGGTGTGCGAGCCATTTCACGTTTAATCGCGAAATTAGCTTCTTCATTACGTGCCCAACTACGACGAGCAATACCATTGTTTACATCGAATAATAACATAGACTTTAATCGTCGCTCTGCAGCTTCGCTACCGTCAAGCAACATACCAAAGCCACCATTAACAACCTCACCCCAACCAACACCGCCGCCATTATGAATTGAAACCCAAGTTGCACCACGGAAACTATCACCAATAACATTGTGAATAGCCATATCTGCGGTGAAACGACTACCATCATAAATGTTTGATGTTTCACGAAACGGCGAATCAGTACCAGAAACATCATGGTGATCACGACCTAAAACTACTGGGCCAATTTCGCCCGCTTCAATCGCATCATTAAACGCTTTAGCAATTTCCATACGACCTTGAGCATCGGCGTAAAGAATACGCGCTTGTGAGCCAACCACTAACTTATTTTGTTTAGCGTCTTCAATCCAAGTGATGTTGTCTTGCATTTGCTGTTGAATTTCTTCAGGAGAATCCGCCATAATTTTTTTCAATACTTGCGCGGCAATAGCATCAGTTTTGTCTAAGTCTTCAGACTTACCTGACGCACAAACCCAGCGAAATGGGCCAAAACCATAGTCAAAACACATTGGACCTAAAATATCTTGTACGTATGACGGGTATTTAAAATCAATACCATTTTCTGCCATAACATCGCCACCTGCACGAGATGCTTCAAGTAAGAAAGCATTACCGTAGTCAAAGAAATAAGTGCCACGCGCAGTATGCTTGTTTACAGCATCGGCATGACGCTTTAAAGTTGCCTGTACTTTTTCTTTAAACACTTCAGGCTCTTCACGAATTAAACGATTTGATTCTTCATAGCTAATATCTACAGGATAATAACCACCTGACCAAGGGTTATGAAGTGAGGTTTGATCTGAGCCTAAATGCACATAAATTTCTTGTTCATAAAAACGTTCCCAAACCTCAACGATATTACCAATATAAGCAATAGAAACGACTTCTGCATTAGCCTGTGCCGTTTTAACACGGCTAATAAGGGCATCCATATTATCAATTAATTCGTCAACCCAGCCTTGCTGATGACGCTTGGTTGCCGCATTGGCATTAACCTCGGCACAAACCGTTACACAATTAGCAATATTACCGGCTTTAGGTTGTGCACCACTCATACCGCCTAACCCCGCAGTCAGGAATATTTTGCCTTGTGGACTTTCCCCTTTACTCAACACTTTACGAAATGCGTTCATTACCGTGATAGTGGTACCGTGTACAATGCCTTGTGGGCCTATGTACATAAATGAACCCGCGGTCATTTGACCGTATTGCGTAACACCTAAAGCATTAAATTTTTCCCAGTCATCTGGCTGAGAATAGTTAGGGATCATCATACCGTTAGTAACAACAACACGTGGCGCATCTTGTGATGATGGAAATAAGCCCATAGGGTGCCCTGAGTAAATATGTAAAGTTTGGTCACTTTCCATTTCACTTAAATACTTCATTGCTAATAAGTATTGCGCCCAGTTTTGGAACACCGCACCGTTACCACCGTAGGTAATTAGCTCTTCAGGGTGCTGTGCTACAGCAGGGTCAAGGTTGTTATCTACCATTAACATAATGGCCGCAGCTTGTTGGCATTTGGCTGGGTAGTCATGCACTGAACGCGCTTTTAAGTCATAACTTGGCTTAAAGCGGTACATATAAATACGGCCAAAGTCTTTTAACTCTTGGGCAAATTCAGTTGCGAGCTCTTGGTGCCATTCTTTTGGAAAATAACGTAAAGCGTTTCTTACCGCTAGCTGCTTTTCATCAACGCTAAGAATATCTTTACGTTTAGGGGCACGATTGGCATCGGCTGGGTATGGCTTTGCTTGTGGTAATACGCTAGGAATACCTTGCTGTATGCTCTCTTTTAAAAGCGCTTGTTCTTGAGAATTCATTGGTGTCTCCATGATAAAGGCAGCCTTAGTTAACTTTAAGTGCTTGTGATTTAACTAATGTAATCATCGCGTCAATGTCAGGTTTTAACAGTCTGTCTTCTTCGAGCTTCGCGACTTTTTCTCTAATTATTTTATGATTAAGTTCAATAATCTCTGAGCATTTATTTGGGCGTCTGAACTCTATGGCTTGTGCTGCATACATTAATTCAATCGCAAATATTTTTTCAATATTTCCTAAAATCTGGTTTAATTTTCTGCCAGAAATACTGCCCATAGAGACATGATCTTCTTGTCCCATAGATGTGGGTACACTGTCAGCTGAAGGCGGGAAACAAAGTGATTTATTTTCTGTTACTAATGCCGCGGTTGTGTACTGCGGGATCATCATCCCTGAGTTTAAACCACCAGAGCTAGTTAGTAGCCTTGGCAAGCCATGTAAGCCTTCAAGCAATAAATAACAACGGCGATCTGAAATATTACCTAATTCTGCTGCAGCAATAGAGGCGTAATCAAGTACCATCGCTAACGGTTGGCCATGAAAACTACCACCCGAAATAGCTTCTTCACTGCTGATAACAATAGGGTTATCGGTAACTGAATTCATTTCTATTTCAGCAAGTTCTTCTAAATGTCGATAAGCATTTCGTGAGGCACCGTGAACTTGTGGGATACATCGTAGTGAATATGGATCTTGTACGCGATCACAATGAGTATGATCAGCCATATTTTCTGAGTCTTTAAAAAAACTTCTCATGCGCCCAGCAACCTCGAGGTTACCTGGGAATGGACGCGTTGCATGAAGCTCTGCTCTAAACGGAGACTCGCTGCCTTGCATGCCTTCAATACTCATTGCACCTGTAATATCAGCTAAATCCAATAAGTAACGCATTTTAGTTAATGCCGTAATAGCATGAGATAAAATAAATTGGGTACCGTTAATTAATGCTAAGCCTTCTTTTGCATGTAATTCCATTGGCTCTAAACCATGCTCTTTAAGTAACTTAGCGGCTGGTACGGTTTTATCACCTTGCCCCTTTTCATTACTCCAAAATTCACCTTCACCTAATAATGGTAAGAACAAATGAGAAAGTGGCGCTAAATCACCCGACGCACCAACTGAGCCTTGTTCTGGCACCACGGGAATTAAATCAAGTTCGATAAACGCTAACATTCTTTCAACAGTTTCCAAGCGAATACCTGAAAAACCTTGGCTTAACGCATGAACTTTAGTGATTAACATTAACTTAGAGATAGCTTTAGCGATTGGCTCGCCAACACCTACCGCGTGAGTAATAAGTAAGTTTTTTTGTAATAAATTGGTTTCTTCTGGTGTGATTTGCGTATCACACAACGGACCAAAACCTGTGTTTATGCCATAAACGGCTTTATCGGAAGCTGCCATTTTGTCAACACGTTGACGGCTAGTATTAATTTTATCTAATGCTTCTTGGCAAAGCTTAGCCTGAATACTGCCGTTAGCAATACCATTTACAATATCAAGGTTTAAACGGTCAATACCATAGTTAAACGTCATTTTAAGGCTCCTAAAATTTATCTCTTGTTGCACGTAGTGCTATTTATAACAGCATTGTAACTTGCTCTAGATGTTTCATAAATGCATAATAATCGTTATTCATTCCGGATTTACCGAACTAAAATCAACTTAAAACGAGTTAACTATTATGCAAGTTCATGACGTAGATTTACGACTCCTTAGAATATTTGTCGCCATTGTTGAGTGTGGCGGTTTATCCGCAGCAGAGTCACGTTTAAATATAGGACGGTCTACCATAAGTGCGCACTTATCTGACTTAGAAGTTCGTTTAGGTATAAAGTTATGCAGCCGTGGGCGAAGTGGTTTCGAGCTTACAGATATGGGCCGAGTCACTTATCAAGCATCGTTAGAGCTATTACAACAATGTGCTGCGTTTGCCAGTACTGTGGCGAGTTCAAAAAACGAGCTTTCAGGGCGTGTCACTATTGCAACTATTGATACGTTAATCAATGATCCCCGTTGTGGCGTGGCACGTGTTATTTCAGCATTGAAAACCAAAAGCGATAACATTCAGTTTGATATTAATGTATGTGAAGCACGAGAAGTAGAAACCTCGGTGATTAATGGTCGGTCATTAGTCGGTCTAGGCGTTAGTCGGCATCATTTACGCGGTTTAGATTATTACCCTTTACACAATGAAACTAACTACTTGTATTGCGGAAAAGGGCATCCATTATTCAACGGTAAACCTTCAGAAATAAAGTCGTTATTACAAGAGGCAGAAGTGATCACCAGTCACTATATGCGTGATAAAGAAGCCCGAAACGATGGCTTAAATTATCAAAACAGCGCGACGGCTTATCATGAAGAAGGCATAGCGCACCTAATATTATCAGGAGAGTTTATTGGTTACTTACCTGAATACTATGCCAACAATTGGGTCGATAAGGGGCTATTTAAGCCTATTCTACCCGACAAATATTCTTATCAAATTCCAGTAATGTTAATTTCTTCTAAAAATAACAATACTTCACCGTTAGCAAAGGCACTGATAGAAGAAATTAAGCGCTGCCATGTCACTGTTTAAACCAGCACGTAAGCTTTATTTTTTATAGCAAACTACTCTGAAATTAGTGCGGTAGAGATATCAGCAGCTGTTTTTAGCGTTCTAATTTCACTAAACAAGTCACCTGCTTGTGAGTAATGATTTTTTAAGTATTTAAGCCATTGCTTAATGCGATTAGGGTAATATTTACTTTTATCACCATGGGTTTCAAACTCAGTATAAGCAAGCAAGAGTCTTTGTACCTCTAACCATGGCATTACCTCACTTTCTTGTTTGATTACTTTACCCAAGTTAGGGATAGTAAGTGCGCCGCGGCCGACCATAATATCTTTACAGCCTGAAACCTCTCGACACTTTTCAGCATCTTCCAAGCTCCAAATATCGCCATTGGCAATAACAGGAATCGAAATCTCATTTTTGATTTTAGCAATCCAGTGCCAATGTGCTGGTGGCTTATAACCTTCAAGTTTAGTACGTGCGTGTACCGTAAGCTGATTGGCTCCTGCGGCTTCAACTGCTTGTGCATTTTCAATAGCGAGGCTTTTATCTTCATAACCTAAGCGAATTTTAGCGCTAACAATAGTATCGGCAGGTACCGCTTCTTTAACTGCTTTCACTATTTGATAAAGGTTGTCAGGATCTTTTAGTAAAATAGCGCCACCACGACTTTTATTAACCGTTTTAGCTGGGCAGCCAAAGTTAATATCCACACCACTTGAACCGAGTTCAATCACTTTAGCGGCATTTTCAGCCATGTATTGAGGATATTGACCTAACAACTGCACCCGTACAGGTGTACCAGCAGGTGTGGTGCAGCCATATGCGTCGGCTTCTTTGAGTTCAGGACAGTACCGATAAAACGCTCGTTCAGAAATAACTTGATCAACAACACGAACAAACTCGGTAACACATAAGTCGTAATTGCCAACTCGTGTTAGTAAATCGCGCATCAAGTGATCTAACACACCTTCCATTGGCGCTAATACTACGCGCATTATGGTGAACTACTTTTAGGCTGGCTTTTTAAGTTATCCGTATTTTTTTTTACGCAGAGTGAAACAGTTATTTTTTTGATAATTAAATAAAA
Organism: Colwellia asteriadis; assembly: GCF_039523295.1. Lineage (NCBI taxonomy): Bacteria > Pseudomonadati > Pseudomonadota > Gammaproteobacteria > Alteromonadales > Colwelliaceae > Colwellia > Colwellia asteriadis. Next base: position 74,264 of record NZ_BAAAFA010000013.1, on the reverse strand, counting down.
TAGCAAGGTAATACTCGCGACAATAAGGTTAATGAAAACCGTAAATAGTTGACTATTTTCAGACCATAAAAAAATAGGCCCGTAACCTGAAACATTAATAGTATTCAATAAAGAAACATGCAGCCAAATAACAATAAACAGTAGTTTATTTTGATGACGCTCGATTAGTTGTTGGGATAATTCCTTCAAAAATTACTCTATAGCATGGCCTGATAAATTTCAGCGCTATTATAACCAAGAGAGTAAGTCAGGGTAAACAAATTGGTAAGATAATAAACGTTGTGCTTTATCACCATTAACAACACGGGTATCTGTTTTAGTTTCTTGCTTAGAGAATACTGGTTCAGGTAGTGAGAGAGCTTGTGCCGCTCGCTGATAATATTCTCGCTTATTCGCTTTAGTGTTACTAACGCCATTAAAAATACCGCTAGCAGCATTTGTATTAAGTAACGCTAAAATAAGACCAACGGCATCTTGCTGATGGATTAAGTTAACCGCCGCATCGCCATCAGCTAATGTTTTGTTTTTTCCGGCTAAAAACTTACCTGGATGACGACTCTCTCCCACTAAGCCAGCTAATCTCAATACATAAGCACAACGCTGCGCATCAGCTTGATCAAAAGCTAATGCAGCTTGCTCAGCTTCATGCAGTAGTTGCACCTTATCGGCAGAAAGTACCAAAGGTACTTCCTCAGTTACATCTCCCGATAAGCCGTTATAAATTGCGCTACTACTTAACAATATAATTTGCTTTACTGCGTTGCTTTGCTCTGCGGCTTGAATTAACTGCTTTATTTTCTCAGGGTAATCAATACGCCCTTGTCGTAACTGCGGAGTTATAGCAATAACAAGCTGCTGACAATCAAATATACGGTGCTTATTCAGCGCTCCTTGCTCAGTAGGTATTAATAACAAATGCGTGTTTATACCTTGAGCACTTAGTTCATTCACACTTTCTTCTCGGCTACGTGTTGCACTGACCTGACAGCCTTGGTTAATTAATTCTTTCGCTAACGCGCTACCCAACCAACCACAACCAATAATGCCAACACGTTTACTTTTACGTGTCGCCTTATCGCCATTAATTCTACTCATTTTCTTTACCTTTAAAGACTTTAATTTGTTCAATTAACTGCTTTGCAATTGGGTTAGGTAGTGGTACTGATAAACTATACTGAGCTATTTTCCAACCGTTTGGTGTTTTTATTAATACACCGCTACCGCGACACAAACCATAGCTATCATTAGTTAACAGCTCGTCAAAATAGGCTACATCTGCTTTAGCTAACAAAGTAATATTTCTTTCAACCGATTGATATAACCAACCATCCCCACGCGTAAAATGAGGCGTTACAAATTCACTGAACTGTGCTTTATTCCAACGTTCGCTTGCATCGGTCCCCAAAAAAACAGCGTTGGGTGTCAGTAAGGCTAAATAACGCGTAGCATCGGCTTGCCCAGCCGCTTGATGAAAAGAATCAAGTACTTCATTCATACGTTGCTGAGTGGTTTTTTCTGATGTGCTAGTTAAGTTATTGTTCGCGATAACATTAAAGCTCACCGCTATTAATAAAACACAAACTCGTATTATTTTATTGATCATCGCTGCATTGTTCTCACTTTAAGTTTTAGTGGTTGCACTTCGGCCATGCTCACTTAAGCACCTTAGTCATAGCATAATGATTAATATCATCAAATAATTGATAAACGAATCCTTGCTGCTGATAGCCAAGCTTAGCGTAAAAGCTTACCGCTAACTCACGTGCATTTAGTTTAATATATTTAAGCCCTATCGCTTTGGCCTGTTGCTCTAAATGGGAGATAATTTCTTGACCCAGCCCTTGCCCTTGAGCTTGAGGAGCAACTGCCATATAGCGTATTTGACCGACTTGTTCGTTAATAGCTTCAAGGCGACCCACTGCTAAAACTTCACCATGATGATTAATAATCATTCGATGAATACTGCGATCTTCTAACTCATCTTGCTCACTACCTAAAGGCTGATGCCACGGCTGCCGCAATACTTGGTAGCGTAATTGGTAATACTTCTTAAATTCGATGGCACTTTCAGGTGACCTGCACGCATTCATTAGCTACCCTTAACAATATTAATAAATTATTTTAAGACAGAGGTTTATGAAGTTAACCCGCCACTTATCTCAGGGAAGGTTAGTCTATTTAAGTCAAAACGATGATGCAATCTCTGTTTATGAAAATGCACATTATCGCTGGCTAAACTTTGGTGGAACTGTGCAAAGTATTATGCACAAACGTAAGCCTTGGTTACTGACATTGCCACACCAAATAGCCATTCTTTTACCATTATTGATATTTCGGCCAACTAATATCACTGAACTTGGCTTAGGCGGAGGTAATATTGCGCGCTTTATTACTCACCTTTCCACTGAGATTTCATTTCAAAGCGTTGAAGAAAGCCAAGTCGTGATTGACAGCTTCCTACAATATTTCAATCCAGAGTCATGCCAAAATACCATTATTCACAGTGACGGCCTACAATGGCTCACACAGCACAACAATAATCATTGGATAATATCTGACATCTACCGCCAAGATGAATTTAGCTTTACTGAAGTGATTAAACAGCTCGAGCAACTAGTCGAGTACTTACAAACAACAAGTTGCTTAACTATTAACCTGCCAGATATTAGCGATGATGAAATGAATTTGTCTTTAACCGTTTTGGGGCAACTACAAAGCAGTCATCAGATCATCTATTTCCATATTCCTAACTACCGCAATATTATTATCCACCTTTATCCTGAACACTGGCGCACAGAGCCGCTGTTAAAACGAAATAGCTATTTAAATAAAGTAACGTTTAATCGTTGGAAAGGTTTCTGGAAACATGGAAAAAACCATTATCTCAAGTAGCTTATGACCCTATAGCGGACATAAAAAAAGACCTTAGCAAATAAATGCTAAGGTCTTTTGGTTAACTATATAAAGCTAATTTATAAAAATTAAGCTTTAGTGATTACGTCAACTAATTTCCAGTTTTTAGACTTAGAAATTGGTGCAACTTCACGAATAGTTACTAAGTCACCTTCATTACATACGTTAGTTTCATCATGCGCTTTCAACTTAGTTGAACGCGTCATAAATTTACCGTAGATTGGGTGCTTAACACGACGCTCAATCAAAACAACGATAGACTTATCCATTTTGTTACTGATAACAACGCCTTGTAGTGTGCGGATTTTGGCTTCGCTCATTACTTACCTGCCTTTTCAGTGATGATAGTCTTAACACGTGCGATATTGCGACGTACTGTTCTTAGCAAATGAGTTTGTGCTAATTGACCAGTGCTTGCTTGCATGCGGTAGTTAAACTGCTCGCGAAGAAGCTCTAGTAATTCTGCATTTAGCTCTTCAATGCTTTTTGCTTTAAGTTCACTAGCTTTCATTACATTGCCGTCCTAGTTACGAAGGTAGTTTTGAATGGAAGTTTAGCAGCAGCTAAAGCAAATGCTTCACGCGCTAACTCTTCAGAAACACCTTCCATTTCATAAAGAACACGACCTGGAAGAATTTGGCAAACCCAATATTCTACAGAACCCTTACCTTTACCCATACGAACCTCAAGAGGTTTTTTAGTAATTGGCTTATCAGGGAAAACGCGTATCCAGATTTTACCTTGACGTTTAACATGACGAGTCATGGCACGACGAGCGGCTTCAATTTGACGCGCAGTCATACGACCACGTTCTACAGATTTCAAACCGAAAGTACCGAAGCTAACTGAACTACCAACATGTGCAAGACCACGGTTGCGCAGTTTAAATTGCTTACGGAATTTAGTACGTTTTGGTTGTAACATTACTGATTCCTCTACTTAGGCTTGCGGTTAGTTTTTCTTTTTGGCTTAGCCGCTGGTTCTTCTGCCTTAAGAGGCATTTTACCAATTACTTCACCTTTGAAAATCCAAACTTTAACACCAATAACACCGTAAGTTGTGTCACCACGCGCAGTTGCGTAGTCAATATCAGCACGTAAAGTATGTAAAGGTACACGACCTTCACGATACCATTCAGCACGTGCGATATCAGCGCCGCCTAAACGACCACTAACTTGTACTTTGATGCCTTTAGCGCCAAGACGCATTGCGTTTTGTACTGCACGCTTCATAGCGCGACGGAACATAACACGACGTTCAAGTTGGCTAGCAATACTGTCAGCAACAAGCTGCGCATCCATTTCTGGCTTACGTACTTCAGCGATGTTGATTTGAGCAGGAACACCAGCAATTTTAGATACTGCTAAACGTAATTTCTCTACATCTTCGCCTTTCTTACCGATAACAACACCTGGACGAGCCGTGTGAATTGTTACGCGGATAGATTTAGCTGGACGTTCGATAACTACTTTTGATAGTGATGCACGCTTAAGCTTTTCTTTCAAGAATTCGCGAACCTTATGGTCGCCATCTAGGTTGTCAGCAAAATCTTTGCTGTTTGCAAACCAAGTAGACGCGAAAGGTTTCGTGATACCTAAGCGTATACCGGTAGGATGTACTTTTTGACCCATACTAATATACTCCTAAGAATCAGACACAATCACAGTGATGTGACTAGTGCGCTTAATGATACGATCGGCACGGCCTTTCGCACGTGGCATAATACGCTTCATTGTTGGACCATCGTCAATCATAATTGTTTTAACGAATAATTCATCAATGTCTGCACCATCGTTGTGCTCTGCGTTAGCGATAGCTGAGTTAAGTACTTTTTTAACTAAAACAGCAGCTGATTTGTTGCTGTAAGTTAAAATTTCAAGTGCTTTCTCAACATGTACGCCACGGATTTGATCCGCTACTAAACGCGCTTTTTGAGCAGAACCGCGGGCAAATTTATGTATAGCTTTAGCTTCCATTATAATCTCCCCTATCTCTTAGCTTTCTTATCAACGACATGGCCGCGATAAGTACGAGTTGGTGCAAATTCTCCTAATTTGTGACCGATCATTTCTTCGGTAACAAATACAGGAACGTGTTGACGGCCATTATGGACAGCGATGGTCAATCCGATCATAGTTGGAATGATCATTGAACGACGGGACCAAGTTTTAATTGGCTTTTTATTCCCGCTTTCCACCGCTTTCTCTACCTTCGTCAACAAGTGTAGGTCAATAAATGGACCTTTCTTGAGGGAACGTGGCATGGTGAATCCTTATATTATTCAATTCTTCATGCTGAACTTAGCTTTTAACATAAGTTAACTAAGCTCAAACAATCAGAATATTAATTTAATGCACTAATTACTTAGTACGACGACGTACGATAAATTTATCTGTACGTTTGTTCTTACGAGTCTTGTAACCCTTAGTTGGTACACCCCAAGGTGATACCGGGTGACGACCGCCAGATGTTTTACCTTCACCACCACCGTGTGGGTGATCAACAGGGTTCATGGCAACACCACGAACTGTTGGGCGAACACCGCGCCAGCGTGAAGCACCAGCTTTACCCAGAGAGCGAAGCATGTGTTCAGCGTTGCCGATTTCACCTAAAGTAGCACGACAATCTGCTTCGATTTTACGCATTTCGCCAGAGCGAAGACGTAAAGTAACGTAAGCACCATCTTTCGCAACTAATTGTGCGTAAGTACCAGCAGCACGAGCGATTTGAGCGCCCTTACCTGGTTTAAGTTCGATTGCGTGAATAACACTACCTAAAGGAGCATTACGTAACGGCATTGCGTTACCAGCTTTAATAGGAGCGTTAGGACCTGAGATGATTGTATCACCAGCAGTTAAGCCTTTAGGGGCTAAGATATAACGACGTTCACCATCTGCGTATAAAACTAACGCAATGTTAGCACTACGGTTAGGATCATATTCTAAGCGCTCAACTTTAGCAGGAATGCCATCTTTAAGACGTTTAAAATCGACGATACGATAATGTTGCTTATGACCACCACCAATGTGACGAACCGTAATGCGACCATTATTGTTACGACCACCTGACTTAGACTTAGTGTCTAATAATGGTGCGTAAGGCTTACCTGTATGAAGCTCTTTGTTTACCACTTTAACTAGGTGACGACGACCCGGAGAAGTAGGTTTACATTTTACTATAGCCATTTTTAGCTGCTCCTATGATTCCGCGCCAACGAAGTCGATGTCACTACCTTCTGCAAGAGTCACGTAGGCCTTTTTCCAGTCGTTACGACGACCAAAACGAGCACCAGTACGTTTTACTTTACCCTTAACATTAAGTGTGCGAACACCGTCAACAGAAACTTCAAAAAGTTTCTCAACTGCCGCTTTGATTTCAGCTTTAGTCGCATCTGTAGCTACTTTGAAAACAACAGTGTTGTTTGCTTCAGCGGCAGTAGTTGCTTTTTCAGAAATATTTGGTGCTAAAAGCACTTTTAACAAACGTTCTTCGTTTATCATGCTAAAATCCCCTCAATTTCTTTAACTGCATCAGCAGTGATTAAAACTTTCTCGAAACCTACTAAGCTTACAGGGTCGATTGCTGCAACGTCACGAACGTCAACTTTGTATAAGTTACGAGCAGATAAGAATAAGTTCTCATCAACTTCTTTCGTTACGATTAACACGTCTTTAAGCTCTAAACCTTTCAACTTAGCAACTAAGTCTTTAGTTTTAGGAGTCTCTACCGAAAAATCGTTAACTACTACTAAACGTTCTTGACGAACTAATTCAGATAGGATGCTAGCAATAGCACCACGATACATTTTACGGTTAACTTTTAAGCTGTGATCCTGAGGTTTAGCAGCGAATGTTACGCCACCTGTACGCCAGATTGGACCACGAGTTGTACCAGCACGTGCACGGCCAGTACCTTTTTGACGCCATGGTTTTGCACCACCGCCGCTAACTTCTGAACGAGTTTTTTGAGCACGAGTACCTTGACGAGCGCCAGCTGCATAAGCAACTACTACTTGGTGTACTAAAGCTTCATTAAACTCACGTCCAAAAGTTGCTTCAGAAACTTCAAGAGCGCCTGATGCGTCTTTTAATGATAATTCCATCACAAATCTCCTGGACTAGGCTTTAACAGCTGGTTTGATGATTACGTTGCCATTGATAGCACCCGGAACTGCGCCTTTAACAAGCAGCAAGTTACGTTCAGCATCAACGCGAACCAATTCAAGGTTTTGTGTAGTAACGCGCACAGCACCCATGTGACCAGACATTTTTTTGCCTTTAAAAACGCGACCTGGTGTTTGACACTGACCTAACGAACCGTTTGAACGGTGAGAGATCGAGTTACCATGTGTTGCATCTTGCATGCTAAAGTTCCAGCGTTTAATACCGCCTTGGAAACCTTTACCTTTAGATGTACCAGTTACGTCTACTAATTTAGTGTCATTGAATACTTCAACAGTTAATTCACTGCCGGCTTCAATGTCGCTACCTTCATTTTCGTTTAAACGGAATTCCCACAAGCCACGGCCTGCTTCGATACCTGCTTTCGCGAAATGTCCAGCTGCTGGTTTGTTAACACGGTTTGCTTTACGCTTGCCCGTAGTAACTTGTAGCGCTGAATAACCATCGTTGTCTACAGTTTTAACCTGAGCAACACGGTTTGCTTCAACTTCAAGAACGGTTACTGGAGTAGAAACGCCATCTTCAGTGAAGATACGAGTCATGCCCACTTTACGTCCAACTAGACCTATAGTCATTGTTAAAACTCCTCTTAGCCCAAGCTGATTTGAACATCAACACCAGCTGCAAGATCTAAACGCATTAATGCGTCTACAGTCTTTTCAGTTGGCTCAACGATATCAATCATGCGTTTGTGAGTACGAATTTCGTACTGATCACGCGCATCTTTGTTAACGTGTGGAGAAGTCAAGATAGTGAAACGTTCTTTACGTGTAGGAAGTGGAATTGGACCACGAACCTGAGCACCAGTACGTTTTGCAGTATCAACGATTTCTGCTGTAGATTGATCAATCAAACGATGATCGAACGCTTTCAAACGAATGCGAATTCTTTGATTTGACATTAAGACAAATCCCCTTTTAAAAAGAACAAAAAAATACATCCCTCTACTTCCTGTAGTGTAGGAAGGGGGTGTATTACTAATAAACATTCAACTCAAGATTAGAGTTGCTGTAAAAATCATAAGAAATTACTTATGAATTTATCTTGAAATGGATATTTTCCATATCAAGCCACACTCAATCTGGCTGAATGCGAGCGCGTATTATACAAGAGTACGTTATATGTGCAAGTTATTTATTCTTACTTTGGACATTTACTTTGTTGGAGTGGAAAAGTAAAGATAGGCTTAAGGAAATTCACTTAGGCCTATCTTTATTATTAATAACTTTAAGCTAGTTTAAGCTTGAACCGCTTTAGTACGTCTACTATTGAATACAACTAATAGTACAAATAAGCACACTGCCACGCCTATACCTATATGTTGGCTGTATTGTGCAGATAAGTTAAAACCAATAGCGTTGGTCATAATGTATGACACTGTTACACTTGTACCGATAATGGCAGGAATACTTACTATCCAGTGAAAAGTACCACGGTCAAATAAGTACTTAGTTGCTAACCAAAGTACGCTGGTTGAAAGCAACATATTAGAGAAAGCAAAGTATCGCCAAATTAGTGAGAAGTCTATTTTAGTCATAAAGTAGGCGACTATTAAAATAGGAACCGCTAAAAAAACTCGGTTACGCATACTTTGCGGAATATTAAAAGCATCGACAATCGTTAAGCGTAGCGATCTAAAAGCAGTATCACCCGAAGTAATAGGGAATATAGCCACAGCAATAATCGCCATAATACCGCCTAATGCACCTAAATAACTCGTTGCTATATGATTAACCACTAAACCAGGTCCCCCTTGAGATAGCATAGCTTGCAGTTCGGGATAACCACCAGGAAACGCAGCAATACCCGCTAATGCCCACACACAGCCAACAATACCTTCAGACATCATTGCACCGTAATATACAGGGCGAACATATTTTTCGTTAGTTAAGCAACGCGCCATAATAGGTGCTTGCGTTGAGTGGAAACCACTAATAGCGCCACAGGTTATCGTAATAAATAACAGTGGCCAAATAGGTGTTCCATCGGGGTTCGGCTCTAAAAAGTCATGATTGAAATGATCATGACTAAAATAACCAAGAAAATCCCCCATTACGGGTAAATGAGGTGCATTAAATAATAATGCGATAGCAATAAGCGTGGTCATAACAATCATCAACAGACCAAATAACGGATAGAGCTTAGTAATGATTTTGTCTATTGGTAATAATGTCGCAAGAAAGTAGTAACCTAAAATAACAAAAACCCAAAAGGTATTACCTTCAAGGAAAGTACCATCAAAATAGCTTAAGCTCCCTAACAAGCCCGCAGGACTCATAATAAAAACAACGCCAACAAAAAATAACAACATTGCGGTAAAAATCAGCATAAGTCCCTTATAGAAAACATTAAAATAATGTCCTGCTATTTCAGGGAGGCTTTTACCGTCTTCTTTTATACTCATGACACCTGAAAAGTAATCATGAACAGCGCCACCAAGAATATTACCTAGCACTATCCAAACCAGTGCAATAGGACCATATATTGCCCCTAAAATAGGCCCGAATATTGGGCCAACACCGGCAATATTTAAAAATTGAATTAAAAAGGCTTTAACAGGGTGTATTGCAACGTAGTCAACCCCCTCATCAAAACGCACTTGTGGAGTTTTTACGGATGGGTCGATACCCGCCTGCTTCTCAACAAAAGGACTGTAAAATTTATAACCTACTATCAATAATGTTATGCATATAAAAAAAATAATCATGGTAACTAACCGCCTCATTAACGTTATTATTCGCCTCCATTGGACGAATAACTTTTCTTATCACTATTATCAATTTATTAAGTACGAGTTACAACGTCAGCTTACAAGATAAATAAAGTAAAATTGTTAACGTATGACACTTGAATAACACATTAACCTAACCCACCAAAACTTAAGCTTTTAACGGTCATATACTCTGCTAGCCCATACTTAGAGCCTTCTCTACCATATCCAGATTCTTTTACTCCTCCAAAAGGTGCGGCTGCATTAGAAATAGCGCCTTCATTAATACCTACCATACCAAAGTGTAATTGCTCTGCAACACGCCAAATACGATTAATGTTTTGACTATAAAAGTAAGCAGCTAAACCATAAGGAGTGTCATTCGCCATCGCAATTACTTCAGTCTCATTGTTAAAGGTAATTAGCGAAGCGACTGGACCAAAAATTTCTTCTTGCGCTATATCCATGTGATTGTGAACATCACTTAAAATTAGCGGATCAAAAAAGCTCCCTCCTCCTGACTTTTCACTGCTTTGTTGGTAAACAATTTTTGCACCTAAAGTAATACTTTTGTCGACTAACTCTTTTACCTTTATAACTGCTTTTTCGTTGATTAGGGGACCAATGGCACTTTTTTCTTCAAGCCCATTACCTACCGCTAATGCCTTAACTGCTGTGGTAAATTTTTCAGTAAACTCATCTGCGATAGTTGCCTGTAAAAATATTCGATTCGCGCAAACACAGGTTTGCCCTGCGTTTCTAAATTTAGCGGCCATCGCTCCTTTAACTGCGGCATCAATATCTGCATCATCAAAAACAATAAAAGGCGCATTACCGCCTAGCTCGAGTGATACTTTTTTCACCGAGCTAGCGCACTGCGCTGCCAGCAATTTACCGACACGCGTAGAGCCAGTGAAACTAAGTTTAGCAATATCTTTATGTTCAGATAATAATTCGCCCATTTGCTGAGCGTTAGTCCCCACAACAACATTAAAAACGCCAGCGGGGATACCTGCTCGCTGACTTAATACAGCTAACGCAAGGGCAGACAATGGAGTCAACTCACTTGGGCGTCCTATAAAGGTACAACCTGCAGCAAGTGCGGCAGCCGCTTTGCGCGCCAGCATAGCATGAGGAAAATTCCACGGCGTTATAGCACTAACTACGCCAATGGGCTCTTTGATAACCGCAATACGCTTATCTGAACTTGAAGCAGGAATAATATCACCATATGCACGCTTACCTTCTTCTGCAAACCATTGAATATAAGAAGCACCGTAGGCAATTTCTCCTCTTGCCTCCGCTAAAGGCTTGCCCTGCTCAACCGTTAATATATAAGCAAGATCTTCTTGGTGCTGCTCAATTAAAGTAAACCATTGCTGTAATAACTGCGCTCTTTCATTAGCCGGTTTTTTTGACCACGCTTTAAATGCATTTTTAGCCCCATCTATCGCCAATAAAACCGCTGCCACACTATCATCATTTACTTGTGCAATAACTGTATTGGTTGCTGGGTTCATTACCTGAAAAGAGTCATCATTTTTATGCCATTGGCCATTTATATAACTCTGCGTTTTCAGAAGGGCTTTGTCCTGTAATAAACTTAATAAATTGGTCGTCATTGTTTTGCTCTTATTGAGTGTCGGTATGTTAATAAATGAGGCCTTATTTGAAACCATGCCTTGTTAGCTACAACTAACAAACACCTCTTTATCAATACTTTTTGCCGTATGCTTATATATAGGCTTTACCTATATATAAGCAGAACTATAACTAGAGCACAATAATTGCCGAGCGCTAATAATTTATTTAGCAATTTTCCATCGTTTTCTTTAGATCTGTTTAGAGTAATGGTATACTCGCGCGCAAATTTTCAACAATTCCACTTTTTTTAAGTAGAAATTAAATAGAGTAAAGTAATGGCAGATTTATCTAAATATAGAAATATTGGTATTTTCGCTCACGTTGATGCTGGTAAAACAACAACAACTGAACGTATCCTTAAATTAACCGGTAAAATTCATAAAGCTGGTGAAACTCATGATGGTGAGTCAACAACTGACTTCATGGAACAAGAAGCTGAGCGCGGTATTACTATCCAGTCTGCTGCTGTAACTTGTGAATGGAAAAAGCACCGTTTTAACGTAATCGACACTCCTGGTCACGTTGATTTCACAGTAGAAGTTTACCGTTCACTTAAAGTTCTTGATGGTGGTATCGGTGTATTCTGTGGTTCTGGTGGTGTTGAGCCACAATCAGAAACTAACTGGCGTTATGCTAACGACTCTAAAGTAGCTCGTTTAATCTTCGTAAACAAGTTAGACCGCTTAGGTGCTAACTTCTACCGCGTAACTGACCAAGTTAAAAACGTATTAGGTGCTCACCCACTTATTATGACTTTACCAATTGGTGAAGAAGATGATTTCGTAGGTGTTGTAGATGTATTAAGCCAAAAAGCATACATTTGGGATGAAACTGGTCTTCCAGAAAACTACGAAATCACAGATATCCCTGCTGACATGGCAGACGATGCAGCTATTTACCGTGAGCAACTAATCGAAACTGCTTTAGAAGCAGATGAAGATTTACTTATGGAATACTTAGAAGGTGAACTTACACCGACTGAAGAGCAAATTAAAGCGTGTATCCGTAAAGGTACTAACGAATTATTGTTCTTCCCTACATACTGTGGTTCTGCATTTAAAAACAAAGGTATGCAATTAGTACTAGATGCTGTTGTTGATTACTTACCTTGTCCTACTGACGTTAACCCTCAACCGTTAACTGATGAAGAAGGTGAACCAACAGGCAAATTCGCTATTGTTGATACTAAAGAAACATTCAAAGCGTTAGCATTCAAAATTATGGATGACCGTTTTGGTGCTCTTACCTTTATCCGTATTTACTCGGGTGTATTAAACAAAGGTGATACAGTTCTTAACTCTTTCACAGGTAAAACAGAGCGTATTGGCCGTATGGTTGAAATGCAAGCTGATGACCGTACTGAGCTTACTTCAGCACAAGCAGGTGACATCTTAGCTATTGTTGGTATGAAGAACGTTCAAACAGGTCACACATTATGTGATCCTAAAGATGAATGTACCCTTGAAGCGATGGTTTTCCCTGAACCAGTAATCTCAATTGCTGTTGCACCTAAAGATAAAGGTGGTTCTGAGAAAATGGGTATTGCTATCGGTAAAATGGTTGCAGAAGATCCAACATTCCAAGTTGAAACTGACGAAGATTCAGGTGAAACAATCCTTCGTGGTATGGGTGAGCTTCACTTAGATATCAAAGTAGATATCCTTAAGCGTACTTACGGTGTTGATTTAGTTGTTGGTAAACCACAAGTTGCTTATCGTGAAACAATTACTTCAGAAATTGAAGATTCTTACACGCATAAGAAACAATCTGGTGGTTCTGGTCAGTTTGGTAAAATCGACTACCGCATCCGTCCTGGTGAGCCAAACTCAGGCTTCACATTCAAATCAACAGTTGTTGGTGGTAACGTTCCTAAGGAATTCTTCCCAGCTGTTGAGAAAGGTTTCAAATCTATGATGGATACTGGTGTTTTAGCTGGCTTCCCTGTATTAGACGTTGAAGTTGAATTATACGATGGTGGCTTCCATGCTGTCGATTCATCTGCTGTTGCTTTCGAAATCGCTGCTAAAGGCGCTTTCCGTCAGTCAATTCCAAAAGCTGGTGCTCAGTTAATTGAACCTATCATGAAGGTTGATGTTTTCACTCCTGAAGATCACGTTGGTGATGTTATTGGTGATTTAAACCGTCGTCGTGGTATGATCAAAGACCAAGAAGCTGGTTCTACTGGTGTTCGCATTAAAGCAGACGTACCTCTTTCAGAAATGTTCGGTTACATCGGATCATTACGTACAATGACATCAGGTCGTGGTCAATTCTCTATGGAATTCTCTCACTACATGCCTTGTCCAGCTAACGTAGCTGAAACAGTTATTGCTGAAGTTAAAGAGCGTAACGCTAAAAAATAATTAACCTAAAGTTAATTATTAATACAAAAAAGGATGCCTAGGCATCCTTTTTTATTAACTGAAGTTTACTATATGTAGTAACGACTAATAGTTACAGGTATAACGCTTTAGTTAAAGCGTTCGCAAGGCTGAATTGCACGATAATCGTTAAGCTATAAATAAGCTAAAACTGCTATCGCAAAATAGCTGCTAGAGAAACATTTGTTAAGCCGAGCTGGTTAACTAATCTTCTTTAAGGGGTAGTAAGGTTATCGAACCATCAAGGTGAACATCGCGTTGCGGGTAAGCAACAACAATATCATGTTGTTCAAATAACTCACTCAACCTAAAGCGTATTTTACTTCTGATCATTCTTAAGCCACCTTCAGCTTGAGAATTTATCCAAAAAACGCTTTCAAATATCAGTGCATTATCACCAAAGTCTTCAAAGCTCACAATAGGCTTATTCTCGGTTAACACTTCTTTTTGTTCCATCGTCGCTTGTAAGATTAACTCAGCAACCTTTTTAGGTGAGCTACCATAAGCCACACCAACGACAACGGAAGTGCGCACTACCCTATCAACTAAGGTCCAGTTCACTACGGTGTTTTCTAACAGTTTACTATTAGGAATAAGTAGATGAACGCCATCAACTCGTCTAATACGGGTAGAGCGAGTGTTTATTTCTTCAACCACGCCTTTAGCATTTTCAACTTCTAAAAAATCACCAATACGTATTGGTCTTTCCCACATTAATATCCAACCACTAATAAAGTTGTTAATAATATTTTGTGCGCCAAAACCAAAACCGATAGCAATAGCACCAGATAAAAAGGCAAAGGCTGCTAATGGTACATTAATTAAATCGAGCGTAGTAATAGCAATAATGGTAATTGCTATTACGTAAAGCACACGCTGTAATAAATGAATTATATTAGGGTCTGTTTTTTTATTAGTTAAGCGCTTAGTAATTAACCTAACAATAAGTTTGGTTAAAATAACACCAAAAAGTAAAAAGAGTGGAATAAGCAATAACTTTCCCAACGTTATTGCTTGATCTGATACTGTAAAAACAGTGTAAGCCAGAATCTCTTTTAGTTGTTCTATCGTCATAAAATACCTTTATCTACAATAATTATGACCCCATAAAAACTTTAGCAGGGTCAATAAGAAAGCGTTTTCCCATGCCTTCTCTACCTAGTAGCATAAGATAACTCATATCAGAGCGGTCTGTTAAGGTAATCTCTATCACCCATGACTCTTTACCAAGAGTAATTGTGGTTTCAATAACATAGCGTTGCTCTGCAGTACCATTAGATGACTTAACTTGTCTGATATCACTAATAGGCGCTTTACATTGAACTATTGTATCAACATTATGGACATCTGGGTGAATATCAAATTTAACGCAAGGTTTCCCCCCTGCCATGTACTTTTCAATATTATCAACATGTAATGATGATGTTTTAGCGCCAGTATCAACTCTTACTTGTAAGTCATTAATAGCAAGGTCTGGTAATGACACAGACTCAAGTCGACCTATAATTATTTTTTCGTTTGTACTCTTCATAGTAACTTCCGTTAAATATCGTTATTTTCAGGCAATAATAACTCTTGAACCGTTTCTATTTGCCCGGCAATTTCTTCATCGTCTTCGCTAAAGTAAGCAACATGAAACATTGCTTCACCCTCTTGCACTAGTGGTATATTCTGCTTACCAATTAATATGCCAGAGCGATTAGCTCGTACTACATCTAAAATATCACCGTAAGGGCTACCTATTTCAGCAAGAATTTGAGATTTGGTCACCTTATCTCCCAAGTTCGCTTTATTATGTACAATACCACTAGCATTAGCTCTGATCCATTGACTACCATTAGCAATGAACGGCTCTAGTTCTTTTTTCTTACTAGATGTTTTTCTCATCATTCCTAAATGTTTTAAGACATTAAGAATACCTTTCATACCAGCACGAATCGAAAACTCGTCAAAACGTAATGCTTCGCCTGCCTCATAAAGTAAAACACGTGTATCAAGCTTAACCGCGGCTTCACGTAAAGAGCCATCAACTAAGTTTGAGTTCAATACCACTGGAACACCAAAAACCTCAGCTAATTTTTTAGTTTCCTCGTCCTGCATATTCGCTCTAATTTGCGGTAAGTTAGAGCGGTGTATTGCTCCTGTATGTAGGTCAATACCGTAATCACAATGTTTTACTATTTCATTCAAAAAAATATGCGCAACACGCCCTGCAAGTGAGCCTTTAGCCGAGCCAGGAAAGCAGCGATTCAAGTCACGTCTGTCAGGCATATAACGACTTTGGTTAACCACACCATAAACATTAACCATAGGTACAGCGATAACGGTACCATGGGTTATTTTAAAGTTTTTTTGGCTGATTAAACGTCTAATGATTTCAATACCATTGAGTTCATCACCGTGTACTGCCGCGCTAATAAATATGGTTGGCCCTGGCTTTTTAGCTCTAATTATATGTACTGGTAAAGAAACATTAGCATCGGTATATAACTTAGCTACTGGCAGCTCTACCTTTCTTTGTTCACCAGGTAATATTTCAAACTCGCCTATTTTTAAACTTTCCATAAATTATCCTTTATTATTATTTAGCAACTATCGCTTTAGTGGCTTTAGGCTTAGATTTTTTCTCAATAAAATCAAAAACCATACCGGCAATGTTTTTACCTGTGGCGTTTTCAATGCCCTCTAATCCTGGAGAAGAGTTAACTTCCATTACCATAGGACCATTTTGCGAACGAAGTAAGTCAACACCACAAAAGTTTAAGCCCATTATTTTAGCGGCATTAATAGCTGTTTCTCTTTCTTCTTTTGAAAGCTTAACGACTTCAGCTGAGCCACCACGGTGTAAGTTAGATCTAAACTCACCTTCAGCACCTTGACGCTTCATCGCAGCGACCACTTTACCGCCAATAACTAAACAACGAATATCGGCCCCACCAGCTTCTTTAATAAACTCTTGTACTAATATGTTAGCCTTTAATCCCATAAACGCTTCAATTATCGCTTCAGCCGCTTTCGCCGTATCAGCAAGTACAACGCCAATGCCTTGTGTGCCTTCTAACAATTTAATAACCACAGGCGCGCCACCAACATTCTTAATTAAGTCTTTAATGTTGTCTGGTTTGCTAGCAAACCCTGTTCTAGGTAAGCCAATACCTTTACGTGATAATAATTGTAATGAACGCAACTTATCGCGAGAGCGGCTTATAGCAACTGAGTCGTTAATATTAAATGTACCCATCATTTCAAACTGTCTTGCTACCGCAGTACCATAAAACGTTACTGATGCACCAATACGTGGAATGATCGCGTCATATTTTGGTAACTCTTGGCCGTGATATCGTACCGTTGGTCTACTGCTGGTAATGTCCATATAGCAGTGTAAGGTATCAATAATATCAACCTCATGCCCTAACGCTTCGCCTGCCTCTTTTAATCGTCTAGTTGAGTAAAGCTTTGGGTTTCTTGATAAAATAGCAATTTTCATAATGTACGCCTTAAAGGATCACTTTGTGAATATAAACAGTGTAATAAAAGTGATGTAATGATTTGCGCGCAGTGTATAGCTACTATCTTAAACAATAAAATGTTATATTTTTATCAGTTTGATAAAAAAAATCGATTAACCTTACCTTAAGGATTATGTTGATGGATATATTGAGGTCATAATGAAAATAGAGCTATTAAAAACCTTTTTAGAAGTCAGCCGTACCTTGCACTTTAGAGTTGCTTCTGAAAACTTATTTATCACGCAATCAGCGGTAAGTGCTCGAATTAAGCTGCTTGAAGATGATTTAGGCGTACTGTTATTCGATAGAAAGCAAAAGCACTTGAAGCTTACCCCAGAAGGGCATCGCTTAATAAAACACGCCAACGAACTTATTTTTATGTGGCAAAAGACCAAACAAGATGTAGGTATAGCCAGTAATGAAGCACATCAGCTCGTTATTGGCTCTATGATGTCAATCTGGAATATTGCTTTACAAGACTGGTTACAAAAAATTCATCGTAATATGGATGATGTTTGCTTACTCACCAATACTCACTCACCTGTTGAATTAAGAAGGCGGGTACTAAGTCGCATTATTGATATTGCCTTTTTATTTGAGCCACCGTTTGTTGATGACCTTATTACCATTAAAGTAGCGACCGTACCGCTGCATTTAGTTACAACCTCACCAAGCGCAGTTTATGATCCTACGTTACTAGAAGACTTTATTATGGTTGATTATGGCGAGGCCGTGAATAGTGAGCACATGAGAGTATTTCAAGAAGCAAACCCTGCTAAACATTATATGAATCAACCCGATATTGCGATGGATTTTATCTTAGAAGCAGGTGGCTGTGCTTATCTGCCTAGACAAATGACACACCAGCATAGAGAGCGAAATAAATTGTTCTTAGTGGAAGATGCCCCAGTTTATTCACGTGATATTTTTGCGATTTATTTAGCAAAAAGCCAGAAGGCGCAAATAATAGAGCAATCTATAGAGTTATTCCCTTACGTAAAAATTTAAGTCGCAGTAAATGAACTAACCCCATGACTTAATTATTAAAAATAATAATTAAGTCATGAGACTATAAATAAAAACTACGGTGCTCTATAGGGTTATTTAAATAACCCCACTGATACACAACAGCCTTATTTTATTCTACAACTTTAATAGGTAATTCAGGTGTAGGCATAGCATTTTTATGTTTAAACCACAGCTTCATAAAGTCTGCCGTTAGCTTTTGCTCAATTTCTAAAGCTCTATCAGTCGGGCAAAATATTGTAAAAATAACCTGTGTATTACCAATATCTGAAGTCGCTATATTTATGTGTGGCTCAGGTCCCGCAATATTAATATCTAACCGATTTTCAATTAACTGGTTATAGCGCATAGCAACATCTCTAAAGTCATCACAATAAAAGTTAGCTTGGTTAGTTAACTCCTCAATGAATTCAAAAGGGTTAACGGTATCATCACGAACTATCGTAAAGTGGTGCATCGCATAACGCTTTAAAAAATTTAGGTTTTTAGTTACCGAGGTAATTAACTGGCTATTAGGAATATAAAGCGTTTTACCCGTATATTGATAATCATCAATATTTACTTCTAATAATGTTAATTTTGCCCAATCTGTTGAATGAACTTCACCATAGTAATCCTTTACTTGTACCCAATCACCAATACGAAATGGTCTGCTTGATAAAATATAAATAAAGCCGATAAAACATTGGATAAACTCTCGTGTTGCTAACACAATAGCAACAATAAAAGCGGCAATTGAAAAAGCAAACTTTTGAATTTCTTCCGACCAAATATTAAATACAAACACAATAATTAATAACGTTACAACGTTATTAACCATATTAATTTGCAGCCTTTTACCTTGTTTCGACTTACGCTTAATAAGTTTTACCGCAACAAGTTTGGCGATAAAAATAGTAACAATCACCACAAAAGTAATAAAAAACTTATGCGTTGCTAATATATTAATAAATTGAGTGAATTCTGGGGGCATATTGAGCCAATTTGACATAACGATGCTATGTGCCTTTATTTTTAATGTATGAAATGTATTTAAAAGCCTTGTCGCTGACTGATAAATTACGAGGCATAACACCTCAATAACTCGAAGGTAATTTTAAGGATTAACAAAAAATATACCAACATAAAATATGTTTTTAGTTTAATAAAATATTTTGATGGGGGAAATGGTAACATTAAACATCATAGGAATGTGTAAACTTTAGCATTACATCAATGCCTATAAACTTACCTAATAAAAAACCCAGCAACTAGCTGGGTTTTTTATTGAGTCATAGTGTTCAAGTCTTTAGTAAGAGCTAGAACGGAATATCGTCATCAAAATCAATTGATGGCTCTTGTGGGTTTACTTTAGGTGCTTGCTGCTGTGGTGCAAAGCCTCCACCTTGTTGTGGTTTATTATATGCTTGCTGCTGTGGTGCTGCTTGCTGCTGAAAACCACCTTGCTGTTGTTGAGGTGCAGATTGCTGTTGGTAGCCACCTTGCTGCTGTGGTGCCGCTTGCTGCTGAAAGCCACCTTGTTGTTGAGGCGCAGATTGTTGCTGGAAGCCACCAGACTGTTGAGGGGCAGACTGTTGTTGGAAACCACCACCTTGTTGCTGGAAACCACCGCCAGCTTGTTGACCACCACTTTGTCCGCGACCGTCTAACATTTGCATTACGCCATTAAAGCCTTGCAGTACAATTTCAGTTGTATACTGATCTTGGCCTTGTTGGTTTGTCCATTTACGTGTTTGTAATTGCCCTTCAAGATAAACTTTTGAGCCTTTTTTAAGATACTCACCTGCAACTTCGGCTAATTTTCCGAACATTACCACACGGTGCCATTCAGTTTTTTCTTTTTGTTCACCTGTTTGTTTATCTTTCCACGAGTCTGACGTAGCCACGGTAATATTCGCTACCGCACCGCCATTTGGCATAAAACGTACCTCAGGATCTTTACCTAAGTTACCAACAATAATTACTTTATTTACACCCGCCATGAAAAATCCTATTGATTGCGCTATCGAGACATTGACTGCTATTCGTCAACTATTACGTTAAATAATAATTAACGACTTCTATTGAAGATACCTGTCTAACAAAATTAGTTTAAGGGGGTAATTCTATAGTGAGATAGGATCAAATTCGAGTGCTTTCTTTACTAAAAAGTCATTTATTTTAGTCAATAGCATTTATGCTTTTAAAAACAAGCGATATGCAAGTGATCAATTAGGCGCTGTTGCTCTTTCGAGATTGTTTTTGCAACGAATTGTTAGGCATTTATACAAGGCAGAGCCTTTGTAATGTAGCGTTACCTAAAAAGGCGATAACACTACTCGGCGCGCTTAAAGCCCTTTTAGCTTGAACAAAAGTTAACCGTGAAAGATCAACAGCTCCTAAGATCTATTTACTAAATTATTAGCGTGTTAGCATAAAGATCACTACTTTATTGTGCTTTTATAGCGTAAACTTTCACTTGTTAATAGTTAAACAGTACATTGATAATTTTTTGAGCACAAAGTACATCAATAACAGCACACTTCATGGTTTCAGGTTTAATATATTGTGACATATTGTAAATTAATACTGACCTGCCTCTTAGGTTTACTACTTTTTAACAATGTTTACGCTAATAACCTTACCGTTACCCTAAATGGTGAAATGCCTAAAGCGGTTCGTAAAAATATTTACTCTCATTTAGGCCAATTACCTAATACAGAACTAGAGCGCTCTGCTTTTATATACTCTGCAAAAAATAGTACTCGTGATGCTTTAAACGCTTTAGGTTATTATCGTGCAGACATTTCCAGCCAAATAACCTACCTCAATAAACAGGACAAGTCTGCGCCGCAAAAGTTAGCGCTGACCATCAACATAGGCAAAGCAACAATTGTCGATAAAGTACATATTATTATTAATGGCGAAGCCTTTAACGACTCAGCTTTTCAAGCACTGCTCACTCAAAGGTCGATTAAACAAGGTGACACCTTAAATCATAGTGTTTATAGCACACTAAAATCAGACATATTATCGCTGGCCTTACGTCGTGGTTATTTCGACGGTAAATTTATTGAACATAAGATAACAATTAAAGATGATCATCAATATGCTGATATTACTTTGCTGTATGAAAGTGGCCCTAGGTATAAGTTTGGTCATGTAAACTTCAACGATTTTGACTTAGAGCCTGCACTGCTAAAAAGCTTAGTGCCATTTAAACCCGAGCAATATTACAGTGCTAAGGCATTTCACCAATTACAACAGCAATTACAAGCAAGTCAGTATTTTGGTAACATTCTAGCGCTGCCAGGTGAAAAAATTATAGTGCCCGAAAAACATCAGTTTTTGGTACCTATTAACGTGACTGTAACGCCAGCTAAAAGCCACTTATTTGACTTTGGTTTAGGGTACGCCACCGACACATTATTTAGAGTATCAGCAGGTTGGCGCACCCCTAAACTTAATAAATATGGCCATTTTCAAGAAACCCGATTTAAATACTCGTCAGTCAACGCCACCGGTAAATTCATTTATAGCATTCCTATAAGCCACCCGACAAATGACTTATTGCAATTTAAAGTAATGGTTGAAGACGATGAATATGCCGATTTAGATACTAAGTTTCACTCTATTCAAATAGGACGACTGAGCAACAAAAACAACTGGCAACGTGAGCTTTATACACGTTTACATGAAGAAGCATGGCAATACAACTTAGATGAAAACACACCTAATTTACGCTGGAGTGAAGTCGATAAAGTCAGCTATGTGATTCCAGGCATTACTTGGTCAAGCACCACCCGTGCAGGCTCACCGCTGGATCCAAGTGAAGGATTTAGGCAAACCTACAATATTGAAGGAGCGCATTTAAATGCAGGCTCAGACAATAGCTTCTTTCGGGTGCATGGTAAATGGAATTACATAACCACTTTAGCGCCTAAACATAGGCTTGTTACTCGTGCAGAGCTTGGTGCTGTATTTATTGACCGAGATGCACAACTAGCACCATCATTACGTTTTTATGCTGGTGGTGATCAAAGTATTCGTGGTTTTGCTTATCAATCAATTGCTTCAACTATACCTGCATCTTCTGACCCTAATGATAATGAAGAAATAGTGGTTGGTAGCACGCGTTTATTTGTCGCCAGTATTGAATATCAATATTACCTCACTGAAAAGTGGCGTGTAGCCATGTTTTCAGATGGTGGTAGTGCTAATAATAAAGGAGAATTTGAGCCCGTTTACTCTATTGGCTCAGGTTTACACTATATGTCGCCTGTTGGCCCTATTAAAATTGATGTTGCGTACGGCATTGACGGTGAAGATAAAAATTGGCGATTACATTTTAGTTTAGGTGCAGAGCTATGACCAAGAGACAACTAAGCTTTAGCATTGCTAAATATGCAACCTTATTACTGTGCTTATTTACCATTCTCGTTACTACACCGTGGGGCACGCAGTTAACGCTAAGCTTATTAAATAATATTGATGGCTTTGAGGCAGACTATAAAGCAGGGTCACTCGTTAGAGATATTGAGTTAAATTCAATACACCTTAATTTTAGCAACCTTAGTATTGAAGCAACAAATGCTGTCGCCATTATTGATTTTTCCTGTATTTGGCAGAAAAAATTCTGTATAGATTCGCTAAATATTAGTGACTTTACATTAACTCATTGGTCAGGCAGCACAACAGACACTAATACCGCTAGCGATAATGTATTAATCACTATGCCGTTTGCTATTGACGCTCCCCAATTAACTATAGCTAATAGCCAAATAACACTGAACAATACACTCATTACAGTCTCACAATTTACCAGTAGCGTAGCGATTAATAACAGCGACTTTGTTATAAACACTCCAAATGCTAAGCAGGTTATCGTCACGCTATTGCAAGAAAATATAGATTTAGCGAATAAAAGCGCTATGAATACGGCTCCTAATTCGCTAACAAAAGGCGATGCTTTATCAGCTATTCATAGCAGTATTAGTGACTTACCTGAAGTGCATTTACCCATAGCATTAACGATAAAAGAATTAGCGCTGGTTGAGCTACAAGTAATAAAAAACACAGCTAAAGCGACTAAAACAAAAAGTGAGACACAACAATCGCTACTGTGGCACTCGTATGATCATACCTTAAGCGCGAGCTGGGCTCAGCACAACGTAGCTGTTGATGCCTTTAGCTTTACAACCCAAGATTATGCTATCAACTCTGCAGTGGCATCATTAACCTTAACAATGCCCTATGAAGTAAATGCTGAATTAACTACACAAATACATCAACTTGAGTTTTGGCCCGAAATAGCAAATTCAGCGCAAACACTTAACATACAAGGTAGCTTAGATAATTTAGCATTAACATTACAAAGCCAAGGCAGTTTAATACTCAACAGCCAAGCACAGCTTAATTTAATACAAGCAGAGCTGCCTTTTACCGTGCAACTCAATGCTGAAAAGCTGCCTTTGCCATTATCTATTACTCAGTCGACACAACCGTCAATAGTAACGCTTAAAGCCTCAGGAGATATAAAGCAACAAGCGCTAACGCTTAATAGTAATATTAATAGCTACGGCTATAACAATGCTGATTTTGCAATAGCCGCAAAACATCAACAAGGCTTAGTCACAATAGAGGAGCTAACTTTTGATGACCAACAATCTAGCAGCCAACTTAACCTACAAGGTAGTGTTGATACGCGTACTAACATAGGTAATATTGTTCAATGGCAACTCAATGCTAGCTCTACAGGCTTTACGCTACCTGAATTAGACTTAGCCACCTTAGCGCCCGCGGAATTATTATCATCCTTGCCATTTCAACAATTAACGGGACGAGTAAATGGCCAAATTGATAGCAGTGGCTTAATTAATAATAACCATTGGTATGTATCAATTAACAATACTGAGCTGACCGGTAACATCAACAACAGCCCTCTACTTATTGAGGGTGATATTACTTTGAATAATGAAGGCCATGTATCTTCTGGCGCATTAAAAAGTAGTCATTTACACCTACTTTTTAATGACAGTGAATTAACGCTACAAGCCCAAAAAAGCGATAATTGGCAGCTTATCGGTCAATTAACCATTAACAATTTAAACCAATGGCATCATCAAATCCATGGGGCACTACAATCGAAATTTACCGTGCAGGGTGAGCAGAGTAATCCAACGATTAACCTTAACAGTGAACTAGCTCACTTTACCTTTCAGCAGCTCCAAAGTGATAAAATTACGATAAAAGGTGACTACCGCCCTCTTAACTCTCATGAAATACAGCTAAATATCAGTAGCGATAGACTATCGCTTCAGCAAAAAAATCAGGACCCAGAGCCTACAGCACTTGCTTTAGAACAATTTTCCTTCAGCTTAGCTGGTGATATTAATCAACATAAGGTTGATACTTCATGGCAAGGTGATTTAGGCGGAGCAATTACTTTTGAAGGCCAATGGCAGCAAAACCTAAAGCAATGGCAAAGTGAAATAGCGCAAGTGTCTTTTAGTCATCAAGGATTCGTTTGGCAAAATAACCACAGTTTTTCACTCGATATTGACGTCGAAAAACAATTGTTCTCACTAGAGAAGCACTGCATTTTAGGTGAAGGACTTAAACTGTGTTTACCACAAAATGCTACCTTAGGTAATACTGGTGATGTTACCTTAAACATCGACATTGATTTAGGCATTATCGACCAATTATTTTTACCTAAAGAAGTACAACTAAAAAGCACGGTAAACGGCATACTCAATGCTACCTGGTCTGCAACTCAAAATTTAAACGCCAGTGGCAACTTTGAATTATCACGCGGTAACATTAAAGTTATTGATGAATATACCGACCAGCAAGTAAGCCAATGGCACCAAGGTAAGTTGGCATTTACCATCAACGAAAAACAACTCAATAGTCAGTTTGTATTAAGCAATAAAAATGCCCTAGCACTTCTTAATATGAATACAAAAATGCAGTTTAATGATGACTTCCCTATTAGCGGGAAAATGGCGTTAAATAACTTTAATTTACAGCCTTTTCAATCTTTCAGTGGCGCTATTGTTAGCTTACAAGGTGAATTGTCTGCAGAGTTAGCCATTCATGGTTCACTTCAATCTCCTTTAGTTAGCGGTGATTTACAACTAAACCAAGGTGATTTACTGTTACGCGAAAACCCAAACAAACTGCAAAATATCAACGCTGCAATGCAAGTAAAAAACAACATTGCGCAACTAGATGCCAGTTTTGATATTGACAATAACAAAGCCAACATTAACGGTGAACTTGCCTGGCAACAAGGTTTAAGCTTAGATTTAGACCTAAAATCTACGCAACTTCCCTTAATTTTTCCACCGCAACTAACCATGAAAGTCGCACCAACTCTTAACTTTAATTTGCATGATAAAGTGCTACTTGTAAGCGGAAAACTCGACGTACTCTCAGGTAATTACAATATTGAAAAGCTTCCCGAGGGTAGCGTCACGTTAAGTGATGATGTCGTTATTGTTGACCAACAAGGCCAAGAACTAACTCAGAAAGCAGCAAGCTTAGATATACAAACAGATATTCAAGTCAATATTGACAAAGCTTTTACAATATCAGGACAAGGCTTAAAAAGTCAGCTATTTGGACAATTACACATTAGCCAAAGAGAGCAAAACCCCCTACAGCTTTTTGGCAGAATACACTCTGACCAAGGAACTTTCCAAGCTTATGGGCAACGACTCGCCATTAGCCAAGGCGAGCTAACCTTTAATGGCCCCGTTGAAAATCCTTACGTAAACCTGCGTGCAAGCCGTTATATTAAAAATGAAGATGTTGAAGTAGGCATAACCGTAACTGGCTTAGCTGACACTTTAGAAATGCAATTATTTTCAACACCAAGCATGCAAACATCTGAAATGCTCTCTTACTTGGTACGAGGGCGTAGTTTAGACTCAGGCGGTAATAGCAGTAATAGTGAAGCAGCCACTAATATGCTAATTGGTTTAGGGGTCAGTAGCAGTGAAAGCTTATTTAAAGTAATAGAAGAAATACCACTTATTAGTGATGTTTCTGTTGATACTGAAAGTGATGGCGATACCACACAAGCAACTATTAGCGGTTATATTGGTAACCGCATTTACTTAAAGTATGGTCGCGGCATTGATAAACCTATTAACGAGCTCACAGTGCGAATGTATTTACTTAATCGCCTGTGGTTAGAGGTCGTCAGTGGGTTAGAACACTCAACTGACATTTATTACTCATTTGATATTGAGTAACTCGTTAAGTGTACTTAAAACAACTTTGACTCAGGTTAAGTTAGCTCGGCATTAAAGCGATGTTTAGCCATTGCTTGCAGCACTTGCTCTGGTATTTTTTGAGATTTTTTCTGCTCATAATCAAAGTAGACCATAGTTGCCGTACCTGAAGCGCATTTTTTATTCTGCTGCCAAGCTTCTTGGTAAATATCGAATGAACTATTACCTGTTCGACCTACATAGGTTTTTATAACAACACTTTCCCCATATTGCAGCTCTGCATGAAAATCAACCACAGTGCGCGCTAAAATCAAGGTCCACTTTTTTACCGACAAATCAGGAATAAACCATTGAAAAACTGGGTCTCTTGCACCTTCGAACCATTGCGCAACGACCGTATTATTAATATGCCCTAATGCATCTGTTTCACAAAATCGCGGTTTTATTTTTTCTTCTATCATTATTAAGACTCCAGATAATAACCAACAATCATAGTCAGTTAATCATCAAAGCATATCAAGTAATTTTTCTTCCCTCACCTTTATAAAGAGAAGATAATCCCCTTAAGCATTAACCTTATAACTCGTTAATAATACCGCCAATCACAACATGTCATTTAAGAGAGTGAGTATAGATATGCTATGATAACTTAAAGCATCATCAATTTTTAAAGCGTTCAAATAACAGGTTAACGCCGTTATTTGAGTACATTAACAATTACAAAAGCAAGGCAGAAGTCTGTGAGTAATACTAATAAACTATTTACCGCACTATTCCCTATTTTATTTTTAGAATCCATTTTTATGGCGTTCGTAAATAATACATTTCTTGAAGCAATAATCATTGGTCTACCTGCAGCCTTAATGCCGTTATGGTTAATAAAAACAGCACCTACGGCAGTATTAACTAAGCATACTGCGGCTATTTCAGCCATGATTTTTTCAGCGCTACATATTCATCAGATGAATGGATTAATTGAAGTCCATTTTGAAATATTCATTTTAATGGCTTTACTCATTATTTTCCGTGATTGGCGGGTATTTATTTCTGCC
The DNA here is from genome assembly GCF_039523295.1 of Colwellia asteriadis. Classification (NCBI taxonomy): domain Bacteria; kingdom Pseudomonadati; phylum Pseudomonadota; class Gammaproteobacteria; order Alteromonadales; family Colwelliaceae; genus Colwellia; species Colwellia asteriadis. Next base: position 46,629 of record NZ_BAAAFA010000013.1, on the reverse strand, counting down.
ATAGTGGTTATAGCCGTCCATCATTTATCTTTTTACTTCATGCAAACCAATAACATGGCGGTATACGTTTTTGATCAAGATAGGCTGAAATTCTCGACCGTTATTATCCATGCGGTTTATGCTCTTGTTGAAGCAGTTATAGCGGGTTTTATTGCAAGATCTTTATATAACGATGGCTTTGTCGGTAAAGAATTAGCTGAAGTTACTGAAAAATTAACAGCTGATGAGCACTCTATTGATTTATCAATTAGATCAAACAATGGTAAAAATAAAAAACTAGCTGGTTTTAATAACTTATTAGGGAGAATGGAGAAAGTAATTACGGGCGTTAAAAGCCAAACCAGTGAGCTAGTAGATAACTCCAATAATTTACTAAAAACTCAAATAGAGCTTACTGATTCAGCCTCGGCACGACAAAAAGAAACCGATATGATAGCTACCGCCATTGAAGAAATGGCAATCACTGTAACTTCAATCGCCGATGAAACCGCAGAATTAAGCGAAAAAATGGGTCAAGCGAATGAGTTAACTCAAGAAACCAACAATGATATAACTAATATTAACAAGTATAATCAAGAGCTTGCTGTAACACTTAATGACACTAATACTGATATCGAAGCCTTAGCTAACTCAAGTAAAATGATCACCCAAGTACTGAGTGAAATAACCAGTATTGCTGATCAAACTAATTTACTAGCATTAAATGCGGCGATTGAAGCCGCTAGAGCGGGTGAGCAAGGACGAGGATTTGCTGTGGTTGCGGATGAAGTCAGAGCCTTAGCGAACCGCACTAAAGAAAGTACAAATAAAATAGCAGATACCTTAGTTAAACTTAATAGTGATTCAAAATCATCTACCGATTCAATGAAAGCGTGTATCGAAGCGGTTAATTCAATTATTGAAGTCTCTGAAGTTGCCAATCAAAAAATCCTCAATGCCGCAGACCTAGTGACTAACTCAAGCAGTATTGCCCGCTTGGTTGCGACTGCCATTGAGGAACAATCCTCAACAACCAAGGGTATTGCTCAAAGCACCGAAAAAATAAAATTGTTGGTATTAGATGACTTGAATAGAATTGCACAGCTAGAGCAAGAGTCTGAAAATATTAATAAATCTACTCAACTATTGAGCGATAGCGTCAAGCGTTTCTTGTAATTACTATGATCGATAAAAACAACGGTGTCAGACGGTATCAATATATCGTCTTTATCCTATGGCTAATTTTTACAGTAATAGCGGCTAAATATTTTATTTTTGGTCGCTTAGTTGCCTTTGACCCCTCTAATAAATTAGACCAAGACTCAATAGCAATCGTTAATAATATAAAAACTGACTTATCACTACAAAATGCTCGATTAAATAATACTATCATTCATTTCACCAGCCAAGGTTGCTCTTGTGCCTCCTATAGCGCTCCACATAAAGAGAGTATTAACAGACAAGCGCGACAAAGTGATTTCACGATAAAAGAAATCGAATTATCAGTAAAAAATCGTAATATCATTCCATCAACGCCTGCCATTTTAATTTTAGGTAATAAAGGTGAATTAGTTTATTTAGGGCCTTACGGCGAAGGAATTGAGTGTTCAATTGAAAGCTCAATTGTCGATATAATCCTTAAAAATTATATTAAAGGTTTTAATGCTAATTTAATTATTAATAAAGCTAAAGGCTGCTACTGTCACTTATGAATATATCCACAACACCAATCAAAAATATCTGCTAAAAAGTAGAAATACTGAAAGAAATAATTAACTAAATTTATTAGTTAGCACTATAGTTAAATAAGTAAGATGAAAATTGCATTGCTTATTTATTAACAGTTCTGTTTTCAGAACAAGGAAGGCTATACTGTTGTTATTAAAAATAAAACCAAATAAACGACTTCTTCTTCACTTCTTTGTGGGTAGTAAAATTGCTCAAGCTAAACACCATTATAAATACCTAAAATATGCCTTGTGTTTAAGCTTAATCGTTTGCGCTCAACTTTCCCTTCAAAGAGTACAAGCTTCACCAGAACCAACAGAGGTAAATGATAGTAGCAGCGCTGTTATGAGCACAAAAGAAGACAGCCTTTTACCAACAAATACCACATTACATGCTAATTCTTCGTTGTGTAATCAACAGCAACCTGAAGTGGTTTTTCAACCACAAACTATTTTTGATGAAAGTGAAGATGGCATCATTTTTTTGCACCGCTGGGCTAACGCAATTCATATTGATACCAAAGTTATGACCTTAGAAAATGAAGCCGCATTCTTTTTAGAAAAGTGCCATAAAACTAGCGCTGATTTAGCTGAATTAGAACGTCATTTACGTAGTCGAAAGTATTTACGTGCGGCAAAGGTGGTTAATGATGAAGCTCAAGACAAAGTTATTGTAACCACATGGGACAATTGGTCGTTACTACCAACCCTAAGCTTTGGTCGTAAAGGTGGTGAAAACACCTATAGTTTTGGTATTAAAGAACGTAATTTGCTCGGTTTAGGTATTGATGCCGAAATAGAGTCATATCAAAATTCACAGCGTTCAGGTTATAAATTAGTCAGTACTATTCCGCTATTTCAAAAACAAAACACAGAGGTAAGCCTTCGCTTTGCGGATAATGATGACGGTACCCAGCGGGCATTATTTTTACAAAAACACTTTGCCGGCTTTCACGTAAAGAATGCTTACATCGTTGGTTTTGACAGTGAAAAACGGAACGATACCATTTTTCAAAACAGCAAAGATCAAAGTGTTTACACACACGAAATAGAATATAAACAAGCCAGTTATGCTTGGTTGGTTGATAACTCAAAAGCAAGTGTCCTTCGCTATAGTGTTGGTGTCACCCAAGATGAACATATTTTCTCAGCACTTTCGCCTGAAGATGCTAATAAGTTAGATACTCCACCACTAACTACAGTACTCCCTAAAGACAGAGAGTTTATTTACCCTTGGCTTGCGGTTGAATATATTGAAAAAGACTTTAAAGAATTAACAAATGTGCACTTAATATCGCAAATAGAAGACTTCAATCACGGCTGGCAAATTGAGAGTAGCTTAGGGCTTGGTAATGGTAACCAAGACAATGCAGCATGGGCATTATGGCGAATGAACATCAAAAAAGGCTACAACCTCCATGAAGATGGCTTATTGTTATTAGACTTGGTAATGCTAGGTGACATTTATGACGATAAAAACAATCGCTTACTCGCGCAAATAAACGCAGAGTACTTTTATCCACTCAGTAAAAGCTGGGGCCTATATTTAAACAATGTAAATACGTTCAGTACGAATCAATACCTTGATCGCCCTGTCACTATGGGTGGTAATACGGGATTACGTGGCTTTCCACTACAATACCAACATGGCGATAACAGTGTAATTTTAACTTCAGAAATACGTTATTACCCGAATATAAATTTATTTAAGTTATTCGACATAGCAGGCGTAGCTTTTATTGATGGCGGTAGAGCGTTTGGTGACTCTATAGTTGAGAATGCTGAAAAAGGCTGGTTAAGCTCTGTAGGGGTTGGTATACGAGCATATTCACCACATTCAGGCGGTAGTAATAACGTTATTCATATCGACTTTGCTTTTCCACAAAGCAATAACGAGGATATTGATAACTTTGAAATAAGAGTACAAGCCAAGAAATCTTTTTGATGAAATATTAAGGAGTATCAATACGTCAGTATTGGTACTCCTAATTTATAACCTGAACTCAGGTTATAGTTTTTTATAAAAAGCGCTTCAAAATCCGATCTATTTGCGTAAGACGGATTTTTTTCAATAACTTTTGTGGTTTTTCAGGGTAGTCGGCAACAGACTCTATTTCTTCGAATGAATTAATACGTTGAGTATGCACAAGGATGCCAGCAAGCTCATCATTGGTTTTTTGTAATAGAAACTGCTGCTTATCATCAATTAACAAACCGTTTTCTAAATCTAAACCCCAAGCTCTTGGGTTTAAATTACTACCGGTAATTAAATGAAAGCGCTCATCAACACGCAAACCTTTCAAGTGAAAACTATTATCGTCATGTTTCCACAAGTGAATATTTAATAAACCTTTATCAATGAAGTTTTGGTAACGCTTAACAAAACGCTTTAATAACATTTCATAAAGGTAAGGAATAATGCCAATCGTACTGAATTCATTATCGTTAGCGATAAAAAAATCATTCGCGGTTTTGTCACCAACAACTACCGTTAATTTCACCCCACGTTTCAATGATTTAATCACATCACGCGCTAATGAATAAGGTAAGTTAAAATACGGCGTAAACAGCACTACTTCGCGTCGTGCTCGTTGCACCATAGTGCGTGTTGCCATATTTAGTTTATTACCACGGCGACCAAAACCTACAAGAGGTTCAATAGTTAACTTGTCATTAATAACCGCAGAATGATCAAAGTTTTCTACCTGATACGTCGATTTTTTCAGCTTAACTTTAAGCTCGTTAATAATGTGTTTTTGCTCGATTAAGTCGGGGAGTTCTTGCTGATTAAGTAAAGGAGCTAATTGCGAATCAATAAATTGTTCACTGAGGTACTGGCAAAAGCTGTTAGCTAAAGTTGCGCTATTCACTTGGCAATAACGATCTAATCGATATCGCTCATGTTGATGCAGGTATACATCGTTAATACTGGCGCCGGTATAAAAAAGTTGATCGTCAAAAACCATGCCTTTTAAGTGTAATACACCAAAAACTTCTTTTCGCTTAACGGCAACCCCGTAAACATTAACTTGCTTAGGGTATTGCTGAGCAAGTTTTAAGTATAAGGCGCGATTACCTAAACTGGCTTTTTCACCAATTAAACCACGCTGTCCGCGGTTGTAATCGACAAAAATATTAATCACCAATTCTGGATAATTATTTTTCGCTTGATATAGGGCCTGCATTACTTCTCGCCCAGCAGCATCATCTTGCAAATATAATGCGGTGATGAAAATACGCTTACGCGACTGTGCTATCAGCGATAACAACTGCTGCTTGTATTGTTTGGGTGTCGAAAAAAATTCAATTTCACCGCTATTTACCACGATTTCTTTCACTATAACACTATCTAAATATCTTATTTATATTCAGTATATCAATAATAAACTGGCAAAATATAGACTTTTATAGTGACTTTCACCCTCCATGTTCAATTTAGGTGGAGCTTAGATGATTGCTGCCAATTCAGCAGCTTGACGAATTGCTCGTTTTGCATCCAACTCAGCAGCAACATTAGCACCACCAATTAAATGAACTGTGGCACCATGTGCCACTAAACCTTGCTCTAAGTCGCGGTTAGGCTCCTGCCCGGCACAAATAATGATTTGATCAGCTTCAATCAGTTGCTCTACACCATCAACTTCTATTAGCAAACCTTTTTCAACAACGGCTTTATAGTTAACGCCCGCTAGCATTTTCACTTTATTTTTAGTTAAGTGTGCACGATGAACCCAACCTGACGTTTTACCTAAGCCTTTACCAACTTTTGTTGTTTTGCGCTGTAATAGCGTAATTTCACGTATCTTTTTATTACCTTCACCATGACTTACCGTTTTTGCTAACAAGGCTCCGCCGTTATGATAGTTTTTATCAACGCCCCATTCATTAAGCCAGCTATCAAGATTTTCTGTAGTAGACTCAGCTTTATCGTCGCCAATTAAGAAACTCGCCACATCAAAACCAATACCGCCAGCCCCAATAATGGCCACCTTATTGCCTACAGTGGCTTTATCACGAATAACATCGAGATAACTAAGCACTTGCTTGCGTGCTAATCCTGCTTCAATTCCATCAATGGTTAACTGCCTTGGTTTGATACCTGTAGCAAGAATTACTTCGTCAAAGCCAGCGGCCTTTAAGCTATCAACACTTTGTTTAACACCTAAGTGTAATGGTATCGCCAGCAATTCAAATTGCTTGTTGAAGTAACGTAATGTTTCATAAAACTCTTCTTTACCAGGGATTTGCTTAGCAATATTAAATTGCCCACCAATTTCAGATAGTTTATCGAATACTTCAACTTGATGACCGCGCTGGGTTGCGTAAACACTAAAAGCAAGTCCTGCAGGCCCAGCACCAATAACTGCCAGCTTTTTACTTTTACTAACTTTATTAAGCACTAGCTCGGTTTCATAACACGCCATTGGGTTCACTAAACAAGAAGCGCGTTTTTGTTGGAAAACGTGATCTAAACACGCCTGGTTGCAGCCAATACAGGTATTAATCTCGTTTGATTTATTTTGTGCGGCTTTATTAACAAAGTCAGCATCGGCAAGAAAAGGGCGTGCCATCGATACCATATCAGCTTGTCCAGATGACAATATTTTCTCAGCAACTTCTGGCGTGTTAATGCGGTTCGTCGTAATCAGCGGAATTGTCACTTCTTTTTTCATTTTTTCAGTAACCCAGCTAAAAGCTGCACGAGGCACAGAGGTTACTATGGTTGGCACCCTAGATTCATGCCAGCCGATACCAGTATTTATAATGGTTGCACCAGCTTTCTCAACCGCTTTCGCCATCATCACCACTTCATCCCAACTATTGCCACCTTCAACTAAATCGAGCATTGAAAGTCGGAAAATAATGATAAATTTTTCTCCAACCTTGCTGCGTACCGCTGTAATAGTTTCAATGGCCAAGCGCATACGGTTTTCAATAGAGCCGCCCCACTCGTCTTCGCGTTTATTCGTTCGGGTACAAGCAAATTGATTGATTAAATACCCTTCAGAGCCCATTATTTCAACACCATCATAACCTGCTTTAGCTGCTAACTTGGCCGCGTAAGCATAATCTTTAATAGTGCCGTTGATTTGTCTTACCGACATTGCTTTAGGTGTAAATGGCGTAATAGGGGATTTAACTTTACTTGGAGCAACACTAAAAGGGTGATAAGCATATCGCCCTGTATGAAGCAGTTGTAAACAGATCTTTGTTGGGTACTCATGCACCGCAGCGGTTACTTGCTGATGCTTTTTAACTTGCCAAAAGTGACTTAATTCACTGCCAAATGGAGCAATTCTTCCACGCATATTTGGGCTAACGCCACCAGTAACAATAAGCCCGACCCCTCCTTTAGCTCGAGCTTGATAAAAAGCCGCCAGTTTAGCAAAGCCACCGCGCTCTTCTTCAAGTCCAGTGTGCATTGAGCCCATTAACACTCGGTTGCTTAGTTGCGTAAAGCCTAAGTCTAGTGGTGTTAGTAAATGCGGAAAAGGTGAAGCTGTATTCATGGGAACCACCAATTGGTCATACCAGTGAGTTGATAATTAGTAATCTACTGGGATTTAAATAAAAATACAAGTTATGATAAAGCGATACTCTCGACAACATCTGAAACCATTGCCATTATTATGCATAAAACATCGTCATTTAATAAACAACAATTAATAGCCGTTATTATAGCTGACTTACAAAAAGAGTTATTACAAGCGCAACAAGCTGCCAATGAAGCCCATGCTGCAGCGGTCGACGATGAGAGTGTCGCTGAAACTCAATATGACACACTAGCCATTGAAGCAAGTTATTTAGCAGAGGGGCAGTCTCGTCGAGTACAGGAGTACCGTAACGCAATTGATGAATTAAATGCGTTAAGCTGTAAAGAGTACTCTGCTGACGATGCCATTTCACTCTCAGCTTTAGTGCAACTCGCCCAAGATAGTGAAAGTAATAGTTGGTTTTTTATTGCTCCGGCGGCGGGAGGGTTTCGTTGTACCATTGCTAATAGGAACATTACCGTGATCACAGCAAAATCACCGATGGGCATGGCACTATTAGGTAAGTATCAAGATGATGATATTGCGATTATGCTTGGCAACAACTCATTAAATGATTACATCAAACAAGTGTGCTAGTTTACTCATTAGCGTTAGCTAGAAAAGCGCCATAATTAAATGCTAACAATTAATTAATTGAGGAATAATTTATGCCTGCAATAGAATTATCAAGCGAGTTGACCACCTTTTTGGGTTGGTGTTCAGTAATTAATATCGGTATTTTATTATTTACCACGTTAGCCATGACTTTATTTAAGTCATGTATCAGTGAAATTCACTCTCAATTAACAGGCGTTGAAAAAGTGAAGCTACTGCCGCTATATTTTCATTATATGGGGCAGTATAAAATATTTATTTTGGTGTTTAATTTAGTGCCTTATTGCGCACTAAAATTAATGACCAGTTAACAATTAGCAAAGGTTTAGTTCTTTAGCATTCAAACTAACAACCGCATTAGTTTAAATGCTAACAACTTTGTCGACTCATTCTCACCAGAGCCTAATAACGAATAACGAATAACGAATAACGAATAACGAATAACGAATAACAAAGTTACGCTGATGGCTCTGCTTTTAATAACGCTTTAATTGCTGCTAAATCAACAAGTTTATCGTCAACCTTCAAATAAGCCATGGCTTCTGTGTGTACTAACGTTGCCTCAATCACACCAGGCATATTAATAAGTTGTTCTGCAATATTTTCAGCTTGCGCTTCACAGGTAATATTAGTAGTGAAGCTATAACTTTTCGATTTTTTCAATGGTTGCATACCAAAACTTAGCAGTAACCAAATAGCACTAATCACTGTCATTACCAAGAAAATACTGTGCTCACCATATTCGTTCGCGATAAAACCACCAGCAATACCACCAACAAATGCCCCTAAAAACTGGCTACTAGAGTAGATTCCCATCACACTACCTTTCACGCCAGCTGGTGCTAGTCGCGATAAAATTGATGGCATAGTGGCTTCTAAATAATTAAATGCCGTAAAAAATAGCACCACTGAAAGCACTAAACTCCAAAAACCACTAGGCATTAACCATAATAAAAAGAGTGCGCCGGTAAACAACGCAATAGCGGCGCTAAACATCGGCTTTTCTTTTTGTTTTTTCATGGCAAAAATCATAAAAGGCACCATTAAGAAAAATGAGCCAAGCAACGTGGGTAAATATAACTGCCAATGATGCTCTAACGCTAAACCGCTAGCGACAAATTGTTTTGGCAAGGTAACAAAGCAAGCCGTTAACGCCATATGTAGAATAAATACCCCCCAGTTTAAACGCGATAACTGGGGGTGGCGAATGAGTTTAGTGATTTGTTCCGGTAAGGCAACACTGTCACCGCGTGGTGCTTTGTTCACCGAGTTGGGCACCATAAACTGAATTAAAAACATGGCTAAAATAGTGAGCGCACCTGTAAACCAAAATAAGCCACTTAAACCAAATGCTTCAGCAACAATGGGCCCTAACACCATTGCAAAGGTAAAAGATAAACCGATAAACATACCAATAGTTGCCATGACCTTCGGGCGCTGCTCTTCGCGACTTAAATCAGCAGCTAAGGCTAAAATAGCGCTGGCAATGGCTCCCATGCCTTGTATTGCTCGACCCACAACAACCCCATAAATAGTGTCCGACATTGCAGCAATAACACTACCTAATAGAAACACTACCAAGCCAGCTAGAATAATAGGTTTACGGCCAAATTTATCCGACAAAATCCCCATAGGTATTTGTAACAGAGCTTGTGTTAAACCATAAGCGCCAATGGCCAAACCAATCCATAGTGGGCTGTAGCCAATTAACTGCTCACCGTAAATGGCAAATACAGGCAAAATCATAAATAAGCCCAACATGCGCACGCCAAAAACGCTGGCTAGCGAGAATGCTGCTTTTTTCTCAATACGGTTTAACCCTGAAACACTCATAACAAAAAACCTAACAATAAGACGAAATAGAGATGATAAAAAACGCGCTATCTTAACATGCAAAGCGTATCAACAAAATCAGAGATTTATTAGGGGCTGTTGAACTTTATAAATTATCTGTACCGCGAATAAAACCTAATCACGAAAGATTAAAAAACCCTAGCCACGTACAGTTTTTATGCGCTATTTTTTGTGACATAATGTGCGGTTCTTATTTTCGTCAAGTGGTTAAAGCAGCGCATGAAAAATATTGAAGTGAGAGGGGCTCGTACCCACAATCTGAAAAACATCAATTTAACAATTCCTCGCGATAAGCTCGTTGTTATTACGGGCTTGTCTGGCTCAGGTAAATCTTCATTAGCTTTCGATACTTTATACGCTGAAGGTCAACGTCGTTATGTCGAGTCGTTATCAGCCTATGCTCGTCAATTTTTATCCTTAATGGAAAAACCTGATGTCGATCACATTGAGGGTTTGTCACCGGCGATTTCTATTGAACAAAAGTCAACCTCGCATAATCCACGCTCAACCGTTGGCACCATCACAGAAATTTACGATTATTTACGCTTACTGTATGCGCGTGTTGGCGAGCCTCGCTGTCCTGTACATAAGCAACCTCTTGCGGCACAAACAGTGTCACAAATGGTAGACAATGTACTGGCTTTAGAGCCAGGTACTAAAGTGATGCTACTCGCACCAGTTTTACAAAACCGTAAAGGTGAACATATAAAGCTACTTGAAAACTTAGCGGCACAAGGCTTTATTCGCGCACGTATTGACGGGGAAGTTTGGGACTTATCAGATCCACCCACATTAGAGCTTCAGAAGAAACATACCATTGAAGTGGTGGTTGACCGTCTAAAAGTACGTGACGATATTCAATTACGTTTATCCGAGTCATTTGAAACCGCTTTAAGTTTAACGGCGGGCACCGCTAAAATCGCGTTTATGGATGAGCCAGATCGCGAAGAGTTATTATTTTCAGCAAACTTTGCTTGTCCACATTGTGGTTACAGCATGCAAGAATTAGAGCCACGTTTATTTTCATTCAATAACCCCGCAGGCGCCTGTCAAACCTGTGACGGCTTAGGTATTGAACAATTTTTTGATAGCTCGCGTGTTATTGCTAACGCAGAATTAAGTTTAGCTGGCGGCGCAGTACGCGGTTGGGATAAGCGTAACTTTTACTATTTTCAAATGCTGCAAGCCATTGCCGATCATTATCAATTTTCTGTCGACCAGCCTTTTAATAAACTTACTGAAGAAGCGCGTAAAGTTGTGCTTTATGGTAGTGGTAAACAAGAAATAGAATTTAAGTACATGAACGACCGTGGCGATGTTGTGGTTCGTAAGCATCCGTTTGAAGGTATTATTAATAATATGCAACGCCGTTATAAAGAAACGGAGTCAAACGCGGTACGTGAAGAGCTCGCTAAATACTTAAACAGCCAACATTGCCCCGACTGTAATGGCAGCCGTTTACGCTTAGAAGCACGCAATGTATTTATTGATGATACGCCACTGCCTATAGTCGCAGAATTTGCCATTAGTGATGCCCTCGCCTTTTTCGAAGGTTTACAACTCACAGGACAAAAAGCGCAAGTTGCTGAAAAAATTCTTAAAGAAATTAATGAACGCTTAGGGTTTTTAGTTAACGTGGGCTTGAATTATCTTAATCTATCTCGTGGTGCTAATACCTTATCTGGCGGCGAAGCACAGCGTATTCGCTTAGCGAGCCAAATAGGGGCGGGTTTAGTTGGCGTTATGTATGTTCTTGATGAACCTTCTATTGGCTTACATCAACGAGATAATGAACGCTTACTAAGTACGCTTATTCATTTACGTGATTTAGGTAATACCGTCATTGTGGTTGAACATGATGAAGATGCGATACGCGCAGCAGATTTTGTTATTGATATTGGCCCAGGTGCTGGCGTTCATGGCGGCGATATTATTGCCCAAGGTACAGTACACGACATATTAAAATGTAAAGACTCACTTACCGGGAAGTATTTATCTGGAGTTGAAGAAATAGCAATTCCAGATAAACGTCACCCGTTTGATGCAAAAAATGTTGTCAAACTAAAAGGCGCCAGCGGTAATAATTTAAAAAATGTTGATTTAGTGATTCCTAACGGGTTAATGACTTGTATCACCGGCGTTTCTGGCTCAGGTAAATCAACCTTAATTAACGATACACTTTATAAACTTGCTCATACCGAGTTAAACGGTGCCACCACACAAGAGCCAGCACCGTATAAATCGATTACGGGTTTAGAGTTGCTCGATAAAGTAATTGATATTGACCAAAGTCCAATAGGCAGAACACCACGCTCCAACCCTGCAACCTACACGGGAATATTTACGGCTATTCGCGATATTTTTGCCGCGACTCAGGAGTCTCGCTCTCGTGGTTATAAATCAGGTCGCTTTAGCTTTAACGTTAAAGGTGGGCGTTGTGAAGCCTGTCAGGGCGATGGCATGATCAAAGTAGAAATGCACTTTTTACCTGACGTGTATGTGCCTTGTGATGTGTGTAAAAGTAAACGCTATAACCGTGAAACTTTAGAAGTACTTTACAAAGGTAAGAATATTCACGAAGTATTAGATATGACCATTGAAGATGCTTTCGAATTTTTCAACGCCATTCCGGCAGTAAAGCGTAAACTTGAAACCCTTATGGATGTAGGGCTAAGTTATATTAAGCTGGGCCAGTCGGCGGTAACCTTATCAGGTGGTGAAGCGCAACGAATTAAACTTGCTAAAGAGCTCTCTAAACGCGATACGGGAAAAACCTTATACATTTTGGATGAGCCAACTACAGGGCTACATTTTCATGACATTAAGCAATTAATGCAGGTAATTCATCGTTTACGTGATCATGGTAATACTGTGGTAGTTATTGAACATAACTTAGATGTTATTAAAACAGCTGATTGGATTGTTGACTTAGGCCCAGAAGGCGGCTCAGGTGGCGGTGAAATTTTAGTAACCGGTACGCCAGAGCAAGTCGCTAAATGCAAAGCTTCTCATACCGCACGCTTTTTAAAGCCGTTGCTAGACGCCAATACTAAAAAGCACAAAGCCGCTAAAAAAGGATAACAATATGGATGTACCTAATACTCAGCGCTTAGCTTTTCGGTTAATGAACCCTGATAGTGCTACTGACGCCAAACTATTATGGCAGTTAGATCAAGACCCTGAGGTAATGCGCTTTATTAATGGTGGCACTATGACATCCATGGAAGATATTCACGCAATATTTATTCCTCGTATGGCAAAGTATACCAATAGTGATAAAGGCTGGGGCTTATGGCATGTATCCACCTTAGACTCAAATGAGTTTATCGGTTGGGTACTGGTGAGACCCATGGATTTTTTTAACGATGAGCCTAAATTTAACGACCTTGAATTAGGTTGGCGCTTTTTCCAAAAAAGCTGGGGTAACGGTTATGCCAGTGAAGCTGCGGAGGCAGTAAAATTAGCGTTAATTGACAATATTTCTGAGCAAAACCCTGTTGAATATTTATCAGCTCTAGCGCTTAAAGAAAACTATGGCTCTGTTGCGGTTATGAAAAAAATAGGTATGGAGTTTATTAAAGATTTTTTTCATAAAGATCCTTTAGGTGATATGGATGCAGTTCTTTATCGCTTGAAAACTACTTAACTGTATATCATAACTCTTAAAACGAGAAAGGCATTATCGCTTAACGACAATGCCTTTTAACTTTTCAGCCTAAACTAAAGTTATTTTATGGTTCAGAAAAACGTTAGCTTGAATATTACATACTATAAGTAACCGAAATGCCAATGTTTCGAGGGTCAACTATAGCTGCATAGCCTTGCTCATACCCACGGCTTGGCGGATCTTGTACAGTGAGAGCTTGTTCGTCAAACATATTATTAACAAACGCAGACACTCGCCAGTTTTCTACAACATAATCAATATTAAAACGTGTTAAAAAGTAATCGCCAGCAACACGCTCAGAAGTATTATTAAAATCACCATAGTATTTATCAACATAGTTTCCTGCTAACGCCATTGTTAATTCATCAGATAACCAGTATTTAATGCCTATATTGCCAGTGAATTTAGGCGCAGAATTCAGCTCATTACCAATAACATCACCAAACGCTGGATCTGCTTCAGTAATTTCCGTTGAAAGTAAACCAAAACCAGCCCTTAATTCAAAGTCCTCAGAAAGCATAGCTGATGCTTCAAGCTCAAAACCAAGTGATTGAGCTTCATCAATATTGGTGATTCTTCTCAGAGAATTAGCGGCTTGATAGCCATCGAAATCATTATAAAAAAGGTTAGCGCTTAGATTAATGTTATTAAAGCTACTTCTACTTGATAACTCATAAGTATTAACTAATTCTTCGTCATAATAATAATATTCACTTTCAACTAACGCTAAAGCACCACCACCTGCGTTATAACCTTGGCGAGCGCTGGCAGATAAAGTAGTATCATCAGTAATCTTATACTGTAAGACAAGTTTAGGTAAAAATATTTCATTATCTTTATCTAAGTTCTCATGAATGTCTTGACCGCTAAACTGCATGTTAAAATTGCGTTGTTGCTCTTCGCTTTCAAGGCGACCACCTGCAATTAATGTGAAGCTATTATTAATAGCAAAACTCACTTCACCATATAATGCTAAAGAACTGCTGCTGTCATCACCATCGTAACCATACGCACCAACACTACTAAACTTTTGCTCACGCTTAAAGTACGCTAAACCAATAAAACCAGTGACACTAGATGAATCTAAGCCAAAATTAAACTTACCATCAAGGGTATAGTTTTTGTCATTCATTGCGGTGAAATATTCAGCGGCAGGATCTGGCTCATATGATTGGAAGCTCCAATCATAATCCATATAAGAAAGTAATAAATCGAATGATTTGTCAGTACTTAACTGGTAGTCAAAATTTAACGACGTAGTACTCGCCTGAGTATCCATGTAACGCTCAAAGATAGGTTTATAATCCCAAGGTTTATCAGCAACATAATAATTTCGCCCGGTATTACCTTGTTCATGATTATAATTATGGCTGAGCATAACCTGTAAATTATCATCACCTTGCGGCTGCCATAATAACTTAGTGCGTAAACGGTTTGACTTTACTTCATTTTGATCAAATTTAGGCGGGTTGTTTTCAAACTCATTGGCATTCTTATAGGTTTCACCATCAATATTTTCACCACTGAGGCGAAAAGCGAGTGTTTTATCAATGAGGGGACCTGATACCATAAAAGCGCTATCAATATATTGTTCTTGGTCGCGATAACCTAAACGAGCAGCAGCATCCCAATCAAATGTTGGATCTTTCGTTTTTATAAATACTGAGCCTGCAATACTGTTTCTACCGTTACTGGTTGATTGTGGACCTCGAAAAACTTCTATTTGCTCAATATCCCATAATCCGGTATCACCGGTTAAGTCAGCAACAAAGGGCTCTGCAACGCCATCAACTAAGGTTGCAACCCGCGTTTTAGCGCCTCCAGTAAAAGAGTTAAACCCTGACGCTGCGCCATTTCCTGAAACACCACGAATATCGGGGGCTGAACCAGTAAGTACAACCACATTAGGGATTTCAGATACAGCACTCGAAACAGATAAATACTGCCCGGTAGCAAGTTGCTCAGCAGCAATTACCGATACAGATGACGCGGTGTCTTTTAAACTACGTTCAGTTTTTTCACCATGAACGGTAATAACTTCAATGGATTGTAACTGCTCGCGATCTTCATCAATTTCTTCAGAAAATCCATAGGATGACATAAAAGAGCTTAATAATATCAAAGCAATATTGCTTTTTTTAAATGGTATTTTTCTCATAAAAACCTTCATTATCAATGTATTTAAGATAAACAAATAGAAATAGAACAAATAATGGCCGTTAATTTACTAGAGTTAATGCTCGATTACAATTAATTACGAATGATTTCGATTTATGTTTATGCTTTGTTGATTTAGATTAATAATATCGCAAACAATATTGAAAATGATTATCAGTTAAAATAATATAACACCGTTTAAAAATACTTACGCAAGGACAGTTCGCCATGATTTGGCAATTAACAGCACTCTCGCTCACGGCTTTCGGAGCAATACTCTTCTATCTTAGTAACAAAAATCAAAGGTTTTTTTCTCAACCTATTAATAGGTTTTGGCGGTATTTAGCTTTTTCATGTTGGGCTTTAGCATTATTAGCTTGGTTACAATATTTGGTTATCAGCGCCGCTATTTTAATTTGGTTAATAAGTATTATGGCGATTCAAATTATTGTGCCACTGCTCTCGCTCACTAAACCTACTAAGGTATAAACATGAACAGATTAAGAGCGGATGAGAAAATTCAGCCTCATTGGTGGTTAAAGACCTTTGCTGGGTTGCTTTTTGGCTTAACGCTAGCTTATGCGCTAGTTGGTATGTTTGCCTGGTACGGGTTAGGCGGTATAGATGCCCCAGTAAAAGTGCAGTTTAATATGTGGATGTTAAGCCCTATTTGGCTAACGGTGCTAACACTAACTTACCTTTTCAAAACAGGGTTAAAGGCTTTTATTTACTTAGGGTTAGCAAATATAGTTGCCTACAGTGTATTTTTCATTTTAGGGTGGTTATTATGAAAATTCGTAGCGACATTCTACGTACTTATCAATCTTTACATACCTGGACTGGGATTATTGCAGGTTTAGTATTATTTATTGGTTTTTACGCAGGCTCCCTTACCATGTTTAAGACTGAGTTAACGCAGTGGGCAACACCTGATAATTATAAGTTAGCGCAAATACCTACGGACAAGTTTGATGCTTTAGTTTTAAAAGCTTCTGAAGATTTTGGAAAAGCCCAACAAAACTTTACTTTAAATTTTTCAGCTGAAAAGTCACCTATGACTTGGTATGAAAATGGTGGTGAGCGGGGGCTACAATTAAACGATACTTTACGCCATGTTACTTTGTCAGAAAACGATGAGTTAATCAGTCAGGTAAGCCCAGTCAATGAGTTAGGCGAACTCATTGATATGCTCCATAGAACCGCAGGCATTGCAGGAAAAGTCGGGCATGAAGATTTAGGGGTATTAGTTTTAGGTGTAGCATCTGTACTATATTTCATTGCATTAGTCTCAGGTGTAATATTTTTACTACCTACCCTAACGAAAAGCTTTTTCGCTTTACGAAAAACTAAAAATGCTAGTCGATTTTGGCTTGATAGCCATAATCTTGTTGGCGTTATAAGCCTTCCCTTCCATTTAATTATTGCTTGGACTGTTGTGGTATTTGCTTTTCACGATATGTTTTACGGCGGCTTAAGTATTATTTATGGTGATAAACCATTATTTGAACGCGGAAAAGAAGCAGCGATAGAATATAATATTAAAGCGCTCCCTTCTGTCACAGCCTACCAAAATAAAATCGAAGAAATAAGTGATGGTTACCATGTTACCAGCTTATCTTTTAGCAATTTACATTCGAAAAGCCCATCAGTTGCGGTATATATTGTTAACCAAAGTGAATTAATGCGCTCAAATATGGGGGATGTAATTTATATGAATCCCTATACCCTTGAAGTGCAATACTCAAGTATACAATTGTCAGATGATGATATTTACACACCTGCTGTAATAAGCTTTTTTGCTTTACACTTTGGTAGTTACGGCGGTGACTGGGGTCGATGGCTCTACTTTATACTCGGCTTGCTTGGTGCTTTTCTTTTCTATAGTGGTAATTTACTTTGGTTAGAAAAACGTAGACAGAAAAGAACTGAACAGACAAAATCGGTACACCTAATGGCTTCTCTAACAATAGGAATATGCCTAGGATCATTACTCGCCGTTGCCACAACCTTATTGCTAAGTCGATGGTTTTACCTTATTTCACCTATGGTAAACCCATATTATATGGGTTGTTATTATACTGTTTTCTTTGGTGCGCTATGCTACAGCTTTTATCGAGGTGCCGCGTTAAGCGCGATTCATTTACTCTATACGCTCGCATTGATTTGTTTGTTAATCCCTGTAACAACATTACTCACGACTTTATGGTCAAGTATAGCGCTATGGGAATTTAGTAACATGACCAGTATCTTAATTAATATTACCGCTAGCATTTTCGCCCTATTATTTTATATAGCGGCAAGAAAAGCTGCAATAAGGGCTTACCATGGTGAACGAGAAAGCATTTGGGCACTAACCGCTTAACGTAACTCGCTGCTCAAATATTCGCCTAAGGTCTAATAGCTATTTTTGTCGACAGTTTTAAAGTAACACCCTAGACAATGATTTAGGGTGTTACTCATGAGTAAGCAACAAGGTTCCCAAGAATTAAGTGCCGATATGGATTTACATTGGCAAAAGCAAGCAAATTTAGTTCATTGGTATAAAAAACCAAAAACAATATTGTCGACAAATATTGACCGTTGGTACGACTGGTTTACTGACGGTGAGCTTAATAGCTGTTACCTTGCGCTTGATTATCATATTGAACAAGGCAGAGGCGAACAAACCGCCTTAATCTACGATTCTCCCGTGACAGGGCAAAAACAAAAACTCTCCTTCAATGAGCTTACTTTAACAGTCGCAAAATTTGCTGACGTATTACAATCTCAAGGCGTTAGCAAAGGTGATCGTGTACTTATTTATATGCCAATGATCCCACAGGCTGCCATAGCTATGCTTGCATGTGCACGTATTGGCGCTATTCACTCAGTAGTATTTGGTGGCTTTGCTGCCAATGAACTTGTTACGCGCATTAATGATGCAGAGCCTAAAGTTATTGTCAGTGCTAGCTGCGGCATCGAAATTAATAAAATATTAGCTTATAAGCCACTGATAGATGAAGCAATAGCACTTGCCGATCACAAACCCAACTGCTGTATTATTTACCAAAGAGCACAGTTAACTGCTTCATTAACACCAAATAGGGATTTTAATTGGCAAGAGTTAATGGCTCGGGCTCAGCCTATTCCTCCTATTCGTTTAAAAAGCACTGATCCGCTATATATCCTTTATACCTCAGGCACTACCGGTAAACCTAAAGGAGTAGTACGTGATAATGGTGGCCACGCTGTTGCTATGCTTTATAGCATGGCACAAGTGTACGGTATGAAAGCTGGAGATACTTTTTGGGCAGCATCTGATGTAGGTTGGGTTGTTGGTCACTCATACATTGTTTATGGCAGCTTAATGGCTGGTTGTACAACCATAATGTACGAAGGAAAACCTATTAATACACCCGACGCTGGAGCATTTTGGCGAGTGTGTGCAGAGTACAAAGTAAATGCCCTATTTAGTGCCCCAACCGCATTTAGAGCCATAGCAAAAGAAGATCCGTTAGGTGAGCTCATCAAGCAGTATGATTTGAGCGCATTAAAGCGACTTTACTTAGCTGGCGAACGTTTAGATCCCGCTACTTATCATTGGCTCAAAGACATTACTCAACGACCAATAATTGATCATTGGTGGCAAACCGAAACAGGCTGGGCAATTGCGAGCACACCATTGTCTTGTGATAATAAAACACAAGGCATTCAAACTAAAGCGGGCTCTGCTGGTCGTCCTGTTAGAGGTTATGATGTTCAAATATTAGATAATGACGGTAATCAAGTCCCTGCTGGGCAACAAGGAGCGGTAGCGATAAAGCTTCCGTTACCTCCAGGGTGCTTAGCCACCATATATAAAGACCCTCAGCGATTATTTTCAGGGTATTTAGCAACTTACCCAGGCTACTATATTAGTGGTGATGGTGGTTATATAGACGATGATGGCTATTTATTTATTATGGGACGAACTGATGATGTAATAAACGTTGCTGGGCACCGCTTATCAACGGGCGAAATGGAAGAAGTCCTATCATCTCACCCTGCCGTAGCAGAATGCGCTGTAGTCGGTATTAGCGATAAACTCAAAGGACAAATCCCTTTAGGATTAGTTGTTATAAAGAATGGTATTCAGGCAAGTGATGCTGAACTGGTTATAATTCTTAAACAAACCATTCGCGACAGTATTGGTGCTATTGCCTCTTTAAAGCACTTACTGATTATTGATAGGTTACCTAAAACCCGTTCAGGCAAAATACTAAGGAAAACTCTTCGTCAAATGATCGATGGCGATGAAATAGAAATACCCTCAACAATTGAAGATAGTTCGGTTATAAGTGAGCTATCAGGTAGACTTGTTAACATAAACCAAAAAGTGTAAGAATATAATAGCTTCTTATATAAATCAGCTATTTGAATAAGTGAAGTTTTCCTGTGGTGTTCTTGTTTGTGTTCTATATTTAATAAAGTAAATAATATTACTTCATGGAGACTAGGATGCAGACAAAAAACACCAAGGCGACTCAAACAAAAAAGCAAATAACTAATAATAAATCGACCCTTGCTAAAACAGCATCTAACTCAAATGCCGCACCAAGTGATGATTTTGATATTATTGTAAAACCTACAAATAAAACGCAAAAAGGCCAAAGCTCCAATAGCGTCACTTCAGTAGAAGATACCCAGCTTTATTTCACTGAAAAAGACTTATCTCGCATACTCAATAATCTCGATACCTTAAGAAATGATGTTTACCCCTCAACTAATGATGAAGAAGCATTGCATAAAAAATCACAGCCCTTTCCGTCAGTATGTTTAATTGGTTTAGGTCGCTGCGGTTCAAATATAGCTTTAGATGTGGCTTCTTTGGTACACAGTGCCAGAAATTATTATTTAAATGAATTTCATAATGAAATGCAAAAAGCAAAAGAGCGTGAAGGTAGTTCGTTAAAGTGGATCAAGCGTAGCTTAAAAATACAAGATAAAAAATCTGATAAACCGGTATTCCTTATTGAACCGCTAGTTATGTTGGGTGATTTAGATAAAGATATTGAAGGCCGTATTCGCTTTTCATCACAAAGCTACGATGAGAACTTTTTAACTGAATACAGCAAACTTAAAATCATGGATTTATCTGAAGTGCATGCTGGTGGCGCTGGTAACGCTCCTATTTTAGGGCAGTACCTCGCGAAAATGATCCTTAATAAAGAAACCGAGAACTTCAGCAATACCGACTGGCAATTTATTCATTCCTATTTAATTGACTCCTGCGGTATTAAAGCTAACCAGTCACGTTTATATTTTTACATTTTCAGTGCTGGTGGTGGTACTGGCTCAGGCATGGCTTCAGAGTTTGGCTTAGCTCAGCAGTATTCTTATATGAGTAAAACCTTTGATATTCGTTCAGAAAAGGAGATAGCTACTCACGGACAAAATTTTGTTTTTGAGCCTATTTTTACCAGTGGTATTTGCATACTTCCTAACATTAATGACCCAAGCATCGAAGTGTCAGAAGCGTTGCATATTAATGCGGGTCGTTTGTTATGTAAGTACTTAGCCGAAGAATGGGACTTTTCCTATAATACCGATAATGAAAAAAGCCATATTGAAGGCGAGGCTCCCTACCGTATTAGGCCATGGAATGCCATGATGCTCATTTCTAATGATATTATGCGCTACGCCGAGCAAAGTGATACCAATGCCGGTATTAAATATATTGACGTTAATACCATGGAAAAACACGCTAACCAATATATTAGTCAGCAAATATTTAACATTTTAACCGCACAAGCGGTAACAACAGATTATGACGACAACTACTTTCGTCGTGCTGGTATTGATATTGGTGAAACAATACGCCTTGACGCTAATGATTTATTCATGAGCTTAGCCGGCCCTGTTGCCATTGCTTATGCAGAATCAGTGGTTGCTGACTTACCTGAAAAAAAACAACCTACTTTAGGTGCAGAGCAAGTCGCTTTAGATATTGACGATCTTTTCTTCCGCTCCATTGATTTACCACACTTTAATAATGTAACAGAGGCAATAGAAGGGGTAAGCTTACTGCCGATAGAGTCTGAGCAGTATAAAATAGCATTAGAAAAGTATAAAAACTCAGGCTTTGATGCCAAACATCTAAAAGAATTGCACTTTTTTAAAAATTGCTCTTCAATCGTTTCAATTATTTCTTTACCTAAAGATTATAAATTGTCATATATGGACTTAAATAAGTTGAAAATGCACCTTAACAACTTATTCCCTAACACCACCTTAAAACGCTATGCATTGGTAATAGGTGCTTCGGCAAACCTGTCACTTACCACACTCATCGCTAAGAGCCCTTGTTTAAGTGATGACTTCCTAACGCTAATTGTTTCTTACATTAAGCGATGTTTTGCTAAAGAGGCACACCGTTTTGACGATTCATTAGACAATGCCATTATTGATTTTATTAAAGCCCCTGAGTTTGATGAGTCGAAACTCGAAGCAATGTTAATTGAGCACGAGAATCCAGCAAAAATACTTGATACAAACTGGTATGCAATTAAACCTATGTATGAGAAAAAATATAAAGAATTAGTGCGCGATAACAATAAGTTTACTTCGATAAACGATATACGCCTTACGTTAAACAGTGTTAAAAAATCCATCCATTATTTACGTGAAATATATCGCCACCGTATTAGTAAAACTCAAGTAATTTCATTAAATAAAAAAGCAGATAAATAAAAAGCTACTAGCCTCTCTACAGTATAAATTACTTTTTTGAGGCTTTATTTAACTTAAGAGTACCACGGGTAGGTTTAGTCACTTTTTTAGTCGCTTTAGCCTGCTCGTTTTTATATTCACCTTTAGGCACTGTTTGCGCTGTACTCGGTGGTTGTACCGTATCAATTGCTGTCTTAGTTGAGCCTTGAACAGCCTGATTAATTTCAGCCATCTCAGTAGGAGTTAAATCTCTCCATTGCCCTGGCTTTAATTGCCCTAAATGCACATTCATTATACGAGAGCGCTTCAATGCTTTTACTTCATAACCTAGGTATTCACACATACGACGAATTTGACGATTTAACCCCTGTGTCAGAATTATCGTAAAAACAAACTTACTTTTGGCATGTACTCTACAAGGCTTGGTAATTGTCCCTAAAATAGGTACTCCACGTGACATCCTGTCAACAAAGCGCTCGCTGATAGGTTTATCTACCGTCACAATATACTCTTTGTCATGAGCATTTTCAGCACGCAGTATTTTGTTAACAATATCACCGTCACTGGTTAAAAATATTAATCCTTCTGATGGCTTGTCTAAACGTCCAATAGGAAAAATACGCTCTTTGTGTCCTATTGCATCAATAATATTGCCACGGACATGACTTTCGGTTGTACACGTAATACCAATAGGCTTGTTATAAGCAATGTAAACACGATCGGCTTTATTATTTGGAGTCGCGTTAATAGTTTTACCATCAACACAAACAAGGTCACCTGATAGCACCTTAGTGCCTAACTCAGGAACTTCTCCATTAATTGTCACCCTATTTTGTTCGATTAACTTATCAGCACCACGTCGAGAACAAAATCCCGATTCACTAATGTATTTGTTTAAACGCTTACCAGAGTTTCCTGTAGTCATTTATTTAACCTAGCAAAATTAGAAAAATTTAAAAAAGACATTATACTCAAAAAAGAGAATTAAGTATTAATCATATGGGGAGCTTATGTTAATTTTTGCTCATCGTGGCGCCAGTGGTGTTGAACCAGAGAATACCTTACGGGCAATACGTGCCGCGCTTGAAGCGAACGTGGATGGTATTGAAGTAGATGTTCACCAAGTAGGTGATCGATTAATGGTGATACATGACCGATGGTTACACAAAACCACATCAGGCTTAGGACAACTTCAAGAATATAGCTTTGAAGAATTACGCTTACTTGACGCAGGAAAAGGCGAGACAATTCCTTCACTTGATGAAGTATTAGCCTTAACCACAGGCAAGTGCATTATCAATTTAGAGTTAAAAGCGATACATTCAGTTGATGTTTTATATCATTATTTAGATAACGCTAAACGTGACTTCACCTTAGACTTGTCTCAGGTATTAATTTCATCCTTTAATCACCGTTTACTTAACCTAATACATCAAGAACGACCTGAAATAGCTATTGGGGCATTAACAGCCTGCTACCCGTTAGAATATGCTCAGTTTGCACAACAACTTGATGCTTACTCTGTTCATATAGACATAGAGTTTATTAATCAGGATTTTGTTGATGATGCTCATAAAAGAGGTTTAAAGGTTTATGTTTATACAGTGGATGAACTTGAAGATATAAACGTCATGAGGCGGCTCGGTGTCGACGGCATATTCTCTAACCAGCCAACCAAAGTGAAAAGCCATTTAGCTCATTTAGATAGCACAGAGCTCTAACTTGTTAGCCTGACGACTAATATAATAAAAACACTTAAACTATTGATAAGTTAGCTTATCAGCAGCCTAGATCAAAAAAACCGAGCCTAAGCTCGGTTTTTTTACTGAAGTATAAACTAAGTTTATGCTTCAGCTGATTCTTCAACTACTTCAGGAGCATCTTCTACTACTGGGCGGTCTACTAATTCAATGTAAGCCATAGGCGCTTTATCACCAGTACGGAAACCACATTTTAAAATGCGAGTATAACCACCTGGACGTTCTTGGTAACGAGCACCAAGTTCGTTGAATAAAATACCTACTACTTCTTTATCTTGTGTACGAGCAAACGCTAAACGGCGATTTGCAACACTGTCGGTCTTAGCCAATGTAATCAATGGCTCTACTACCATACGTAGTTCTTTAGCTTTAGCTACTGTCGTTTTAATAACGCCGTGCTTAACTAAAGAGCTTGCCATATTGCGGAACATCGCTTTACGATGACTGCTATTACGGTTTAACTGGCGACCGCTGTGACGATGACGCATAAGTTAATCCTTCTCTCAAACTATTAAAATAACGATGATCGAACTAGTCGTTGTCAACAATGCTTTCAGGTGGCCAGTTTTCTAGGCGCATGCCTAGTGACAAACCACGAGACGCTAAAACGTCTTTGATTTCAGTTAAAGACTTCTTACCTAAGTTAGGCGTTTTAAGAAGCTCAACTTCTGCACGTTGTACTAAATCACCAATGTATTGAATTGCTTCTGCTTTTAGACAGTTAGCTGAACGAACAGTTAGCTCTAGATCATCAACAGGACGAAGTAAAATAGGGTCGAACAATGGTTTTTCTTCCACTTGCTCAACTTCTTTAATATCGCGAAGTTCTACAAACGCATCTAGCTGTTCAGCTAAAATAGTTGAAGCACGACGGATAGCTTCTTCCGGATCCAATGTACCATTGGTTTCCATATCTAAAACTAATTTGTCTAAATCTGTACGTTGTTCAACACGTGCAGAATCAACAGCATAGGCAATTCTTACTACTGGACTGAATGAGGCATCAACCAACAAACGACCAATAGCTCGATCTTCTTCCTCGGCATCACGGCGCGCAGAAGCAGGTACGTAACCACGACCCATTTCAACTTTAATGCGCATACTGATAGAGCCTTCACCTGTTAGGGTGCAGATAACATGGTCAGGATTTGCAATAGTTACATCTCCGTCATGTTGGATATCAGCTGCCGTTACAGGGCCTTCACCAGACTTAGTTAAAGTAAGAACGGCTTCATTTTTGCCTTCTAATAAAACTGCAAGCCCTTTAAGGTTTAACAATATTTCGATGATGTCTTCTTGAACACCTTCTTTACTACTGTACTCATGTAAAACACCGTCAATTTCAACTTCAGTTACGGCACAACCCGGCATTGAAGATAAAAGAATGCGGCGTAACGCATTACCTAAAGTGTGACCAAAACCACGTTCTAATGGTTCTAAAGTTACCTTAGCACGACGAGCGCTAACAGTTTCGATGTCTACCAATCGTGGTCTAAGGAATTCGGTTACAGAACCCTGCATATATGTCCTCTCTTAAAGTGCAACTTTACTTAGAGTAAAGTTCAACAATCAACTGTTCATTAATTTCGGCAGATAAGTCAGCACGATCTGGAACACGTTTGAAAACGCCTTCCAATTTCTTATTATCTACTTCAACCCAAAGTGGTTTCTCACGTTGTTCAGCTAATTCTAAAGCTGCGATGATACGCGCTTGAGTTTTAGATTTTTCACGAACAGAAACAGTATCTTCAGCTTTAACAGTGAAAGATGGAATATTAACTACACCGCCGTTTACCACGATAGCCTTATGACTAACTAATTGACGAGCTTCAGCACGAGTGCTTGCATAGCCCATACGGTAAACTACGTTATCTAAGCGAGTTTCTAAAAGTTGTAACAAGTTTTCACCTGTATTACCTTTTAAACGTGCCGCTTCTTTGTAGTAATTACTGAATTGTTTTTCTAGTACGCCATAAATACGACGAACTTTTTGTTTTTCACGAAGTTGAACACCGTAATCTGATAAACGACCGCGACGAGCGCCGTGTTGACCTGGTATTGTTTCGATTTTACATTTAGTGTCAATTGCTCTTACACCGCTTTTAAGGAACAAATCTGTACCTTCGCGACGACTAAGCTTTAACTTAGGACCTAAATATCTAGCCATTTTCTTTCTCCAACTATCCTAAAAAAAGCGATTAAACGCGACGTTTCTTAGGGGGACGACAACCATTATGAGGAATAGGTGTAACGTCTGTAATGTTGGTGATTTTAAAACCAGCAGCATTTAAGGCACGGATAGCAGATTCACGACCTGGACCTGGACCTTTAACGAACACTTCAATATTCTTCAAACCAAACTCTTTTGCAACAGCGCCTGCGCGGTCTGCAGCTACTTGCGCAGCGAATGGAGTAGATTTACGTGAACCACGGAAACCTGAACCACCTGCAGTCGCCCAAGACAAAGCATTACCTTGACGGTCTGTAAGAGTCACGATTGTGTTGTTGAAAGAAGCATGGATATGAGCCATGCCGTCAGCAACTTGTTTTTTTACGCGTTTACGCGTACGAACTGGAGTTTTAGCCATTGTCTAGTTCCTCTTACTTCTTAATTGGCTTACGAGGACCTTTACGGGTACGCGCATTTGTTTTAGTGCGTTGACCACGTAGAGGAAGACTGCGACGGTGACGAATGCCACGGAAACAACCTAAATCCATAAGACGTTTAATGTTCATTGAAACTTCACGGCGTAAATCACCTTCTACGGTAAATTTATCCACTTCAGCGCGTAGCAAATCAATTTTTGCTTCGTCTAGTTCACTGATCTTCGTTGATTCTTCAATACCAGCTGCTGCACAAATTGCTTTCGCACGTGTAGCACCGATACCGTAAATCGCAGTAATGGCGATTACTGCATGCTTACGATCAGGGATGTTAATGCCAGCGATACGGGCCACTAACACATCTCCTATAAATAATTAAAATTACATTGGTTGGAAAGCCCGTTAGGATACCCAACCATTCTCTTTTTTTGCAAATCGAAGCGGCATTATACAGAAAAATCTACATAATGCCACTGCTAAAAGATATAGCTTTCGCTTAGGTTAAAATTAACCTTGACGTTGCTTGTGCTTTGGCTCTGCACAAAGAACGCGAATAACGCCCTTACGCTTAACCACTTTACAATTACGACAAATCTTTTTTACGGATGCACGTACTTTCATTTTATACTCCGTTACCTAATTAACTAGGCCTATCGGCCATAGCCTTTTAAGTTTGCTTTTTTAAGTACATTGTCATATTGATGAGACATCATATGTGTTTGTACTTGTGCCATAAAGTCCATAATCACAACCACGATAATCAATAATGATGTACCGCCGAAGTAGAACTGAACGTCCCATGCCATGATCATAAACTGTGGAACCAAACAGACAAAGGTAATATACATCGCACCAGCTAAGGTTAAACGAGTCATTACTTTATCAATATATTTGGACGTTTGTTCACCCGGACGAATCCCTGGAATGAACGCACCTGACTTTTTCAAGTTATCTGCAGTTTCACGCGGATTGAAAACCAATGCCGTGTAAAAGAAACAGAAAAATACAATTGCTGCTGCAAGCATAAATACATACAAAGGTTGTCCCGGCGACATCGCCTGAGAAAGACCTTGTAAGAAATCAGCTACAGGGCCATCACCTTGTCCGAACCAGCTCGCAATTGTGCCAGGGAACAAGATAAGACTTGAGGCAAATATTGGTGGGATAACACCCGCCATGTTCACTTTCAGTGGTAAATGTGTGCTTTGCGCGGCAAAAACCTTACGGCCTTGCTGACGTTTAGCGTAGTTAACAACGATACGTCGTTGACCACGTTCAACAAATACTACTAAGAAAGTTACTGCAAATACCACAACGCCAATAAGCAATAATACTAATAAGTGCAATTCACCTTGACGCGCCATCTCAGCTGTTTGACCAACTGCAGAAGGCATGCCAGCAACAATACCTGCGAAAATAATAATCGAAATACCATTACCGATACCGCGTTCTGTAATTTGTTCACCTAACCACATTAAAAACATGGTACCAGTAACTAAACTTACAACTGCAGTGAAATAGAAACCAAAACCAGCATTAATAACTAGTCCTTGCATCATATCCGGTAAACTTCTGGCAATCGCTATCGATTGTACTGTTGCTAGAACTAATGTGCCGTAGCGTGTGTATTGACTGATTTTACGTCGTCCTGCTTCACCTTCTTTCTTAAGCTCTGCCATCTTCGGGTGCATGACCGTCAGTAGCTGCATAATAATTGAAGCCGAAATGTACGGCATAATACCAAGCGCCAATACCGAGGCTCGCTCAAGTGCACCACCGGAGAACATGTTAAACATTTCTACGATAGTGCCCTTTTGCTGTTCAAAGAACTGAGCTAATACAGCGGCGTCAATACCAGGGATTGGCACAAAAGACCCTAAACGAAGCACAACAAGTGCTACGAATACGAACCATAATCTTTGTTTTAGCTCAGACAAACCGCCTGCGCCTTTACTACCTTGTGAAGTAGCCGTTCCTGGTGTAGCCATATCTGTATTATTCCTCGATGTTACCACCGGCAGCTTCAATAGCTGCACGAGCACCTTTAGTTACGCCTAAGCCACGAACAGTAATTTTGCGTGAAATTTCGCCCGAAAGCATAATTTTAACAGCAACAATGTTACGTGTGATTAGACCAGCGTCTTTAAGCGCGTGAATGTCAACAACATCACCTTTCACTAGGTTTAATTCATGTAAACGTACTTCAGCGCGAACTAAAGATTTACGTGAAGTAAAACCAAATTTAGGTAAACGTTGTTTCAATGGCATTTGACCACCTTCAAAACCAGGACGTACACTACCGCCAGAACGAGACTTCTGACCTTTGTGACCACGACCACCAGTTTTGCCGATGCCAGAACCAATACCACGGCCACAGCGTTTTTTAGCTTTGTTAGATCCTGGAGCAGGAGATAAAGTATTTAAATGCATTATTAATCCTCCACCTTAATCATGTAATAAACCTTGTTAATCATACCGCGTACAGATGGAGTATCTTCTAACTCTACTGTATGGTTAATACGACGAAGACCAAGGCCTTTTAATGTAGCTCTATGCTTCGGTAAACGACCGATAGAACTTTTAACTTGAGTTACTTTAACTGTTTTAGACATGCTCAATTACCCCAAAATTTCTTCAACGCTTTTGCCACGTTTAGCTGCAACACCTTTTGGTGAATGCATATTCACTAAAGCTGAAACAGTAGCGCGAACTACGTTGATTGGGTTAGTAGAACCGTATGCTTTTGACAATACGTTCTGAACGCCTGCAACTTCAAGTACTGCACGCATCGCGCCACCGGCGATGATACCTGTACCTTCAGAAGCTGGTTGCATGTAAACTTTAGAACCAGAATGACGCCCCTTGATAGAGTGCTGAAGAGTAGTACCCTTCAAGTCAACTGTTACTATGTTACGGTGTGCTTTTTCCATTGCTTTTTGAATAGCAGCAGGCACTTCACGTGCTTTACCGTAGCCAAAACCAACACGACCATTACCGTCACCAACTACTGTTAGTGCAGTAAAACTGAAAATGCGACCACCTTTAACCACTTTTGAAACGCGGTTAACGGCGATTAGCTTTTCAGCCATATCACTTTGTTGTGAGTTTTCTTGATTATGATTAGCCATTATCAACCCCTAGAATTGAAGACCAGCTTCACGAGCTGCTTCTGCTAACGCTTTTACGCGACCGTGGTAACGGAAACCAGAGCGATCGAAAGCAATGCTTGTGATCCCTTTAGCTACAGCACGTTCAGCAATTGCTTTACCTACTGCTGTTGCTGCTGCAACATTACCAGTTTTTTCCAACTGAGCACTAACTTCTTTGTCTAAAGTAGACGCAGATGCGATTACTTCAGAACCTGTAGGAGCGATCACTTGAGCGTAAATGTGACGAGGAGTACGGAATATAACTAAACGATTCGCACCCAACTCGCTAATTTTTGCACGAGCGCGTTTAGCGCGGCGCAAACGAGATGTTTTCTTATCCATAGTGTTACCCTACTTCTTCTTAGCTTCTTTACGACGAACGTATTCATCAGCATAACGAACACCTTTACCTTTATAAGGCTCTGGCTTACGGTATGCACGAATGTTCGCTGCGGTTTGACCAATTAACTGCTTATCACAACCTTTCAGTGTGATTTCAGTTTGGCTAGGAGTCTCACAAGTAATTCCTTCAGGAATAGCGTGACTGATTGGGTGTGAAAAACCTAAAGATAAATCTAATGATTTACCCGCAGCTTTAGCACGGTAACCAACACCTTGTAAGATTAATTTCTTTTCAAAACCTTTACTAACACCTTCAATCATATTATTGATTAAAGCACGTGCAGTACCGGCTTGAGCCCATGCATTTCTTTCGTCACATGCGATATCAGTTTTGATTTCGTTCTCTTCGTGAGAAACAGCAACAAAACTATGAATCGTACGTGATAATTCACCTACTGGACCTTTAACTGTAATGTCTTGACCTGATAACGTAACGGTAACGCCAGCAGGAACAACGACAGGTGCTTTTGCAACACGAGACATATTATTCTCCTTACTCTACGAAACCAAGAACTTCACCGCCAATACCCGCAGAGCGAGCGGCACGATCCGTCATCAAACCTTTAGAAGTCGAAATGATCGCAATACCCATGCCAGCAAGAACTTTAGGAAGTTCATCACAGCTTTTGTATATACGAAGACCAGGACGTGAAACACGTTTGATCGTTTCAATTACTTCTTTACCTTCAAAATACTTCAAAGTAACAGCTAGTTCAGGTTTTACATCACCTGATACTGAATAATCTGAAATATAACCTTCTTCTTTAAGTAAGTTTGCAATAGCAACTTTTAACTTTGAAGATGGCATTGTAACTGCAGCTTTTGTTGCAGATTGACCGTTGCGGATGCGTGTAAACATGTCCGCGATAGGATCAGTCATCATAACCATTTACTCCCGTGAATTACCAACTAGCTTTCTTAAGACCTGGAACTTCACCACGCATAGTTGCTTCACGCAACTTGATTCGGCTTAAACCGAATTTACGTAGGAAACCATGTGGACGACCAGTAACATTACAACGGTTACGTTGACGGCTACGTGATGAGTCACGCGGTAAACTTTGAAGTTTCAATACTGCTTCCCAACGCTCTTCTTCCGAAGTATCTACACCTGAGATAACAGCCTTTAACGCTGCACGCTTTTCAGCATATTGTGCAACTAGCTTAGTACGTTTTGCTTCACGAGCTTTCATTGACGTTTTAGCCATAACTCTACACCTTCTTCTGGAACGGGAAATCAAAGGCAGACAATAATGCATGTCCTTCTTCGTTATTTTTCGCGCTAGTAGTAATAGTGATATCTAAACCGCGAATCTTATCGATTTTATCGTATTGGATTTCAGGGAAGATGATTTGCTCACGAACGCCCATGCTGTAGTTACCACGACCATCGAATGACTTAGGATTTAAGCCACGGAAGTCACGGATACGAGGGATAGAAATAGAAACTAAACGTTCTAAAAATTCCCACATGCGGTCGCCGCGTAGAGTTACTTTTGTACCTATAGGATAGCCTTCACGAATTTTGAAGCCCGCAACTGATTTGCGTGCTACTGTCGTGATCGGCTTTTGTCCTGAGATTGCAGTAAGATCATTTGTGGCGTGCTCTAATACTTTCTTATCAGAAATAGCTTCGCCAACACCCATGTTAAGGGTGATCTTTTCAATCCGAGGGACTTGCATGACACTTTTATAACCGAACTTCTTTTGAAGGTCAGCTACAACTGTATCTTTATAAAAATCATGCAGTTTCGCCATCGTTTACTCCAATTAAATTAATTCGTTATTAGACTTGAAAAAACGTACTTTTTTGCCGTCTTCAATTCTAAAACCAACACGATCTGCTTTGCCCGTTGCTGGGTTAACAATCGCTACGTTGGAAACATGCAAAGGTGCTTCTTTCTCAATAATTCCACCAGGCTGCTGTAACTGAGGTACAGGCTTAGTGTGCTTTTTGATTAAGTTAACGCCTTCTACGAATACTTTGCTGTGCTCAACAAGAACTTTAGTAACTTTACCAGTTTTGCCCTTGTCTTTACCTGCAAGTATGATTACTTCATCATCACGACGAATCTTAGATGCCATTATCGTGACTCCTTATAGTACTTCTGGTGCTAATGATACGATCTTCATGAACTTTTCAGTTCTTAATTCACGTGTCACAGGCCCGAAAATACGAGTACCAATTGGCTGTAAGTTAGCATTTAACACAACAGCCGCGTTTTCGTCAAAACGGATAGCAGAACCATCTGTACGACGAACACCTTTCTTAGTGCGCACCACTACCGCAGTAACAACATCACCTTTTTTTACTTTACCGCGAGGACTTGCTTCCTTCACGGCAACTTTGATGATGTCACCAATGCGTGCGTAGCGACGGTGCGAGCCACCAAGAACCTTTATACATTGAACACGCTTAGCGCCACTGTTATCAGCAACATTCAGCTGTGATTGCATTTGGATCATTAATTTTTGCTCCGCTATTTATCTTTATCCTATCTAAAACATAGGTAATATCTAAAAGATAAGTTTAAATTCAAGGCCAGAAATTTGACCCGTCACTGCCTTTTACATGCCCGCTGCAGCTTAGTCTACCTAGAAAATCGTATACTCAAACTCAGTGGGCGCGAGATTATAACACCACTTAATTGAAAGTGATAGCTTAATTAGTTAAAAAATAAACAAGACCAGTTTTTAACAATTATACCGTTAAGGTAAAAGTGACGGGACCATCGTTTACTAATTGTACTTTCATATCTGCACCAAACTTTCCTGTTGGTGCTTTAAAGCCTTTATTTCGTAGTTGCTGAGTGAAATATTCATAAAGAGGTACGCTTAACTCAGGCTTAGCTGCGGTAGTAAAGCTTGGTCGCATACCACTTGCCGTATCAGCAGCTAGAGTAAATTGAGAAACAACTAGGATATCTCCTTGCGCCTGCGCAACATTTAAGTTCATTTTGTCATTTTCATCATTAAATATTCTGTAGCCTGCAACGCGCTCTGCTAATCTTTTAGCTTTCGCTTCGGTATCTTGCGGCTCTATCGCGAGTAAAACTAACAAGCCATTAGCTATTTCACCTATAACTTCTTGCTCAACCGTGACACTTGCTGAGGTTACTCGTTGTATTAATGCAATCATGGTTTCTCTGCTTTCCCTTCTGTGTCCTGTTCATTATTTTCTAGTGTATTTTTCTCTGCATTTACTTTGCCAAAGCATTCTTCACTAGGCTTTTCACAATACTCTTGTAGCGATACTGTAATTAACGCACCAGAGAGTACAATCAGCCACGAAACGTAAATCCATAAGAATAAAATAGGTATGGTTGCTAAGGCGCCATAAATCATTTGATATGAAGGAAAGGCGGTTAAATATAACGCAAAGCCTTTTTTAGCGCTTTCAAATAATAGCGCGGCAATAATAGCGCCCACCAGCGCATAATTTAACGGCACGGCTTTATTAGGAACTGCCATATATAAAATTAAAAAAGCAATAATTGAAGCAAATAGCGGTAATGCTCTTAGTAATATATCGAATAAGCCCAGAACATCGTAATCACCTAAACTAACTAACGATACAATATAAGACGTTAAAGCAATACTTGCCCCAACTAATACTGGGCCTAAAGTTAACACCATCCAATACATTGCGAGTGAAGTTATAGTGCGCCTTTTTTCTGTGACACGCCAAATATCATTAAAGGTTTTATCTATTGATGATATTAACAATAACGCCGCGATAAAAAGAAATAATATTGCAAAGGCTGACATTTTAGAGGCATTAGTGACAAAGCCACTTAAATACTCTTGCACGACATCGCTCGCAGCAGGCATAAAGTTTTGGTAAACAAAGCCTTCAATACTTTGCTGTAGTTCGCCAAAAAGTGGAAACGCAGTCATGACTGATAGCATAACTACCAACAAAGGGACTAATGACATTAAACAAACATAAGATAGATAACCAGCAACGACTGATAACCTTTCTTCCTGGACTCTTTTCATTAAAAAAAACAAAAAGTGTTTGTGCTTATGCCATTGCGTAAGTATTGAGAAGTTTTTTATCTTACTCATATTTCTTAACAATTTATTAATTTATGATAGCGTAGCATTATATTATGATAGCCCTAAGCTATTTTCTAGCACTTAGCATTTATTGAGGAGTTCAAATGGCGAGTCAAGGCTCTGCTGGTAATGTCATATCAGCGATATGTAGTATATTTTTTCCCGGCTTAGGTCAATTAGTGCAGGGGCGAGTTTTACCTGCGCTAATCTTTGCCATCATCTGTTTTGGTGGTTATGCGTTATGGTGGTTAGTAGTACCGGCAATCATTGGCGGTATATTTCATTTATGGGCAATACTTGACGCTGCAACCTATAAGAACAATGGGTACGATTAGGCTTTAGTCATAGTTAGAAACAAAAAAGGCTGATGTTTCCATCAGCCTTTTCAATATATATCAGTTATCGTTTACTTAGCTGAACGACCTTCACGTTTACGATCAGATTCTTTTAAGAATTTCTTACGTATACGAATACTATCTGGAGTTACTTCAACTAACTCATCGTTATCAATAAATTCTAACGCTTGCTCTAACGACATAATAATTGGTGGCGTTAAAGTTTGTGCTTCATCAGTACCAGATGAACGAACGTTAGTTAGCTGCTTACCTTTAAGTGCATTTACCGTTAAATCGTTATCACGTGAGTGAATACCGATAATTTGACCTTCGTAAATATCTAAACCGTGACCAATTAACATACGACCACGTGATTGTAAGTTAAAGATAGCGTTAGTTAAGGCTTTACCAGTAGCGTTAGCAATCATTACACCATTTAAGCGTTGACCAATTTCACCACCTTTATGAGGACCATACTCTAAGAACGTGTGGTAAATTAAACCTGAGCCTGATGTTAATGTCATAAATTCAGTTTGGAAACCAATTAAACCACGGCTTGGCATAACAAAATCCATGCGAATTCTGCCTTTACCGTCTGGTGCCATGTCGGTTAATTCCGCCTTACGAACACCCATTTTTTCCATGATCGCACCTTGATGAGCTTCTTCAACATCAATAGTTACTGATTCATAAGGTTCTTCTATCTGACCATTTACTTCACGCATGATAACTTCAGGACGAGATACTGCTAACTCGTAACCTTCACGACGCATGTTTTCAATTAAAATACCTAAGTGAAGTTCACCACGGCCAGATACTTTAAATTTATCTGCATCATCTAATTGCTCAACACGTAATGCAACGTTATGAACTAATTCTTTATCTAAACGATCTTTAATATTACGTGAAGTAACAAACTTACCTTCTTGACCCGCGAAAGGTGAAGTGTTTACTTGGAATGTCATATTGATTGTTGGTTCATCTACCGATAACGGAGGTAGTGCAGCAACTTCAGACGGACAACAAATTGTATCTGATATTTTCAACTCACCTAAACCAGTAATCGCGATAATATCGCCCGCTTCCGCTTTTTCTGATTCATAACGCTCAAGACCAAGGTAACCGAATACTTTACCTACTTTGCCGTTATGGGTTTTACCATTAGCACCTTGAATAGTTACTTGTTGGTTAGGTTTAACTGAACCACGAGTAATACGACCAACACCAATTACGCCTAAGTATGAGCTGTAATCAAGTTGTGATATTTGCATTTGGAATGCACCGTCAGCATCTGCATCAGGTACTGGTACTTCATCAATAATAGTTTGGAATAATGGTGTCATGTCTTCACCAACAACATCTTCTTCCAATGATGCCCAGCCGTTAATGGCTGATGCATAAACTACTTTAAAGTCTAATTGGTCGTCAGTAGCGCCTAAGTTATCAAATAAGTCGAAGACTTGATCCATAACCCATTCAGGACGAGCACCTGGCTTATCAATTTTATTGATAACAACAATTGGCTTTAAACCTTGCGCAAATGCTTTTTTAGTTACAAAGCGAGTTTGCGGCATAGGACCTTCTTGCGCATCAACAATAAGTAACACTGAGTCTACCATTGACATAACACGCTCTACTTCACCACCAAAATCGGCGTGACCAGGAGTATCTACGATGTTTACACGGTATTCGCCCCAGTTAATCGCTGTGTTTTTCGCTAAGATTGTGATACCACGTTCTTTTTCGATATCGTTTGAATCCATAGTACGTTCTTCTAAACCGCTACGCGCGTCTAATGTACCTGACTGGCCTAATAACTTATCTACTAAAGTGGTTTTTCCGTGGTCAACGTGGGCAATAATTGCCACATTTCTTAATTTATCTAACACAGGCGTTACTCGCTATTTCTATCATTAAGTAGCTACTTTTAGCATACCAATGAATAGGACTATAATTGGGCGCGCATTATACAGTTGTTTAGACTAAAAAGAAAACAATAAAGATTGATAAAGCTAATTACCTTATAAATCAAACCAGGTGGCTAATAGTTTGTTTAGGGTTACTGACTATATAATTACTAATTAAATTGCAAAAAAAACTGCTCCGTCATAGTCCTCAAAGGTATAGTCGTAAGGACTATACCTTGATAAATAGCAACTTATAGTGTAGCTTCTTTTCCCCCAATTGGGTATCTCACTTACAAGGATTAATATGAGACTATTTAGAAAAACATCCACTTACCTATTAGTAACTTTAATGCTAACAGGCTGTGGTGGTAGTAGTAGTGATAATACAGCAATAACACCCATATCGATTTCTTCAACTGCCCCAACAACTGCAATTGAAGATAATCTATACTCCTATCAAGTCACCACGTTAAATGGTAATGCGCCGACCTTTACAATTAATAACGCCCCAGACGGAATGAATATATCAAATACAGGTTTAATTACTTGGGTGCCACTTGAAGGGGTTATTACTTCTGGCGAAATTACAGTCACAGCAACTAGCGCAAACAAAACAACTGAATCCCAAACCTTTACAATTACTGTTCAAGCAATAAACGATCAACTGCAACTAGTTTCGGAGCCAGAAAATCATAGTATTGATAGCGGCACAGCCTTTTCTCATCAAATACAAGTTATCGATGTTGATGATGAGAATAACGGACAAGATATCTCATTTGAACTTGTTTCTGCTCCCTCTGGCATGACAGTATCATCAACAGGGCTCATTGAATGGCAAGCAGAGGTGAATCAATCAAGTAATTTTGCTATTGATGTTGCTATCAACGATGGCGGAGAAGATGCAACTGAAACAATTCACTTTACTTTTTCAATGGATGTTCTGTTTTATCAAAAAATAACGGGCAGAGTAGTCAATTACCATACAGGAGAGCCTCTTAATAACGCCGATTTATCACTGTATACAACTGAAACAACCATTGAATCACATTCAACTTCAAATGATACAGGTTTTTTTGAGGTATCTATACTAGATACCTTAGCAGAAAATAAGATGACTCTTTTTGCTGATGCTATTGGTTACGGTGAACACTCTGTTATCGTAGATAGTAGTAGCATTTTACAAACGCAGCATATTGCTTTATTACCAAACCACGTAACCACTTCGTTTAACTCGAATATTGCTTCTACCATTACTTATCAAGGAGAGACATTAGTTGACTTTCCCGCTGCAAGTCTAGTGAGAGAAGACGGTCAACCCATTGATGGCCAAGTTACAGCAGAGTTAACAATTATTGACCCTAGTTTAGATATCAACCTAATGCCTGGCGATATGTTAACCATGACTAATCAAGGCCTTACCCCCATAGAGTCTTTTGGTGCTATGACTGTAGCGTTAGTTGACGAGAGTGGCGCAAATATTAACATTGCTGATAATCAATTAGTCAAAATAAGAATTCCTTTTGCTAGTATCTCAGATAATGCCCCTAACACTATTCCTCTTTATTATTTTGATGAGAAGGAAGGTCTCTGGATCGAAGAAGGTGAAGCCAATAAAGTAATAGTTAATGGAGAAAGCTATTATGAAGGACAGGTAAGCCACTTTACTACATGGAATGCTGATCGTGTTTATGAGACTGTTTATATTCATGGCTGTGTAGTAGACGTTAATAATACCGTTATTTCCAATGCAAAAATGATCTCAAAAGGTAGAGATTATAACGGCTCAGCTGCTACATTTACTGATGAAAATGGTCAATTTTCTCTTGCAGTTAAAACATATAGCACGGTATTAGTTAGCGGCTCTCAAGGAAGCCAAAGCAGAACATTATCTCAAATTGTACTTAACGAAGATATTACAATTGAAGAGTGTATTATATTATCTCCAGCAACTTCAACAGTTAAGCTAACTTGGGGAGAAAACCCTAGAGATTTAGATACTCACTTCTATGGTCCAGCTAATGAAATTGGAGATGATAGGTTCCATATTAGTTATTCCAATAAAGAAGAAGTACTAAATAACAGCACTATATACTTAGATGTTGATGATACTCGCAGCTATGGCCCCGAAATATTAACAATCCCTGCTTTCCCTTATGCTGGACGCTACCAATATGTTATAAGAGAGTATGCTGGTAGTGGTGATATTCTAAGCTCTCCTACCCGCGTAGAGCTAAACCTAGAGTCTCAAATTCGAATTTTCTCTCCGCCACAAGGAGTTGTAACTGATTACTGGCACGTATTTGATTTTGTAGTTAGTGATACAGGCGAGGTAATAATAGAACCGGTAAATACGTGGCTTGATAATCTACCATCAACAAACTCAGCCCCAACAGTATCTACTAATAATATAGGGGAAGCCCGAAAAAACACATTGTTAAAACAAGCAATCAAGAAAAAATACTACAAAGATAATTAGTAATATTTCCCCCCTCCTATAATAAAATGGCTACCGAGGTAGCCATTTTATTATGTATGATAGTCAAACTGAATTCAGATATCAGTATCAATTAGTACTTAGCTGCCTGCTCTTTTGCTGGCGTGCTTTTTATAATAAAGTCGCGAATATCTTGGTTGGACTGGCGTAGATCTTCATGACGTAAGTACATCATATGTCCACTTTCATAACCTTTAAATGATAAACGATCTTTCATTTGGCCACTTGGGTCTAATTGCCACATTGTGTATTTAGCGTCAAAATAATTAGTTGCACCATCAAAGTAGCCTGATTGTACCATTACGTTTAAGTATGGATTTTCAGCCATTGCTAAACGCAAGTTCTCTCCAGTATTGTTACCACTTCTATCCCACGGGTGTACATTACCAAACATGTTATAACGCAAGTCTGTTTTATAGCCTAACTCTTCACGTAAGTAGTGATTAATAGCAGGTGTAAAGCTGTGTAACCATGAGCTAAGCTCTGCATTATAATCAGGCCTTGCACCAACGACTTTTTTATCAATACCTAAGTAACGTGAATCAAGTCGCCCTACGGTTTGCTTTCTGTTACGCAATAAATCTTTCCAGAAGTAATTATTACTGATATCTAAATTACTATTGACTACCGTTTCAACTGACAAGCCTGCATATTTAGCAACTTGCTCAGCAATACGTTGCTTATGTTCTGGAGCAATAAAGCCACCTTGCGCTAAAGCTGGTAAATACTCGCGTAAAGTAAACTGTTCAACCTGTGCAAGTAACTCTGCTAACGGCTTTTGTTGTAGCTCTGTTGTAAGCGCATTATGATACCAAGCTGTGGCAGCAAAGTACGGTAAACGGTTAGCCGCTTTAACAGGTCCCTCTCTTTTTATACCAATATCAGTTGGCGAAACTAAAATAGTGCCATTAATATACATCCATTGGCGAGATTGAAGTTCTTTAGTCAAGCCAGCAACTCGCGTAGTACCGTAGCTCTCACCAATTAAATATTTAGGTGAACGCCAGCGCTCATTTCGCGTAACAAAGGTACTAACCCAGTCGGCTAAATATTTAATATCAGCATTGACGCCAAAAAACATTGTTTTTAATTCTGCTTTTGAAGGCATGCTTCCATCTTTTTTAGCTAATGCTCTTGAGTAACCAGTATTAACGGGGTTAACAAAAACAATATCAGCAACATCTAAAATTGAGTATGGGTTGGTTTTAACCCCATAAGGTTGCAATGGGTAACCTTCATTATCAACATTGATAACTTTAGGGCCGGTGTAAGCAATATGCATCCAAACCGATGCCGAACCTGGCCCACCATTGAAAGAAATCAATAAAGGCCTAGTCGCCTTATCATCAACATCTGTACGTTGATAATAAGTATAAAATAAGCTTGCTGTTGGTGTGCCTTCTTCATCCCATACTGGCTGGGTTCCAGTAGTGGCAGTGTACTTTATACGTTCACCTTTTATTTTAGTACTGTGCTTGGTCGTGTTTTTATCGTCAACAGAAAGCTTACGCTCATTATCTGCTAATAATGTTGAAGATGAAAAAACACCAACAAAGAGTACCATTAAGGATAAGTGTTTAAATGATTTCATTCTATTTACTCAACTCAGGTTATTTAATTGCATTAAGCTATCACATAGATCGTTTAATGATTAGTTTATTAAGTTCAATTAACTGGATAATGAGATTAAAAGTAAGGCTGTAAATAAATTCCTCCTATAATCTGAAAAATTCATGATGCGAAAACAATTATTCAATCAATAATCTATCTTTATTTGACAGAGATCCGCTAATCTAACGCTTAAATTTAGACTCTGGAACGTCGAAGGTGTCTATTGCACCTTCGAGCTTAGCGGCTAAATCTGCAACTTGGTTACTCTGTGTTAAGGTAGATGAGGATTTATCACTACTTTGTTGACTTAACTCGACTACCTCTTTCATACTCTGTTTTATATCATTACTTAGGCTATTTTGTTGAGTTGCTGACTGAGATATACCCGTACTCATTTCATGCATTTGTTCAATATCACGAGTGATCAACAATAAAGTTTTAAGTAATTGATCGGTATGATCTCGACAATTATTGGCTTCACCTTTACCTTGGTTAATATCTGATACCGCTTTTTCTGTTTGATTTTGTAGTGATTCAATCATCATTTGAATTTCTGTCGCCGACGTTTGAGTTCGGTTCGCTAATGAGCGTACTTCATCTGCGACAACAGCAAAGCCTCTGCCAGCCTCTCCTGCTCGAGCAGCTTCAATAGCGGCATTTAATGCAAGTAAATTAGTTTGCTCTGAAATACCTCGAATTGTATCTAAAATCCCACTAATATTTATAGATTCTTGCTGCAATAACGTCATCACTGTTGAGGTATTATCTAACATAGCAACTAAATTTTTCATACGCTCATTTGTAATATTTGCCGTTTTTTCGAGCTCACTACTTTGCGATAGGGCATTAGTCATTTTAACTTCAGAATTATGTGCTTCATCTAATATATTATCTGCACTTTGGCCAAGTTCACTGGTTTGAATAGTGACATTTTCAATCGTTTGTTTTTGTATTGCTAAAGAATCTGTAACTTGGGCTATTTTCTGGTTTGACTGCTCAGCTGCATGTTTTAAAAGGTGGCTATTATCGGAGATATTACCAATAAGTTTACGCAAGTCAGCAACAACCAAATTGACATTAGTTGACAGCTCTCCATATTCATCGTTTGATGTTACGGTTAATTGACGTGATAAATCTCCTTTAGCAATTTGAGATAATACTTTATTGATACCTTTTAATGGGCCAATCATAGCTTTGATTGTTGCTAGTGCTATTACAATACCTGCAATAAGTAACACAACAAAAATCACCATAGTTTCCAAGTTCCCTTGCTCAACGTTAGTCGCAATTTCTGCTTGTAACTGCGTTAAGTTTTTATCTACCGCTTGTGAAAAGTCATCAATTGCTTGTATTGAAGTATTGATATGCAACTCTGAACTTTTAAACGCTTGATTTAAAGCATTCCTTTGCTCAAGTTGAGATATTTTCAACGTAAATAAATTATTATCACTCAGAAATATTTTTTTTGCTTTATCAAACTCAATAACAAACTGCTCAATTAAGCCATCGGTGTCATAACTCTTGCCTAACGTAATTAAAAACATTGAATTCTGTTCAAGATTACTAATAGAAAACTCAATGGTCTTTTGAGACTCTTCAACTTCAGCGATACTATTAATTAATAAAATGGTTTTAGTGGCATCGGTTAGGTTAAAAACAAAGCCTTCGGTTTGACTAGCAGAGCCGGCTATTCTGTCGACAATAGCTTGATTCTCCGGGTCATCTAAAAAAGTTAAATCGCCTAAAAAGGCCCCAGCTTCATATAAAACATCCTCAAGCACTTTATGCTGCTCAAGATATGCTTTTGTTTGATTGATTTCAGCTAACCGATAAGCAAACATGTTATCAACAGCAGCTAAATATTGGCCATAAAGAAGGTTAAAATGATCCAAGCTTTGAATCTTCGGAAAAACATGAAGCATTTCTTCTATTGATTT
The DNA here is from genome assembly GCF_039523295.1 of Colwellia asteriadis. NCBI lineage: Bacteria > Pseudomonadati > Pseudomonadota > Gammaproteobacteria > Alteromonadales > Colwelliaceae > Colwellia > Colwellia asteriadis. The sequence continues at coordinate 4,151 of NZ_BAAAFA010000013.1, read as the reverse complement.
ACTCTGTTCTACTAACAACTCACCTTGTTTAGCAAACGCAAGCTTTAGCTGTTCAATTTCATCGACCGTCGCAGAGCCAGAAACAAAAGAAGACAACTTAGCTTGCTTTAACAATTGCTTTTGCACGATGTTTGCTGACTTTTGAATAGGCAGAGCAAAGTCATCGACTTTAGCAGACGCTTGCTTTATATCACTTAAAATACCAATGGAACTGATACTAGAAAATAGCAGTAATAATAAAATAACCGCAAAACCAATAACAACCTTGTGTGCAACTTTTAAAACTTTTATATTAAACAACATAAAATAACAACTCTTTCAGAGATTAAGCAAAACGCCCCATCTATACTAATAGGACTTACGCTACTAACATCAGACTAGCTCATATATATACAAGCTTAAAGTATTTCACTACAAACTAGCTCAAGGTTAGGTCTAAATATTATTTATAACAAAACATTTTCATTACAAAAGCACTGTTTGACTCAAAAGCCATTAAAGTATGTGCAATTACTTACATTTTTTAAACACGAGTCAACTTGCCAAGTAGCACCAACAGGTTAAGCTAGTTATATGCTAATGAATACTTTTAAAATACCTATTGCTCTACTCCTTATCACTGTACTTAATGGCTGCAGCGCCACCTCTTTTAATGATTTATTTAGTAGTTATGCTCAGCAAATGCAGCAAGTAAATATTGCTCAACGGCAAGGGAATTTTAAATACGCAATAAACGTCATCCCCCCTAGAAGTGAATCTGATGGTACTTTCAACTTAAGGTTACTTGAGCAAGCTCGCCTAAATTTTTTAGATCGTGATTATGCACAAAGCCAAGTTACCTTTAATGATGCTTACAACTTAATCCAACAGCAACAGCAAGCAGCCAAAATTGAGTTAAGTAGAGGAGTTGAGAATGTAGGGGCAATTTTAAGTAATGATAACGCTACCCGGTACGACATTCCTTATTACGAGCAAAGTATGCTTCATAGTTATCAAGCACTAAACTATTTATATCAACAAGACTTATCAGGCGCTTTAGTTGAAATAAGGAGAGCCAACCTAGTACAGCAGTCCGCGCTTCATGCCAATCAAGACAGTTTACAATCCAGTCGCCAAAGCATGGTTAGGCAAAGTAATATGTCAAAGCAATACCCAACAATGGAAACAACCATTGGGCAAGTAAAGAATGGCTTTCAAAATGCTTTTACTTTTTATCTATCAGCATTACTTTACCAATCTGCAGGAGAGTTAAATGATGCCTACATCGACTATAAAAAAGCCTTAGAAATTTATCCTAACAATATTTATTTACAACGAGATGTGTGGCGCTTAGCGAATAAACTTTTTATGATTGATGATGTAAAACAGTTTAAAAAACGCTTTTCAGCAACTGTTACCCAAGAAAGTATCCCTAAGAATAGCGGCGAAGTAGTAGTGATCGTAGAGCAAGGCATTATTAGCCCCAAACAGGAGTCATCTATACACTTGCCTATTTTTACTCGCCATAATGACATGCGCTTTTACAGCGTTGCTTTACCTACCTATCAGAATAACCTAACCACTTATCAACCGGTACAAGTACGTGTCCAAGATGAAATCTTTCTTTCTCAAGAAATTGTCCGATTACAATCTTTAGCCGCCAAACAATTGAAAGACCAATACCCTTTAATGGTTACGCGTCAAATTGCTCGAGTTGTCGCCAAAGAAGAACTCAGACAACAAATGAGTAAACAGGGCGGCGATATTGGTAATATACTCGCGAGCCTTTATAACATTAGCAGTGAAAAAGCTGACACCCGCAGCTGGAGCACATTACCAAATAGTATTCATATACTACGCATACCAATAACGGCTGGAGAACATACGTTATCCTTTAACATTAACGGTACAACACAAAATATAAACGTAGCCATTACCAAAGAAAAACAAACTTTAATCAAAATCAGTGCCATAGGCTCATATACTGACCACCAAATACATCACTTTTAACCTTATTCAATTACGGAGACGCTATGCAAAAATTAACACAAGGCTATCACTCACAACCCAGTATATTTATATTACTGTTTATTTCTTTATTCATAGTTGGTTGTAAAAATGTTCCCCCTGTAACCTCTGGTGTCGGCACTAGTCAAATTACTGCAGGAGAAAAGTACAGTAAGTATTTACAAGTACATAACCCTAAACTAGCAAAGCAACTGTACATTGGCGATATAAAATCAAGACTTCAGCAAGACTTGCTTGAGGTAAACCTCACGCTCACCAGTACTTATAAAAAAACATTACAACTTCAATACCAAGTTAATTGGTTTGATAATGATGGTTTTGCTGTAGAACCTGGTAAAAGCGCATGGAAGTCACTCGATTTACACGGTATGCAAACACAAACAGTAAAGGCATTAGCGCCAACAGCTAAAGCAACAACGTTTAGTCTTTACGTACGAGAAGTGCCAGAAAAAGCATTCAAATTTTAATGGTTATTAAGCCATAAGTAGCTTATAAGCAAATAATTTATATAAATTTAAGGATTTACTCATGAAAAAATTTTTTATCTTGCCTGCAGTCGCAATATCCCTACTTGCCATTAGCGGCTGTACTAATAAATCTGTTGTACGTTATGGTGACGCTGCTGCGGTGGAAACAACTGACATTAACTTTGGCTCAACTGACCTACAAAAAGTCGCAGCAGAAATGACAGACTCATTATTAATTTCACCTGTTGTTGGTACTCTAACAGTTAATACTCGCCCTGTTATTTTCGTTGAAAGTATTAAAAACAAAACCAGTGAACATATAGATACTGAATCAATCACCGATTCAATTTCAACAAAATTATTGCGTTCAGGAAAGTTCCGCTTTGTTGATATGGGTCGTGTTGCCTCAGTGCGTGAACAACTGCAATACCAGCAAAGTGGTGGTATGGTAGATACAAGTAAGGCAAAACAGTTTGGCCAGCAAATAGGTGCCCAATACATGCTATATGGCAACTTAGCGAGTATTGTTAAATCTAACCAAGACCAATCTGATGTTTATTACAAATTTACTCTACGTTTAATGGATTTAGAAAGCGGTTTAGTGGAGTGGGCTGATGAAACAGAAATTCGTAAAACAAAAGGTAAAGAATACATTAGCTGGTAACAGTTGATATAGGAGTAGTTCATGAAAGCGTTTATAGCGTATTACCGTAAATCATCACTCAACAAACAGTTACTAACAACTTGCTGCTTTTTACTAGCGCTACTCAGTAGTCATAGCTATGCCAATAATTATGAGCGTGATAAGGCCGTACCGGTTGAAAAAGTATTATTTGGCAAGGTAGTCTCAGTGCGAAATATTAGCCAAGAAGAGCTAATTGAAGATAAAAACAACGGTTGGAAAACCTTTGGAGGTGCACTTATCGGCGGTGTTATTGGCAATCAATTCGGCGGTGGTAGTGGCCGTGATATCGCAACAATATTAGGTACTGTCATAGGTGGCTCTATTGCTCATAACCAACAAAACCAGCAGCACATCAAAGTAACACATTTAGTAGAGTTAATGATTGAAGTAAATGGCACTATGCAAACGGGTGAGCAATTTATGGTTATTCAAGATTATGATGATCAGATGGTTTTTCATACTGACGACCCTGTTAGAATGGTTTACCTTACTAACGGTAGAGTAAGAATAGACAAGCAAATGTAACTCTATATGTTATTACTAATGAAGGCCTCAAGGGGCCTTTTTTATTGCTTATTTATCAAGATACTTCACTTACAAAGCACCAATATTAAGCTATTTATAAGCTACCTCACATGGGCTTATCTGCAACATAAGTCACACTACCATCGGCGCTACTGTCGTTCATTATCTTGCTACTGCGTTTACAGCTTATTTAAAAGCCACAAAGCAAAAAGCCCGACTCTTTCGAATCGGGCTTTTCTTAATAGAAGTTTAGCAATGTCTCGCTACGCTCTCACATGGGCTTATCTGCAACATAAGTCACACTGCCATCGGCGCTACTGCGTTTCATTATCAAAACTTAAATAGAAGTTTAGCAATGTCCTACTCTCACATGGGAACTCCCACACTACCATCGGCGCTACTGCGTTTCACTTCTGAGTTCGGAATGGGATCAGGTGGTACCACAGTGCTATGGTCGCTAAACAAAA
>NZ_BAAAFA010000012.1:0-133586 GCF_039523295.1 Colwellia asteriadis | reverse complement strand
GAACATCATTCATTGAAGCGTTTTTTTGTTCCGCTTATAAAAGCTAAGAACTTAAGTAAAACATCAATAAAGTGAGTGTTCACACAAATTGCATGATAACTAATTGTTAAAGAAGAAGATAAGAGTCGCATTCGCTCATTATCATCGCTACTGGTAAGTAGCGTGCTTGTTGCCGTAGCCCCGAAGCAGGATGCGTATCATACGCTTCCGAGTTTTGATGTCAACCTTTAATTTCAAATAATTTTAAAATCATTTAAAAGTAAACGTTAAGTGGCCTGTTTATTCGATAAAACGAGTAGATAAGCTATCAAAACAGTTCTTTCGGGCTTCTTTTTGGCTGAACCCCTTGGAACTGGAGCGCATTATAGAGAGATCTTTTATTTGATCAAGGGTTATTTTCACTTAATTAACCGTTCGGTTAATTATCATACACAACGCTGTATTATTGGCCCAAAAGCTAAGATCTTTAACGATCGTTGTTGAAATAGTAAGCCCTTTCAATACAGCGAGCATTAACTACGATCACTTTTATTAGTGCACTGATATTCGAGTTACCACTTCGATAAGGCGCTAGTTTTACTTTAGATAATAAAAAACCGACACTAAGGTCGGTTTTTTCGCTATTTATAAAGGATCGTGAAGCTGTATCAAGACTGAACCTTTCGATTATATCTCTTCTGCGCCCTATCGATTATAAACTAACTATTGGCTTGTTCACGTGCAATCGCACGATATGCTATATCAGTTCTGAACTCTACGCCCTGCCATGTAACTTGATGTAGTAATTCATAGGCAGCTTGCTGTGCTTGTGTAACAGTATTACCTAATGCCGTTGCACACAACACACGACCACCATTAGTGACAACTTTACCTTCTGCATTTAACTTAGTGCCAGCATGAAATATTTTCGCTGATGTATTAGTATTTTTCTCTAAGCCAGAAATAACATCACCTTTAGGGTAGCTCGCTGGGTATCCTTGTGCAGCAAGTACAACACCTACAGCTGCACGTTGATCAAACTCAATAACGGCTTTATCTAATTCACCACGTGTGGCAGCTAAACATAGCTCAACTAGGTCTGATTGAAGACGCATCATAATAGGTTGTGTTTCAGGATCACCAAAGCGACAGTTATATTCAATCACATTTGGCGTACCATCAGTGGCAATCATTAATCCAGCATATAAAAATCCGCTATATGGAGCTCCCTCTTTTGCCATGCCTTCAACTGTTGGCATGATTACTTCACTCATAATACGGTTATGAATATCAGCAGTAACTACCGGCGCAGGAGAATAAGCTCCCATACCACCAGTGTTAGGACCTAAATCACCATTAAGGGCACGCTTATGATCTTGACTGGTTGCCATTGGTAATACATTTTTACCATCAACCATTACGATAAAGCTAGCTTCTTCACCCTCAAGAAACTCTTCAATAACGACGCGATGGCCTGCATCACCAAAAGCATTACCTGCCAACATGTCTTTTATTGCATCTTCGGCTTCGGTTAATGTAAGCGCAACAATAACCCCTTTACCTGCTGCTAAACCATCAGCCTTTACTACAATAGGTGCGCCTTGTTCACGTACATAAGCAAGCGCGGGCTCTACTTCAGTGAAGTTTGCATAGCTACCTGTTGGGATTTTATTGCGAGCAAGGAAGTCTTTAGTAAACGATTTTGAACCTTCAAGTTGTGCTGCTTTAGCACTTGGGCCAAATATAGCTAAACCTTGTGCTTGAAAAGCATCTACAACACCATCAACTAAAGGTTGCTCTGGACCAACAATAGTAATAGCTATATTTTCAGCTTTTGCAAACGCAACAAGAGCGGCGTTATCGCTAATATCTAAAGCAACATTTTCTAATTTTGACTCTGTTGCTGTGCCGGCATTACCTGGTGCTACAAATACGGTAGTAACTTGGCTTGATTGCGCCGCCTTCCATGCTAAGGCATGCTCACGACCACCACTACCGATAACTAAAACTTTCATTTATATTTCCTATTTTTCGCTTGTTAAACTCAAACTACTTTGATGGTTTAACAAATTTTAATGTCATGCGATCACTTTCACCAATCGCTAAATATTTTTCTTTATCTTGATCTTTTAACGCTAAAACTGGCGGTAAAGTCCAAACGCCTTTCGGGTAAACCGCTAAATCCTTTGGATTAGCATTGACTTCACTTGCACCAGCAAAGCGAAAGCCTGCGGCCTTAGCTTGTTTAATAGTATGCGCTTCAGAAACATAACCAACTGCTTTTTCTGGCTCTACGCCTGCTGGTAACCTATGTTCAACAACACCCAATACACCGCCAGGTTTTAATGCAGTATAAGCATCTTTAAATACTTGCTCTACGCCAGCATCTTTCCAGTTATGTAAATTTCTAAATGTTAAGACTAAATCAGCACTGCTTTTAGGAGCTAATTCACTTACCGTACGAGGGGTAAAATCGGTTAAAACCACTTCACTATAAACGTCATCAGAAGCTAGCTTTTTAACTAATTTTTTACGTGAGTTACTGTAGTAATTGTCTTCGCCGGTATCTGGGTAATGTGAAGCGTAAAACTTACCTGTACCTTTAAGTGCTGGAGCAAGAATTTCAGTATACCAACCACCACCTGGAGTAATTTCTACAACGGTCATATTAGCGTTAAAACCAAAAAAACTTAGTGTTTCAACTGGGTGACGATATATGTCACGCGCTTTATTAGCCGCAGAACGATGCTCACCCATTACCACTTTTTCAAGTGCAACAATGGTTGCTTTATCACTTACTTGCACACTCTGTTCATGTGCCATAACTGTTGAAGCTGTCATTGCACTACAAGTGAGTGCTAATGCGATTGAAATAGATTTTAGAGTTGTTGCTTTTATTGTCATAACTATATTCCATTGGTTGATGATGAGCTTTCACTATAGTGAATACGAATAATTCAAAGCATATTTATAACAGATATTAAACAAACAAGCAGCGTTGATTTTATTTCCATACGAACTTTCATTGTAAGTAAATAAATCAACACTGCTTTATTTTTATCATCAACCTTTGATAAAGGTTTTTGAATTCATCATTAACGTTTAATAAAACTCTTTAAGTTGTTAGCTTAAATTTAAAGGGCATACTCAGAGCTGACGCTAATCATTCGTACACTCACCATATTAATTATTACTAACAACGACAAGAGTGAATATTAATGACGGAAGTGACGCATACCAGTGAATACCATCGCAATGTTATGTTCATCGGCCGCGGCAATAACTTCGTCATCACGCATAGAACCACCTGGCTGAATTACTGCGGTAATACCTGCTTCTGCTGCTGCATCTAAACCATCGCGGAATGGGAAGAATGCATCAGATGCCATTACTGAACCTGCAACCTCTAGGTTTTCATCTGCCGCTTTAATACCAGCAACTTTAGCAGAATAAACACGGCTCATTTGACCTGCGCCAACACCAATAGTAGAGCTGTTTTTTACATAAACAATTGCGTTAGATTTTACAAATTTAGCCACTTTCCAACAAAATTGTAAATCGCGCATTTCATCTTCAGTTGGTTGACGTTTAGTAACCACTTTAAGATCGTCACTTGATACACGGCCTTGATCAGTATCTTGTACTAATAAGCCACCGTTAACACGTTTGAAATCAAACCCTGTTGTTTTAGTGTCCCATTGACCACACGCTAATAAACGTAAGTTTGCTTTAGTTGCAACTACTTTAGCAGCTTCTTCAGAGACACTTGGTGCAATAATTACTTCAACGAACTGACGAGAAACAATTGCTTGAGCTGTTGCTGCATCTAATTCACGGTTAAACGCAATAATGCCACCAAAAGCTGATGTTGGGTCTGTTTTATAAGCACCTTCATATGCTGCTAAAATATCATCGCCAATCGCAACACCACATGGGTTAGCATGTTTTACAATAACACAAGCTGGCTCGTCGAACTCTTTAACACATTCTAATGCAGCATCTGTATCAGCAATATTGTTGTAAGATAATGCTTTACCTTGAAGTTGAACAGCCGTAGAAACTGATGCTTCTTCTGGGTTCGCTTCTTTGTAAAAAGCAGCATCTTGGTGAGAGTTTTCACCGTAACGTAAGTCTTGAGTTTTGATAAACTGGCTATTGAAGGTACGTGGGAATTTAGCTTTATTGTCAAAAGAAGCTTCAGATTCTGTTTCGCCGTACGCCGGTAACATTTTACCGAAGTAGTTTGCAATCATACCGTCGTAACTTGCTGTATGCTCGTAGGCAGCAATTGCTAAATCAAAACGTGTTTTATACGTTAATGAATCGTTATTGTTATCCATTTCAGCTAACACACGGCCGTAGTCACTGGCGTTAACAATAATGGTTACGTCTTTGTGGTTTTTAGCAGCAGCACGAACCATTGTCGGTCCACCAATATCGATATTTTCGATAGCATTTTCTAATGAACAGTTTTCATCGCTAACGGCATTAGCAAATGGATACAAGTTAACAACAACCATGTCAATTGGGCTAATGTTATTTTCAGCCATTACCGCTTCATCAGTACCACGACGCGCTAAAATACCACCGTGAATTTTAGGGTGTAATGTTTTAACACGGCCGTCCATGATTTCAGGGTGACCAGTGTAGTCTGAAGCTTCAGTTACTTTGATGCCGTTTTCAGCTAAAAGTTTAGCGGTTCCGCCTGTAGATAAAATATCTACACCTTTGTCACTTAGACGTTGAGCAAATTCAACAATACCTGTTTTATCAGAAACACTTAACAGTGCGCGTTTAATTGGACGTGGAGTATCCATAAAGTTTATGTACCTTTTAATAAATTTTGACTGTTCATTATATTGATTAAACTACTTCGAAAATTATGACCGCAGTTTAAACATAAAAAGCACCCTAAGGTGCTTTCAATAAAAATATCGGTATTAGTTCATGCCGTATTTTTTAAGTTTTTTACGTAATGTACCGCGGTTGATACCAAGTAAGTTAGCTGCTCGTGTTTGGTTGCCACGAGTATACATCATCACTTCTTCTAACATTGGTGCTTCAATTTCGCTTAAAACAAGGTCATACATATCATCAACATCGTTACCATTTAATTGTGATAAGTAGTTGCTAATTGCGATTTTAGCTTGGCTACGTAATGGTGATGTTTTAGTTTGTGTTTGAATATCGCCAGTGATGAATGGAGAAGAAACATTTTGTTCGAACATATGATATAACTCTTTCTTTTGTTAATAAAATTAAATACTTTGACGGAATTCACTCACGCAAAAAGCCTGAGCTTAAAAACCATCAAAAAATACATTTAGCGCCTCAAGTTGTTCACTTGTAGACTCTAAACCATTAAAAATAGATCTAAACGATTTGCCTTGATCCAGTGTAAAGCTCTCGCTAAACCCTTCATTCGTTACAATTAAGTTTTGTACGTACCAAGACACGTGTTTTCTAGCAAACCTCACACCAGTGAAGTCACCATAAAACTGATGGAGCTCCATAACATGGTTCAACACAATTGAGCGAACTTCGCTCAACGATGGTGCATCTAATTTCGTTCCTGTGGCTAAAAAGTGATTAATTTCTCTAAATATCCACGGGCGACCTTGTGCCCCACGCCCAATCATAATCGCGTCTGCGCCAGTATGATTGAGTACCTGCAGTGCTTTTTCTGGTGACGTAATATCACCATTGGCCACTACAGGAATTGAAACCGATGCTTTAATTGCCTTAATGGTATTATATTCGGCATGACCTTTATAAAAGTCATTTCGAGTACGCCCATGTACTGCAAGCGATACAATACCGTTATCTTGTGCAATTTTTGCTATTTCAATACCATTACGAGTATCTTCACACCACCCTGTGCGAATTTTTAGTGTTACCGGTATATCTACCGCTGCGACTACAGATTGAATAATGCGTTCAACCTGAGCAGGTTCACGCAATAACGCTGAGCCAGCTAACTTTTTATTGACCTTTTTTGCAGGGCACCCCATATTGATATCAATAATTTGGGCGCCATTATCGGCATTAACCTTAGCTGCAAACGCTAATTCATCAGGGCAACTACCAGCAATTTGAACAGAACGAATACCCGCGCTATCGCCATGTAACATTCTTAACTTTGATTTATCGGTGTCCCACACTTTCGGATTAGACGAAAGCATTTCAGACACGGCTAAACCCGCACCGAGTCGACAACATAATTGTCTAAAAGGTTGATCAGTAATTCCAGCCATTGGGGCGAGTATTACTTGCGAATTAAGTTGATAAGAGCCAATTTTCATACTGCTGTTTTTTTGAGCTACCAGTCAAAAGGGCGCTAAGTTTACGCGTTTTTATTTGAATTGAAAAGCATAGAATTTGAACAATTTTTGCTTTTTTTCGACTTTTTGATATTGACTTTTATTAAAGCGCTAAAGTGGCTATAAATTGCACGAAAGCATAACAAAATACTTGATAAATACTATGGAAAAAGTATTGAAAACTTAGTCAGAATAACATATGTAGCGAGGTTACCGTTAAAAATATGTTATCCGTTGTAGATAATAGTAGTGCTTATTAAATGAGCGAGTCAATATATCCAGACAATAAAAAACCTATTAACTTTCATTAATAGGTTTAGGGGATGTTAAGCTTTCGAGATTGTTTTTGCAGCTAATTGTTAGGTATTTATACCAGGCAGAGCCTTTGTAATGTAGTTATTCAGGACAATAAGCGCCTGCATTATCTAATAGGCTACATTCATGTAGCGTTACCTAAAAAGGCGATAACGCTGTAAAAATGATTAACAAACGCTGCCCGAAGGGTTCGGCCAAAAGCGTTTTACGCTTTGTTGAGCAGTATTTGCTTAGAATGACTAGGCTACACGCTACTCGCCGCGATTAAAGCCCTTTTAGCTCGAACAAAAGTTAACCGTGAAAGATAAACAGCCGCTAGCTATGTATAAGTTTATTAACTATTATTTGCGTTTGCCGTTTAAACGAACCCATTCTTCTTTAATAGTAACGGGTTGCATAGTACACCATTGTCCGTAAATTTCTTGTAATGTTTGCGCTTGCTCTTCTAGTACACCTGATAATGCCACTAAACCTTTATCGCCAACATATTCCATAATGGTTGGGGCTAATTCGCGTAATGGGCCTGCTAAAATATTAGCAACCACAACATCGGCTTTAAATTCTGGCTGATCTTTCGGTAAGTATAACTCAAGGCGCTCATCAACTTGATTACGCTGAGCATTCGCTAGGCTAGCTTGTAATGCTTGTGGGTCGATATCAATACCAATAACCTTTTTAGCGCCTAACTTGAGCGCAGCTAGCGATAAAATGCCTGAACCACAACCAAAATCAACCACAGTTTTCTCTTTCAGGTCTAAGCTGTCTAACCACGTTAAACATAATGCGGTTGTAGGGTGTGTTCCCGTGCCAAAGGCAAGACCAGGGTCGAGCATTACATTAACCGCTTCTGGCTCAGGTACTTCACGCCAGCTTGGACAAATCCATAAGCGTTCGCCAAACTTCATTGGGTGAAAGTTATCCATCCACTCACGTTCCCAGTCTTTATCTTCTAACTGTTCAAGTTTGTACTGCATATTTTCTTTGTCAGGATGGATACTTTGTAAGTAACTAATCACTTTATCCATATCATGACTGGCATCAAACAACCCCATTACAACGGTATTTGACCAATAAATAACTTCATCGCCAGGTAAAGGCTCGTATATTGGAGTGTCTTGTGCATCAATAAAAGTAACTGCTTGTGAGCCACATGCCGATAGCCAGTCGCTATACTTCTCGGCGTTATCTTCATTTGCACTTAATCTTAGTTGGATCCAAGGCATATTTTTCTCAACATTTAGTATTCATATAAAATTAACCCTAGTTTATCACTCATTAATGTTGGCTAATAGCACTATGTAGAAAGCAGTATGTCTGGTTAAACCTTTACGTTAAACTAAACGTATATTAGATTTTTCAATATTTTGGAGTGGTTGCCGTGAAATATTTCCCTGTTTTTCTCGATGCTAACAGAATTAATGCCCTTGTTGTTGGTGGTGGTGATGTTGCCGCTCGTAAAATAGAACTCCTATTAAAAACAACAACAAAAATAACGGTAATGTCACTGCAATTAAGTGAAAGCGTCGCCCGTTTGATTCAAGATAATCAGTTAACCCATTTAGCCCATGATTATGAAGCTGGGCATTTAGCAGATACAACACTCGTAATAGCAGCAACCGATAACGCGCAAGTAAACCAACGAATTTATAACGAAGCGTTGCCGTTAAAAATTTTAATTAATGTTGTTGATCAACCCGAGCTGTGTACATATATAACGCCAGCTATTATTGATCGGGCGCCTATGATTGTTGCGCTTTCAAGTTCGGGTAGTGCTCCTATTCTAGTGCGCATGCTAAGAGAGCAAATAGAGAAAGTTTTGCCGCAAGGCTACGGACGATTAGCTGACTTCTCGTTAAAGTTTCGTGATCATGTTAAGGCGCGTGTTAAAGGGTTACGTAATCGTCGTAGTTTCTGGGAAAAAACACTCCGCGGCTCTATTGGTAAAAATCTATTAGATGGTAATCAACAAGCCGCAGAACAACAGCTTATCGCCAGCCTGAAAGAACAAATAGCGCCACCTGAAGGTGAAATAGTCTTTATTAAAACTAAAACAGGTAATCCTGATCATTTAACCTTAAGTGCTCACAGAGCAATGCAGTTTGCTGATGCGGTTTTTTATGATGAAGACGTGAATATCGAATTAATTGAATATGTACGTCGCGATGCTGATAAGTTTCCACAATGTATTAGTTCAACTATTCTCGTTAACTTTCAGCATGCATTAGAGCTTGCAGAGCAAGGAAAACAGGTTATTTACTTACTCGCAGGAGAAGATGAGTTGCCGAATAATTCAGCCTTAAACCATAGCGAAGTAAACAGCAGAATTATCAGCTGTGGCGCTTAGCACCTTACTTATTACAATTTATCACGCTCACGTAAATTGTAATAAGTAAAACCAAGTGCACTGCCCAACAAAAAGCTGCAAAAACAATCTCGAAAGATCAACAGCCCCTAGTGATAGCTGCTTTTTTATTTGTTATTATTCTGCCTATTCAATAATGAAGGCAGTGCTATATTTCGCAATAATACAGCGACACGATACATTTCCTAATAATAAAAGATCCTCCATGAAAAATATAATAACCGCTTTTTGTCTTACCTTAACGCTTAGTGCTTGTAACACAACTGATAATCAAGCAAATACCACACAAGTAACCAACACAAGTACTCAACCCCAAAAACATTTACCTAAAAATATAATTATGGTTGTTGGCGATGGTATGGGGCCTGCCTATACCACTGCGTATAGATATTATAATGATGACCCGAATACTCCTGCTATTGAAGAAACTGTATTTGATCGCCACTTACTTGGTATGTCAAACACCTACCCTGCTAGAGTATCAGGTTATGTTACCGACTCAGCAGCAAGTGCAACAGCACTATCAACCGGAGTAAAAAGCTATAATGGCGCTATTGGGTTAGATGTTAATAAACAACCGGTGCAAACAGTACTTGAGTGGGCAAAATTACAAGGTAAAAAAACCGGTGTTGTAGTTACTTCACAAGTTAACCATGCAACCCCAGCATCATATTTAGCCCACAATGAAAGTCGACGTAATTACAATGCTATTGCGGATAGTTATATTGATGACGGTATTAAAGCTGATGTAATTTTAGGTGGTGGCTGGGAATATTTTATTCGCGAAGATAGAAATCTCGTTGATGAGTTTTCAGTAAAAGGGTTTCACTATATTGATAACTATTCCGCATTGGCGACATTACCAGAAAACAAACCAGTATTAGGGCTTTTCGCCGATATTGGTTTGCCTTGGTCACTAGACGACACTGATAAAAATCGTTTATCAACAATGACAAAAGCCGCAATTAAGCAATTAGAAAACCCTCAAGGGTACTTTATGTTAGTTGAAGCAAGTCAAGTAGACTGGGCGGGTCATAGCAATGATGTAGCAGCAGCAATGAGTGAGATGGATGATCTTTCACAAACGATGCTATACCTTGAAAACTATGTTGAGAATAACCCTGACACTTTAGTCATTCTGACAGCGGATCACAGCACTGGCGGTTTTACTATCGCCGCGAATGGTGTTTATGAATGGAACCCAGAAATACTTCGTTCGATGAAACATTCACCGTCATCAATAGCTAAACAGTTGGCAAAAAATGATATTACAGCCACTGAAGCAAGTGATTTATTTAACTTCACATTAACGGATCAAGAGTTAATAAAACTGCAGCAAAGTAAATATAATGCATCAGAGCAAACCGCGGCTTATTACTCAGCCAGTAAAGAGCAGCAAAAATCCATGAGCAAGCCTCGAATTAGCGCTGCACTCTATGAGATCGTAAAACAAATTATTGATGCTAGAACCAATACAGGTTGGACATCTTACGGCCATACAGCAGTAGACGTTCCAGTATTTGCACTTGGCCAGCACAGTGAAATGTTTGGTGGCAATATAGACAATACCGATATTGCTAATAAAATATTCACCCTACTCGGAAAACCTGCACAATAAACACCTAAATAACAAAATCATGACCAATAGTTTCTGCTAATTATTGGTCCTTTACCTAACATAGTTATCCCGAAATTATGCTAGTCACTTAATTAGCGTTGTAGCACCTTATGTTAGATACCACTTTATTACTGCTTTTTATTCCTACTTTCTTTCTCGTCAGTATTACCCCGGGTATGTGCATGACGCTAGCAATGACATTGGGCATGTCTATTGGTATTCGTAAAACCTTATGGATGATGTACGGTGAACTCCTCGGAGTTGCATTAGTGGCAATTGCTGCGGTTATCGGGGTTTCCGCCGTTATGCTTGAATACCCGAAAATATTTTCAATACTCAAGCTGATTGGTGCAAGCTACTTACTGTATGTTGGGATTAATATGTGGCGTTCACGTGGAAAACTTGCACTGAACAAGGTAAATAATGAGCAGCAAGCAACAAAGCGTTTACCGCTTTTTAATCAGGGGTTTATCACTGCAATTGCTAACCCTAAAGGTTGGGCGTTCATGGTGTCGTTGCTCCCTCCCTTTATTAACCCACAACTAACTCTTGCTCCGCAACTGGCTATGCTATTAGCTGTTATTATTTTATCAGAGTTTATTTGTATGATGATTTATGCCACTGGTGGTAAAACTATAGGCAAAGTGCTCACTAAAGGCGATAACGTAAAACTAATGAATAAGATATCAGGCACCTTAATGGTTCTCGTCGCTGTGTGGCTTGCTTTAAGTTAATCCCCTCACCAATAAACTACTGCAAAATATCGCTTAGAGCTTTTATAAATATCACCCCGAGCAAATAATTAGTGTAAAGCTGGCACCAGGCCTAATGCTACTTATTATACCCTATCCCTTCTTAACTGATCTTACTGCCTCTTGCTAACGTATCTACCTCAATATAAATAAGGAAATTTTCCAGCCAAAATCAAAGTAGAGCTTATTTTAATGATGCAACATATCCCATTGCAAGACTTATATAATAAAGACAACCGCTATCGAGCTAAGTTAATTAATAGCCTTTCTGGCTTTAAAAGCGCCAATGTTATCGGCACTTGCGATAACATTGGCAATACCAACTTAGCAATATTTAGTTCAGTTGTGCATTTAGGAGCATCACCTGCTTTAGTTGGCTTTATTATGCGCCCAGATACAGTGCCGCGAGATACTCTCAATAATATTTTACTCACGAAGCACTACACCATTAACCAAGTATCGAGTACTTTTTGGCAGCAAGCGCACCAAACCTCGGCACGCTATCCACCAAACCACAGTGAATTCTCAGAGACTGACCTAAGTGTAAGTTTTATTGATGGCCACCAAGCACCATTTGTTGAACAAAGCTTAGTCAAATATGCCGTTGTGTTAAAAGAAATCATCCCTATTGCAAGTAATAATACCCAATTTGTCATTGGAGAAATCACCGATATTTTATGTCAGCAAAGTGCGATAAAAGCAGACGGTTACCTTGACTTAGAAAGTCTAAATACCGTTTGTGTTTCTAGCCTCGATAGCTACCATATTACTCAACATTTAGGGCGGCTTAGTTATGCCAAACCAGAAACACCTTTAACACCATTAACCATTGATGGAGAAAGAGGTACTACCCAGTGACAAATAATACTGAGAGAATTACTCCCCCTACTCAAGGCTTAACTATTCTCTATGATAGTAGCTGCCCATTGTGCTGCGCTGAAATGGCTCACCTCAAACGCAAGGATGTAAACAACCTAATAACGCTAGTAGATATTCATCAAAGTGATTTTTCAACTTTATATCCGAATATTGAGGTCGAGCAAGCCATGAAAATATTACATGGTTTATACGGTACGGAAATATTATTAGGATTAGCGGTTACTCATAGAGCATGGACGCTGGTTGGTAAAGGTTTTTGGGTCGCTCCGCTTAATTGGCCACTGATAAAGCCTTTATCACATCAAATTTATTTATGGGTCGCTAAGCACAGGCAAAGTATTTCGACTTTTCTTGCCAAGACATTTGGCATTAACAAACCTTATTGCAATAAAGGCACTTGTTATGATGACAGAACAAACGCTAATTCTCGGGGCAAATAGCGGCATAGCCCAGGCTATTGCTGCCAAAAGCCTACAACAAAAAAGCACTTGCGTTACGATCGTTAGTCGTAACAGCTCGGCATACCAACAACTAAAGAAGAGACACAAAAATCTCAATATCATTAATGTTGAAAACTACAGCTCTACCACGATGGCAAAGGTGGCAGAGCAATTAACACAACAAAGCTCACAGCCTATTACCCGAGTTTATATTTGCCATGGCATATTGCACAACGCAACGGTGCAACCTGAGAAAAAACTAGAAGATATAGCCCCTGACGCTTTCTCAGCGGTAATGAACGCTAATGCGCTAACACCAATGTTATGGATAAAAACCTTAACACCATTACTTACAGGAAAGACAGTGTGTAAATTAGTGGTACTTAGCGCCAGAGTAGGGAGTATTTCTGATAATAGGCTTGGCGGTTGGTATAGTTATCGAGCATCAAAAGCCGCGTTGAATATGATGCTAAAAAATACCGCAATAGAGTTTGCAAGACGAGCAAAAAATATCAAAGTTATCGCGTTTCACCCAGGTACTACTGATACAGATTTATCTAAACCCTTTCAGCAAAACGTGCCTAAAGGAAAGTTATTTACCCCTGAGTTTGTTGCTAAGCAACTAACCTCAATAAGCGATAAAGCACTTGTGGATGGTCAACTAAGTTTTGTTGATTGGCAAGCGGAGAATATTAGTTATTAGTTACCACTAATAAAGCGAATAGTCGTGATTTGTCGCGCTAATCAAACACGAGGAGAAAGCCTTAGATAATTACTGGGCTATCTAACTGCAGAGCTCACTGCCAACCAATTTTCCATAACTGTGGATTTTTTAAATCACGCCAATTAATACTGTACTCATTGTTATTAATAACCGCTTCAATAATACATTCTGACACCCGCTGTTCCTCATCAAACTCCACAGCAGTAATAATAAAATGCTTTTCTTTATTAATAACTTCAACTTTGGTCCATTTACTGTTGAGTAAAGACTTAGGACTCACTTTATTCATAGGTTTACCTTATGCTCTCTTGGACTATTGGGTCTTTTGTCAGTTTTTCTGTAGCAACAAATTACTAGAAAATATACTTTTATTAGTGTGAGAATATTTAGGGCTGTTGATCTTTCGAGATTATTTTTGCAGCTTTTTGTTGGGTATTTATACAAGGCAGAGCCTTTGTAATGTAGTTATTCTACCTAAAAAGGCGATAACGCAGTAAAAATGGCCAACAAACGCTGTCCGAAGGATTCGGCTAAAAGCGTTTTACGCTTTGTTGAACAGTATTTGCTTAGAATGACTAGGCAACACACTGTCCGCCGCGATTAAAACGCTTTTATCTCGAACAAAATTTAACCGCGAAAGATCAACAGCCCCTAGCTAAACTCAATATTACTAATGATTAGAGCAAACTTACCTGGCTTTTTTTTAGTCATTAAAAAGCCCACCTCTTGCACACTTTCTGCCGTTAACTTTGGAGCGTTAGGTAATAGCCTGCCGCGAAAGGTCGCAATAAAATCAGCCAGTTTAAAACTAGACTGCTGTTCAATGCCGTTTAAGGTGACAAAATTGTGACGATACGCAACTCGATAACCATCAACATGAGACATAATGCGTACTTGATAAGTTTGACCATCCCCTTTGCTATTAATACGGATACGCTCAACACCTGAGGCTAATGATTCAATTCGTCGATAGACCGAACTAAAGCCACCATTGCTATCCCGTGAAATGTTACCGAAAAAACGCCCATAATTGCCTTCAATCAACATTAGGCTCGATGAAACACCACCCATAACGCTGTCATTCGAGACACGCCAGTAATTTATTTCGTTTGACTCAGTAAAGTTAATTAACATATTAGAGGTTAATGATTCACATCACTAAATGCTATGGTCAGCGCTTTATTTAACTCACTTAAATCTTGGGCAACTAAGGTAGCTAAATGGGCGTAAGGCGGTTGCTCACCAAAAGTTAATAAACATGAAGGCATATTAGCATTTTTCGCCGCTTGTATATCGTAAAGGTAATCACCTACATAGAGTAACTTTTCTGGCGGACACCGCCATAAGTTAGCAATATGAAGTAAGGCATCTGGCGCTGGTTTCGCTTTATGCTCCTCTCGCGTTAATACCAAATCAATAGTTAAATCATTTTTTGTTAATTTTACCTGTGCTGCCGCTTTACAGTTTCGCGTGACTATAGCAAATGGTAAATTTAGCGAGGTTAACAATGCAAGAATTTCCCTAGTACCTGCAAGCAAAGAAGATGAATGTGCATCAGCCATCTCAAACTCAACAATTTTTTCACTGGCGGCGTGTTGCTGCTCAATAGGAAGCGATGCAACAAAAGATAAAACATCAAGATGCTCTGGGCAGTTAAGCTCAGCTTTGATTTCCGCAAAATCTAACGATGATGTGACCAAGGTATTATCTAAATCAAAAATGATACCACTCAGGTCACCAACTAGCACCTGATGATGATTTAACACATGATTTTCAAAACCTGATAATAAATTAGTCACTGCGATTATCCTTTAGCATTTCTGTAAGTAAGGCTAAAAAAGCAGTTAAGGTTTCTTCATGCTGATAATCAAATGCGTACCTGCCATGAAATAATAGGGTCAAGGTTAAGTCTTTATAACCTAAAAAGCAGGTATAACCATCAAAATCATGCCAAGCATCAACATTATCTAAACAATAACGATGCTTTGATTTGTCCCCTTTTGAAGTGATGATATTAAAGGCTTTTAAATATTGTTTTAAGCTTAATTGTGGTTGGTGCATCACTGCTCCTAATGGATAAAGTGTCAGACTCTATATAGCAAAATATAATAGGTGAAAGTAGTAGCTATATAACCTTAACAAGTTAATACGATGAGTTAATACTAAAAGTTCACCATAAACAAAGAATTATAACGGCTACATGTATTGTAGTGTCAGCGCAAATAATAATAATATTTGTAATTAAGTGAAATAAAATTCCCACGTAATATTGTGAATTTACGGAACAAAAAATGATATTTACTATGACTATTTTTAGCGGCTAAACAATGGCACAATGGTATTGGACATTCTCATTAGGAAGATAAATGAAAGCGATTTTTACCTTATTTTTTATACTGGTAAGTTTTACCAGTCACGCCGCCGAGCAAGCAGAAGAAATTTTTGCTCAATTAACATCATCATTGTATCAAATTAAGCTTATTGATAAGGCCAGTGGAGAAAAATCTTCAATAGGGTCTGGCTTTCAAATTAGTAGCGATGGCATGATAGCAACCAATTATCATGTTATTTCAAGTTATGCTCGCCATCCCACTAAATACCGTATTGAATACTTAGATAACTTAGGAAGTACTGGCGAATTAACACTTAAAAGTGTTGATGTAATTAACGATCTTGCTTTAGTTGAGCGCGAAGTTACTGCCCCCATGGATTATTTTTTACTTTCGAAAAGCTCACCTCAAAAAGGTGAAAAACTATTCTCATTAGGTAACCCACATGACTTAGGAATGATTGTTGTTCCAGGAACATACAATGGTCTAAAAAAAGAATCATTTAGTGATCGCATTCACTTCACCGGCTCAATTAACTCAGGAATGAGTGGGGGTCCGGTAGTAAATAAAGACGCGGAAGTGGTTGGTATTAATGTTGCCACCTCAGGTAACCAAATAGGTTTTCTCGTTCCACACGGAAAGTTAATAAAGCTCTATGCTGAGTTTAAGAAATCACCTCCTGCTGACATAAAAAAACAAATGGCATCTCAACTGTTAGCAAGTCAGAACGAGCTAATGTCAACGCTACTTAATAGTCCATGGCAACCAAAACAGTTAGGTGCCAACGGAATTATTCCGATTATTGATGTGCCTTTTATTCGTTGTTGGGGTGACTCAAATACCGATAAGAGTGATGCCTTAATTTTAGCCGCTGTTGCTAACTGCTCTTTAGACGAAGATACTTATTTAGCCGCGAACTTATTTACTGGGAATATTGAAATAGAGTTCAAACACATGCAAGCAAAAGAGTTGAGCGATAGTAAGTTCTATCATTTATATCAACAACAAATAGCAAGAGCTGGCGCAGGAAATCGTGCTGGTAAAGGTGATGTCAGCGAGTTTCAATGTCAGCACGACTTAACCACACCGCAAAATAATAATATGACAAGCAAAAGTATTTTTTGTACTCGTGCTTATAAAGACTTTCCCAAACTATTTGATGTTTTATATTTAGGTGCCTCAGTTGATAAAGGCCAACAAGCATTGGTCAGTCACTTTACTATTGCCGGTGTTAGCCAGAAAAATGCGATGGCCTTTACCCATAAATTTATGGAGGCTGTATCATGGAAATAATTATTGAGGAAATTAGCCGTGGTCAAAAATTACTACATCGTCACCAGTTAAATAAAAACACGGTTCGTATTGGCCGTGATTATAACAACGATATTATTTTATCCGATCCACATATTTGTCCACAGCATCTTGATATCAATTTTAATGACGGTGTTTGGACGTTAACTGACAAGAATACGATTAATGGCACCTTTCTAGAAAATGCTAGCAATAAAAAGCAATCAGCTAACCAGCATATTATTGAAGACGGCGATATTATTAATTTAGGAAAAAGCCAACTCCGTATTGTATTTCGAGACCATAAAGTAGCGCCTACTGTACCTTTTAGTGCCTTTGAAAACTTAATCGACTTGTTACGCAGTCCAATAGCTCTCACCTTAAGCATTGCTATTTTTATTATGGTTGCCGGTGGTGTTTTCTACTTAAACAACCCAATGGAAAGTAACTTAAGCCAACTACTCGTTAGCGCTATAGGCATGTCTTTGCTATTTGGGGTATGGCCTGCGGCTGTCGCATTAGTATCACATTTAACTAAAAATGATGCTCGTGTTATGGCGCAGTTAGGGGTCAGCTTTGCATTATTTAATTTAATGTGGCTCAGTGATTTATTGGAAAATATTGTCGCGTTTAATACTGCTAGTCATTCTGTAATGCTAATTCTTATTAACTTAGTACCTATTGCATTAACTTTCACCCTATTATGGCTCAACAGTTATATTGGTTTTCATATGACGGCAAAACGTAGAATGGTTACCGCGTTAGGTTTAACCGTATTACTGTTCGGTGGCGGCTACTTAGTACAGTATAGTAACAAGCCTGAATTTGATCCTCATCCAAACTATAACGCGACCATTATGGATCCAAGCTTTTTGCTTGCACCAAGTAGTAGCGTAGATGATTTTGTTGAGCAAAGTAAGCAACTGTTTATTGATGCTGAAAAGTCTATTCAAGAAGAAGAGTAATAATTATCTGTATAGCCATTTCGCTATTTTAAATAAGAATATGACCAATATAAAAAGCCCCCAAACATCACAATGCTTGGGGGCTTTTTATTACTTTAACCTGAGCTCGGCTTAAAAAATGTTTATCTAGCTTTCTATTTATGGGCGAGGAATGAAACCTACCGCATCATACACAGAAGTTAAAATTGGGCTCGCTTTTTGAGAAGCTTTTTGTGCGCCACTGCGCATTACTTGCTCTAAAAAGTTTTGGTCTGCGCGGTATTCATGAAACTTAGTTTGAATAGGCTCAAGCATGGCAACTACAGCATCAGCAACATCACCTTTTAAATGACCATACATTTTATCTTCATACTCAGGCACTAAATCAGCGACGGTTTTTCCTGTTGCGCATGATAATAGCGATAATAAATTAGACACGCCTGGCTTTTCTTCAATGTTGTAATAAATACGTGCTTGCTCGTCTGAATCAGTGACCGCACGCTTAATCTTTTTACTAATTTTTTTAGGGTCTTCTAATAAACCAATAAAGTTACCCGGATTAGTGTCCGACTTAGACATTTTCTTGCTTGGTTCAAGCAAACTCATAACACGAGCGCCGTGCTGTGGAATAAAAGGATCTGGCACAGTAAAAATATCACCATAAATATTATTAAAGCGTGTTGCAATATCACGCGCTAACTCTAAATGTTGCTTCTGGTCGTCACCTACCGGCACAGTATCGGCACCATAAAGTAAAATATCTGCCGCCATTAATACTGGATAAGTAAACAAGCCTGAGTTCATATTTGCTTCAGATTTTTGTGACTTATCTTTATATTGAGTCATACGGTTTAATTCACCCATTTGGGTGTAGCAGTTTAGTACCCAACTAAGTTGTGCATGCTCAGGTACATGTGACTGAATAAAAATAGTGCTTTGCTCTGGGTCAACACCACAAGCCAAATATAGCGCTAAACCGTCAAGGGTAGCATTACGTAAGTCAGCCGCTTTAGGGCGAACCGTAATAGCGTGTTGATCAACCAACATATAATAACACTCATGGGTTGGTTGCATATTTACCCATTGCTTTAATGCGCCTAAATAATTACCAATAGTTAATTCGCCTGAAGGCTGACAGCCACTTAATACAATAGGTTTACTCATGATTTTCCTTTAAATTACTTTAATCGTTATTTTATCGTAACGGCTATGGCGTTACTTTTTTTAATTCTGCGCGCATATCATCAATGGCGACTTTATAATCTGGCTGCGAAAAAATCGCGCTACCGGCAACAAACATATCAGCACCTGCCGCCGCAATTTCAGCAATATTACTTGCCTTAACACCGCCATCAACTTGCAAGCGAATATCTCGGCCACTAGCGATAATTTTTTCTTTGACTAAGCGAATTTTATCTAAAGTAGTTGGAATAAATGATTGCCCACCAAAGCCAGGATTCACCGACATCAATAAAATAACATCGAGTTTATCCATCACAAAGTCTAAACAATGCAGAGGTGTTGCTGGATTTAACACTAAACCCGCTTTACAACCATTATCTTTAATTAGCTGTAAAGTTCTATCAATATGATCGCTAGCTTCAGGATGAAAGGTAATAATATCAGCTCCTGCTTTAGCGAAACTAGGCACTAAGCTATCAACCGGCTTTACCATTAAATGTACGTCAATAGGCGCTGTAATACCGTAACTTCTTAACGACTCACAGATCATAGGACCAAATGTTAAGTTAGGCACAAAATGGTTGTCCATCACATCAAAGTGAACAACATCTGCACCTGCAGCAAGTACTTTAGCTACATCGTCACCTAAACGAGCGAAATCAGCAGAAAGTATTGATGGAGCAATTAAGTATGAAGGCATAATGGTATATTCCTGAAAAAACAGCCCACATTATACCCAAGCCAAAATGAAATGCGAATATGAAAGTGATAACTGTACCTATTAATCTGGTGCAGTTTTAACAAAACCGCACCGTTAAGGAGCATAAAAAACAATCACCCTTGATTATATAATTCATTTAAACCTCCTAAACCACTGTTATTAATATCGTTATTTTTTATATTACTTATTTTTTTTCATAGGCATTATTTTTGCTCTATCTGTAACTAGAATAAAACTTAACGTCAACATAAACACTTAGGAATATAATATGAAAAGTATACTTTTACCTATTACGTTAACTGGTTTGGTTTTCAGTACTCTCGCTATCTCTAACACTGCACAGGCAACTGAAGGCCTATCTGCTAATGTTGGCGCTACTTCAAATTATTTATGGCGCGGTTTAGAACAAACTAATGGCTCTGCCGCAATATCAGGTGGTATTGATTACGAAGATAGCTCAGGGTTTTATGCTGGCACTTGGGTGTCTAATGCCGACTGGGCTAACAATGATATGAGCTATGAGTTAGATTTATATGGTGGTTACTCTGCAGATATTAATGACAGTTTATCTTATGATGTCGGCTTTATTTATTATGCTTACCCAGATGAAACTACAGGTGATGCCGATTTTTCTGAAGTTTATGCCAGCGTAACTTTTGAAGCACTGACTTTAGGGGTAGCCGTATTAACCTCTGGTGAAGGAGCTGATGTAGGTGACACTATATACGCCAGTGCTGATTACAGTTTTGCTTTAGCAAACGATGCCGACATCACCCTGCATTTAGGCTCATACTCTGGTGATTGGCTTAGTGAAGATTCTATTGATTATGGTGTAAGCTTTAACAAATCAGGCTTTACCTTAGGTGCATCAGCAACGGATTTAGATGGTGCTGCAGGCGATATAAAAGCCTATATTGCTTACAGTATAGATATTGATTTATAAAAATAATTAAAGATACAAATTAGTATAAAATTCAAACAAAGACATAAAGGTGTGATTCGGTTATAATCGATCACACCTTTTTTATGTAATAGAGTAAATCATGTCAATACGGATGCTGGCAGATATAACTTTAACCAAGCCTAAAAGACTCTGTTTAGTCTTTATTATTGCATTAACTTTATCTTGCACTTATCGTTATAGCGTAATAATATTCACGCCAAGCAAACTCAATATGAAAACACACTTACAATCTGCACTACACTGAAGTCTGAATTACCATTAAGTCACAGTAACCATCCCTGTAATGCCGTTTATAGGCCCAACAAAAGCTGGTGGGCATGGTTTGCTGGAGAGAGTAAGTCAACTCACCGACAATTTTTAGATTTAATAGAGTTAGTACATTATAGTTTTGATTAATTAAAAATAGTTAAGCGGTAAACTACTATGAGAAATGCTAAACAAATATTTAAGAGTGTATTCGCTGCCTTTTTTGGAGTGCAAAGCAATAGCAACCGAGAAAAAGACTTTACTCAAGGAAAGCTATCCCACTTTATTATTGCAGGCGTAATATTGACGATTGCATTTATTGCATCGCTTGTTTTAATTGTGCAGTTAGTCTTAGTAAATAGTTAACTCGAAAGTTCAGTTTAGGGTTTACTATCCCGAGCTCAGGTTACTTATACAAAGCCAATAATTCAGCAACCTTTTTACGCTGCCCTGCATTTTGACTAATTGTTCTAGCCACTTGAATTGATTTTATTTTAGCTGAATGCTCATAAATCTTACGCGTCCAAATAGTATCGTGATTTGAAATCAATACCGGAATATTTTTAGCTTCATTCACTTCTTCTGCGACATTAGCTAGATCAGCCTGCTCATCTAAACCAAAGCCATTACCTGAATAACTGGTAAAACTTGCTGTTTTACTTAATGGGACATATGGAGGATCACAATAGATAACATCGCCCTGCAGTGCTCTAGCGAATGTTTTGCGATAACCTTCACAAACAAATGTAGCTTTTTGGCTCTTCTCAGCAAAAAAATTTAATTCAACTTCAGGGAAGTAAGGCTTTTTATATTTACCAAAAGGAACATTGTAACCGCCTGACTTATTATATCGACATAAGCCGTTATAACCGTGGCGGTTCATATAAAGAAAAATAAGCGAACGAAAGTAGCTATCTTTACTAGCGTTAAATTCAGCTCTTAATTGATAATAAGTGTCCGCTTCATTATGTTCAGGATTAAATATTTTTCGCGCGTCGGCAATAAAGGTATCAGGAGATTTTTGCAGTATTTGGTACAAATTAATCAAGTCTTGATTAATATCATTCAAAATATAATGATCGTAATTGGTATTTAGAAAGACCGATCCTGCGCCAACAAAAGGTTCAATTAAACGCTGTTCTTTGGGTAGCATTTTAGCAATAACATCAGACAGACCATATTTACCACCTGCCCACTTGAGAAATGCTCGATGCTTCTTGCTCATTAATCGCTTAAACCTAAAATCTGAATAAAATTACGCTGCGAATTGTAGCTCGATTTACTCTTTAAAGGTATTAATTTCCGCAAGAACAAGCGAAATGGGTTTAATCCATGGGTCTCTTACTACTAAATCATCAGGAAAAGCTTGAATTGCCGCTTTAGCATCTTCTTTGGTTGCATAATTATCAGAAGTAACGACGGTAAATACCTTACCATTTAGATCTTTAGTGTAATGATGTAAAGGCATTGTTTCATAAGTAGTTAAAAACTCAGTTAAGCGTTTATTATCAAAAAATCCAGCTATTTGTATAACGTACCCCTCTGGCGCTAACAATGCTGCTTGAGCATAGTACGATCCAGCCTCTGAAGTATTATTTTTTAAGGTTTCTGATGCTTTAATTGCTTCATTATTTTGGCTCAGAATTTCCGTATCTTCACTCGCTTCTTCTAGCGCTGCCGTTGACGTAGTTGCAAATAAAGCGTTGAACACTTCCGAACTATTTGCGACTTGTGGCGCTTTCAATTCAGTATCATTTAAAAGCGCTTGGTAAATATCAGTCGCATTAGCCTCATTAACAGTTGTAGCAGGCTTATTTAGCTGTTTATCGTTACTGTCGGTTATAGGAGCAATAAAAGTCGCTATAGGCTTACTAAAGGAGTCTTCGCTGGCTTTATCAGCCATCACCGTTGTTTGTGTGAACAATGATTTATTATCTACATCGCTAATATAAATAAATAACGCTAAGCAAGCAGCCATTAATAAAACAACACTTAAGCCTAACACTATTTTTTGCCATAAATGTACTTTAATCGGTTTAACTACGGGTGCCAGCTTCGGGTCATCGTAGTTATATAGTTGCCCTGTTAAAGCATCAATAATCACTAACTTATTCTTGAATAGCGTTTTATCACCAACGACTTCTTTACCTGAGTCAAAGCTGCCAAAAAAAATCACATTAATTAACGTGTTGCTCTTCTTAGCTACTTGAACTAGTTGACATAGTTCATATTTAATTTGTAGTGATAACGCTTGGGCATGTTCAATAATAATTGTTAATACATCACTTTGTTGCTGAGCTAAGCGTAAAACGCTTTGTACTAGTGATTGCTCAGGATCAAATAAGGTATTTGAGAAAAGCTGTTCGATTAAGCGACAACGCAGCTGAATATCATTTAATTTAGAAGATGCAGAAACAAAAGCGGTATTTACTTGGTTAGTTTCTTGATTTGATATGGCAACAAGGTATTGGCGAGCAACCTGACTATAATCATCATTACTGTCGCCTACAACAAGTACAGCTTGCTTAGTAAAGCGTAAATTATAATCAATACGAGCCGTAACATTAATATTAGCGATGCTATTATCTGGTTTTATATTAATCACTGTTGAACTGCTTGGAAGTGCAGACATACTTTACCCTTTCTATGAAAATTTGTGATAGTGTCATTTATGATGACACTATCAAATAATTTATAGAATTTGCTGAAGTAAGTCTTGTGATACATCATCACGGATTTCCGATTTACCGATTGCTGTTGGAACGATAAAGCGTAATGTACCGGCTATGTTTTTCTTATCTCTGCGCATATGTTGAATAAATTCATTAAACCCCATATTACTCGGTGCTTTAATTGGTAAGTCAAATGCAGAAATTAACAACTCTATGCGACGATATTCTGACTCTTCAAGCAAATTCATTGCTACAGCTAGTTTAGCAGCAAGTACCATGCCAGTAGCAACAGCTTCACCATGCAACCAATTACCATAGCCTTGTTCTGCTTCAATAGCATGGCCAAAGGTATGACCTAAATTGAGTAAAGCGCGTAAGCCTGATTCAGTTTCATCTTTAGCAACAATATCAGCTTTACACTGACAGCAAGTCTCTATCATTTGAGCTAAAATATCACTTCGACCTGACTTGATTGCCTCGATATTATTTTCTAACCAAATGAAAAATCGCTGATCGCCTAAAATGCCATATTTAATCACTTCAGCCATACCGGCATTAAACTCGCGTACAGGTAATGTTGTTAGGCTGTCAATGTCGATAAAAACCGCTTTAGGTTGGTAAAAAGCACCAATCATGTTTTTACCTAGCGGGTGATTAACTGCTGTTTTACCACCAACAGAAGAGTCAACTTGAGAAAGCAGTGTCGTAGGTATTTGAATAAAGTTAATACCACGTTGATAACACGCAGCAGCAAAGCCGGTAATATCACCAATAACTCCACCACCTAAAGCAATAAGCGTAGTATCACGACCATGCTCATTTTTCAGTAAACTTGCCATAATAACTTCAAAGCTAGCCAAGTTTTTATAAGCTTCGCCATCAGGGAGCACTACGTCATCAACAATAAAGTCAGTGAGTTTAGCTTTAAGTTGCTCGAGGTATAACGGAGCAACAACATCATTAGTAACAATACAGACTCTTTTACCACCAATATACGAGGGTAATTTTGACGTTTGTTGTAACAACCCTGATTCAATAAAAATAGGGTAACTGCGTTCGCCAAGCTCTAAATTCAGGGTAGTCATAGGGTGCCACTAATGATAAAAATATAAAAGTCGAACTGCTATAGATTAAAATTCGATATTAAAACTCAAGTTTATCAATGATGTTATGTGCAACAACTTTTGCACTTTGCTCATCAGTCTTAACAATAATATCAGCAATTTCTTCATAAAGAGGATTACGCTCAACAGCAAGGTTTTCGAGTACTGTACGAGGCTCTTCTGAGGTTTGTAATAAAGGACGGCGACGATCACGTTGCGTACGAGCAACTTGCTTATCAATAGTTGTCTCAAGGTATACAACAATGCCACGAGCAGATAATCGATTGCGAACATTAGTACTTATTACTGAACCACCACCAGTAGCTAGAACAATACCTTGTTTTTCACTTAAGTCTTCGATTACAGTTTCTTCTCTTTTACGAAAGCCTTCCTCGCCTTCAAGATCAAAAACCCAAGCGATATCAGCGCCAGTACGACGTTCAATTTCCTGATCAGAATCAAAAAACTCAAGGTGCAATCTGTCGGCTATTTCTCTACCTATAGTACTTTTACCAGCACCCATAGGGCCAACAAGGAAAATATTACGTTTTTCTGCCATTAGATTTATTTCATACTCGTTTTGTTAACAGGTCATTCAAAAGAAATTTCTACCTAAATAATAGTAAAAATAGCACTTTTGACGGAATAGAGGTCTCCCTCGGAAATTTCAAGGGCGTAATTATCGCAATTGTTAACTACAAATTGCAAGTAAGTTTACCGTTAACTTAATTAAAAACTCTTAAAAGCTAAAAATTCACTAAATAATAAGGGAATATTATTTAGTGAATTGAAGTAAATGTTATAAATGTTCTGTGACAATGCGCGGAGTAACAAAAATTAATAATTCTTTTTTGCGATTACTATTACTCTTAGAACTAAACATCCAACCTAAGTAAGGAATATCACCAAGTACAGGAACCTTAGAAACACTGCTAATAATCTCTTGCTGGTAAATACCACCTAATACGATTGTTTGGCCATTGTCAGCCAGTACTTGCGTACCAATACGCTGAGTATTGATTGAAGGAGCAAAGCCTACTTGTATCTCTGATATAGAGTCTTGAGTAACTACTAAATCAAGAATTATCTTATCATCAGGTGTGATATGTGGTGTTACCGTTAAGCTTAAAACGGCTTTCCTAAATTGAGTTGCCGTTGCACCACTTGAAGCAGCTTCTTGGTAAGGAATTTCAACACCTTGCTCAATATAAGCTTCTTTTTGGTTTGCGGTAGTAATTCTTGGACTGGCAATAACTTCACCTTTTTTCTCTTTCTCTAACGCTGAAAGTTCTAAATCAAGAATTGTACCATTGGCTAGTTTTGCCACTTGAAAAGCAATAGAACCAGCAGGACTAACAACAGGTAAATTTACATTTAATCTATCGCCTAAGTCAGGAACATTACCACCTCGTGCAGAGTCTACCCCAGCTAAAGAGCCTGAAGATATATTCTCGCCATCGGTATTAGTAACACCCCAACGTATACCTAACTCTTCATCTAAATCATCGTTAACCGTTACCATACGAGCTTCAATGATTACTTGGCGAACAGGAACATCTAATATAGTTACCATACGCTTAATATCTTCAATGCTTTTAGCGGTGTCACGAATTAATAAGGTATTAGTACGCTCATCAACTGACACACTACCGCGTGGCGATAAAATACTGGTATCTTCATTTTTAATAAGCTCTGAAAATTCTAATGCTTTAGCATAGTTGATTTGTACATATTCAGAGTATAAAGGCGCTAACTCTTCAACTTGTTGCTGTGCTTGTAAAGTTTGTGCTTCACGTGCGGCCAATTCATCCGCCGGAGCAACCATTAAAATGTTACCTTGCATGCGCTTATCTAAACCTTTAACTTTTAAGATAATGCTTAATGCTTGATCCCAAGGTACACCGTCTAAACGTAGCGTAATGTTACCCGTTACTGTATCGCTTGTTATTAAGTTAAAGTCGTTATAATCCGCAATTAATTGCAGTACCGTTCTTACCGGGATATCTTGAAAACTAAATGAAATGCCACGGCCAGTAAAATCTTCTGTTTCACCTAAGTATGAAGGAGCTTTCTCCGCCTCTTTTTGTACGGTTAAAATGAATAAATTACCTTCTTGCTCTTGCGAGAAAGTAAAGTTGCTTTCAACATCCAGTACAAAACGTGCATTACGGCCATCTTTAAAAGTTTCAATACCTTTAACAACAGTACCAAAATCAGTTACATCAAGTTTATAAAGTAATTCATCACTGATATTAGTGTTATGTAATTCAACATTCACCTTGCCTAACTTGTCATTAACGTCTGCTGCTAATGTACTGTCACTAAGATAAATAAGTAGCTGTCCGTCATTATTCTCATTCAATCTAAAGTCAATCGACTCAACTTGGTTAATAAATGCTTTTCCAGCAGGGCTTAAACTCTCAACAACCTCTGCAGATGAACCTGAGTTAAAAGTAATAGAAAATTCTTTATCATCTGTTAAAGCAACATCAAATACTGAGAGTTTCTCTAACTGAATACTTGCCACCATGTTACCCGTAGATGTATCAATAGTTACTTCTTCAATTCCAGCATGTTGAACAAGTGTTTTTTGTAAGTGCTGAGCATAAGTAGCAGCACCAAAATTAATTTTCACAAATGCGGGAGTCATTGAAGTGTTTACTTCAGGTAACTCACTAATACTACGATCAAACTTAAAAACTAGCTCAATTTGATCAGCTTGTAGCGTGTTATACGATATTTCACTGAGGTGGCTAACATCATTATTTTCATTCGCATTAACAATATGAGCCGCAAAACAAAGTAACAAAACTAAACAGAGTGGTAATTTGCTAAAGCCTTGGTGATTTTTGATTTTATTAAATAACATTATTATTTCCTTTACTTATTTGGCTCTGATTTAACAATTTCCAATTCTGCTTCACGCTCAACCCAACAACCTGCTCCATCCGGGGATAACTCCATAATTTTTACTTTTGTTGTACTCACTTGTGTAATTTTTCCATGATAGAGTCCTAAATAATTACCAATAGAAACTCTATGTAAGGTTAAATCTGAAGCTTCTAATAATGCCCAAAGTTTATTTTCGTCACCTAATGTGCCCTTCATAACTAAATCACTGAGTGCATATTTTTCTAATGGCTGTTTACGTCGATTACTATCAGGACTCAAACAACCTGATACTTGTTGAATTTTTTGTTCTATTACTTCAGGCTTAGGCAACACAAAGGGGCTACGTTGCTCTTGCGCTGAATACGCAATATGAATGAATGCATGAACTTCAGGCATAGGCTCAATATAGTTTGTTGTAGTGGCTTTCACTTGCTCCATATGTGCTTCAATGTCTTTAGTATCATCAAAACAGCCCGTTAATGACAGTGATAGCATCGACGCAATCAATAAAGAGCGGTAATTTATACGCTTCATTGAACTACCTCCTCTTGATAACGGTAGGTCTTAGCTTGTAACTTTAAATTAAGCGTTTCATTATCATTTTCAGCGATATTGATAATAAAGTCATGTAAAGTAACAATTCTTGGCAACCCTGCGATTTTACTCACAAATTGACCAAAAGCGTGGTAAGGACCAATCACTTCAATATCAATAGGTAACTCGATATAGATTTCTTTACTTATTTCTGGCTGCCATTCTAATTTAACAAAATCTAAACCGCTTGTAGTACCAATGAAAGTAATATCATCAAGTAAACCAGGCGTTTCATGACTGTTAGGCAAACTTCTTAATTGATTAGCAAAAGTATCTTCAGCTTCTACCATTTGCGCGCGAAATAACTCTAAATTAGCCGCAATATGATATTTGGTTTTATACGAATCTTTTAATGTTTTCTCTTCTGCATAGGAGCGTTCCAGTTGGGTTAATTGATTACTAATAATCCCCATATATCCTAGGCCTAATACAAGTACACCTAAAAATATTGCTAATACCAACTTAGCCGCTGCTGGCCACTGTCCTATGTTATCAAGTTCGAGGTTATCAAATTGCGATGCATCAAACTTCATCTTTAAACTCCCTATTTAGCCGCCAATGTTGCACTTGGATTTGCAATTAAGCCTTTAATTCTTACTTTCATTTTAAAGCTACTTAGCAATTTCGGTGAATCATCATCAGCAGTAATTGACTCTGGTGTTGCATCTGTAAATAAATCAGATAGTTCAATAGCGCGTATCATATTAGCTAAATGGTTATTAGATTCGCTCTTTCCTGTTAAATAAATAACATTCCCTTGCTTTTCAAGCTGGGTAATATAGATGCCATTAGGCACTATTTTTGCTATTTCATCAAGTACTTGAGTACCCACGTTTCGGCTACGTTGTAATTGTTCAATTACATCGATACGTTTTTGTAAGGCATCTTTTTTTTCATTAAGTGTTCTTATCTCGCTAATTTGAATGTCAAGTTGCGCTATTTCGTTTTTGAGAAATTGATTACGACTATTTTGTCCGTCAATTCGCGCTTGATAGTAAAAATTAACAATTAAAACTAACGCTAGAGCAGTTAAACCTACCGCCGTTAAAATAGTAAAATACTCTTTCTTTTTTCTTTTTAGTGAGGCTTCACGCCAAGGGAGTAGATTTATATGTGCCATGGGGTAAAACTCCTTAACGCTAAACCTGTTGCAACCATTAATTGCGGTGCAACAATAGCAAGCTCTTCACTATTAACTGATGAACCTAAAGCCATGCCGTGAAAAGGGTTAGCAATAACGGTATAAATACCTATTTCTTCCGATAATAGCGCTTCAACCCCTTCAAGTTTTGCCGTACCACCTGAAATCAACAAGTAATCGACTTTTGTTTGGCCACTAGTTGTTAAAAACATTTGAATAGCACGGCGAATTTGCTGCATCAGTACAGTATGAAAAGGAGCGAGCACTTCAAATGTATAATTAGGAGGTAAGTCGTTACTTACCTTTGCTCTTTCCGCATCATCAAAAGATTTATTATAGTAAGAGACGATCGAACGCGTATATTGCTCACCACCAAACATTTGATCGCGGCTATAAATGTGTTTACCTTGTTGAGTAACAGAAAATAAAGTAACCGTTGCCCCAATATCGACAATTGCAACAACTTTATCCTCGGCATCTTCTGGAAGTTGAGATAGGCATAAGTCATATGAACGCCCTACGGCATAAGATTCAACATCGATAACTTTTGCTGAAAAATCTCCAGCTTCTAAGGCCGCAACTCTAGCCTCAACCGACTCAGTACGCGCTGCACTTAACAAGACATTAACTTTACTGGGATCAGATTCATTAATATCCAAAGTTTCAAAATCAAGGCTGACCTCATCTAATGGGAAGGGGATTAAGCTATCAGCCTCTATTTCTATTTGGCTAGCCAGCTCTTCCTCATTTAATGCAACATCCATATAAATAACTTTGGTAATAACCGTTTGCCCTGAAACAGCTGCTGCTGCGTCTGTTGCTTTGAGTGATATTTTTTTTCTTATTTTTTCAATCACACTACCAACCGCTTCAATATCTTGAATTTCACGATCGATTACAGCGCCACGCGCCATCGGCTCAATGGCATAATCTTCTAGAATATATCCTTCAGCACCTTGACTTAATAACACAGCTTTTACTGAATGTGAGCCTATATCAATCCCAACCATCATCGGGACTTTCTTTTTCCATAAATTGTCCAGCATAAGAACCCGCAAATATTTTTTGTAATTATTTTAGACGTAAAATACGTATAAATACATTTATTACATGCTTTTACACGATATACTAGTATTATCTTACATTTTTAACTATAAAATGAGTTTTTTGTGTTTTCTCTTAAGAATTTATTAAAAATCAGCCTTGTAATGGCAACTTTAGTATTTATTGCTGCTATCGCTCTTTATTTAAGTATGCGTGATGAATTGCCCGATGTTAATTCTTTAAAGGATATTCAATGGCAAACTCCCATGAAAATTTATACGCACGATGGTTTACTCATTTCTCAGTTTGGTGAGAAAAAACGTATTCCATTAACGTTAGAGCAAGTTCCTCAACAACTGATAGACGCTTTATTAGCCACTGAAGATGACCGTTTTTACTTACATTTTGGTGTTGACCCAATTGGTATGGGTAGAGCGGTTCTTGCCAAGTTAATGGGGCAAGATAAAGGCGGCGCAAGTACTATTACCATGCAAGTTGCTCGTAACTTTTTTCTTACTCGTGAGGTTACTTACACCCGAAAGATTCGTGAAATTTTTCTTTCTTTTCATATCGAGAGCTTACTCACTAAAGATGAAATATTAATGCTGTACATTAATAAAATCGAATTAGGTCACCGTTCATTTGGTTTTGGCGCTGCTGCGCAAGTGTATTATGGTAAAGAGATTAATGAGCTAACATTACCGCAAATAGCTGTATTAGCGGGTTTACCTAAAGCCCCTTCAACGCTTAATCCGATACGTTCCCCTGAGCGTGCATTAGCGCGACGCTCTGTAGTTTTACACCGTATGCTCGTAAGTGGTTATATTGATGAAGCGACATATCAAGAAGCCAATGCTGCCCCAATTACGGGCGAAAGACATGGCGCACAAATTGAGTTATCAGCACCTTATGCTGCTGAGATGGCGCATCAAAAAATGATAGCGCTTTACGGTAAAGAAGCGGCTTATACAAACGGCTACAATGTTTTCACTACTATTAATAGTAAATTGCAAAACGCAGCTGACACCGCAGTGACTAATAACTTATTAAGCTATGATCAACGCCACGGCTACCGCGGACCAATTTTATCTTTACGCCCAAACTTAAGAAAACAAACTGAAAATAATAACTCAAGCAATGCTCCTCATGATACAAATATCAATACATCAGAAGTAGATGAACTTACGCTAGATGAAATTAATCAAGCCTTAACACAAGTTGAGTATGATCAAGGCCTTGTACCTGCGGTTGTCACCACTGTTTTAGAAAATTCTGCAAAAATTGCACTGCTTAATAATGAGCAAGGCACAATTCCTTGGGAAGGAATGCATTGGGCACGTGCTTTTATTAATGATAGAAAACAAGGCTCCC
Source organism: Colwellia asteriadis (assembly GCF_039523295.1). Lineage (NCBI taxonomy): Bacteria > Pseudomonadati > Pseudomonadota > Gammaproteobacteria > Alteromonadales > Colwelliaceae > Colwellia > Colwellia asteriadis. Next base: position 101,703 of record NZ_BAAAFA010000012.1, on the reverse strand, counting down.
CCCCTAAAAGTGCGAATGAAATACTCACTTACGGCGATGTTATTTTAGTGCAAAAAGACAGTGATGCTAACTACCACTTAAGCCAATTACCGCAAGCGAGCTCAGCAATGGTGTCAATGTCTCCAGATGACGGGGCTATCAAAGCCATTGTCGGTGGGTTTAGCTTTAAAAAGAGTCAGTTTAATCGAGTCACTCAAGCTAAGCGCCAAGTTGGTTCTAACATTAAACCTTTTATTTATTCTGCTGCGCTTGAGCAAGGTTATACCCTAGCCTCAATCCTTAATGATGCGCCAATTAACCAATGGGATAAAAGTGGTGATGATGTATGGCGCCCTAAAAACTCTCCCGAAGAATATATTGGTCCTATTCGAATGCGCCAAGCATTAGCCCAATCAAAAAACGTTATTGCAGTACGTTTACTACAAGGTGTCGGACTCGATGGTATTATTAATCATCTGACGAAATTTGGCTTCGCTCCTTCAGACTTACCTAGAAATGAATCGCTTGCGTTAGGCTCGGCTTCTTTAACTCCGCTAGAAATAGCGACAGGTTTTGCTGCATTTGCTAACACAGGTTATTTAATATCACCTTATATCATTGATCGTATTGAAAACTCTGAAGGTGAAATTATTTACCAAGCAGATCCATTAATGGCATGTAACCCATGTGCTGCTGTTGATGCAACAAATGAAAACTTTGATAGCATGGTTAATATAGATAATGATGTAAAACTCACCGAAGACTCAATAATGACAGAGCCTGAAAGTGTAGTTTTACAACAAGAGGCTGCATCAAATACTAGCTCCCATGTTATTAAGAGCGCACCTCGTGTTATTAGTGCACAAAATGCTTTTTTAATTACTGAAGCACTTAATAGTGCAATTTGGGAAGCAGACTGGTCTGGAGCCAATGGTTGGCAAGGTACTGGCTGGCGTGCTAGAGCTTTAAAACGTCGTGATATCGCAGGAAAAACAGGTACCACCAACGAAGCAAAAGATGCTTGGTTTTCTGGTTATTCTCGCCGTTTAGTAACAACGGCCTGGATTGGCTTTGATGATCCTAGTCGTAACTTAGGTCAGAGTGTTTACAATAGCAATTTAGACAGAGAACAAATTGTTGGCGGTGAGTTTGGTGGGCGTTCGGCACAACCTGCATGGATTGCTTTTATGAAAGAGGCATTGGCTGATTTACCAATAGAGCCTTTCCAGCCACCAACTGAAATTGTTTCAGTGAGAATTGACAAAGCAACAGGTAAACTCACCAATAAAACCGACAGAAGTACTAAGTTTGAATACTTTAGGTTAGGTAAAACGCCAACGGAATATGTAACTAAAGATACCAGTGATGAAATACTTAATGGTACAGAAACAAAAACCGAAGTTGAACTATTTTAAGGCTTCATCTAAAGCATCAAGCCTAAGTAATTCAATCTAAAATATTGATTATAAATAATTATACCTAAGACATTAAAAAAGCCACTATCAAATAGTGGCTTTTCATTTTATAAACGCTCATCAAGCTATTTATATATGTTTGATAAATACTTGAGAATTACGCTGAAAGTTGTACATCTGTTTTTTCCCTTCTGGTAACGCATCTAAATTTTTCTCGATGAAACCTTGCTCTCTAAACCAGTGTCCACTTACGGTGGTTAATAAAAACAATGACGACAAACCTTGCATTTTAGCCTCTAACTCTACAGCCTGCATCACTCGTTCACCACGATTACCGTTACGATAATCAGGATGAATTACCACACAGGCAACTTCACCTGTAGCAACTTCTGGGTAAGGATATAATGCCGCACATGCAATAATGACATCTTCCTTTTTAAGCACAATAAAACGACCTATTTCTACCTCAAGTAGCTCGCGAGAGCGTTTAACTAATACCCCCTCCTCTTCCAAAGGCTGTATCAATTCTAAAATACCAGCAACATCATCAATACTAGCAACGGCTATCAGCTCTTTATGATCTTTGGCAATTAACGTACCGGCACCATCTCGGGTGAATAACTCTTGCAGTAATGCAGTATCACTTTGATAGCTAATACAATGACAGCGTTCAACACCGTTTTCACCACTTTGAATAATTGCCCGTAACAATAATTGCCGTACATGGCAGTCTTTTTCATCTAGCAAAGTTTTTACCGTTCTAACACTACAACTTTTGATTAACTCCCCAGTATTATCGATTAAACCTTCATCTTCAGTAAAAGTAATTAATTTATCGGCTTTTAAAGCAATAGCAGTTTGCGCGGCAACATCTTCTAAGGCTAAATTAAAAACCTCACCGGTTGGTGAATAGCCAATAGGCGACAATAATACAATAGAGCCATAATTTAACTGCATGTTAATGCCGTCAGAATCTATTCTGCGCACAACGCCCGTGTATTTATAATCTACACCGTCACGGACACCCATTGGTTTAGCAATGACAAAATTACCTGTACTAACACGTATTTGCGAGCCATGCATCGGTGAATTAACTAAACCAGTACTTAGTAGCGCTTCAATGTGTAAGCGTAACGAGCCCGTTGCATCTTTCACCGCAACTAAAGTTTCTGCGTCGGTAATGCGCACATTTTTTTCTATTTTTCGCTCAATATCACGCTGCGCCATGCGCTCTTCAATTTGTGGTCGTGCACCATGCACAACCACCAATTTAACGCCTAAGCTACGTAACAAAGAAATATCATGGATGATATTAGCAAAATTAGGGTGTAGTACCGCCTCACCACCAAACATTAACACAACGGTTTTACCACGATGCGCATTAATATACGGCGCGGCATTTCTAAACCATTTCACGTTGTTGATATTATTGTCCATAGACTTCAATTATTTTCCTATGCCTTTCTTATGCACGTTATGGGGTAATACTTGCACGGTTAACCATGTATTGCATGGCAACCTCATCATTGGGATCTTTATGCGGGCTAGGCTCGCTATCCTCAATAATGTTGTCTGCTAATGAACTTTTATCAATTAAATTAAAGCCTAACTTAGTGAAGTACTGTGGAATATAAGTCAGTACAATTACTTGCTGTAATTCCATTTGATGAGCAAACTCGAGTAAGTACTGAATTAATGCTCGACCTTGACCTTGCTTTTGAGCATTTTGTTCAATAACAACCGAACGAATTTCAGCTAAACCTGTTTGATAAATATAAAGTGACGCTGTGCCAACAACTTTTCCATCAAGCTCTGCAACCACAAAATTTTGAATATCGTGAATAATGTTGTCACGAGTACGCGGTAAAATTTCGCCTTGCTCTGCCCAAAACTCTGTTAACGCAAAAATATTATCTACGTCTGACATCCGCGCACGTCTAACCGACATTGCCGCTGCCTTTTGAGCATTTAAACGCTGCTTCACTTGTTTTAAAGCTGAGCTTATTTGTATTTTACTTGGCGCGCCTACCACTTGAGCATTCAAGCTATCGTGATTACCTTGAATATCAGCAAGGGCTTTTTGTACTTGAGTTCTTGAAGTACCGCCAATAGCAACACGTTTATCTAAACATGACTCAATGGATAAGTGCCCAAAAACATCTTGCTCAATTTTGTCACTGTATTGTTGCAATTGTGCTAATGAAAAATCTTCTAAAGCGTGATCCGCTTCTATCGCCGCTAAAACAACTTCGCCAACAATGTGATGCGCTTCACGAAATGGCACATCTTTACTTACTAAGTAATCAGCAAGTTCAGTTGAGTTTGCATAGCCTTGTTGAGCTGCGGCTAAAGTGCGAGCTCTATTAACTTTTAAGCCATCAGCAACCAACACTGCCATTTCCATACATTCTTGCCATGTATCAAGCGCGTCAAATAAGCCTTCTTTGTCTTCTTGCATGTCTTTGTTATAAGCCAATGGTAACGCTTTCATTGTTACCATCATACCAGACAATGAGCCCATTACGCGCCCTGCTTTACCACGAATTAATTCACAGGCATCGGGGTTTTTCTTTTGCGGCATTAATGATGAACCTGAGCTCACTAAATCGCTCATTTCAACAAAGCCGGCTTCCCCTGAGTTGTAGAAAATTAAATCTTCAGCAAAACGCGATAGATGCATCATAGAAATGCTGGCATTAGAGAGTAACTCTAATACATGATCTCGGTCTGAAACCGCATCTAAGCTGTTTAAAGTAGCACTTCTAAAGCCTAAGTTTTGCGCTAATAAATCGCGATCAATTGGGTAAGCAGTACCTGCTAAAGCACCAGATCCTAATGGTGAAGTGTCTGCTCGATAAAGGGTGTCTTTTAAACGACCAATATCACGGTCAAACATTTCAACATAAGCCAAACACCAGTGACCAAAAGTTACGGGTTGAGCACGTTGTAAGTGGGTATAGCCAGGTAATACGGTATTGCTTTCGCGCTCTGCTAAATTAAGCAGCGCTTGTTGTAAACTCACAAGGGCGAATAAAATTTCTCCCCCTGTTTCTTTACACCATAATTTTAAGTCGGTAGCGACTTGATCATTACGGCTACGGCCTGTATGGAGCTTCTTACCTAAATCACCTGTTTTTTCTATTAGGTTAACTTCAACCCAGCTATGAATATCTTCAGCATCCGAAAGTAAAATCTGTTGAGGATTTTCTTCAACTGAAGCTTTTAATTCAAGCAGTGCTGCTTTTAAGCGAGTAAATTCATCCTGACTTAATACGTCAACTGTTGTTAACGCTTCAGCCCACGCAATTGAACCAACAATATCTTGTACTGCCATACGGTAATCAACAGGTAATGAGTCGTTGAATTTTTTAAACTGTACACTCGCTTTTTCTTTAAAGCGTCCGCCCCATAGTGCCATAATTATTTGTCCTTACTTGCTTTAAGTACTGAGTCAGCTTGAGAAAGTGCTGTAATTCTGCTTGATAAACTGAACAAACGAATAAAGCCTTCAGCATGCTTTTGGTCGTAAACATCATCAGCACCAAAGGTTGCAAACGCTTCTGAATATAAGCTGTTTGGTGAACGACGTTGAATGACTTGTGCCATACCTTTGTATAACTTAACCACAACATCGCCCGTTAGTTTTTCAGCAAATGAAGCCGCTGAAGCTAACTGTGCTTTAGCTAATGGTGTAAACCAACGTCCATCGTAAATAACATGTGAGAATTCAAGACCAACTGACTCTCGGTACTTTAATGACTCTTTATCTAAAATTAAGGTTTCTAATCCTTTGTATGCCGCCATTAATACCGTACCACCTGGAGTTTCATAACAACCACGTGACTTCATGCCAACCAAACGGTTTTCAACGATATCAATACGACCAACGCCATGAGCAGCTGCTTTATCGTTTAGATACATTAATGCGTCATACGCACCTGCTCCGTTTTTACCTGAAAAGTCTTTACCATCAACAGCAACTAACTCACCTTCTACAAAGCTAAGCGCTACTTTTTCAGGCGTGTTAGGCGCATCCATAGGATCTACGGTCATAGTCCATACTTCTTTTGATGGCTCACACCATGGATCTTCTAACTCACCACCTTCGTGAGAAATATGCCATGCGTTTGCATCACGGCTATAAATTTTAGTTAATGAAGCTGAGCAAGGAATATTACGCTCTGCTAAGTAATCTAATAAATCTTCACGAGAAACCATGTCCCACTCACGCCATGGTGCAATAACGGTTAACTCTGGCGCTAACGCTGCAAAACATGACTCAAAACGCACTTGGTCATTACCTTTACCTGTACAACCATGACAAACCGCATCCGCACCAACTTTTAATGCCACTTCAACATGGGCTTTAGCAATAACTGGACGCGCCATTGAGGTACCTAATAAGTACTGACCTTCGTATACTGCACCCGTTTTAAGAATTGGGTAAATATAATCTTTTACATACTCTTCTTTTAAATCAACAACGTGACACTCACTTGCGCCCGATGCTATAGCTTTTTCTTTAATGCCTTCAAGCTCTTCTTCGCCTTGACCGACATCCGCACAAAAAGCGACAACTTCACAGCCTTCATAATTTTCTTTTAACCACGGAATGATCGCTGAAGTATCTAAACCGCCAGAATAAGCCAGAACGACTTTTTTAATTTTTTTCTTTGCTGCTAATGCCATGATTTTCTCTCTAAAATTTGTTTAATTTGTTAAGTTAACAATTAAAATCATTAACTGGGTTATGTGGTTTTCTACGTTAATATCTCTATTTTTCTCTGTTAGCTAAATTAGCTGAACAAAGAAACTAATACTGCGTTTTGCGCCCACATTCTGTTTTCTGCTTGTTGAAAGACTACTGACATTGCACTATCAAATAATGCCGTGGTAATCTCTTCTTCTAAATGTGCTGGCTGACAATGCATTACAATACTTGCATCGGCTTTTTCCATTAATTCATGGTTCACTTGATAAGGCGAAAACTTCGCTAAAATGGCCGCTTTTTTACTGGCATCTTCATCACCCATCGATACCCAAGTGTCGGTATAAATAACATCTTGATTACCAATAACATTAATATCAGTAGTGCAAGTAAATTTACTGCCTGACTTAAGGGCTAACTGTTCGGCTTTACTGATCATTGCTGCAGTTGCTTCATGCCCTTGAGGTGTTACTAACGTAAAATCGACCCCTAAAGTAGCCGCCATAATCATCAATGAATTTGAAACGTTATTACCATCGCCAACATAAGCTAATTTTACCGTTGATAAATCGCCAAACTGCTCAGTTAAGGTGACAAAGTCTGCGAGTGCCTGACAAGGGTGGAATAAATCACATAATGCGTTAACCACCGGAACACTTGCATGTTCAGCTAAGTCTTGAATAGCATCATGGCTAAAGACACGCGCGACAATTAAATCAGCAAAACATGATAAATTTTTTGCATAATCACTGACCCGTTCACGCTCACCTAACTTGCCATTTTGCTGGCCTAAGTAAAGTGCGTGTCCACCGAGCTTATTGATACCCATATCAAAACTAACGTGAGTTCTTAGTGATGGTTTTTCGAAAATCATTGCCACAGATTTACCCGCAAGTATTTGATTATACTGTTGTGGTGATTTTTTAATTTTTATTGCTAAATCAATTAAGGCTAATAATTGCACTTTTGTTAACTGATCGTCAGCTAAAAAATGTGCTAATTTGTTGGTATTTGTAGAAGTCGACATAAGTATTTTCTCTAAATTAGTAAATAACAGCTTTGATATAAGTTGGTGAGCCTTGCAACCTAATGAGGTTGAATTTGTGTACCCACACCTTGGCCATCAAGCAATTGCATAATTTGCTCTGGCGATTGCCAACTGGCAACCGCGATACTTCGTCGTAATTGTTTAGCCGCATGTAACGCAGCATTCACTTTAGCGGTCATACCGCCAGCAATAACACCTTCATTAATAAGGCTGTGAGCTTGCTCATGATCAAGTGATGATAAATACTCACCATCACTACCTTTTACGCCATTAACATCGGTAAGTAGTAATAGCTCAGCATTCAATAATTGACAAATAGCAACGGCAGCATCATCAGCATTAACATTTACCAGCTCACCACTAGGCAAAGCGCCAATAGATGAGATCACGGGAAGAAATTCAGTTTTAAGTAAGCTGTCTAATAATTTACTATTATTGGTTTTAGGAACACCAACAAAGCCTAATTCTAATAGGGATAATTCACAGCTAACCATATCGCCATCATTCAATGATAAACCAACCGCCATAAGTCCCATGCTATTAGCCGTAGCAACAATAGACTTATTCACAGTACCTGCTAAAGCACCGCTAATAATAGACATTTGCTCACTGGGTGTTACACGCAAGCCATGCTTTTTTTCTGTGGTAAAACCTGCTTGGGCTAGCATTTCATCAACCACACAGCCACCGCCATGTACTAACACCACTTGCTTGTTACGCAGCTTTGCAATAACCGCTAACAAAGCTTGTAAAGCTGATTCTTTCTCAAGAATTGCGCCACCAATTTTAATCACTAAAGGCTTAGTTGCTGTTGTTTTACTTGTGGTTGAGAATGTATTCATTAGTATGCTCTAGTTTTTTACATTTGAACTAGCGGCTGTTACCGATAGCATTGAGTATTCACTAGGTAAACCTAATGAAATATTAAAACACTGTAAGGCTTGTGAAGCAGCGCCTTTGAGTAAGTTATCTATAGCACAACTCACTACAACCACATGTTTTTCTTCATCCACTTGCCAATGAATATCAGCAAAAGGGCTATATTCAACATTCGCAATTTCTGGCCACGCACCAACCATTCTAATTAAAGGTTTATCGCCATAAGCCTGCTGAAAAGCCATATCAACCTGTTTAGCACTCACTTCTTCTTTCAATTGCATAGTAACCGTTGCCATTAACCCCCTTTTATAAGGCGCAAGGTGCGGGTTAAAAATCACGCTAGCATGTGCTTCTTGTGATATTTCAGGTTGGTGTCTATGCTGTAAAACATTGTAGGCTTTCAAACTCACTTCATTAAAGTTGGTTGCTAAACTTGCACTTCTTCCTGCCCCACTAACACCGCTAATACCGTTAACAACAATTAAAGAGTTCTCAACATGTAACTTATTAATGGTTATTGGCTTAAGCCCTAATAAACTCGCCGTTGGATAACAACCAGGTACAGCAATTAAGTTAGTTTGTGCAATGTCTGTTTCTTGCCACTCCGCTAAACCATATTGTGCGCTATTTAGTGCATCAATATTGGCATGTTCAAAGCCGTAATATTTAGGGTAGTCTGTTGACTCTTTCAAACGAAAACCGCCTGACAAATCAAAAACCTTTACGCCTGCATCAACAAAAGCTTGTGCCCAATCAGCACTAAACTCATGTGGTGTTGCAAAAAAGACTGCATCTAAATGCACGGCACAACAATCAAACCAACTAGCAGAAAACGCTTCTAGAGGTAAATCACAAAGGGTTTTAAAACGCCCATGTAAATCACTAAAAAGTTTCCCTTCTGAGCTGCTATTTTCAGAAACTACTAAATGTTCTATAGATACGCCATCATGCTGGCACAGTAAGCCCACAAGCTCAGCGCCAGCGTAACCACTAGCACCAATTACTGCCACTTTTTGCATACTGTTATTCGAATCTAATCTAGCCTTTGCCATTTTTGATGTAGCCTTATCAAAGTATGTTATTTACACTATAATGCTAAGTTAACACTAGGTGGGTAGTTATGCAACTAATTAGCATAACTATTTAAGCTTTTATTCCAATTTTTTGAGATATGTCATGACATCATTACCTAATTTCACCGATAGCCTCTCGCAATTAATAGCCTGCTCTTCTATTAGCTCTACATTACCAAGTTGGGATCAAGGTAATTTAGAGGTTATTCAATTACTTGCTACTTGGTTTGAGCAATTAGGTTTTACCATTGATATACAAGCTGTACCTGATACAAGTAATAAATTTAACTTACTCGCTAAGTTAGGTAATGGTGAAGGCGGTTTGTTATTAGCTGGCCATAGCGATACCGTGCCTTTTGATGAAAATCGTTGGCAGTCAAACCCGCATCAAGTATTAAATCAAGATGACAAGTTTTTTGGTTTAGGTACCTGTGACATGAAAGGTTTTTTTGCGTTTATTCTGCAAGTCACTAAGGACTTGAATGCAAAACAGCTCAAAAAACCTCTTTATATACTTGCCACTGCCGATGAAGAAACCACTATGGCAGGAGCTCGATTTTTCGCGAAAAATCAACATATAAAACCTGACGTGGCCATTATTGGTGAGCCAACCAATTTAGTGCCTGTAGTGATGCACAAAGGTCATATGTCGCATCGAATTAGTGTTGAAGGTAAGTCGGGTCACTCAAGTAAGCCTAACTTAGGCATTAACGCCATAGAGATTATGTATAAAGTCATTGGTCAGTTAATCAAATTAAAAGAAACGTTTGATACAAACTATAAAAATGATGCTTTTGATGTACCGGCACCAACACTTAATTTAGGTGCCATTTCAGGCGGAGATAATGCCAATAGAATTTGTGGCCACTGCCATTTAGACATTGATTTACGTTCACTACCGGGTATGAGTGATGCTGAATTAATTAACTGGCTAAGCGATGCCTTAAAACCACTAGCAGAGCAATATCCCGGTCGTATTACATTTGAAGAGATGCACCCAAGTTCACCGAGCTTTGAGCAAAAGAAGCAAGAGCAATCAATTAGTGAGTGCTTTATTAGTGTTGCCGAAGAAATTAGTGGCCATAGTTGCTGTGCAGTAAACTATGCAACTGAAGCACCTTATATTCAGCAACTTGGCTGTCAAACCATAGTAATGGGACCGGGCTCTATTGATCAAGCTCACCAGCCTAATGAATTTTTAGCTCATAGTGAAATAGATAAAACCGAGAAAATTTTGCTCTCGATGATTCAGCGTTATTGTCTTAGTTAACCTGGGTTATTTACGCTCTTGTTATAGTTCTTAAGAAAAAATGGCACGTTTTATACGTGCCATTTTTTTATTATTGATCGTGATTATTGTGGTGTAATAAAAACTTAATGTTACAAGTATTTCAATGCAATAGAGTCTGGGTGTTTCTTCTTAAAACCTCGATACCACAAACAAAACGGATAAAGCAGTAACAATAACACTCCCGTAATAATGTAGGTATTTGTGAGATTGGTAAAGTTATCTAAACCACCGTATGTAGCTGTACCCGTTAAAAAAATACGATGCACTAAATAAAACATCATCGACGTTTGCCCAAATACTAACAAAACACCATTAGGTCGAGTACCGATGCGTTGTTCTATTTTCATCATCGTTGCTAAAATAATCGCCATCAAACCTAACTCTAAGGTAATAAAACTAATAGATGGTGGGTATTTACTTACGTGTAACCATTGCTGCCAGCTAAAGTCCTCTCGATACAAAAACATATTACCGTAGTCATTAAAATAACGTACCGCCACAAAGCTTATTATTAAAAAGCTCCCTAAAGTAAACAATAGTTTCGCTGGTGAGGTTTTTATCTTACCTTCACCAAAATCAAGAATATAGCGTCCGAATACCCAGCCTAAAATCATCACGGACAACCAAGGCACAGCGGCATAAGAAATACTTAAATCAGCGGTATTGTACTTACCCACTAGTAAGGCAACTATTATTGATTGCTCCTGTCCGTGAGCAAACCAAAATTGTGCGGTAACTAATTCACCACCAATAATCCACGCCAGCGCAATAACAAGTAATTGTGTGCTTGATAAGCGACGGAAAAATGCCATACACATCATTGCGACTCCAATAGCATATAACACTTGAAAAGTAAGTTTACCTGAGAAAAATGACGTGATTGTTGGATCTAACAAGGCAATAAAAGCCCCTCGCAATAAAATATCTTTATCGATGCCTTTACTATCAATGCCACGAGCAACCTTACGCTCAACGCTAATAGCCAATGCAGTGCCGGCTAAGAATACAAAAACAGGTGCACAAATATGGCTGATCCAACGGGTAAAAAACTCAAACGCTGGTAATGGGTCTCCCACGGTATAATTGGCTGCGGAATCATTTGATATATGACCGGCATTATAGGCCATTGAAACGTGATCAAGCACCATGATAATCATCACAAAGCCTCTCATCCAATCGATAGCCGATATACGTGTTGACTTAACCATACCTATTAATATCCTTAATTAATGTTAGTCTGATTTATTCCATATTTTTTGGTGTGATTTAATAGAAAAGTATTCTTTTGCATGCCAACAGCGCGGTAACAAATCAAGTTTTTTCCGCTCATTTGCATTAGAGCTTAATAGCTCTAAAATTTCATTTAAACGCTCTTTACTTAATGACGCTAACTTTTTGGCCGTTTGAGTAAAGTATAAATTCATCGTTTTAGTGATGATAATATCATGCCCGAAACCAATAAAAGCAAGCTTGCGGGTAGTCATTCGACAATGTGGTTCATCTGGATTTTTTGGATAAAGGCTATTAACAATACCATACTCGTAACAGTCCCCCTTATCACCAAACTCACTAAAAGGCATGTAAACAATACCAAAGCCCTGAGGGAACATACCGGTAATTTGGTATAAAGCATCAACCACATTTTGTGAACAAGCACCTAACTCGGCATTTTTATTCAGTACCTGATAAACCTGCGGCAACAGCTTATAGTTATAAGTACTTTTCGTTGAGAGAACGATAGAAGTATAAATTTGTGGTACTTTTAAAATATTGCCAATAGAGCTACGGGGTTTTACACTCGACTTTATTAACTGCTGAATAAAGTTCAGTTTTTCTTTCTCGTCTTTCTTAAATTGCTCACGTTCGGCTTTGGTGTTGCCAGCAAAAACAGGAATGCCAATACCTTCTGAAATATAATGAATAGTTTCACGGTAATTAATCTGCAATAAAGCTTTACGTTGCTCAGGCTCTAAAGTGCGAAAAGGGTTTTCATTACCCTCAGGTCCGTAAATTATTTCCTGGGCTTTAGGGTGAAAGTTACCAATATCTTGTAATAAAGCAGCCATTACAATAGGCACTTTTATTTGGTGAAGGAAGTGTTGCGCCTTTTCTTTGTCATAAGCGGTAAACTCTTTGTAATTACCTGCGGGGACATCTCCAATATATTTTAAAATATTGGTTTCAACAATTTGACCATCAATAATTAAGTGATCTAATAAACGTAATGCTAAAACCGCTTTATATAGTGGTTTACACATTTCATTACTTGCTGCGATCCTTTTTCCTTCGGTAGGGCAAAGTAACTGAATAGTACCTAAAACTTGTGCCGATTTTCGATTGCTTTCAGCAAAACTATCACCTTCAACAAGCTCTATAACTTCTAAACAAAGACCCAATAAGTTACTGTATCGGTCGGTACGTTCTAACTGAGCTAACTCTTCTTCATTAGGGGTAAGCTTTTCATCAGAGCTTTTGAATTCTTTATGCTCAAAATAATCAATGGCGCGATCAAGTAAGGTATCTTTTTGTGGACTTCTAGCATAAAGGCGAGAAAGTAAACGCTGCACTTGGCGAGTATGATAAGTTTGATGAGGTGAGTCGCTTGCCATGTATTCACTTATTATTGATAAAAACTTAATAGATATTAATAATGGGAGCAAATAAACATAAAAGCAATAGTCACTTGCATAACTATTGCTTTTATAAACTAAAATCGGTGAGTCTGTTGCTCAGCTAACCTTATGCTACCAAACGAGTATTATTCGTTGATACCTTTAATCGTTACTTTATTCTGCTTATGCGCCAGTTGTTGACACATATTAACAAGATCTGAATTATAGTGGTTTACACATTTCATTACTTGCTGCGATCCTTTTTCCTTCGGTAGGGCAAAGTAACTGAATAGTACCTAAAACTTGTGCCGATTTTCGATTGCTTTCAGCAAAACTATCACCTTCAACAAGCTCTATAACTTCTAAACAAAGACCCAATAAGTTACTGTATCGGTCGGTACGTTCTAACTGAGCTAACTCTTCTTCATTAGGGGTAAGCTTTTCATCAGAGCTTTTGAATTCTTTATGCTCAAAATAATCAATGGCGCGATCAAGTAAGGTATCTTTTTGTGGACTTCTAGCATAAAGGCGAGAAAGTAAACGCTGCACTTGGCGAGTATGATAAGTTTGATGAGGTGAGTCGCTTGCCATGTATTCACTTATTATTGATAAAAACTTAATAGATATTAATAATGGGAGCAAATAAACATAAAAGCAATAGTCACTTGCATAACTATTGCTTTTATAAACTAAAATCGGTGAGTCTGTTGCTCAGCTAACCTTATGCTACCAAACGAGTATTATTCGTTGATACCTTTAATCGTTACTTTATTCTGCTTATGCGCCAGTTGTTGACACATATTAACAAGATCTGAATGTAAGCCTCCAGCGGTAACATCCCGACCTGCACCAGGACCACGTATAATCAGCGCATTATCTTGATACCAGCGACTTTCAATTTTGAAAATATTATCGCACGGCGTTAAGGTTGCAAATGCATCACTACGCGGTAATACTTCTAAGCTCACCTTCGCCTTAACTTTTGCTACTGCATTTGTCGCGTTATTATCATCTTCTACACATTGTAAACGTGCGACATAACGTATACATGATGCTTTAGCGTTAGCACTTTCAAATGCTTCTTTGAAATAGCTATCAAGTTGACTTGCTTGTGCTAAAAACTCTTGCGTTGACAAACCTTGCAATGATTCTGGCACTAAGTTTTGACAAGTAATATCTGACAAGTCTAACTCAAAGCCTGCTTTTCTCGCTAAAATAAGTAACTTACGTTGTACATCTCGCCCTGATAAATCTTCACGAGGATCTGGTTCAGTAATACCTTGAGCTAAAGCATCTAGCAACAATGTTGAAAAGGGAACACTCGCATCGTAGGTTTGAAATATCCATGATAATGTTCCAGAGAAAATCCCTGATATTTCAGTGATTTCATCACCACTTTGACGTAAATCTTTAATAGCATAATTTATAGGTAAGCCAGCACCAACGGTAGTATTACCTAGCCACATGCTATGGTTAGCGGCTGCAGTATCAATTAATTTTTGATATTTTTCACTGCTCGATGAGGCAGCCCACTTATTAGCGCCAATCACGTGAATACCTTGTTCAAAAAAGTCTTGATACAATAAGCTAAATTGCTCACAAGGCGTGATATCAACCACAATAAGCTCATCATAAGGATGGTTACTTAACCACGCTAGTAGCTGCTCATTGGTGTATTCATGAGCGCTTTGTTCAAACATAGTTAAGGCTTGATTAACATCAATACCATCATTGTTAATTAATGCTTTTTTAGATGATAGTAAACCAACCAAGTGAACATTTTCTAATAACGAGATACGATTTAACTGTGCTGGTAATAACTCTAAAAAGCGTTGACCGATATTACCTAAGCCAGCAACAACAACACCAATATGTCGAGCGTCTTTCGTCATGTCGTGGTGAACATTATTTAATAACTCAATAGAGCAAGGCTCAGGCAAAACAGCAATTAAACTATGGTTGTTTTCGCCATTAGCTAAACACAAAGGTTGGGCCGTTTTTAATGAGCGTTTGAAACGTGCTCTAATATCACCATGCTCTGCCACTCGGTGACCAACAGTGGCAATAATAGACACGGGTTTAAAAGTCACTTCGGTATCGTGACTTGCAAGCCACTGACTTAGCGATTTTTGCTGCGCTTGTGTAATAACAATATAACCTTGCTCTTCATCTAAACAAATAGGAGCAAACTCGGCTTTTGCTGCTAATAATGATTCACCAATAAAACTTTCTGAGTGTGCTATTAATAAATCATTAAGGTAAGTAACCGATAACTCCTGTTTAGCAATTTGACCAAACTTACCAATTTCAGTTCCAACCACTTGCGGATCAAAACTACTCGCCACATGTAAGTGGGTATGATGCTCACTCAATGGGTTTACTAAAGGTAATAATGTTTTAGCATGCAATACGGGGTTACCTAAGCGACCAAGCTCTTTAGCAACACCATTAGGTAAACGATGTAATTTTCTGGCATTAGGAACTACACGTGGGTCGGCACTGTAAATACCGTTAACATCGGTCCATAAAGTTACGGTACGCGCAGCAACTAACGCCGCAATAATAGTTGCTGAATAATCACTGCCATTACGACCCAACGTGCAATTATGTCCACGGTTATCTTTAGCGATATAACCCGTAATAACCGCTAATTTACCAAACTGACGTTGCTGTCTTAACTGTGCAGCGCTAATCGCATAATCAACTAAACAGTTTTGCTCATTTTCAATAACAAGAAATTCACGAGCGTCAATACTATTACTTGGACAAATTTGTTCATTTAATAATGCAGAAAGTAAGCGAGCCGACCAAACTTCGCCCAGCGCTAAAATATCATTGTGATGCAAGGCTAAATCACCAGACAACCACGTGGTTAATATTTCAATATCTTTACGCAATAAATGGCTAATAGTATTGGCATTATTTTCGTTTAGTAGTTCACTAATTAACTGCTCTTGCTGTTGAGTTAATAAAGCAACCGATTGCACGAGCTCAGCACTTAACGTAGCAATTTGTGCTGCTTCACTTTCATTACTTAAGTCAGCATTGAGCTTTTCAGCTTGTAATGTTTCAGCCTGAGTATAAAGAGCAAACAAGGCATCAGTAGTTTTACCGTTTGCTGATACCACCACAATATCGTTCAACTGACAATGTTGACGAATAATCTCTAAAACACGTTTAATACACTCTGCAGTGGCTAATGAGCTACCACCAAATTTATGTACATGAATTGCCTGTTTTGCCAACTTATTTTCAGTGGTGTTACCTACCGCAAATTCATTTTCTAGTACGATACTTTCTTGTGTCATTCTCTTGCCCTATTTACTCTATCTATCGGCTTTTATTGTTGGCTTTGCGCTAAAGCGTGTGCTAAATCCGCTAAAATATCATCTATATCTTCAATACCTACCGAAATTCGTACTAATGATTGAGTAATACCTGCTTCTAATTGTGCTGCTATTTCCATACCCGCGTGAGTCATGGTTGATGGGTGGCTGATCAAACTTTCAACCCCGCCAAGTGATTGCGCTAAGGTAAACAACGCAATATTATCGAATAATTTTTTAACTGCCTCAACGCCACCTTTTACTTCAAAACTTAACATAGCGCCAAAATTAGATTGTTGTTTTTTCGCAATTTCATGGCCAGGATGATCGCTAAAGCCAGGATAATAAACGGCATCAATCGCAGCATGATCTTTTAAGAATGCGGCAACTTTGTCAGCATTTTCTTGATGTTGTTTCATACGAATAGGTAAAGTCTTCAAACCTCGCAATGCTAAAAAGCTATCAAATGCGCTGCCAGTAATACCAATACAGTTAGCCCACCAAGCTAATGTTTCACCAAGCGCTTGCTCTTTGGTTACTAAAACACCGCCAACCACATCACTATGACCATTAATATATTTAGTCGTCGAATGAAAAACAATATCAGCCCCTAACGTTAAAGGCTGCTGTAATGCTGGAGATAAAAAGGTATTGTCTACAGCAACTAATGCACCAACCGCATGGCACGCTTTGGTTACTTCTTCAATGTCAACTAAACGTAATAATGGGTTACTTGGACTTTCTAATAAAACTAACTTAGGCTTTTGCGCTAAGGCTTCGGCCAATGCCGCTGCATTATTTTGATCAACCACAATTAGCTTAAACTGCCCGCGCTTAGCTAGGTGAGTAAAAAGTCGAAAACTCCCACCATAGCAATCATGTGGGATCACAACAGTATCTTCTACTGACAACAGCTGACAAATTAAATGTACAGCTGCCATACCGGTACTGGTAACAATACCAACACTACCCTGCTCCAACTCAGCAATAGCTTCAGCAAAAGTTGCTCGCGTTGGGTTACCGGTACGCGAATAGTCAAACTGTCTTTTTTCATTAAAACCTTTAAGTGAATAAGTACTCGATAAATGGATAGGAGCAACAACCGCACCATGGTGTTTATCGGTATTAATACCTGCTCTTACTGCCGAAGTGGTAATATTTTTAATCGACATAATAATTTCCCCATTTAGCGTTTAATAACGCATTCAATTAGTAGCTCATACTTGTTGTAAAAGTACGCTGTAGTATTAACAAATAAAGTGAATTAACGTTTAGATGTTTGGACGTCTATAACTCTAAACATTTTAGCTAAAACGGTCAAGACATTTTAGACATCTAAACTTCTACTTGACTGCTTTTTCGCAACAGGTAAAATCTACGCTATCACAACCTAGTTGTACATCATAACAATACAGAGGAATAACCATGGCTCAGTGGAATGACGAGTATATAAATCCCTATGCCGAGCACGGTAAAAAGAGTGAGCAAGTTAAGAAAATTACCGTTTCTATTCCTTTGCGAGTATTAAAAGTATTAACTGACGAACGCACTAGACGCCAAGTCAATAATTTACGTCATGCAACAAATAGTGAATTATTGTGTGAAGCTTTTTTACATGCTTTTACCGGACAGCCTTTACCTGATGATGAAGACTTAGCAAAAGATAATAATGAAAAACTACCAGCCAGTGTCCGTCGCTTACTTGAAGCAAAAGGAGTTACTGACTTTAGCGCTTATGAAGTAGATGATGATTAGCCTCTTCTAAAGGCTGTTTTTCATATAAAACCAATACGCTAAAAAAGCTAAAAGGCACTACGAAGGTGCCTTTTTATGTTGTAAAAGATGAGAATACTAAAAATTGTAAAAGTTACTTAGAAAAATCAACAGCTCCTAATACATAACTGTATTTAACCTAGGAAAACTAGCTCAACCAATTGTTTTTACGTGCAACAATGGCAACTTTTAAAAAGAGTAACGCAAAAATAGTTACCATAATTGGCATAATCAAACCACTAGGACCAAATACATCAAAAGCGTTAGCAATAAAAAACGCGTGATACATTTGCACCACAATACCTATCAACGATCCTACAAATAAATTTACTGCCCACGACATTTTAAACAGCAGCATAAAGCTTGCGGTAGTTCCCGCAAAAACAGCAACAGCAAAAGCGCCATTCGCCCAAAGAGGCATATTTAAATACATTGCTTGCTCTGCTGGGGGTAATTGCTCGAGCAATTCAGGAGTAATCGTTATCTGACTAATAAACGCAAGCACACCAATAAGATTCCATAACAAAGCGATAATTGCTACTACCATAAACCATTTAGGTACCGGCACTGATAGCTCACCATCTAGAGTCTCTACTTGAGTTTTAGCATTTAATGTTTCTTTCTGACTTTCCATGTTCACCTGTCTTTAACGTCTAATAATATTGAGTTGCTTAAACAACTTTTGCTTTAATAAGCATAGTAGCCCTAACTTAAAAGTAAAATAGCACCAAGCTATACTTAGACCTAGACTCAGACCTAGACTCAATCTTTGCCTTTGGTTAATTGCATTAAGCCACGCCATGACCTTTAGCGGCAACCCAAACTCGATACCATTGTTCAGCATTCATTGTTAAGGTTATTGCTCCCGTTGCTTCTTTAATTCTCTCTAAATTTCGGCTTCCAAGTAATGCTACAGGCTTTGAAGGGTGCTTTAATATCCAAGCATAAATAACTTGCTCTATCGAGCTTGCACCGATTTCTTCTACTAACTCATGCAAAGTTTTATGCAAGCGTATTGCTTTTTCACTGTTTTTATCGAAAACGCTACCGCCAGCAAGACAAGACCACGCCATTGGACGAATCCTTAATCTTTGTAACTGATCTGCAGTACCATCTTCAAATACATTGAAATTAAGTGGGTTTATTTCAACTTGATTGGTAATTAGCGGTTTAGAAAGCCGTGATTGTAATAATTCAAATTGACTTGCACTGAAGTTTGAAACACCAAAGTGCTTCACTTTGCCACTTTGATGTAAGAGTTCAAATGCCTCTGCCACCTCATCTGCATTCATTAGTAAATCAGGGCGATGTACTAATAACGCATCTAACTGTTCAACGCCTAAACGTTTTAGTGAGTTTTCTGTTGAGGTAATAATAGCTTCTTTGCTACTGTCATAATGAGAGACTCTATTACTATCTGGACTTGGCGCTACGCCATTAATACCAAATTTTGAAACAATTTCAATTTGCTCTCTCATACTTTTATCAAGCTTGAGCGCTTCACCAAATAGCTGCTCACTATTACCATAAATGGCGGCATTATCTACGGTTGTGATACCTAATTCGACATGAGACTTTAAAAAACTTAACCGCTGCTGCGCGGTGAAATTCCAAGCACCTAAGCGCCAATACCCTTGTACAAAAGTAGAAAAAACTGGACCGTGTGGTGCCATAGTGATTTTAGGAATAGTGATCATGAACAACTCTTTAATTAACTAAATATCTATGAGGGTGATTAATCTAGTTTATCAGAAAAGCTAAACTATTTTGTCTAAATAGTGCTCTATCTTATACTAATCTATAATTTATCCCTTTACTGTCATCCATTAACATCTGTGCTACTATTTTAACAAATGTAATCTCTTTGTGAGTTTATGATCATTTATTTAGGTTAATCTTTTGTCAGGAAAAAGCCCCCACCACATTGACGACAGTATTCTTGGACAAATATTAAATAGTGTCGACGCTTATATCTATACCAAAGATATAGCAGGAAAGTACACTTATGCTAACCAAGCTGTTTTAGAGCTTTTCGATAAATCACTTGCTGAGATTATAGGTTGCGATGACAGCCACTTTTTTGATCTTGCACTTTCAGCTGAACTCACCGAAAACGATCAACAAGTTATAAAAAAAGCAATTCGCGTAGAAGGTGAAGAATATAATTTTATTAAAAATATACAAGCTGTACGCATTTTTAAAACAGTCAAAAAGCCTTTATTTGATGCTCAAGGCAATGTTAGTGGTATGTGCGGTGTATCTACCGATATAACCTCAGAAAAAAAGCTACAAGAACAAGTTAATGAGCAAGCGTACTTACTCGATACAATCCTCAATAATATAGATGCACATATTTATATGAAAAATAATGAGCGCACTTTTATGTATGTTAATAGTAAGGTCGCAGAGTTATTTGGAGAGAGTGCTAAAAATATTATTGGTAAGAAAGATTATGATGTATTACCCCAAGCAATAGCTGATCACTTTTATCAATCAGATAAAGAAGTCTTCGCGAGTAATCAAAAACAAGTGATCGACGAAACAGTTATTGATGAAAACAACATAGCTCATCACTATATTAGTACTAAAATACCTTTTTCTCAGCCAGGAAAACCACCTGCGTTGATTGGCTTTTCAAGTGATGTAACTGAGCTGTATAACTTGAAAGAGCAATTTAAAAAGTTAGCGAATACTGATTCATTAACTAACTTATATAATCGTCGCTTTTTTACTAAACAAGCCCACAAAGAATTCCAACGCGCAAAACGTTATTCACAAGTAATGACGCTAATTTCTGTTGATATTGATCACTTTAAAATGATTAACGATAAATATGGCCATCCTGCAGGCGATAAAGTGCTTATTGATGTTTCAGCCTGTCTTAGCCAAAACTTAAGAGAGAGTGATGTGCTCGCACGCATTGGTGGCGAGGAATTCTCTATACTGTTACCTGAGACCTCATTAGAAGATGCAAAAATACTAGCTGAGCGTATTAGAGTTGAGCAAAGTGAGTTAGTGATATCAGGTAAATGGCAAGGGGATATAAAGCTCACCGTCAGTATTGGCATGTCGAGTTTAACTGAAAACGATGTGACCTTTGACGCTTTATTTTCACGTACAGATAAAGCCCTGTACCTTGCGAAAACGTCAGGCAGAAATCAAGTATATACTTTATAAAAACATAATAGTGACAAAGAGCTTCGCTCTTTACTATGAATCAAAAAAAATGCCGACACTACAATTGTCGGCATTTTTATTTTATAGATTACATACAGGGGCATTAAATTTCGCTTTTATTAACCCTAAACCAATAAACCGCATACATAAGTACTGCTGAAATAACAACGGTTCTATAGTCTATTTGCGCTAAAATAATGTTCAAACTGTCATGTGCTTGTATTGAGTTGCCATGTTCAATACTCGGAGTTATTGAAAAATAGTCCATTAAAAAATTACCAAAAAACATATCTGGTAACTGCAAGTAATTAACAATAATTCCTTCAATCACTAACAACGCTGCAATGGGTAATACCGCCCATAAAAATGGTGCTTTAGTTGCGTAAATAGACGCTAACATTAACCAACTAAATAATGGCAATAACCAAACAGCGGTTGGTAATAAGCTCACCCAAATGTAACTTAAGTTACTCACAATATTAACTTCGCCTAACAACCCAAATAGGGAAATATCATAGCCAAAGTATAATACGCTACTAATAACAATATTCACCAACAACCCTAATAAAAATAGTGCCGTTGCTGCTGACATAAAAATAGCTGGGATAACGATAGCACCAGTTAGTAACTTTATTGCCACAGTTAAACCATCTGATACTGGCAGTGAACGCCAAAACATCACTGAACGATCGCGCTTTTCATCAAACAAGCAATTAATTAAGTAATAACATTGCACAATAAACCCAACCACTAAAAACGGCGTAAATAAGGCAATGGTTGACGAAAAGAATATAGTTTGCAGCTCTGGCGAAGACTGTAACTCCGCTAATTGTTTTACTCCTGCAAGAAACTTATCACCATCAAGATCGTTTAGTAGCAATGCTAATAATGGCACCGCAATAATTAATCCGATTAAAGTAATAGGCACCCAAGTTAGCATCCCCTTAAATTCCCACAATTCTTTTTTAATAGAAGCTTTAATTAATGATGTGTTCATTAGCACGTCTCCTTATTCATCATACCAACAAAAATATCGGCTAAACTCGGCACACTCACTTGCCCCAAATCTTGTAATAAAGCCTGATCTGATGCGTTAAAATCACTATTATCAAAAAGCATCGTCGTTAACCCCATCATAGTATTCTTAAATAACGGCTTAAGCGTTTCGGCCTGTTCAACATGCTCAGCATTTACCGCTAAAATATTGAAGCGTTCACGAATATTTTCAGTGCTTTGCGACAACACTATTTCACCTGCTTTAATAAAAGCCACATCCGTTAAGATATGTTCAATTTCTTCAATTTGGTGTGTAGTAATCACAATACATTTATCTTCGGTATAGAAATCTTCTAGAAGATGCTTGTAAAACTGTCGACGCGTTAAAATATCTAACCCTAGCGTTGGTTCATCTAAAATCAGTACTTTGGCATCAATCGCTAAAATAAGCGCTAAATGCAATTGCGTAATCATGCCTTTTGAAAGCGATTTTACTTTATCGCTTAAGGCAATATTGGTTTTGGCTAAAAACCCCTGTGCTTTGGCTATATCAAAATTATGATGAATATCATTCATATAACTTAATGCCTGCGATACTTTTAACCAACGAGGTAAAATAGCAACATCAGCAATATATGCCACATCATTGAGCATCTTCACGCGATCTTTTTTAGGGTGGTGCCCTAAAACATCAATATCGCCAGAAAAATCAATAAGCCCCAATATCGCTTGTAAACAAGTCGTTTTACCTGCGCCATTAGGCCCGACTAGACCAATTATTTGTCCTGCTTCAAACGATAAATTGATATCTGTCAGTACTTTTTTGTCACCAAACGACTTGTTTAAATTAGTCACTGATACTAATGCGCTCATGCGTTATTCTCCTTATCTTCTGCAAGCAACTGTGCTACCGACAGCTTTAGTCGTGTTATTTGTTTTAATACTTGTGGCCACTGCGTGGTTAAAAAGCTCTCTCGTTCACGAGTGAGCATTAACTCTTGCGCGCCATGTTTAACAAAAAGCCCTTTACCCCGTTGTTTCTCGACAATATTTTCATCTTGAAGCATTTGATAAGCTTTTGAGATTGTTATCGGGTTAAGTTGATACTCTGCCGCAACCTTACGCACAGATGGCAAAGGCTCGCCTTCTTTTATGTACCCATCTAAAATACGAGCAACCACTTGTTGGTAAAGTTGTAGGTAGATAGGTTTATCAGCATCCCATTGAGGGGTCATATCTTACTCCCTTGCGTTAACATAAAAACAATACACGTGTTATACATCACCAACACACCAAAACACAAGTAATAAATTAAAAAATATCAATAAAAAAGCGAGTAGTGTTATACACACTACTCGCTTAACGCTAACTTAACTTCTTAACTTCTTAACTTAAGAGCTATAATAAATGACTCCAACCCTCTAACTATGTTTTGTCTAAGTGTTTATCTAGGAAGGTAATCACTTTTCTCATATAGGCTTTTTGGGTTTCAGGGTTATAAAACCCGTGCCCTTCCTTATCAATAAAAAACCATTCATAAGATTTATTCGCCTTATCGAGTGAATCTCTTAAGCTTTCTACATGTTCAAAAGGTGCTCTTTCATCATCTTCACCATGGGCAAGTAGCAGCGGAATAGTAATCTTACTAGCATAATTAACAGGTGACATGCTTTTAAGCGCGGCTTCATTGGTGCCCAATACCTCTTGTAAGTAACTCAAGCCTGAATCACGAGCTTGTACATCACCTTTATCAAACATCAACTCCAAGTCATAAATACCGGCATTGGCAATAGCACATTGGTAGGTGTCAGGGTAAATAGCTGCACTTTGCACGGCAGAATAAGCACCAAAGCTAGCCCCCATAATACAAGCATTATCTGTTTCAGCCATACCTTCTTTTACTAACCACTGGAACCCCTCTAAAATATCTTGCTGTATTCTAGAACCCCACTGTTGATGTCCATCCGTTTCAAATTTTACACCGTAGCCACCAGAGCCTCTAAAATTAACTTGTAAAACAGAATAACCATTCAAAGCTAAGTATTGCACTTCTGACGAGAACCCCCAATAGTCTCTTGGACCATGAGGACCACCATGTACTAGCACCACCACAGGTGCGACTTTATTATTTAGTGTCGTTTTAGCCTGCGTGAGATAGCCATGAATAACCTGCCCGTCTGAAGCACTATACTGAATAGGCTCCACCGCCGCAAAGTCACTTTCATGAAAGTTAGGCATTAATTTAAACAAATACTTAATCGTATTATTTTTTAAGTCATATAAGTAAAGTGTACCTGGGTTGACATCTGATGACACCATAAATACATAAAAATCACCATGCTGTGTTTTACTGGTTATTTTAACTTTTTGATTAGGAAAGGACGTAAGTAAGTTTTTAAATATTCCAGCTTCTTCAGCTTTTTTATCAAGTATTAAGTAAGCGGGATAATTTTCATCCGTTCTAATTGCATAAGCTGAACGCCTATCAGTCGCCATCTCGACATTGGTTATATCCACTTTTGGGTCGGTATAGACATGCTGATAAGAAAAATCGTTTAAATTAAGCTTGAATATACCGTCAAGGTCTTGTTTATGGTTATCTAAAGTATATAAATACTCACCTGAACCATTAATGGATAAAGGCCATACCGAAGAACTTGTGGTTCCAGGTGCTAGCTTTGCCCAGCCACTATCACCTTGCTTGATGTATATTTGCTGGTAGTTGTTCTCATCGGTTCCTACTAAAGCTCGTAATTCTCCTTTAGTGTCGGTAATAAACCTCGCAAAAGGTATAGGTGATGTTCCGAGTTTATTTTTTAGGTGCCCAGTATAAACATTAAGCCGATATACGGTTGCTAGTCTCTCCCCGGTGCTGCTCATAGGAGTAGAGCTAATTAGAATATGATCCTCGTCTTCTGGGAGTGTATCGATAACCTCTCCCCAACCTTGAATTGATTCTCTCTTCTTAAGCCGACTACCGGTTTGAATCTCCCCAGCATTAACACCATAAATCATTCTACCTCGCGAACCGTCCATATTAACTGCATAAAGTTCACCATAAAAAACAGGCATTGCTTGTGAATACACACGTTTTACAACATTAAGCACTAAACGTTCATTATTAACCCAATGATATTCACCGACCTCTGTTCTTCCAGAAAAATTTATAAACCCAACCGGTTTATTTAACTCGTTTACCTTAAAGACAATTAATGCCACTTTACCTCTAACATTGGCAGCAACAGCTAAATGCTTCCCATCAGGTGATATTTTAGCATTTTGATAGCTGGAGTGATCGAATAGTTGTTCCCATTGACTATTTTCAGCTTCGACAGAAAAGCTCAAAATCATGATGAGCAACGAGAGAAACTTTAATATTTGATATAACATTCCTTATCCTTAAAAATTAGATATTTATTAACATGTTAAATATTAACACTTATTTAACATGGCCACTATTATTGATTTATTAAGTACTTTACAAATAAAAAGCCGAGTATACGTTAAGTAAACTCGGCTTTATTAAGCAATACACATTAAACGGTAGTTAAGTTAATACATAACTAACCTAGTAAAATATATTCAGTGTTATTTATGGTAAGGCTGACTTAAACGGCGTACCGACTCAATAAAGTGACCTGCATGTTCAGGGTTAACGTCTGGGTGAATACCGTGACCTAAGTTAAATACGTGACCTGTACCGCCATGACCAAAGCCTGCTAAAATTTTAGCGACTTCTTCTTCAATACGTGGTTTCGGTGCATATAACATTGATGGGTCCATATTGCCTTGTAAGGCAACTTTATCACCTACTCGTGCTTTTGCATCTTCAATATCAATAGTCCAGTCAAGGCCAACGGCGTCACAGCCTGTTGCCGCAATAGACTCTAGCCACATACCACCATTTTTAGTAAATAATGTTACCGGTACTTTACGGCCATCTGCATGACGGGTTAAACCATCAACAATTTTCGCCATATATTGTAATGAAAAATCTTTATAGTCGCGTGGTGATAACACCCCGCCCCAAGTATCGAAAACCATTACCGATTGTGCGCCCGCAGCAATTTGAGCATTAAGGTAGGTAATAACTGAATCCGCCAGTTTATCCAGTAACATATGCAAAGCTTGTGGCTCAGCAAACATCATTTTTTTGATTTTAGTAAAGGCTTTTGAACTACCGCCTTCAATCATATAAGTAGCTAATGTCCATGGGCTACCTGAAAAACCAATTAATGGCACTTCGCCGTTAAGCTCTTTGCGAATTGTACGTACCGCATTCATAACATAGCCTAACTCATCTTCTGGATCAGGAATGCCAATTTTTTCGATATCAGCTTTACAAGTAATTGGATTGGTAAACTTTGGACCTTCACCCGTTTCAAAGTATAAACCTAGGCCCATTGCATCAGGAATTGTTAAAATATCACTGAATAAAATCGCAGCATCTAATTTGAAACGACGTAATGGTTGAATAGTAACTTCACAAGCAAATTCAGCATTACGGCATAATGACATAAAGTCACCTGCAGTTGCTCTTAACTCACGGTATTCAGGTAAATAGCGACCAGCTTGGCGCATCATCCATACTGGCGTGTAATCGACAGGTTGCTTTAATAGCGCACGTAAATAATTGTCATTTTTTAATTCGGTCACCGAGAGTTCCTCTTAAGGTATTTACCTGTTTAATACGCAAAGTTAATTAGTTTTGTTAATTAAACTGTTATAGGCAGTAATTTATTGGCACAGTTTACCATCAGAGAACACTTTGATCCATGCGCTAAATCAAGGCAGAGAGAAAGTGAATATAAAAAGTTCAAATTAATTTTAATTATTTTTTTAGCCAACATAAGCTATTGCATTTTACCAATGAATATCAAATCAATAGCTTAGGAGCAACAACTAATTAGACCACTTTACTACGAAAAAAATCGTGGAGTTTATGCTCTATTAAAGTTGTTGCGGTGGCAAAAATGCTTTGGTATAAAATGCCTGCGCTTCAGAAAAACAATAATAAATATAAAACGCTACAACTAATAAGAAGCTTGTTTAACAAGACCATAATGCGAGCATTTCAAGCCTTTCTCTTTGAGAAAGGCTTTTTTATTGCCCTATTTTTCCTGTCTTTTATAATAATCATGTAATTTTGCTTCATATAGTCTTATATTAAACTTTTATTGATTAAGCCAAGGATACTTTCGTTATGAAAATAGCCCCTAAAATGTTACCTGCGGTGTTACTACCTGCACTGTTAAGCCTTTCAGTATTACCAGTATCGGCAAATGAACTAGCAGACTTAACTAAGTCTGCTGCTCAATCAGCAACCAAACAAGTCACGTCAGCAAGCCAAGAGCAAACTAAACCGTTACAAACCAACGCCATGATAAGTTATGCCGCTGAACAGCTTAACCTATCAGAAAGCACAGTTTCTGCTGGTTTTGGCTCTTTATTAAAGGTCGCTAAAGATAATTTAAGCGGTGAGAATTTTGCGATGATTAGCAAGGTTATACCTGATTTAGATAGCTACTTATCACAAGCACCAGAAGTTGCAGAATCAAAAAATTCATTGAATTCATTATTATCTAATGCAGGTGATGCAGGGAAAAAAGCAGAAAGCTTACAATACCTAAATAGCGCTTTTGAAAAAATTGGTATTCCAAAAGAACAAGCACCAGTGTTAGTAAATACCTTAAATGGCTACTTACAAAGTAACGGTTACAGGCAGGTAGCGACATACTTAGAAAAAGGTTTGAGCTTTTTATAACCAATGTATTTCCGCCTAAACTTTATTTAGGCGGAAAAACCCATAACACTTTACCTGCAATTTGTGATTTCCCTACCGGTCCAATTTTTTCAATGGGCAAACTACTTTTATGATGCCCTTTTAACCAAAAGAGTCCATTTCGATCAGTTTGTGCTAACGATTTCACCATATAACCGTATTTAGGGTGTAATACTTTCAGCAAACTTCCCTCTTTTAGCTTAAATATTTTTAACCAAGGTACAATAAATATATAGCTATTTTCAGGAATAGTTGGCGACATACTAATGCCGCTAACTTTACAAAAATGAAAACCAAACATAATAATGTTCCTTGAAAATAAGTTAACTTAAGCTAGCTTAGGATAAATTAATGGTTGCGTTGGTGGATAAGGACAAGCTGCGACAAAAGTCTCAACCCCTTTTGTTGTCCAGAAAATTTCAGCAAAACGATTCACCAGCGTTAATAGCTTAAGACTTGCCGCTTTACTAATGTGTTGTTTTGCTTGTGATGTCGCTAACATAATATTGTGAACCAATTCATGCAGCTCTGGATATGCATCGAGTTGTGGCGCTTTAATATAGTCGCCCCAAATGACATTAACTTCTGCTTTAACTTTCAAGCCATGTTTTTCTTTTTGATCGACTAAACGCAAAAACTGCGCCTGCTCATCCAATGTTAACGTATCTTTAGCTTTAAGTTCATCAAGTAAATCAACCATACGTATTATGGTTAATACCGCCAGCTGTGCACTAATGGGATCATAAATTTTACAGGGGATATCACAATGGGCACTCACAACAGGAAAGTGAAATTTTTCATCAATTTTAGCAATAAGGTTGTAAAACATAACGGTATCCTGCGTTAATAATAACTAATGACTTTTATCTGACTTAGTCGCTTTTATCTTTCGGTAACTCATCACTGCCATCACAACAATAACCGGTGCTAGCCATAACAAATGAATTAAGGTTGAGTTAGCAGCATTATGATCATGGCCAGAATGTGCTAACACGGTAGCGCTGCTCAAAAAAATAAGTACGCTAATAAATAATTTCGTTGCATTCATATTTATCTAACTCCTGTTATATGTAAATAATGTTATTGCCGTGCGATAACCTCAAACATTGCGCAAGCCACTTTTAGCTAATGTAGTATCGGTTGTCTCGCTGCAACCTCCACGGCCATTTTTTGTAATGAAGCCAAACAGCTGTCACAAGCCGGATGCTTTTTACTGAATTCCAATAAAGGTGTTAACGTGCTCTTTAGAAATCGTAAAGCAATAAATTGAAACTCATCACTATAAGCAGGATGCTGTGAGATCTCTGTCATACGTTGATGCGGTATTTGTAAATAACGAAACGCTATTCTAGGTTTACTTTGCTCTTCATATAAAATAGCTAAATGATGAAAAGCTCCTACCCATGCCTGTAACAACGCTACATTTTCAATATCATCGCGCCACTTTTCCTCTAAGCATTCAATTGCTTGATGATAATATTCTTCTGCTTGAGCCCATAAATTATGATTAAAGCTATAATTTGCTCTTTGTAATAACGCTTGCCATATTTCCATTCACAACAACCAAACACAAATGATAATGGTTATCATTTTATTTAAAGTGAAGTTTTATGTAAAGAAATAGTTGTTATTATTTTTTATTTAACTGCTCACTTAATCAGCAAATGTAATCACGCCCTGATAAATAAAACAAATTACCTTCTCCAGTATAAGCATTGCGACACTTGTCGTTTTATCTGCTAGCATTATGATAATTATTGATAATATGCAGATCAGACCATGAGCCAACCGCAACGCGATATAACCCTTAGATTTTTAGCCGAGCCTCAAGATGTTAATTTTGGTGGTAAAGTACACGGTGGCGCCGTAATGAAATGGATAGATTTAGCTGCTTATGCCTGTGCAGCTGGCTGGAGTGGCCGCTACTGCGTTACCGCTTATGCCGGTGGCATTCGTTTTGTTGCGCCCATTCATGTTGGTAGCTTAGTAGAGGTTGAGGCTAAGGTTATTTATACTGGAAACTCTTCAATGCATATTGCCCTTGAAGTAAATGCTTGCGATCCAAAATCGCTTAATCGCCGCTTAACTACTCATTGTATTGTTATAATGGTCGCGGTTGATCAAAACGGTCAATCAGAGAGCGTTCCACAATGGGTGCCAAAAACTGAAGCTGATAAAAAGCAGCATTCAACCGCAGTCAAACTCATGGAAATGCGTAAACAAATTGGCGAAGAAATGCAGATTTTTGTTGATTAATTAACGGGTAAGTTTATGACTAAACACGTTATTAAAGCACTACTCTTACTTTGTTTGGTCTATGCTCAACCTAGCTTTGCTCTGGCTAAGCTAGGTCATCAATTAGTTTGTCAATTAGCTTTTGAACACTTACCTGAGAGTAAACAACAGCGAATAAAACAATTGCTCGCATTTATTCCTGCCAAAGAACAACGCCGCATTAACCGCTATAACCACACAAAAGAAAGTGATGAAATAACCTTTGCTAAAGCGTGTACTTGGGCAGATGCTATAAAAAAACAAGATAGCTACCAGCAATATAATGCTTGGCATTATATGAATCTACCCAGAAGTAACACTAACGTAATTGCTAATAGCTGTGATAAAAATTGCCTACCGCAAGCTATTTTGTACCACCAAAATAAATTACAACACTTAGATGTTTCCTGGCAAAAAACACAAGCATTACTCTTTTTGGGGCATTGGCTGGGTGATATTCATCAACCCCTACATGTAAGCTACGCCAGCGACTTAGGAGGAAACAAGATCAAGCTTGCTAAGCAAAAGCAATGCACAAACTTACATTGGTATTGGGACAGTTGTATTTTGGCTCAGTCGCAACGCACTTACGTGCAATGGCTAAGTTTATTAGCGGCGCAGTGGCATAAGAAAAGTACACCAGCTTATCAACCTGCACAAGTATGGCTATGGGCTGATCAAAGTTATCAGCTAGTGCGAAAAAATAGTTTTCAATACTGTCAGCTTGACAGCGCAGGCGAAGCAAGTAATAAACGCTGCGTACAACCACGAAAAACAGTAGTGCTCACTGATAATTATCAGCAAGTGCACTTACCCATTATGGAACAACAACTGCTGCTGGCAGCAAAGCGCCTACAAAAAGTATTAGAGGCTTCACTTTAGTAAAAAATAAGTTTCATATCAGGTATCATTTTAGGTATCACTTTCACTCGAACTTTCAAAATCCGTTAACGCCTTTAGCTGAGTTTTAACCTCTATCCACTGTGACATGTAACGCGTGCTTTTATGGTGATGATGATTAAGCATGCCGCCAATAAAGTTTTGTTGCCGCTCTTGCGCTAAATTTTCAATTAATTGTGATAAGCGCAAGTTGAAGTTGCTCATTATTGCCGCTTGTTGATACAGTAACCTCGCATTAATGGGCCCAAGATTACTTGCCAATTGCCAGCGATTTTTGTCTTGATATAACTCGACTGCAGCATCAGCAATAGTTTGAGAATCATTAGCAATAATACCCGCCCAATCATTTGCTGTTTCCATGCTTTCTGCGCCAATATCTGTGGTCACTGAAGGCGTTGCACACATCATAGCTTCTGCTAATTTTCCTTTGATACCTGCGCCAAAGCGCAGCGGTGCTAAGCATACTCGCGCTGATTGCATTGCTTGTACTGCATCATCAACCCAGCCCTTTACTAAAAAACCTGACTTAATATCGTGTAAATCAGTGGCTTTGGGCGGTGGATAAGCACCATAAACCGACAAATTAACATCAGGTAGCTGTTTTCTAATAAGTGGCCATACTTGCTGTTTTAACCACAATACCGCATCCCAATTCGGCGCGTGCCTGAAGTTACCTATCACCATAAAACCATCACGTTCATCAAAACAAGGATTACCTTGATTCAATTGCTGCTCAGTAAACATAAAAGGGCAATAATGCAGTAACTGACTAGGTACATTAAATAACCGTGGTAATAACTCCATTTCATGTTGTGAAATCATTAAGCTTAAATCACAGCGAAAAATAGCGGCGATTTCTCTTTTTGCTAGCTCAGACGATAATAAATCATTATCAGTCATCGCCACTCCTTGCTTATAAGCTTTGTGGCGCGCATCACGTAAACTAAAGAGGTCTTCAGTATCAAGAATACGTAATGCTTGTGGGCAGTGCTCATTAACACGCCAACCAAATTGCTCTTCCATCATAAAGCGATCATACATCACTGCATCAGGCTGTAACGCTTTAATAAATGCATCAAAACTACTATTGTTGAGTTCAATATTGGCAATATCAATATTTAAACTAGGCAGGTCAACCATATGATCGCTTTGCTGAGCGGGGCTGGTAAAAGTGATTTGATAGTTTTGCTGTTTGAATGCTTCAATTAGTTGCATCATGCGACTACCAGCCGCTGATGAATTTGGCTCTGGCCATACGTAGCCAATAATAAGGAGTTTTTTCATCATCGTATTTTACACCTGAATTTAACAACTAACCTGAACTCAGGTTAAAAAAATTAATTATATATTGAAGCTTAAAGAAGAATTAACAAAACTACCTTTTAGCGAGATGCTTACGACGCTAAAATAAGTTAGCTGTTCACTGACGCGTTCTTCATAAACTGCTCATATTTACGCGTAAAGCCAGCAACACTAAAGCCAGACATTTGATACTCCCCCATAAATATTAACGGAACACCTTTACCTTTAATTTGCTTAAATTCATGTTTATAGCGCGTCGATTTATCAATGTTTTTTTCAACATACTTAATGTTATGGGCAGTAAAGTGTT
This sequence comes from Colwellia asteriadis, assembly GCF_039523295.1. Classification (NCBI taxonomy): domain Bacteria; kingdom Pseudomonadati; phylum Pseudomonadota; class Gammaproteobacteria; order Alteromonadales; family Colwelliaceae; genus Colwellia; species Colwellia asteriadis. The sequence continues at coordinate 68,858 of NZ_BAAAFA010000012.1, read as the reverse complement.
TTCTAGCTTTGGCACAATAACCACAACTTGATGTGGTATACATCACCACGGTGTCGCTCAATCTATTTCGATAGATATCACCCTCAACAAGACTTGATGGCTCTTTAGTGTAGCTGCTACCTCGTGCATTAATCTGTTGTTCACTCAGTACTACGACTTTCTCTTCGGCTGGTGGCTTATCACCAAAATGTTTTTTTCCGTCTTTATCTGTCCACTGATAAATCTTCGCATTAGCAATAAACGCTGAGGTTATCATTAACATTATTGATATTGCCAATAGCACACTTTTTTTCATTTCTAACATCCTTATTATCTAATAAAAAATACTGCAGCTAAGCATAATAGCTTGCGCTTAATAAAAGCTCAACGCGAGCGTAAATACCTTAAGCGCAACAAAACAAAAAGCCACGAATGAAATCACTCGTGGCTCTAAAAACTTTATAACAAGTTATTGTTATTGTGCGGCTTGATCGCCTACCTGTGGTGCAGCTTCTTCCTGTTGAATTTCTAATAATTCAATTTCAAACTGAAGCACAGAGTTACCTGGAATACGTGGTGGGTTACCATTTGGGCCGTAAGCTAAATCTGATGGAATAGTAAAGGTATACTTTGAACCAACAGACATTAATTGTACACCTTCAGTCCAACCTTTAATAACACGGTTAAGTGGGAAAACAGCAGGCTCATTACGATCGTATGAACTATCGAATGTTTCACCGTTTAAGAAAGTACCTTTGTAATGTACTTTAACGGTATCTGTTGCTGCTGGCTTATCACCCTCGCCTTCAGTAACTACAACATATTGAATGCCTGACTCAGTTACTTGTACGCCTTCTTTCTTAGCATTTTCAGCTAAAAACTTGGTGCCTTCTGCTAACGCTGCTTCAGCTTCAGCGATAATCGCTTCTTGCTGTTTTTCTTTCATGGTTGCATCTAGGTTCATTAATAATGCTTGAATTTCTTCTTTTTCAATTAATGCTTTACCATCAATACTGTCAATAAAACCTCTAGTAATAAGCTCTTTATCTAACGTTAAGCCTAATTTGTCATGCTCTACTAGGTTACGCTCCATATACATACCAATTGAAGCACCTAAACCATAGGCTTGCTTTTGAATTTCTGTTTCAAGTACTGGTGCTTTTACTTCTTCAACTGCTTTTTCTTGACAACCAGTAACTGCAACTAAGGCAAGTGCTACTAATGTAGGCTTAAAAAATTTCATTTGTTTCTCCGTATATTATGAGCCACTAGGATTATGACCTAATGTTGTATTTAGGTTTTTTGAATATTAACACTAAACAATTTCAAAAAAGAACTTATACTAACGATAAATACCTAGATAAAAAAGTATTAATATTTTGTTTAAATGTAACTTACCATGTTTACTGTTAATTACCATAATGTTAACGGCTTGCCAGCCTGTTACACAGCAGCCGCTTGCTCGTTTAAAAATGGCCGTTGACGGCGCTTATGCTGGCCAAATTAGCAACGATGGTAAATATAGTATTGTCTCTTCTATACATCATGGTGTCAGTGTTTGGGATATCAAGACCAAACAGCGATTATATAATTGGGCGCAAGAACAAAATAGCAGTGACAACTTAGTACTATCTATCGATATTAGCCAGAACAGTAGCCATGCATTAACGGCCAACAGGGAGAGCTTTGCTTTATGGAACTTAACTACAGGGCAATCTGAGGGTTACTGGAAAGTACGTGAGTCCAATATTCGCGATATTGCTATTGCCAATAATGGTGATTACGTACTTATTGGGAAAAGTAACGGTACGGTAGTACATGTAAGTATTGATAGTGGCAGGCGCTTAGAGTTTTTAGGGCACAAAGAAAAGATTAATAGTGTCGATATGCTGCCTAATGGCAGAGTTGCCATATCAGGGGGAAACGACTTTATTGCGTATATTTGGGATACTGTTTCTGGACAAGTCATCTACCAGTTAAACCACAGCTCCCGAGTATCTAAAGTGGCGCTAGATGAACAAGCTCGCTTCGCTTTTTCAGCTGATAGCATGAAAGGCGCATACATTTGGGATTTAAAAACAGGTAAACGTATTAGCACGCTACAAGGAACTAAACGCCAAGAGGTATTTAGCAGCGTTCGCTTTTCTCCTGACGGAAAAACTTTAGTTACCGGTGCAGCTTCACGTAAAGTCAGTGTTTGGGATGTCAAAACAGGTCAACGACTTAGTCATTGGTTTGTAACACCAAAAGAAGCGAAAAGACCAACCGGCGCTGTTGTGTATAGTATCGCGTTTAGCGATAATAACACCTTATTAACGATAAGCTCATCAGGATACGCTGAAACATGGCCAATGCCGAAATCACACTAAGTGCACACAGCACTAATAATCAATATATTAAAGACTTAGAAGATCGTGTTGACTCATTAGAGTCACGTAATGTTTTTCAAGATGATGTTATTGATCAATTAAGCGAAGAGCTAGCTGTTCACCAACATGCTATTGCTGAGCTTAAGCAGCAAATTCAATTAGTGGCTAATCGCCTAAAAGATGCGGGTAACTTGTCGTCTTCACAAACAGAAGAAGTAGAGCCGCCACCACCTCATTATTAAATATAACGCAGTTAAAAATCCTGAATAGCGACTAACGATTATTCAGGATTAAAAACACCAATCACTTGCTCGTGCTGACGAACCGCTTTGGCCACTTGCGCCTCAGGTTGAACCATTTGCTCACCACAACTAACACACGTTACTTTTTCAACGCTATTTTCTTTAGTTAACGCCATGGTGTCCATCGCTTTACATTTTGGGCAAACCGCCCCAGCGATAAATCGTTTTTTATGATTTGTCATAAACTCTATAGCTCTCTTTAACTAAGTTTTCACTCAAGCTAGCCATCTATAACAATGCTTAACTTAAAGTTAAATGAATAATATCGGTTATTTTACCTTGAATAGTGGCTATAGGAAAAGGGACAATGCATGCGCATTTTGCTTTCGATAAGATATTGAGGACTTACCATTGATTACCGCAACAGACCTAAGTTTAGATAGAGGGGCTAAAAACCTAATAAAATCATCTAGCTTCACTATTCATCCAAATCATAAAGTAGGCTTAGTGGGCAGTAACGGCTGTGGTAAGTCTTCACTTTTTGCCGCACTCTTAGGCGACTTAGCGCCAGATGCGGGTGATTTATCAATGCCAAATAGCTGGGATGTTGCCACGGTAAAGCAAGAAACCCCTTCTTTAGAGCAATCAGCTCTTGATTATGTCATGGACGGCGACAAAGAATTTCGTCAATTAGAGCAAGAATTAGAACACGCTAGATCGACTCAAAACGGTAACCTTGAAGCCACTATTATTAATAAAATTGATACGATTAACGGTTACAGTTTACCGGCTCGTGCTGGTGAGTTACTTCATGGCTTAGGTTTTTTACAATCTCAGCTAAATAACCCTGTAAAAGACTTTTCAGGTGGTTGGCGCATGCGCTTAAACTTAGCACAAGCGTTAATCTCTCGTGCTGACTTATTACTGCTTGATGAACCAACCAACCATTTAGACTTAGATGCCGTTATTTGGCTACAACGTTGGTTAAAACGCTTCACTGGTACCTTAGTACTTATTTCTCATGATAGGGACTTTCTTGATACGGTTATTGGGCAAATTTTGCATATTGAACATCAACAAGCGAAATTATATAGCGGCAATTACACCGCTTTTGAACGCCAACGTGCTGAGCATTTGGCGCAGCAAGATGCACAGTATCAACGCCAACAAAAAGAAGCCGCTCATTTAACGGCTTTTGTTGATCGTTTTCGTGCAAAAGCCAGTAAAGCGAAACAGGCACAAAGCCGCTTAAAGCGCTTAGAAAAACTCCCTAATTTAGCACCAGCGCATGTCGATAGTCAATTCACTTTTAGCTTTGAAGAACCTGAAAACCTACCCTACCCGCTATTATCTCTAAAAGAAACTCAGTGTGGTTATGCTAAGTCAGATAAAAGCGAACAAGCAATTATTTTAGCCGATGTTGGTTTAACTTTAGTACCTGGTAGTCGCATTGGCTTACTTGGGCGAAATGGCGCAGGTAAATCAACGCTTATAAAATCACTGGCAGGTGAATTAGCAATACTCAGTGGCGAACGTTACTGCGCACAAGAGCTAAAAATTGGTTACTTTTCTCAACATCAATTAGAACAGCTGCATGCGCCATCTAGCCCTGTTGATCATATCCTACGCGCAAAACCCACCTTAGGCGAACCACAAGCACGTACTTTTTTAGGTAAATTTGGCTTTAGTGGTGACCAAGCGCTAAGTCAGGTTAAAACCATGTCTGGTGGTGAAAAAGCACGTTTAGTACTAGCGTTAATCGTGCTAGAAAAGCCACAATTATTATTACTCGATGAACCAACTAACCATTTAGACTTAGAGATGCGCCAAGCCTTGGTCATGGCACTACAAAACTTTGGCGGCGCTATTATTCTGATTGCCCATGATAGATTTTTATTAGAGTCTTGTGTTGACGAGTTTTACTTAGTCGCGAACGGCACCGTAAAAGATTTCAGTGGCGATATAGATGATTACCAGCAATGGTTAAACGATGATAAAAAAGATACGGTAAAATCAAACAAAACTGAAAACAGTAACAATAATGAAAAAACGGTTGATAAAAAGCAATTACGCCAACAACAAGCCGAACTTAGAAAAATATCTGCGCCACTGAGAAAGAAAGCCGATAAACTTGAAAAAGATATTCAAACTTGGCAAAAAGAATTAGCCGAGGTAGAAGCGCTATTGAGTGATAGTGATATTTATCAAGCAGAGCGAAAGAGTGAATTAACAACACAACTAAAACGCCAAGCTAGCTTAAAAAACGATATTGAAGAAAATGAAATGGTATGGCTAGAATTAGCAGAAGAAATTGAAGAAATAATGTCTGCTGCCAATTAACAAACATAACTATGAATTTCGCTCGTTTTAACCTATAGAGTACTATACCCTATAATAAACCATTGATTAAAAGGAATGAGTTATGAATAACACACTGAAAATATTGCTTTTTAGCACCTCGTTATTCGCTAGCACTACCACATTAGCTCAAGGAGCTGATTTAGATGCGGGTATTTATGAATTAAATAGAGGCGAATTTAAAGCGGCTATTGCCGAGTTTACCCCGCTGGTTGAAGAAGGCTACTCTCCTGCACAATATCAAATGGCAATGATGTATAAAAACGGTTATGGCATGCCGAAAGATATTGCCAAAGCGATTGAGTTATTAACATTATCAGCCGAGCAACATTACCCCGATGCTCAATTTGAATTGGCCTTGTTTTATACTGAAGGAAAGTTTGTTAAAAAAGATTTAAAAAAAGCATTCGAGCTTACCAGTAAAGCTGCCTATAAAGGCTTAGCCAGTGCTCAATTTAATTTAGCAGTAATGTATGCCACTGGCGAAGGCGTTAAGCAAGACGATTTTGCAGCCTCTCGTTGGTATAAAAGTGCTGCAGATCAGAACTACGCTTTAGCACAATACAATTTAGCCTTACTATATAGCGAAGGCAAAGGCATCGAAAAAAGTATTGAGCAGTCTTATATATGGAACACCATTGCCTCATGGAATGGCTACCCTGACGCTGAAACTAGCCGAAAAATTGATGAACGAGCGTTATCAAAACTTAAAATTGAACGCGGCCGTGAAAAAGCCAATGAAATTTATCAAAAAATACTAGACCAACAAGAAATTAAAGCGAAAATGGCTGATAACAAGTCAATATATTGATCTACATCAGCAAGTTAACTAGGTGACTTAAGTACACTAGATATATGGAAAGTAACAACGCCGTTGTTGTTATCTCACTTTATATTTACGAGTAATTAGGAGCCTATTATGGATCTGTTATCAATGTTAACTAACGACCCTATTGTAATGTTTTCTTTTGGTGGCTTAGGGGTTGTATTAGCTATTTGTGCTTACTACATTTATTACTTTATTACGCATATTGTTAACGATAAAAAATAGTATAATCGGGTTTAAATACTCAAGTAGCTAAAATAGTGGCACTTATTTTTGGTTATTATCTGTTTATATTTCATACAGACCTCTGCTATAATTACTGACATCGTCAACTCTTTAGTAGAGGCAACCTTTTATGCTTAGCATCAATCAATCAAACAATAACTTAAGTTTTATTGAGCGTTTAAATCAACGAGCTGAGCAGCAAAGTGAGAAACTCGCTTCAGGTAAACGTATCAATAAAGCTGCTGATGATGCCGCAGGGCTACAAATAGCCAACCGCCTAACAAGCCAAATTAATGGCAATCAACAGTTAAGCTTTAACGCACAAGATCAAGTTAACCTTAATACCGTAAAAACGGGTGCCTTATCTGCCATAACAGAAGGCTTAGAGCGCGCTAATGTATTGTCAGTACAATCAGGCAACCCACTTTACGATAGCAGTGCTATTCAAGACGAGCTAAATCAAATCACTGAAGAAATAAACACCGTGGCAAGTAATGTGCTCGGCCAAGAGAACTTTATCAGTGGCCTTGATGCTAGTGATCCTCAAGCAACACAAACCGTTATTCAAGATACCGCAGAAATCGTTAATACTAGCGCAAGTGAGCTAGGGGCAAGTAGTAATAGTTTAGCTAGCCAAGTTAGTAGTTACGAAACCAGTGTCGTCAATGTTAGCGCTTCTCGCTCACGTATTGAAGATACTGATTTTGCTGCACAAACGAGCGAACAACAGCAAACAGAAATACTATTACAAGCAGCAATTATCAATAAGAAAAATGAAGAAGAGCGTAAAGGGCTACTCTTCAATAAATTAGTTTAATATCAGCTTTATGCATAAGTGCTCTTGTTAATAGCTGGTATACAAACTTCTAGCTTTTAACTTTCTTTATATCCCCCTTACCTGCTCTGAACTTGTTATACTGCGCTTCGTCACTTTTTTAATGCAGGCTATTATGATTATTCCATTCGAACAAATTGCTGATGAAACACTAACCGCCATTATCGAAGAGTTTATTGTGCGCGAGGGCGGTGATAATGGGGATATTGATATAAACAATGATCAAAAAATCACACAAGTTAAACAACAGCTCAAGCAAGGTAGCGTGGTAGTCGTTTATTCTGAGCTTTATGAAAGTGTAAATATACTGCCTAAAGCACAATTTATGCAGCAACTAGCGGAAAGTGAGCATGATGAGTTTACTCATCAAAATAACGATGAATTTAAGTAACCTGAACTCGGTTTGAAAGAGATTTAAAAAATTGAAATATCAGGAAAAATAACTACTAGAGAAACATTTGTTAAGCCGAAATCAGGTTAAGTAGGTTATCAGGTAATGATAAACCTACAGGCTAACAAGAGCAGCTTCCCGTAGGTTTAAAGACTCAACAAACATCTACAACTAATCAATTACGATTATTTAACCTGAGTCCGATTTAAGAGATATTTAACAAATTAAAATATCAGAACAAATTACTTTTCTGAATCGCTAACTTGATAGTTTTCTTCTTTTCATATGTTAAGCCGCTCTCGGGTTATTTAGCAACATTAGTACTATCAAATATTTTATCTGCTGAAGCGGCGACAAAGCCGGTGTATAACTCACCATTTGCTAATGGATAACGTTTAGCAAACTCATAAAAGCAGCTTGGGATGGCTAGTGTTGTATCACTAAATTGCACTTGCGCTGTGTCAGCAAGCGTTGATGATTGTTCAAGCTTTACTGCTTCATCGCCTTTCACTTCACCACCATTAGTATTTAGTGGATAACCCGCTGCTTTTAACGCCGCATTAACTTCTAGAATATCATCGTATTGTTCAAGGTGATTAATGCTAACCGTAAAGTGATTAGCACGATAACCCCATGCAGCAAGCCATGCAGCATATTCACTTTCAGCTAACAAGGTTTGGTAATCTGCTGAGCTAATGTTCCATAATTGCCCTGAATATAAAAAGTCAGCTCGATCACTAACATCATCAGGTAGTTGGGCAACTAAATCATTAATAATACGTTGCGCTTGTGCTGAAAATTCTTCAACGCGTAGTTCACTAATAAAAACTTTAGGCATAGTGCTATCAGGGTGTTCAAAGTGCTTAGCATCAAGCTTTTTCGCTGCAAAGTCATATTGACCACATTCGGTATAGCCCAATGCTAATAAGTGCTTCGCTAATGCCGCTAAATTCACTTTAGTATTGTTAAAGGTGCGATACGCGACATGATCGTTAATCACATCAGCACCATTGCCTAATAAAGCGTGAATTTTTTCAGCTGATGGCGTAACTTGCAGGTATTGTTGCCAAATGTTGTCAAAAAGTGCGGTTACTTGCGTTGTCATATTGTTTCCTCTTGCTTTGTGTTCAATCGACATATTTTTAATATGTTCATCGTTAATAGGGAATGAGCAACTCAAATTCTACTTAAAAAAATAGATGATGAATTAGCTTAGATCAACGGATAGCGACAAAGTGTCAGAAAATAACAATAGGATATTTTTGATGGCAGCAATGGCTATCCATCAAAAATTTAAATTTGATCAATACTCTTGAAGAAGCACGGACGATGTCCTGCTTGATGATGTAAGGTATGCTGTTTTAAAATGCTGGTTAACATAAAATTAATTAGTAATGTTGTCTATGCGCTTTAATAATACTTTGCCATGCAAAATCTCGAGAGCCTAAACTAACAAAGTCAGGGTTAAGTAAGCTCTCACGTTGATTATAACTCAGTGGTTGAAATTCGCTATCTAAAATATTACCACCTGCTTGCTCTAAAATACATTGGCTTGCCCCAGTATCCCATTCACCAGTAACACCAACACGTAAATAACAGTCAGCTCCACCCTCAGCAATGAGGCAGTTTTTCAATGAGCAACTACCTAAAGCAATATAATCATAATTATATTGCTCATTAAGATATTGCCCCATAAGTTCAAGTTGCTGGCGACGACTAATAGCCACTTTAATTTTTCGGTTTTCGTCAAAATTAGCAACCTGAATTGCATGACTCGCTTGGCTATTATCTTTAAAAGATCCTAAACCTTTTTGACCGTAATAAGTTAAGCAGTGATCAGGGGCATGAATAACACCAATGGTCGGGTGACCATTTTCAACTAACGCAATATTTACGGCGAAGTCTCCACTACCAATAATAAACTCACCGGTGCCGTCAATAGGGTCAAGTAACCAATAACGCGACCAGTTTTTTCGCTCACTTAATGCTAATGTGCCAACCTCTTCAGATATAATTGGAATATCAGGTGTTAATGTTCTTAGTTGGTCCATTAAAACGTCATTTGAGGCTATATCGGCACTTGTTACTGGGCTTTCGTCATCTTTTAATTCAGCGGTATAGTTACCTTGTCGGTAATATTTCATTACCTCAACACCTGCTTTTTTCGCACTTTGTAATGCGACATTCAGTAGTTTATCTTGGATATTTTCGTTATTACTCATGATTACCTCTGAATTTATCAATGACTAACATTAGGGCTGCAATACTACGTGCTTCGGTAAAATCATTTTGCTGCAATAAGCCTTTATAATCAGCTATAGGCCACTCAACTATTTCTAGTGGCTCAGGCTCATCACCCTCAAGTTTACATTCATATAAACCTTCTGCTAAAAATACGGTCATTTTAGCGTTAAAAAAAGCAGGAGCCATCATTAACTCTGCAACATATGAAAGTTTATCTGCACCAAAAAATATTTCTTCTTTCAACTCACGGTTAGCCGCATTTTCAGCTTGTTCACCTGGATCGATCAACCCTTTAGGAAAACCTAGCTGGTAACTGTGAGTACCAGCACAATATTCTCTGACTAATACCATCGTATTTTTATTAATCATAGGTACTATCAATACCGCACCGCGACCAGATCCTAACATACGCTCGTATTGCCGTTTCTCACCATTACTGAACGTTAAATCGATTTGTTCAATATTAAAAAGTGCACTTTTGGCAACAGTTCGTTTTCCTGTAATTTCTGGAAGTTGATTTTTATCTATCATGAGCACAATACAATAATTGAATAATTCAGTTAAGTTAACGCTATAATGACACGATAAATAACTCTTTTGGAATCATTAAATTGTTAAATTGGTCAGAAATATCTACCGTTCTCATTGATATGGACGGAACCATTTTAGATTTACATTTTGATAACCACTTTTGGTTAACACATTTACCTTTGCGTTATAGCCAAAAAATGGGCATTTCAGTCGAGGCCGCACAAAAAAAACTTGCGGCCCATTATCAGTCTGTTGCCGGCACTATTGAGTGGTACTGTTTAGATTACTGGGAAGCTCAAACAACAATGCCCATTAAGGAGCTCAAACGAGAAATAGAGCATTTAATTCAATTACGTGACGATGCCAAAAGTTTTTTAATGGCGCTAAAAGCCAGCGGTCGTGAAGTGGTACTGGTAACCAATGCTCATCCTGAGGCGTTATCATTAAAAATAGAGCGCACTCAACTTGATCAATATTTTGATGTGCTTTATTCCACCCATGAATTTGGTGTCACCAAAGAGTCACAGCTCCTTTGGCAACGTTTACAGCACAAACAAAATTTCAACAACGATAAAACGCTCTTTATCGACGATAGCATTGACATATTACACTCAGCCAAGCGTTTTGGTATCAAGCACTTATTGGCAGTTGCCAACCCTGACAGTAAAAAAGCAATGAATATTATCGACGACTTCCAGACGGTAACAGATTTCAGGTTATTAATTAAAGATCTTTAAAACACCTAACATATTGAATCAATACGTTATCAGCACTAGCCTAGCAATTAAATTTACAACTAAAGGAAGAATATTGTGAACTATCGTAAGTACAGTATCGCTGCCGCATTATTACTAGCTTGCCCTGTCTTTGCGGATTCAGATCAATTTTTTGATAAGTTAGATAATCAATTAGACGCCTCACAGTATTTATCTGAAAATGCTTATGGCTTTCTCCCTGTACCTATTATTATTACCGATCCGGCCGTCGAAGGCGGTTTAGGTATGATGGGATTATTCTTTCATGAAAGTGAAGAAGAGCGCAGTGCTCGACTCAAAGCAATGCAAGATGAAAATAACCAATCAGCAGCTGCTCATCTTATGCCACCAAGCGTCTCAGCGGCTATTGGCGCTTATACAGGTAATGACTCTTATTTTGTTGGTGGCGGCCATTTAGGTTTTTTCAAACAAGGGCGTATTCGTTATAAAGGTGGTATTGGTTATGGGGATATTAATATAGACTTTTATGGCTTTGGTGACGTGAATTTAAACAAGCCAATAGAAATAACTACCCAAGCTACCGGTGTTTTACAAACGCTAAAATTTAAATTAGGTGACAGTAAGTTTTATTTTGGCCCTACTCAACGATATATTAATGCCAGTATTTCTCCCCAAAACACTAACGAATTAATTGATAATATTCCCCCACAGTGGCAAGAATCCATCAGTAAGTTATTAACGCGCGATGTAGCAACTTCAGGTGCAGGCTTTACCTTAGAGTATGACTCAAGAGATAACTTTTTCTCACCAACACAAGGCTTACGATATGAACTCAATCACTTATGGTTTGATGATAAAATAGGCTCAGATATTGATTACCAACTGACAGAGTTAACTGCACTCAACTACTTTAAACTCTCAAAAAATTGGCGAACAGGCATTAGAGTCGCAGTCAATTATGCAAATTCAGATAACTTTTTACCGCCTTATGCAACCCCGTCTATTGATATGCGCGGTATTCCATCGGCCCGTTATCAAGGATTATCCGTTGCAATGTCAGAGCTAGAATTAGTTTATAAAGTTAACTTTCGCTGGGAAGTTAATGCCTTTGTGGGCGCAGGTAAAGCCAGTAATGATTTTTCTGACTTAGCCAGTAGCCAAAGTAAAGTCAGTAAAGGCCTTGGCTTTCGTTATCTTATTGCTAGACGTTATGGTTTTAATATGGGCGTAGATATAGCAAAGGGCCCAGAAGATACGGTATTTTATATTCAAGCGGGTTCGGCTTGGTAATCACTTTACGTCAAATAACAGGCAATGCGTTAGTATAATGAACTTGCTATAAAATTAACGCACATAAAAAAACCGCAATCTCAAAGAGAATGCGGTTTTTATTAATAACATTGGTTACAGCATTACGCTATAACAACGTTATTATGCTTCAGCGATAACAACAACTTTGATGCTAGTATCAACATCGTTGTGTAAGTGAATAGCGATATCGAATTCACCTGTTTCGCGGATTGCACCTAATGGTAAACGTACTTCAGCTTTAGTAACTTCTACGCCAGCTTCAGTGATCGCATCAGCGATATCACGAGTACCAATAGAGCCGAATAATTTACCTTCGTCACCAGATTTTGATGCGATTGTAACTTCAGCTAATTCTGCTAATTTAGCAGCACGTGCTTGTGCAGCAGCTAAAACTGTAGCTAAGTTAGCTTCAATTTCAGCACGACGAGCTTCAAAGTGCTCAACGTTAGCTTGAGATGCAAAAACTGCTTTACCTTGTGGTAATAAGAAGTTACGAGCATAGCCAGATTTAACAGTTACCTTGTCACCAAGGCCGCCTAATTTGGCGATTTTATCTAGAAGAATTACTTCCATTTTAAACCCCTTATTAGCTTACTTATGTAAGTCGGTGTATGGTAACAATGACAAGTAACGAGCGCGTTTGATCGCACGAGTTAATTGACGTTGATATTTAGCAGCAGTACCAGTGATACGGCTAGGAACAATTTTACCACTTTCAGTGATATAGTTTTTTAAAGTTGCAACATCTTTATAATCAATAGAAGTTGCGCCTTCCGCTGTGAAGCGGCAAAACTTACGACGTCTAAAAAAACGAGACATGGAGTTCTCCTAATATGGTTTTTTTATGCTAAAAATAGCGTAAAAAATCCTTAATTAATCATTTCTATCTGCTGGGCATGTAGTACTAAAAGCGGATTTCCGTTTCTAGATTCGTGACGATTAATAAAACCACTCACTTTCACCATACTACCAGCAACTAATTCACGCGTTAACTGTGATAATTCACCTGTTGCCACCACCTGTATTCTCACAAAAGCTTGGCGGTTAAAACCCCCTTCATTTTGAATAGACTTATGATCTATTGAAAATTGGCTATGTGCTATACCTGCAGGGCTTGATGACTGTTTAGGCGCTTTCACGACTTCACCTGTCATCACCAGGTTATTCTCTGGAAGAGAGTCTTGCATAGATATTCTCTATTAAAATCTCAACGAGAGAGCCATCACAAATGACTATTCTTCGCTAGCAGTTTCTTCAGACTTCTCTTGTGAAGAGCCTTCAGTTGCTTCTTGCGCAGGTGCATCATTTTTAACTTCACGACGGTCTTCTTTAGCAGCAGCCATAGGTGATGCTTCAGTTACCGCGTTTTTAGTACGCATGATCATGTTACGAATAACAACATCGTTATAACGGAAAGAAGTTTCAAGTTCATCAATAACTGACTGTGGCGCTTCAATGTTCATAAGAACATAGTGTGCTTTATGCAATTTATTGATTGGGTATGCTAATTGACGACGGCCCCAGTCTTCAAGACGGTGGATTTTGCCTTCAGCAGCATCGATCAAGTCTGTGTAGCGCTGGATCATACCAGACACTTGTTCACTCTGATCAGGGTGAACCATAAATACGATTTCGTAATGACGCATTACGAGCTCCTTACGGTTGTAGCCTCTTAATCTGGCTCAGCCAACACCAGTATTGAGGCAAGGAACAAAAGTTCAGGCTGAATTAAGGACGCGTATTATAGGCGCAAGACATATTAATAACAAGCATAAAAATCACTCAAAGCGAAGTTAGTTGCCAATAAACTCACGCCCTGCAAATTCACTACGAAATGATTCAATGGCGCCGCGTTTTTGCATGGTTACAAATACCGTTTTTCCATCTTTGCCGCCAAAGGCAACATTAGTTGGATGCTGACCGGTTAATTGCACTTCACGTAATAATTCGCCTTGTGGCGAAACAATGGCAATAACGCCTTTGCCATAACGTGCAATATATAAATTACCTTGCTTGTCGGTTCTCATACCATCTAAACCAAAATCATCAAAACTGATTAATAATTTTTTATGTTCAATATCGCCTTGTGGCGTTAATGAGTACTGCCATACCTTACGTTGCACACTTTCATTAACATACAGGGTATTGTTATCAGGGCTTACTTCAACGCCATTAGTAGTACCCATATTCGCTTCAAGTAATACCGCTTCACCTTGTGGCTTATCATCTTGGCTACTACCCTGAGCTGAGTTTGAGGTGTTAATACGCCATAATTGTCCCGAGCCATTTGCCCAATTAGGGTCACTAGCAAATAAAATACCATTGGCCATAATGGCAATATCATTAGGTTGATTCATTTGTGCAGAATGGGCATAAACTTGTACTTTTTCGGCCGATACTGAATTATTGGCAAGATCTTGTGCCGCTATTTTTAAGACGTTGTGATTTACATAATCGGCAATATACATATTACCAATGCTATCAAAACGAATACCATTACCCACTGAGCCATTAGGTAACGCAACCAATAGCTCAGCGTTGCTTTGCCCACTAACTTTACCAATAGTACCTTCTTGCTGATAATTGACCGCATATAAAGTGCCATTTTGAGCTACTGCTGGGCCTTCAACGCCTTGCGTAAATACACCATCAGTAATCCAGTCTGTGCTTTGATATAAAGGCACATTATTAACCTGCTGAGCTGTTGTTGATGTAGAGTTTTTCGTACAAGCGCTTGCTAGTATTGTCATTGCACATACTAAAGCTACTTTAGTTAAATTATTCTGTTTCATTTAATACTCTCTGCTTTTATCAATAGGGTTTAGGGGCTGTTGACCTTTCAAACTTAAATTTGCAGCTATCTGTTTAGTATTTAGCAAGGCAGCACCTCTATGGTGTGATTATTGACAACTTGCCATAAGCTCACGAATAACTGGCGCAGTCGCTAATACTATTTCTTGTTGTTTACTTTGTATTGCTAGCACTTGTTGGTTAATTGCAAGTTGCTGTGATTGGCTTAGTGGTAGACCTTGTTTACACGCAGAAATCACCTGTAACCCCAAATTATTTAAACGTTTAAAGTCTGCCACATAGCCTGATAAATCAGCTAATTTTTCATGTTTTGCTATTAACGCAGCTAATGAAGGTTCGCTTTGCTGCCAAGCTAGTATGCTGCTTTCAATAACATCTAGTGCTGACTTATTACCTTGCTGATAGGCCTGTAATTGGCGCTTTAATGCTAATAAACTAAAGCTCTCAACCGCTAAATAATCGACATATAGGTTTAATGGCGCTTGTTGGTGATATTGATTTTGCTGATATTTTATATGATGACGAGTGTAATACTGCGCTGGCGCTAACACTTGCGAAAATTCAGTTAACACCGCAATATCATTTACAACCTCCTCTGCTGAGGTATTATCATTAAGTAATTGCTTAAAACCATCTTGTTGCTGTTGTTTATGCTGCAAGCCAAGCACGTTAGCAGCATAATCATCGATATAATGTAAGCGTTGATACATATAATTACTGTCTGTTAGGCTTTTAGCTGACCAAAAACGCTCAGCGATAGCAAACAAGCGCGGCCATGCCCGTAAATCAACATTATTTTCATCAATCATTTCAGCCCATAATGTTGCTTCACCACCAAGAATATTCTTCGCTTGCTCATTTGATAATAACGGTAATAAGTTGATTTGATTAACAACCGTTGCTTTTTGACTTGAGTTAGTTTTTGCCACTAAAGGATAATAACTATTACCAACAAAAATCACTCCCTGCAATGCAGCTGAATTAGAGGTATCTAGCTCAAAACGCATAGCACCCATCCAACTATCGTAATTAAAAACAACCTTATTAGCTTTAAACTCACTGAGTGATGAGAGTAAGGTAACTTCTTTATAAAAGTGATCATTTAGCTTTAAATAGGCACTAAAATTTGTTGCGGTGTCACTTTTATCAACACCATTATTATTGTCTGTGATCAGGGTTAACTCACCACGAACGCTACTGCCTTTTAAACGTGGCATGGTAAAAGAAAAAGACTGCCAAGTTTGATGCCCAGCTTTATTTATTTGAGTAGGCTTATTAAGCCCTTGGTGATTGGTATAGGCAAGTGGGTCATTGCGGTAGTGGTAACTAGTAGGCTGAGGTTGGTCAATATAATAACCTGCAGATAACAACGCTTGATAGCCCTGCCCTGCAATATGATTAATAGATTCTAAACCGCGCCAGGATTGCACCACCACATCTTTAGGAAGGTCTTTGTGGAGTATTTCATCCCAGCCCATCATTTTACGTTGGTGCTTCATTAATATTTTTTGGACTTTACCATTAAAAAAGCGGTGCAAATCTTCGCTATCGTGCAAGCCCTCTTTTACCATTAACGCTTGAATATCAGCATTTTCCTGCCATTGTTTAGGATTAACTTCATCGCCACCAATATGCAAATATGCATCAGGAAATAAAGTGGTAATCTCTTGAACCATTTTATCAACAAACAGATAAACATTTTCATTGCTGACATCTAATAACGGCTCAAAAACTCCCCAGTGGCGCTCCATTTCATAAACTTTTTGTTCTGCCATTAACGCTGGATACGCCACCGCAATTGCAGAAGCATGACCTGGAATGTCAAACTCTGGCACGACACGAATCCCTAAATCACTAGCATACGCAACTACCGACTTAATCTCAGCTTGGCTGTAATATAAGTTATCAGAAGCTAATTGATGTAATTTAGGATAAGCCTTTGATTCAATTCGCCACCCCTGATCATCGGTTAAATGCCAATGAAACACGTTGAGTTTAGCTCCAGCCATGCCGTCTAACTGACGTTTCACAGTAGCAACAGGCATAAAATGACGTGAACTGTCGAGTAAAAACCCGCGCCATTTAAAGCGCGGTTTATCATTAATATTCGCCTGAGTTAATGCTAAAGCATCCGTTTTAGCGTGTACATTATCGGTAATAAATGGCCGTGCGCCATGAGGTAAAGCCGCTAATTGCACTAAAGTTGTTAACCCCTGTAAAGCGCCAAATTCGGAATTAGCATTAAGTAATATTTTCGAGCTATTAATGGTGAGCTGGTAGCTTTCATCATCGCCTAATGCGGGTAATTGATAGGTTTGATTAGCAGAGTGAACTAACACAACAATATCTGCACTTTTCTTTGTGTTGGTAACCTCTAACTTTTGAAAAGCAAAACCATTAATTTTTTTTAAATGCCGATTTAATCGCGCTAACGCCACTTTTTGTCGCTGCTCACTCATACCTTGTATAAAAACTTTAGGGGCAACAGATAAATGATAAAGCCCGTCTTTTATTTCGATTTGCTGCGGACAAGGCATTAACCCTAAACAACTTTCAATAGTAGCCTTTTGAGCGAATGCTGAAAAACACATTACTGTTAAACCCAATTTAAGGGTGATAAGTGGTAAAAAACTAGAGAGACGTCGCACAATAATTCCTATGTATTTTAAAAGTTTTGATATATTAGTGGCTAATAGTTGTCTATCCGCTTTGCTCTATTTCAGCGGCAATAACGTTGTTATTAACTGGGGTACGCTTATAGGTAAGTAAGGTCACAATTACACCTGCCAATGTAGCGCAAACAAGTGCTGGTAGTACTGAATTACCAAAAAAACTATTCCAGCTTTCATTAGTACTTACTAAAATAGCGCTGCTCATTCCGGCAATTAACGTAGCAATAGCACCTTGCCAGTTATACTTAGGCCATAAGCGACCTAACAGCCCACAAACACACATGCCAGACATTAGTACCGCAATCATTTGCGTGATATAGGTAATAATATTGTTCGAGAGCATGGCAAACATTAAGGCAATACTAATGGTAATGACCAAACCGAGACGAGAAAAAAGCATCATGCGATCAGCGGCAGGTTTTCTTGAAAAAATCGCTTGATAAATGTCTGTTAACAGTACGCTAACCCCAGCAATAGCGTCTGAACTAGCACTAGAGAGTGTTGCTGATATACCAGCAATAATAATTAATACACCTAAAGCAACCGGCATAACATTTAATGCGATATGAGGAAAAGCATACGCGGCATTTTCTAAATCTGCGGTCATCGCATAAGCACTCATACCGATTAGCGCAGGAATAATAGAGAAAGCTAAATATAAAACGCCCGAATAAATGAAAGACTTACGAATAGTGCTAACGTTTTTTCCTGAGTAAATGCGCTGTCTAAAAGACGGCGTTGCTAACACCCCCACCAATACAGCCAATGCGAGCGAAAGTGCAGGTAAAGCGCCCATTTTATCTAAAGCAAACCAACTGGTATTTTCTGTAGGTTGGCTATCAAGCATAGCTTGCCAACCACCAACATAATCAACAGAAAAATAAGCCATTAAAATAAAGCCAACAAACAAAATAAGTGCTTGAATTGAGTCGGTCCATACCACAGCGGTATAACCACCAATAACAACATAAATAGCAAAACTAAGCGCGATAAGTAACTTAGCACTGTTTAGGTCTAAGCCTGTTAGCCATGATAAATACATACCACCGCCAATAATGTGCGCACCTAACCAGCCAATACTTGCGGCATAAATAATAAAAGCAATAATATTTCTTACATAAATATTATTGCCAACATAATAAGCGAGCTCTTCACTCATGGTAGTGAAGTTAAGTTTTCGCACTGGCACAAAAAGCCAAGCAAGTAATAGAATACCTACCGCTCCCCCTAAACCATAAAGAGCACCAGCCCAGCCATTATGATAAGCAAAACCGACCGCGCCCATTGACGAGCCAGTGCCAACCATAGTAGCAACCGTAGTACCTAGCGAAAGAAGTAAAGGAACATTACGGCCTGCTAATAAAAAATCATCTCCCGATTTTTGCTTACGCGAAACTAACCAGCCAATAGCGATCATCACCAACATGTAAGCGATAAAAGCAATAATAAATAATGTTTCCATACCTGCCCTCTTAACTACTTTATGATTGGGTTATCAAACCTTATGGAGCTTTATAACAAGTCACATCAACTTCAACTTTACAATCAACAACCAAGTCGGCCACTAAACAAATTCGCGCTGGAGGATGTTCACCAAAAAACTCTTTAAAGACTTTATTAAATGATTGGAAATATCGAGAATCAGTCAGCACAACCGAAACATGAGTCACATGCTCAAGACCATAGTTAGCCTCGGTCATAATCTCGATACAATTTTCAATAGCAATACGCGATTGTTCGATAATGCCACCTTCAACCACTTCACCATCTCGCATTGGTGTTTGACCTGAGACCTTTAACCAACCACCCGCTTCAACTGCACGAGAAAAAGGTAAATGTTGTCCACCGGTACCTTTACCACCTTCAACACCATAACGTTTAATTGTCATTGTTTTTTCCTTACTTATCTGACTTTATTTATAAAAATGGATCTATTTAAATTTATTTACATTCTTGACTATTTTGAGTGCTTATTGTGCTAGCAAACGTGTTAACAAACCTCGTTATGAGTTAGAAAACGCCCTGCACCTTGCGTTGAAACGGCGGCATTATTTTCATAACTGAGTTGACCATTAACCCAAACACACTTTATGCCTTGTGAGGTCGCCACAGGATTGGTAAAGCTAGCCACATCTTTAATGGTTTTAGGATCAAATAGCACCAAATCAGCAAAGTAACCTTCGCGGATAAAACCACGCTGGTTAAGCTTAAATTCGGTTGCCGATAGCCCAGTCATTTTATGAATACCCTGCGCAAGCGCTAATACATTTTCATCACGACAATAATGCCCTAAAACACGTGGAAAAGTTCCCCACAGTCTTGGATGCGGATGAGGATCACAAGGTAAACCGTCTGAGCCAATCATGCTATAAGGTGCCCGCATAATGGTGCGAACATCCTCCTCAAACATACCGTGATAAACAGCGCCAGCGGGTTGTAGTCGCTTAGCCGCCTCAAGTAATGACACTTGCCATTGCTCGGCAATTGCCGCTAAGGTTTGTTGCGCTTTTTCAGGATGAGGCTCAGACCAGGTAATATAAATTTCAAAGTCTTCAGTAACTTGTGCTAAATCTAAAGTGCTAGAACTCGCATTATAAGGGTAACAATCACAGCTAATATGCTGATTCTGTTGATTACTTTCTATATGGTTAAGTATTTCACCAGCACGCCCCCAGTTATTTTTTCCGGCACACTTTAAGTGTGAGATAACCACGGGCACCTCGGCTTTCTTGCCTACACTAAAAGCTTCATCTAACGCATCAATAATGCCGTCAAATTCGGTACGTAAATGAGTTGAATAAATCGCGCTATAATCACCCAACAGCTGCACTAACGCTTGCACTTCTTCTGTAGGCGCGCAATTAGCATTATGGTAGGCCAGCCCTGTACTGAAACCCTTGGCACCTTGCTCTAGCGCGCTGCGCAATAACAGCACCATTTGCTCAATTTCTCCAGGTGTTGCTGCGCGATCTAATGAGTCCATCACTTGCGCTCTAAGACTTGTATGCCCCACCAGTGCTGCCACATTAATAAAAGGCTTTATTTGCTTAAATTTAGTGACATACGCTTGTAAATTAGGAAAGCAAAACTCTTCAGGCTTACCAAGTAAATTTATTGGATCAATGGGAGCCTTATCTGACTGATACGGACTAGCGCTAATACCACAGTTACCAACAATAACACTAGTTACCCCTTGGCTAATTTTATTGTGCATTTGAGGATTACGTAACACCTCAAGATCATCATGGGTATGCACATCAATAAAGCCTGGCGCTAATAGTAAACCCTCACCATCAATCAGTGTTGTAGCGCTCCAATGTTTCAGATCACCTATGGCAATAATTTTATCACCTTTAATAGCAACGTCTTGCTGAACACTCTTATCGCCACTGCCATCACACAACTCTGCATTAATAATTAAGGTATCAATAGTAATCTCAGTTGAGTGCTTACTTGAGTTATTTAATGGGGCTGCATTATTTGGCACTTCCATTGTTTTTTTGTGCACGTACTAATCCCCTAATGGTAAACGTTTAAGGTGCTCATTCATGCTATCGTTCCCTGTAGCATGCTGTTCACGGTGCGCATCAAGCTGTACTTTTAATCGGCGCAACTTCTCTCGTGATTTTCGTTGATTTTTCATCGCTAATTCACTGGATAAAATATCAATCGCCGCAAGCATTACATAACGAGAAGCGCTCGGTTTGAATATATAGTCACTTTCTTGTGTCGCTATCGGCAGGTGAAAGTCTGCTAAGTTAGCCAACTCTCCATCAGGGCAAATAGCAACAATAATAGCGCCATACTCTTTCGCTATTTGCGTAGCATGATAAACATCTGGGCTTAAGCCACTAAGTGATAAGCACACCACAACATCATCATTATCAACCGTAGCGGCAGTCATACGCATCATCATCGGATCGCTATGCGCGTTGCTTGGTATACCTAAACGAAAAAAACGATTTTGACACTCTTGTGCCATCATGCTGCTGCCGCCGCCAACACCAAAAACCAAGGTATGTTTTGCTGCACAGATATGTTGTCCCGCTTGCTCAACCGTTTCATCTTCAATCAATCCAGCGTTTAAAGTTAGAATGTCGTGTATAGATTGATAAACATGAGAAATATCTTTTTTATCAACGGCATCTTCATTAATAAAGCGTTCACCAACGGCTGCCGATTGCGCTAGCTTTAATTTAAGTTCGCGGACATTCGCACAAGTTAAGGTACGTGCTAAACGGGTAATACTGGCGTGACTTACTTTAGCTTTTTCAGCTAATTCATTAATAGGAGCATTGGCCGCATAATTGAGATCGGCCAAAATAAAGCGAGCAACCTTCTCCTCGGCGGGGCTAAAGTGCCCTAGACCGGCTTTAATTCTACTGACTATATCCATTGATTTACTCTATTTTAAAGGTTACTAATAATGGTTTAGCTAAAATAAGGTGGTTATGGTTTTTTCAACTGTGAAGTCTTGATTTCTAATGCCGATATATCGCCATTTATCAAATGTTAAACACGGGTGTGAGCTTGAAAAAATCACTAAATCACCCGGTTTTAAGTCACAATCAAGGCTCACTTCCATCATGCAGTGTTGATCCATAATTTTTACAACCTGCCAGCCATTAACTTTGCTTGGTTTATCATTACCTGGTCGGTAACTATATTCTGGTGTCGGTAGGCCCGCGTCAAAAGCAACATCACGTTTACCCAAACCAACAATCACCAACCCCGGCTCAGGGATTGAATGAACATAAGCCCATAACTCAAGGCTAGAAATCAAATCGCCAGCAATATCACAGGCTAATTGACTACGTGCTACAATAGCATTTTGTGCTTCTTGATATATACCCGTGTCATGAATAAGATAACAACCAGGACGAATAACAACGGTAAAGTCAGAGGTTAAAGGCAATAATTCTTTAGCAACTACGTCATACCAAGCTGAACCTGCGCCGGTTAAAATAACCTCTGGCAGTGCAAATTTTTGTTGGGTAAGTAAGCGCTGTGCCAGTACTTTTACTTCATCAATAAATTGGCAAACTTGTTGATGAGAGTTGTCACCATGAATTACTCCTTCATAAAAGCTTAACCCTGTTAATTTCAAGCTACTACTTTGAGTGATTACATCCACTAAACTATCAATATTAGCAATATCACGCCAACCACAGCGCCCACCTTTAACACCCAGTTCAAGTAGAATATTCAAGGTAACACCACGACTTGAGAAATAATTATCAAGCGCTTTGGCGTTATCAATAGAGTCAACAAAACAATAAAGCTCAATATCTGTATCAATGATTAAGTCTGCAATGAGTTTAAAGTGATATAAACCAATAAGTTGATTCGCTAACATAATACGCTTAACGCCACTATTATAGGCATTAACCACTTGCGGGACAGTCGCCAGGGTAATCCCCCAACAGCCTTGCGCTAGTTGTAGTTGGAACAACTCAGGCGACATTGAGGTTTTGCCATGGGGCGCTAATTTTACCGCGGATTCATCACTAAAACGCTGCATCCAGCGGGCATTATTAGTTAATGCTTGCTCATTTAACACCGCAGTAGGGAAGCTCACCTCTTCGGCAAGTAAGTTCCATTTTTTTTGTGCATTATTAGTAACGCCGCTGCCTTTTTCTACCACAGCTTTTGTAAAGCTATTTTTCATACCTTAGACCTATTCGCCTTGCTTACTTACCTATGCTTACTTACCTATAAAGATATATCAATGAACAATATCATAATGGTCAATTAACAACCAAAACTGTAAATATATGTTGATTTTTACCACATACTAATGTTAAAAAGTAACAAGTTCAATACTTAATGGTTGTTATTTTATAACTTTACGTATCAAAAAGACAATAACGTATAATAAGTTAATTTAAGTGAATAATAATTCATTGTGATATGGTGACTATATACCTAAACTGTGGGGCGGCTTAGGTAAATGTACATTAGTAATATATGCCATATTATTTCTGTACAGATTAAGGAGAGCCTTTATAAAAAACCTAATTATCAATATGTTAATTGGAGTTAATATCAACTTTAATACATAGGTGTTCTTTTATAGGGAGAGAATATTCACTTAATTAATAGAGTTGCTATGACAGGCGTAACAAGAAAAAAATAAATAAAACCTAAGGCTATATAAAGAGCCAAATATTAAAATAATAAATATTGAGGGTATACAATGTCGAGCAAGTTTGAGAGAAAACGCTTAGCAATCGCCATATCAGCGGCCGTTGCTTATTCGGTATCAACAGCAGCTTTTGCTGCTGATGACGTCAATAAAAAAGAAGTTAAAGATGAAGATCTTGAAGTAATACAAGTCGTCGGTATGCGTAATAGTATTAATAGTGCGCAAAACCTAAAACGCCATGCTGACACCGTTAAAGATGTAATTACCGCTGCAGACATTGGTGCATTACCTGATGTATCAGTAACAGAAGCCTTGCAACGCTTACCTGGTGTGACTATCGAGCGCTTTGCATCATCAAGCGATCCTAAGCACTTTGCTGATGAAGGTACCGGTGTACTAATACGTGGTTTAGACCGTGTTCGTAGTGAGGTAAATGGTCGCGATTCATTTAGTGCAAACCCACATGGTGGTTTAAGTTATGAAGATTTCCCAGCAGAATTACTAGGTGCGGTAGAAGTTGTTAAAAACCAAACCGCTGATCTAATTTCTGGCGGTATCGCTGGTACTGTTAACTTAGTAACTCGTAAAGCGTTTGACTCTGAAGAGCCTGTTTTTGCTTTTACAGCGAAAGCAAACTACGGTGATTACCGTGAAGAAGTCACACCATCATTTAGTGCTCTTTTCTCAGATAGTTGGGATACTGATGCTGGTAAATTTGGGGTATTAGTTGCTGGTTCATATTCAGAACACAAAAGTCGTGGTGACGGCTTTGGTTTAGGTAACTTCCATAGTCGCGGTCCTGCCGATACTTTTTCATACGATGAGTGGGGTACACCAAGCCCAGGCGTAATCGCAGGGCAATATTCTAACCCTTGTATTCCAGGCGCTTCAGATTGGCGTGCTTGTGGTGCCGACTTAGGCGATACCGTCCAATACTCAGAGCAAGATGCTGCAAACTATACTGCGCCGTTTGAAGCACAGGAACTTGAAGGTCAACCTGAAGGTTCAACTTGGTATGCGCCAGCAAGTTACACTATGACCAGTGCAGAAAATGATCGTAAGCGTCAAGGTTTAACCGCCTCTTTGCAATGGCAAAGTAATGACGAACGTATTACCGCAACCTTAGAACACATAAGCTCAGAAGCCTCATTAGAGTGGCGAGAGCATGTTATTGCCTCAGGTGACCGTGGTTTCTTATCTTATGCACCTAATGGTATACAATGGTTTGATGGCTATGAAGGGAATAATCAAGATTACCCATTAACGGTTGATAGCAACGGCTATGTAACCTCTGGTGTTGGTCGTGGTACTAGCCCTGATTTACCACTGCAATTCCGCTCACGTTACAACTATAATGAAAGTACGGTTGATGACACTTCATTAAATGTAGTATTTAAAGCGACCGATCGTTTAACCGTTGCGTTTGATTACCAACATATTGATTCTGAACAAATTGTTCACAATAACTCACTAACTTCACGTATCAATGGTAACCAAACTAGTGAGCATGCTCCATTCTTCCTAGATTTACGCGGTGATACCCCAACTTTAGAATATTTAAATTCGAATACGTCTATGCCACCAGACGTGGATGCTGATACCAACCCTATTCTACGATTAGCAAGTGGTATGCAACAAGAAGAGCATAACGAAGCAAGTTCTGACGCGATTAAGTTAGACTTTGAATATGCCCTTGATGGTGCTTTTACCGCAATTAAAGCCGGTGTTTACTATTCAGAAAAAGAACTTACCGTTCGTGATACTGATTATGAAGGCTGGCAAGCGCTAGGCACTCCGTGGAATGCTCAAGCTTCTTACAATGCTTCGCCGCAAGTAGAGCCTGGTTTATTCGATCGTATTAGTTTTGCTGACCATTACAAAGGCGATAGTTTAGTTGGTGCTAATAATAGCTTTTTATTCCCACGTATGGACTTAGCACAGAACTACGCTCAAACACTTCGTGATGGTTGTGGTACATGGAGCGCTAACGGTAATGCTATGGACGGTAGTGGCGGTTGTGCATTAGCTTATGCCGACGTAGGTGATCGCGTATTTAGTCACTTTGCTCCTCGTCATATTAGCTCAAGTGAAACTCAACGTACTGAGTTCTACGTACGTGGTGATTTTGATTTCGACATAAGTGATATTATTATTAAAGGTAATGTTGGTCTACGTTATGTTGACTATCAACTACAATCGACTGGTGGTATTAATACACCAGCCACTGCTCGTCGCGGCACAAGTGAAAGTGATTCACTTTACCAAGTAATGCTAAATGACTACCCAAGTATTTTCGCATTAGCTTCAGGTGAAAGCTTCGCTAGCACGGTTGATGGAACTGATTACACTACAATACTACCAAGCTTAAACTTAAGTTTTGGTCTTACTGATGAGTTAATTGTTCGATTTGGCGCTTCAAAAGGGCTTTACTACCCAAGCCTAGTCGACTCAGCTAACAAAATGAACATTAGTTTAGATTACCAAGAAGTACTATTAGACCCTTCTCAAGGTAAAGATGAAGCGACTAACCCAACGGTTGATCTTAGAAACATTGAAATCAGCGCTAATGCACGTAATGCGTTTTTAGAGCCTGAAGAGTCAATAAACCTAGATTTAACAACCGAATGGTACTTTGCCGATGCTGGCTCTGTAACAGTTGGCTTGTTCCACAAAAAGCTTTCAAACATTATTCGTAACAAGCAATTTTCTACCGAAGTTGAAGTCGATGGTACCACTTACCCAGTATCAGCTTACGGCCCTGATAACACAGGATCGGGCACAATTCGTGGTGTAGAACTTGCTTATAGTCAGTTCTACGATATGTTACCTGGCGTATTTAGTGGTTTAGGTATGCAGTTTAACTATACCTATATTGATCAAAATGGTTTAGAAGATCCAAATACTTCACCTGCTGAGCAGCTACAATACAATGGTGCTGGTGTTCCAGTTACCGACAATCGTAACTCGTTCCGCCAGTTTACTAACTTACCATTACAAGGGTATTCTGATCAGAACTTCAACATTGTCGGCATGTATGAAAAATACGACTTCTCACTTCGCCTAGCTTACACATGGCGCTCTGAGTATCTATTAACTTTACGTGAATCTGAAGAGTTCGTCCCTGCTTACTCTGAAGCACAAGGCATGATGGATGCTAGTCTTTTCTACAACATTACCGATAATGTCAAAATTGGCCTAACGGTAAATAATGTTTTAGATTCAGACACTAAAACTAAATATCAACAAAATCAGGAAGGGACATTAACCGATGCCTTTACCTTTACGACAGACCGTCGTTACTCGTTGAGTCTTAGCGCTGTTTTCTAGTAGCTAAAAAAAGTAGAAAAGGTAATATAAACGGCGCTGTAGCAATGCAGCGTCGTTTATTTACTTTAGGGGCTGTAGAAAGTAACCTCGAAATATCAACGCCACTAATACAAGCTCACAACCCCACGAGAAAATAATATAACACTTATTATAAATACGGCCTTATTATGCAAAACGCTTTAAAATCTATCTGTATTGTTGGTGGCGGTACCGCCGGCTGGATGGCAGCAACACTCCTTTCAAGTGCTTTAAGAGGCAGTAACATTCAAATTACTGTCGTGGAGTCACCTGATATTGCGACCATAGGTGTAGGTGAGTCTACCGTACCTTCAATGATGGACTTTATACAAGCAAGTCAAATTAACTTAAAAGAGTTTATTCAAGCAACTTCTGCTACTTTCAAGTTAGGCATACGCTTTGATGACTGGTTAACCCAAGGCGAAAGCTATTTTCACCCTTTTGGTAAAGTGGGCAAAGACATCAACGGTTTTGAATTTTATCAAGCCTGGTTGAAATCACTTGCTGATGGAGAAAAATCACGCTGGCTTGACTTTTCTCCAAGCGCTATCATGGCTGAAAACGAACGTTTTATGTTACGCCCCGCAAAGCATGATAACTGGGTACTATCAAGTTATGCCCATGCGCTACATTTAGATGCCGTAAAAGTTGCTCACTATTTACGTGATCTTTGCCATAAACGCGGAGTCACTCGTATTGAAGCCACAGTGAAAAACGTTAATCTAGATGAAAAGGATTTTATAAAAAGTGTTGAACTTGACAATGACACAAGCCTTACCAGTGATTTTTTTATCGACTGCACCGGCTTTCACGGACTATTAATTGAAAAGTCATTACAGGTTGGCTTTGAAGACTGGTCGCATTATTTACCTTGTAATCGCGCTGTTGCAGTACAAACTGAACAAGTAAATAACCCCGTTCCTTATACAATAGCAACCGCACAAAAAGCGGGTTGGTCTTGGAGCATTCCTTTACAGCATAGGGTGGGTAATGGTTATGTTTTTGCTAGCCAGTTCTGTAGTGACGAACAAGCAATTGAAACCTTACTTAAGCAAATCAAAGGGAAAATGCTAAATGAACCTAGAGTTATTCCGTTTACAACCGGAAGACGGAAAAAAATATGGCACAATAACTGTTTAGCTTTAGGGTTAGCGGGTGGATTTTTAGAGCCCTTAGAGTCAACGGCTATTCATTTAGTTTATAAATCGCTGGTCCATTTTATCAAGCACTTCCCTGATAGCGACTTTGATGCTTATAACGAGCAAGCCTTTAACGACAACATTAATACCGATTACCAAGAAATTCGAGATTTTATTATTTTACATTATTGTACTTCGGGTCGTGACGATAGTGATTTTTGGCAATGGTGCCAAACCATGCCTGTTCCTAAGTCGCTGAACGAGAAAATACATACGTTTCGAGAACGTGGTCAATTAGATCATACATTAGGCCAGTTTTTTACAAATGACAGTTGGTGTTCTATTTTAGAAGGAATGAAAATTCGTCCTAAAAAATACCACCCGCTATTAGATGCGTTTCATCAGCAAGACCTAACCAATACATTAACTAAAAATATTAATGATATTCGTGCTACGGTAAAACAAATGCCTAATCACCACGAATATATTCAAACGCATTGCCAAGCGCGTAATTAATTAAAAAGTAAGATTATGAAAGGTGTCAATAAAAGTAAATGACCGTATATAAAAGCATTTCAGAGTACAACCTACATAGTGCAACATTAAGTGCCGCACAGTTTTTTCAAGAAGTTGCCCCTGCGCAAAAACCTATCGTCATCCGTGGGTTTGCTAAAAACTGGCCATTAGTGGCTGCTGCTCAAAAATCACCTAACGCTTTTGTCGATTATTTAAATCAGTTTTATCAAGGGACAAAAGCCAAAATGGTCGTAGCTCCCCCCGCGGCTAACAAGCGCTTTTATTATAACGAAGAGATGACCGATGTTAACTATTTAAGTGGCGAAGAGCGTGTTGATCTTTTTCTAGGACGTTTACTTGAACTAATAGATCGCGAGACTTACCCTGCTATTTCTATGCAAAATGCGCGCACTAGCGATATTTTACCTGGCTTAGTTCAGAATAATCAGTCTGACTTCTTTCCTCACATTGAACCACGCTTATGGGTTGGTAATGAAGGCATTGTTAGCGCTCATTATGATGGCTCCGATAATATCGCGTGTGTTGTTGCAGGTCGCAGACGCTTTATACTTTTTCCACCCGAGCAAACAGCGAATTTATACCCTGGTTCACTCAACTTTACCCCTGCTGGAGCCCCAACAAGCTTAGTTAACTTTGCACAGCCTGATTATGAGCGTTATCCATTATTTAAACAGGCACAAGCCGCCGCATATAGCGTAGAGTTAGCCCCTGGTGACGCTATTTTCATTCCTATGCTTTGGTGGCACCACGTTGAATCTTTATCAAAAGTAAATGCGTTAATGAATTACTGGTGGAATGGCTCTTCCGCGCCAAATGCAATATCTCCTAGTCCTATTGATAGTTTAAATATAGCATTACTTGCTATGCGAGATTTGAGCCCTAAACAGCGCGATGCTTGGCGCTGCATGTTCGATCATTATTTGTTCAAACAAGGTGTCGATCCAGCTTCTTATATTCCTGAACATCAGCATCATTTACTCGGCGATTTATCCCCTGAATATATTACAGCGGTTAAAGAATACTTCGTTACCAAGCTTAAACAGTAATTCCTCAAAGTACTTAAAATAATAAAGAATGAGCATAAAACAATGTTAAATAATGACGGCAAGCCAAAAAAAATAGTAATTGTAGGTGGTGGTACTGCAGGCTGGATGGCAGCAAACTTACTCGCTTCTCGGTGGAAAAACACTGAAATTTGTTTAGTTGAATCCGAGCAGATAGGCATTATTGGCGTAGGAGAAGGCAGTACACCGCATTTAAAATTATTTTTTGATGCCATAGGCGTTACTGACTCACAATGGATGCCCCATTGTAATGCCACCTACAAAAATGGTATTACTTTTGATAAGTGGTCAAACATTAAAGGTTTTGAGTCTTACTTTCACCCCTTCGCCGCACAAACTGACGATATGTTAACCGTACCGCTTTTTTTCAAAAATATTCAAGCAAAAATGCAGGGCTATGATGTTAACGCACATCCTGATAGTTATTTTTTAGAGACCTATTTATCGAAAAATAACTTAGGGCCTTTACCTGCTGAAAGTTTCCCTTTTGGTATTGCTTACGGCTATCACTTTGATTCTGCACTGTTAGGGAAGTTCTTAACTGAACATGCGCAAAATCTAGGTGTAAAAAAAATCGTCAGTACTGTTAGTGACGTATTAGTACATAACGACGGTAATTTAAAAGCAGTAAAGCTAAGTGATCAAACCTTACTTGAAGCCGACTTTTTCTTAGATTGTTCTGGTTTTAATTCATTATTAATGCAAAAAACCTTAAAAGTTAACTATCAAAGCTTTAAAGATAATTTATTCAATGACTCTGCTGTTGTCATGCCCAGCGAAATATCATCAATACTACCAGTAGAAACCAAAGCCACCGCACTTACTAACGGTTGGGCTTGGCAAATACCGTTACAAAACCGTTTTGGCAATGGTTATGTTTATAGCAGTGATTATATCAATGCCGATCAAGCTGAAACTGAACTGAGAGATCATTTAGGTTTATTAGATAGCGATGTCGAAGCAAGACATTTGAAAATGAAAGTAGGTAGGGTTGAAAAGCATTGGCATAAAAACTGTTTAGCGGTTGGGCTATCACAAGGTTTTATCGAGCCTTTAGAGGCAACAGCAATAGCACTTTCCTTTAATACCGTTTCGCAATTTATGCTTCACTATCAAGAGGGTAAAGGTACTAATAAATTTGAATCCGCATTTAATCAAGATATAAACTCAAGGTTTGATGGCATTAGAGACTATGTGGTTTGCCACTACAAAGCCAACCAACGCCTTGATACTGATTATTGGCGAGATAATGCAAAAAATAGCAACATATCAGAGACGTTAAGTCGAATATTATACCTGTGGACCAATAGTCAAAATTTCGCTGACGATATGATTAAATATAAACTAATGGGCAGCTACCAGCCTAAGTCATGGGCTTGTATGTTGGCTGGTTACGGAGTATTCCCACAGACAAATACAAATCAAACAATTGATTATACAGCGCATCACCAAGAAATGGCTGGTTTGGGTGACTTCATTCGCCGTTGTGGCTTAAACTTTAACGCTCATAACAGCTTACTAACGCCCTAAGAATAACGCCCTAAGAAATAAAATAACTTTCGCACCTTCGATAAAACGTACGTATTATCGAAGGTGCCTCACATAGCTTTTCCTGCACAACCTCACTTCTCATATTTTCTTATCGTTAACGGTTATAAGTTAAACATAATGATTTATTAATAAGCAAAAAAAATGGTTGCTTTCCTCCCTCTTAGAATGTTACAAATTAACAACCTACACGGAAGTAAGTGTTAATTTGTAACTTAAGTGGCAAATAATCATTCCTAAAATGTGGGTTAAAAGTGGTTTAATAGTTAATTTATTAACTATTAATCATAGAGTTAATGCTTTTAACAAATTCATGCCTCGCCCTTACACATACTGCTTGCTTGAATATTAACGCATTTAACTTCTTTGAATAAAATCACTTTCTCTTATTGGTATTTACCTGTATGCAGGTACTTTTTTGTTCATAAATTGCAACGTGTATTTATAAAAATGACAGCGTTCGACATTTAAATGAAAAAGCAGTAGAAAAGTACCTGAATGCATTTGAAAAGTACCACTATTGTTTTAAATACCAGAGAAAATTGAACTGAAAACGTACTAACTCTAATTATAAATAATAAAAAACATGTTAAGGGTCCTATTGTGTCAAATATAAAATTTAAAAAAAGTTTGTTATCAACAAGCATAGCTGTAGTCTTATCTACCAGCGCTGTTCCATATGCAATGGCTGCAGAAGATACCGCTAGATCAGTAAAAGATGATGTAGAAGTTATCCAAGTAACAGGTATTCGTGGCAGCACCAAAGCTAGCATTAATACTAAACGTTTTGCTACCTCTCAAGTTGACGGTATCGCAGCAGAAGATATAGGTAAAATGCCGGACGTTACAATTTCTGATTCTTTACAGCGTATTTCAGGTGTACAAATTACACGTGTTGCGGGTGAAGGTGGCGTTGTTGCAATTCGTGGTTTACCACAAATCGATACAACGATGAACGGTGAAGTATTTTTAAGTGCAACCACCATTGATTCAGCAGGCGCTGACTTTAGTGATTTACCAGCGCAACTATTCTCTGGGGTTGATGTTTATAAAACTGCAACGGCAACCAATAATGCTCAAGGCATTGCCGGCTCTGTAGACCTAAAGACACGTCGTCCATTTGATCTTGCCAGCGGTTACACCTTTGCTGGTGGCCTTGAAGGTAGTACAGGCTCAATTAGTGAAGAGAACGACTACAATTTAAATGGCTTAGTGGGCTATAACGCTAGCTCTTGGGGTGTTGTATTCTCTGCCGTAACTTCTGAAGCGTTATTAGCAACTGACTATAATGGCTATTTCGACACCTCTGAAAACGGTGGCATCGGTGCAGCGAAAAACCCACACGCGTTAACTTGGGATTTTGCTCCTGATAACGAAATGAGACATGTAGTTCCGAACGGTTTCTCAGCTTTTAATAAACAAGAAGAACGTAAACGTGATGCTTACCAGTTCTCTTTCCAAGCAGACTTAGGTGAAGGTTTTGAGTTTACCGCTGATGTCTTTTATACCGAGCAAGAACGTTATAACCGCCGTCAAGGTTTATCACATAACAACCGTTGGTCTACTTTTAGTCAATACGCTCACCCAGCAGCTGGAGGCCTTACAGGTAATCAATTCCAAGCGATAGATCCTAATACAGGTGAATTAGCAAACTGGGAGGGCGTTAATGCCTTTGATTTAGAATCATGGCGTTTACAGTCATTCACACAAGTGAATAAAAATGTCGAAAAATCAAGAAACGTTAACTTAGAACTAAACTATGACAACGGCGGTGCCTTAACCGGTCAAGTACGTATGACAGATGCTAGTGCTACTGCAAGAATGCGTCACGCTTACGGTGAAGGTGATGTTTTAAGTATTGATAATGGTAGTTATGCGACGGGTCAAGGTCAGTTTACTCAAGGTGAACATTGTACCAACGGCGAGGAGATTGTTGGTGAGCGTGGTGGCTGTTATGCGCAATTTGCACCTGGTGGTATTACAGACCGCTTCACTGTTGGTTATGACGCTTCAGGTAAGCACCCTGTTTTCAGTGGTTTTGATCAAATGGTCAACGGCGGCGCGGGGATGCGTAGCGTATCTGATTATATGGGCGATATTAACTCATATCATGTAGGCGCATTCTCTTCTGAGGGTAATACTGATGATAAAGGCACCATAACAACCTTCAGTACTAAGTGGAATTATGCTTTTGAGGATGTACCATTTATCACTAGCGTTGATTTTGGTCTACGTGCCATGAAACGTGATATGGATCATGACCAATTTACCTACACCTCAGACTTTGGCGGTGGTTGTGATGTTGCACAATGGAAAGCTGTTGACCAATACATGAACACTGAAGGCTGTGAAGGTAATCCAGAAGCCGGTGAAATTTTAGCACAAGATACTGTTGATTTAGAGGGTAACCCTCACTCTGCCGGTGATTGGGTACCTTATACAATATTACCTCCAACGCGTTTAGATAAACATACCACAGTATCATATATTGATAGTTACGGTGGCGTTAAAGGCTTACCTGGTGTATGGGTAATGGATCCGAGTAATTTTGACGATGCACTATCTTTCCACAAGAACACCTTTGGTAATGCTCAGCGTACTGAAAACGCTGGTGCGACTTACGATGTAAGTCTAGATGAGCTAAGCTACTTTGTACAAGCTAACTTCGAAGAAGGTATCTTTAGCGGTAACATTGGTTTAAAAGTCATTGAAACAGATCTTTATACTAAACAAAATATTGTTGGCGCTAGCTTGCCACACTCAGGTTTAGGTCCAGATACTGGCGATGCGGTTACCGAAAGAAGCTATACTGACTACTTGCCAACATTTAACTTAGCTGCTGCGGTAACTGAAGATGTTATTTTACGTGCTGCTTACTCGCAAAATATGCAAGCTCTTGACTTACAAAGCTGGGCTGGTGGTAAAACCGTAGGCCGTACTAACAACGAAGACTGTGACTGTTTACGTATCGTTAGTGGTGAGTTAATTGGTAACCCTGGACTTGATCCTTGGCGTTCAGAGAACATTTCATTATCTGCTGAGTGGTACATAGGCGAAGCATCAATGGCGTCAGTTTCTTACTTCAACATTGAAATTGATAGCTTTACCCAAGATGGACAAGTTTATTTAGATGAACCAGATGCCGATGGCGTAAACCGTGGCCCACATCCTTTCAGTACTAAAGTACAAGGCAATGGTGGTGATGTTAAAGGTTACGAAATTAACGGCCGTGTTGCACTAAATGACTTTATGGATGTTTTCATTCTATCTTCATTTGGTTTAGATGCTAACTATACTTATAACGATAGTTCACAAGACGCTGTAGATGTTTATGGTAACTCATTACCGTTTGAAGGCATGTCAGAAGATACATACAACTTAGTATTATGGTTTGAAGAAGGTGGTTTCTCAGCACGTGTTGCTTGGAATGAAGTAAGCCCGCGTTTAATTACTTCTGGTTATAACAATACCGATGTTGGTGGACAATCTTTATATCAAGATACTTATTCACAAATCGATATCAGTGCTAACTACGACGTTACTGAAAATATTAGTGTCTATGTTAGTGGTGCTAACGTAACAGAAGAGTATCAACAAACTTACCTTGAGTTTAAAGAGCAAAAAGCTTTCCAAAACTTATATGAAGCTCGTTATACTGCAGGTGTTCGTGTAATTTTCTAAACGAAGAAAATTATTAACAATATTCTGTTAGTATAATAATGTTCAAACCGCCACAATTATGTTGTGGCGGTTTTTTAGCTTTAAGCTAAACATATAAAGTTAACCGTGAAAGCTCAACAGCCCCTAATAAAACAAACGTAAGCGCTAATCTTAGCGACGGATAATGCATGACTATAAAAAAAATAAAATCCATCGTCATTGTTGGTGGCGGTACCTCAGGTTGGATGACCGCTGCAGCATTAAGTAAACATTTTAAAAATAAAGCCATCAACATCACCTTGATTGACTCATCTCAACTCGGCACCATTGGTGTAGGGGAAGCGACTATTCCTACTTTAAGACGCTTTTACCAAGGACTCGGCTTTAGTGATTTAGATGTTATCAATGCTACCAATGCTACCTGCAAATTAGGTATTGAGTTTAAAGATTGGCATAAAAAAGGGAGCTCATTTATACACCCTTTTGGTCTCTATGGCCAAGGTACCAAAGAAGTTCCGTTTCATCACTATTGGCTCAAAGCTCGCCAACAAGGCGATTGTACCGATATTGCCGATTACTCACTTGGCGTTAACCTCGCCAAACATAATAAATTCACCTTTCCTGACAGTAAACCGAGTAGCCAATTAGAGATTTTTGATTGGGCACTACACTTTGATGCGTCATTGTTTGCGCAATTAATGCGCGACTATGCCATAAGTAATGGCGTAAGACATATTGATAATAAAATAACTAATGTCAACTTATCAGCTGTTGATGGCAGTATTAACTCGTTAACCTTAGCTGATAATAGCCAGTTAGATGGTGATCTTTTTATTGACTGCTCTGGCTTTAAGGGCTTGCTAATTCAACAAACATTAAAGACAGGTTATATCGACTGGAGCAAATGGTTAGTGTGTGATCGCGCCGTTGCCGTACAAAGTAAAGCATCAGCAACCCCCATTCCTCGCACCATTTCTCATGCACAAAAAGCAGGTTGGCTATGGCACATTCCTTTACAGCATAGAACAGGGAATGGTCATGTTTATAGCAGTAAATTTATCAGTGATGAAGAAGCAAAAGCAACATTAATGCAAAGCCTTGATGATGAAGCATTGCATGAGCCGAGGTTTTTCTCATTTACCCCTGGGCGCAGTAAAGCTGCATGGAATAAAAACTGCATTGCAGTTGGGCTTTCTTCAGGTTTTATCGAACCACTCGAAAGCACGAGCATAGCACTTGTTGAAACCGCCATCGATAAAATCATCCTTTCTTTTAGTGAAAATCAGTATAGTCAACGAGAAGTTGACCGCTTTAATGAAGTGACAGCTTTAGAGTATGAGCGTGTTCGCGACTTTATTATTCTCCACTATAAAGCTAATCAGCGAGGTGACTCACCTATGTGGCAATACTGCCAAGAAATGGAGTTACCAGAAATGCTTAAAGAAAAAATGCGACTGTTCAAGGAAGAGGCTAAGATTATCCGCTACCCTTGGGAAATATTTGGCCTAGATAGCTGGTTAGCCATATTCAGCGGGTTAGACTATTTACCTGAGGTTTACGATAAAAAAGTAGATAATATGAAATTAGACTATTTAACCGACAACCTAAATTATATGCGCAGCAGAGTCAGTAAATCTGTCGATATGGCACCTAGTCACAACGACTTTCTCCAACAATATTGCCATTTCAACCCACAGAAATAATAGCCACTATGATTAACAGCCAAGTTCAGGACATTTTATGAAACCTACAAAAGATGCAATTAAGAAGTTTGTTATTGTTGGTGGTGGCACCGCGGGTTGGTTAGCCGCAGCAACATTAGGCAATATATTTAGGCACTCAGAGGTAACCGTTGAGCTCGTGGAGTCGGAAGATGTCGGTATTATTGGTGTCGGTGAAGCAAGTTTGCCATCATTACTTAAAATTATCGAAGACTTAGGCATTGACCAAGTAGACTTTATTCAAAAAACACAGGCAACTTTTAAATGGGGTATACAATTTAAAGACTGGTACAACAAAGGTAGCAGCTTTTTTCATCCTTTTGGTAAGCTGGGACAAACAATTGATGGTCACAACTTTTATCAATGTTGGTTAAAATCAAAACATGAAGGCGATCAAACACCATTAATGGCGCATTCACCTGAAACTGTACTGTCTGAACACAACCGATTTTTCTTACCTTTTAATGCCATGAATACTCCACTAGCGTCAGCAAATTACGGACTGCATATTGATGCAGTTTTAGTCGGTCGCTATTTACGTGATTTTGCGAAGCAAGCTGGTGTTAAAAGAGTAATAGGCCATGTAGAAGCTGTTACTAAAAATGAAGCTGACTTTATCAGTAAGCTAATACTAAAAGATGGTCAAGAAGTAGCTGGCGACTTTTTTATTGACTGCACTGGCTTTCAGGGGTTACTTATTGAAGGGGCATTACAGACAGGTTATGACGATTGGTCACAGTATCTGCCATGTAATCGAGCGGTAACAGTACAAACAGAAAATATTGATGAGCCAACACCTTATACGGTATCAACGGCACGAGAAGCTGGCTGGACATGGTGTATCCCTTTACAGCATAGAACCGGTAATGGTTATGTTTTTTGTGATAAATATTGCAGTGACGAACAAGCAATAGCAACCTTACTCAATTCGGTTAAAGGTGAGATTATCGGCACGCCACGAGTGATCCCTTTTGTTACGGGAATAAGAAATAAAGCCTGGCATAAAAACTGTTTAGCGCTGGGCTTAGCACAAGGTTTTTTAGAGCCTCTGGAGTCAACCGCGATCCACTTAGTGTCAAAAACACTGGCGCTATTTATACGAAACTTCCCTGAAAAGGATTGCAATAGTGTTCTTATCAACGAATTTAACCGTCGAGTTCGTACTGATTATGAAGAGATCAGAGACTTCATCATATTGCATTACTGCACCACTGAGCGTGAAGACAGTGAGTTTTGGCGCTGGTGTAAAAATATGGACATTCCTAAAACACTACAAGATAAACTCGAGTACTTTAAGGTTTCAGGTGAGCTAATTCCAGGTGTTGAAGAGCTATTTCAACCCACAAGTTGGTATGCGATTTTAACTGGCATGAACATCATACCGCAAAGCTACAACACCACAATTGACGCGCTTGATTATCAGAAGCTGCAATTAAGTTTACATAAAGGTAAAGAGGCTTTATTAACCGTGGTAAAACAGCAGCCTAGCCATGGCGATTTTATCTCGAAATACTGCCCCGCCGCTAAACCACAATAAACTTCAAGCTATCACCTAAATTAGCTTATGGATTCGAAGTCTATTAGCCGACAAAAAAGCGCCTCTAATACTTGCTATTAGAGGCGCTTTCATAGTTACTCACTTAAATCGAGATAGCTAAATAACCTGAGCTCGCCTTAACAAAGGTTTAAAGATCACAAACTGCTCGACAATGCTTTTCAATAAAAGCTTGGTGCGACATCGCTTGCTCTGCCGCGCCATAAATAGAGTTACGCATTTGCATTAATTTTTGCTCTATCATCTTTGAGTCAAGGTTTTTAATGCGAACATCATAGCGCTGCGGCACAACCTTAAAGCCGTGATACATCGACAGCCAACTAGCCTCTTCAAACGACTCATGATCGTGCATCACAATATGTCCTTGGCTTTTAAATACCTCAATTTTATGTGCTAACGTATCGGATATTTTCATTTGCTGGCAGTAGCGCCAAAACTCAGTATCGTCACGCTTGGTTAACTTATAATGCATAGCTAAAAAGTCAACAATACGGTCAAGCTCTGTGCTGTGCAAACGGTTTACTTCAGCAATATCAGCTTCATTGAATGATTTATCTGGGAAGAAAGTTAAGAGTTTAGCCAACGCTGTTTGAATTAAAGAAATCCCTAACGACTCTAGTGGCTCAAGAAAACCACCTGCTAGCCCTAAAGAAAAACAGTTTTTATGCCAGGTTTTTTCTCGTCGCCCTAATGGGAAAGTGAAGTGTCTAACATCATTAATGGTTTGACCTTGAACGCTTGCCAGTAGGCTATCTTCAGCGGCTTGTTTGTCGCTGAACTGGCTGCTGTAAATGTAGCCATTACCCATACGGTGTTGCAATGGAATCTGCCACTGCCAACCCGCCTCTTTAGCAATAGCGCGCGTATAAGGCAGTGGTTTTCCTGCCAACTCAGTTTGTACAGCAACCGCACTATTACAAGGTAACCACTGACTTAAATCATCTAAACCAATGCCCATAGCACCTTCAATTAATAACCCTTTAAAACCTGAGCAATCAATAAATAAATCACCAAAAATACAACGTCCATCATCAAGTTCAACCGATTCAATAAAACCCGATTCCTTATTTAAATGAACCTTATCAACATTAGCGAGAATATGTTCAACCCCTTGTTTAACCGAAAAATCAGTTAAGAACTTGCCATATAAGGCGGCATCTAAATGATACGCATAAGAATAGTCAGCCATAGGGTTAGTAGGATTTGGATGCGGCTGGGCAAAGTTACCCTGTTTAGCTAGCACACAAGCAAAACTGTAATCTTGCAAATCCAATGAATAACCTTCACTGTTGAGCTTGTTAATATAATGATGAAACTCTACGTTATCGACTTTCATGCCGTAGTCAGCAAACGGGTGGAAAAAGCGCGTGTCTTTTTGGTGCCAACCTTCAAACTCAATACCGAGTTTAAAAGTAGCTTGTGTCGCTTTAATTAACTCAACTTCATCAATACCTAAGTTTCGATTAAATGAAACAATATTAGGGATAGTTGCTTCACCAACACCTACGGTATTGATGTTAGGCGACTCAATTAAGGTAACGGTAATATTTTTATCTTTAACGTAGCGTGACAAGCTAGCTGCAGCCATCCACCCCGTTGTACCACCGCCAACAATTACAATTTTTTCAATGCCCTCTGACATAACCGTTCACCGTAAATCCATCATCAAAATAGGTATATTACCTTACTATAATGTTCTTAAAAAACATACAGAAGAAGCTGATATAACCCACAATTGAATACGCTATTTTCATCTATTTTATACGCGAAAGTTTGGCTCTGAAAGCTCAGCCTAAATTAGACTCTGTTGATGCCTTAACGAAAAAAACCGATGAGGTTAATCTATATGATTTACCTCATCGGTTTATATATTTTTACGCTTTATATTCGTAGTGTTTAGTGTTTAGTGTTTAGTGTTTAGTGTTTAGTGTTTAGTGTTTAGTGTTTAAGCAGAGCGTTGACGTACTATTTCAAATAAACAAATACCTGTTGCCACAGATACGTTTAAGCTAGAAACACTACCTGCCATAGGAAGTTTCACTAGCTGATCACAATTTTCTCGCGTTAGTCGACGCATGCCCTTACCTTCTGCCCCCATCACTAACGCCATCGGACCTGAAAGTTTAGTCTCATAAAGGCAAGTGTCTGTTTCGCCGGCAGTACCAATAATCCACACACCCATTTGTTGCAATTGCTTCATAGTACGTACTAAGTTAGTCACTTGCACTAAGGGTACATATTCTGCTGCACCAACCGCTACTTTACGCACAGTTGGTGTTAAGCGTGCGGCATTGTCTTTCGGTACAATAATCGCTTGTACACCTGCGGCGTCAGCATTACGTAAACAAGCGCCTAAATTATGCGTGTCGGTAACACCATCTAAAATAAGTAAAAATGGAGGTTGACCTTTTTTCTCTGCACTAGCAAGAATGTCGTCTAAATCATTTTCGGTAAAGACTTTACCCGGTCTAACACGCGCAACCACACCTTGGTGCTGCTCACCCTCGCTTTTTTCATCAAGAAATTTACGCTGTACCATTTGTGTTGAAATACCGTACTTACGCGCTAAGTTAATAATTGGCATAAGGCGTTCATCTTCTCGGCCTTTTAATAACCAAATCTCAATAAAACGCTCGGGAGCGCTGTCAATTAAGGCATTAATTGCGTGAATACCAAAAACTAACTCTTCATTTTTCGCCATGTTTTTCTCTTTTAAAATTATTACTGCGCCGCTTTATTTATAAAAGCGTTGCCGTTAACCACTTATTGGTTGGTCTCATATAGTTTATAACTTTAGGAAACTATTTCGCTTTTTTACGGGCATTTTTTCCAGGACGCTTTTTACGTTCAGTGCGCTTTTTTGCTTTGCGTTTCTCAGTTTTTACTTTACTGCCGTTTTTATCTGTCGCTTTTGTTTTTTTAGTACCACTAGTTGTAGCTGCTTTACTTGAACTTGAGCGACCTCCAGTTTTAGCTTTACCTTTGCCCTGACGTTTTGATGGCTTATCTGTTTGGCTAGCGACTCCCTCAATAGTTAAGTCGATCTTTTTCTCATCAAGGTGAACTGCCGCAACACGCACGTTAACTTCATCGCCAACACGGTATTTAATGCCTGAGTTTTCACCCGTTAAGCACATTCTGACATCATCAAAATGATAAAAATCTCGACCTAACGAGGTAATGTGTACTAAACCTTCAATATGTAAATCCGCTAAACGAACAAACATGCCAAAATTAGTAACGGTAGAGATAACACCAGTGAATTCATCACCAATGTGGTCTTGCATAAACTCACATTTAAGCCAGTCGGCAACATCGCGTGTTGCTTCGTCGGCTCGACGTTCGGTCATTGAACAGTGCTCACCTAACTCAATAACTTCGGCAAGTTTATAGTCATAAAAGCCTGCATTCGCTGCTGAACTGTCTACTGAATTGTTTGTTGAATGATCTGCTGATTGCGCTAACAATTGCTCTTGTAAAATAGCCTTAATCACCCGATGTACCACTAAATCAGGGTAGCGACGAATAGGTGAGGTAAAGTGACTATATGACTCTAACGCTAAACCAAAATGCCCTAAGTTATCACTTTGGTAAACCGCTTGACGCATAGAGCGCAATAACATGGTTTGAATAAGCTCTTGGTCTGGGCGACCTGCTACTTTCGCTAAAATATCGCCATAGTCTCTTGGCTCTGGTGATTCTTTTGCAGGTAATGATAAACCTAATTCATTCAAGTAGGTAACAAAGTTTTTATACTTGTCTTCACTCGGTTTGTCATGAACGCGGAATAAGCCCGGTTTATTATGTTGCTCAATAAATTGTGCGGTGGCAACATTGGCTAAAATCATACATTCTTCAATGATTTTATGGGCGTCGTTAC
The DNA here is from genome assembly GCF_039523295.1 of Colwellia asteriadis. NCBI lineage: Bacteria > Pseudomonadati > Pseudomonadota > Gammaproteobacteria > Alteromonadales > Colwelliaceae > Colwellia > Colwellia asteriadis. The sequence goes on along the minus strand of NZ_BAAAFA010000012.1, from coordinate 26,754 downwards.
GAATAAGAGGTACAACGCTATCAATTTTTTTATCTTCATTAAACAAGAAGATAGACTCTTCTGTTTCAAAGGCTATCGCGCCACGCTTACTGCGAGCATCACTTAAAGCTAAGTACATTTTTTCAAGGTTTTCTAAATCAGCAACTTGCGCTGCATATTCACTACGTAACGCGTCATCGCCCGTTAAAATGGCAGCGACTTTTGTATAGGTAAAACGTGCGTGTGATTGCATTACCGCAGGGTAAAATTCGCTAGTAGTTAATGCGCCGTTAGCGCTCACCGTCATTTCACAAACCATACACAACCGATCAACATGCGGGTTCAATGAACACAAACCGTTAGAAAGTTTTTCAGGTAACATCGGAATAACTTGGCTTGGGAAATAAACCGAGTTACCACGAGAAATAGCTTCATCATCAAGCGCGCTACCGTGGCGAACATAATAACTAACATCGGCAATAGCGACCCATAAGCGCCAACTACCATCACCTTCAGGGCGACAGTAAACCGCATCATCAAAATCTCGCGCATCTTCACCATCAATCGTGACTAACGGTAACTCTCGTAAATCTCGACGGGGTAGCTTTGCACTTTCTTCGACTTCATCAGCAATGCTGGCTAACTCTTCGGTAATTGTATGAGAAAATTGATGCGGTAAATCATGGGCACGTAAGGCAATTTCAATTTCCATACCTGGCGCTAAATGGTCACCTAATACTTCAACCACTTTACCTATAGCGTGCGAGCGTTTGGTAGGTCGTTGTAGTAATTCAACGACCACCATTTGACCATGGCGAGCACCCATTTTAGCTTCAGGGTCTATGGTGATTTCTTGCTTAATTTTAGTGTCTTCGGGAATAACAGTGCAAACATGATGATCAACATAAAAACGCCCTACAAATGGCGCTTTTCTTGGTTCAATAACATCAATAATTTTAACTTCTTTACGACCTTTGCGATCAACACGGTCAACTAAAATAGCCTCAACAATATCGCCATGAAAAACACGCTGCATTTCATGAGACGAAATATAAAAGTCTTTCCCGCGTTTATCCGTAATACTGCTGTCATCAGGACTAAAGAAACCAAAACCGTCACGATGCCCAATAACCTTGCCAGTAAGCAGGCTACTTTTTGCCGGTATCGCGTACTGCTTAAACTTATTAAACACCAACTGACCACTGTTTTCCATGGCACGTAAACGACGTTTCAAACCAATTAATTGATAGTCTTCATCATACTTGAGTGTTTTAGCTAGGGCTTTAAAGGTAGGCGGCGGTGAGAATTTTTCAATAACAGATAACAGTAGCTCACGAGAAGCTACAGGCTTTTCATATTTTTGTGCTTCGCGTTTAGCGTGTGGGTCTTGAAATGTCACTATATTAAGTCAGTATATAAAGGATTAACTGCTATCAGTATATCACGTTATCTGTAGAATTTTATTACCAAAATAGTGTGGCTGTTTCTTTGGGCTGCTTTTAAATAGTTAGAGCGGGCGATAGCACTTTTGATAAAACAACTTCACCGTGTTTTACGCTCTAACCCGAAAAGTTTAATTGGTGTAACTGCGCCTTTTAGCGTCTTCAATCACTTGAGGTGGCATTTTAGTGGCTAACTGTGCAAGTAACTGGCTAATTTTTTTATGTGTTTTTTTATCATCCGTTAGTGAATTATGTAGTTGCGAATATAAGGCTGGATAGTCGAGCGGACTGCCATAACCTTGCTCATACAAACTCGCTAAACGCATTTGCGCTTTTAAATTATTTAATGAGGCTGCAGTTTTTAAATAAACAATCGCTTTATCAATATCAACCTGCATAAACTTACCAATATGATAATAGCGTCCAAGTTGCTCTAGCCCTTCTGATAAACCTTGATCGGCCGCTAAATTCATATAGTGCAATCCCAACGGAATATCTTTTTTCACACACACACCAAAGGCAAGCATATCGCCCCATAAAAATTGATACGATGGCATATTGGCTTTATTGGCTCGCGCTTCAATATCTTGCACTAACTGACACTCATCTAATACCACTTGGCTTAAATGTTTGTTTTCTTTAATTAAGTCAAGTAATTGATCGTCTGTATATATTTGCACAGCTTGCATGTTGGCACTTTGTGCTAATGAAGATAAAGCCATCAAGCCACTGAACAAGGTTGTCAATAAAATGCGCATAAAAAAATCCTATGGTAAAGCAATTCACTTTTGAATCTATATTATATGCTCTGAAAAATAGAGTTAACTACAACAATAAATTACCCAAAGCTAACTAGGTTATCGGCAATGTGATGACAAATATGATGTATAAATTAGATTAATATTTATAACGCTCAGCTACATTAAATGTCATCACTTATTTAGATAATATTTATGCAAACTGCTGACCAAGTTTTAGCGGCATGAATATTTAAACCAAGCTGCTATTGACGCGAATTTTGCCTTGCTTATCATATGAAAAGAAGAAAAACTATCAAGCTAGCGATTTAGAAAAGTAATTTTTGCTGACATTTCAATTTGTTAAATATCTTTTAAACCGAGTTCAGGTTATATAATAGAAAGATACAGCAAAGTAAAACCAGGTGTTACTATTACCAATAAAAACGCCGACAATTTGTCGGCGTTTTTGTGTAATCAATTCGTTGTATCGGCTAAATAGAAAAAGATGAACCACAGCCACAGGTTGTTGATGCGTTAGGGTTATTGACCACAAATCGGCTACCTTCTAAACTCTCTAGGTAGTCAACCTCACCATCAACAAGATATTGTAAGCTCATTGGATCAACCACCATAGTCACTCCTTGCTTATCAATAGTTAAGTCACCGTCATTCACTTTTTCGTCAAAGGTAAAACCGTATGAAAAGCCTGAACAGCCGCCACCTGTTACATAAACTCGTAATTTAAGCGCTGGGTTTTCTTCTTCGGTGATTAATGACAGGACTTTACTTGCCGCAGCATCGGTAAATTTTATCGGTAATTCTGGAGTGGACATAGCGCTCTACTTACTTAAATGAATGGTATACAACAAGGGTAATTATCTTAAACCTGACTAATTTAATCAAGTATTATGTTTTTTATCTGTTTATGGCTTTTCAAGCTGCCATGGCATAATTTTTTCTAAGTCGGCCTGCTTTTGCCCTGTTCTTCGAGGCAAGTTAACACTTAACTGTACATTTTCAGGAGTAAAGCTTTCTGGCAATGTGAATTCACCGCTAAGCACCTGAAAAAATTGAAAGCTAAACGAACGTTCCTGCTTAGATACATTAGAAACATCACTTAATTTTAGTGTTTTAATTTGGTTATTTTCACTACCCAAAAACGTTAAGTTGATATCGCCTTTACTATAGCGCCTTTTTAACTGTTGCTGTAGTAACGTGACTTCAAAGCGATAATGGTGCGCTAACGAGGTTGGGAATATTTTAACGCCTTCAACGACTAAACTACCCGCTTGCTTCTCTGGCGCCATAATTTTTTCATAAAAAGCCAGTTGTTTCTTTACTTGGTGATGCTCTTGCGCTGCAGATTTAATTGAGGCTTGCGCTTCTTTATTGGCTAATTGTTCAAGCGTTAATTCGACTTCTAGGGTATGTATCTGCTCTATCGCTTGCTCATGCTGTTGATACAAATTATCTAAGCGCTCTTTTTGTTGTGCCAAAGTAGAAACTTGCGCGTGATGATAATAGTTACCGGCTCGATAGCCAATAAATAAACATAGGCTGATCAAAGCCACTAAAAATAAGGCTGACTTAAAAGCCCCTAACCTTTGTACAACAATACCTAGATTTATTTTTGCTAACCAATTCATTTGTAAAGTATTATAATCCTATGAAAAGTAAAGATATGGCCTAATCACGCTTTATGCGACAATAATCATTACGGCAACTGCATATAAACTAAGCATGCGTACTATAACAGCTTAGCAACGCTAAGTCGTTTTCATTTGATTATTAGTCATTAAGAATGCCAAAAGGTTTTAGTGACTATACGAGTAATTAACGCCAATAACATCGCGACTCTTTTCACTGTTTAAATTTTAGCGAATCACACCTAAGGTGAGGAAAACCATTAATGAGCAATTTTTTAATCAACAATATTTTATGGTTAAAGGCATTTCATGTCATTTTTATGGTTGCTTGGTTTGCTGGTATTTTTTATTTACCACGCCTATTTGTAAACCATGCTGAAACATCATCAAACGTAGTATCTGAACAACTTAAAGGCATGGAGCGACGTTTATTATTATTTGTAACACCTTTTGCATTATTCACTTTAGTGCTCGGGTTAGCCATTATCTATGCTTATGGTACAGCATGGTTTGTTAGTGCTACTTGGTTACATATCAAGCTAAGTTTAGTTATTTTGCTTTTTATCTATCACGGTTACTGTTTTAAATTAGTAAAAACTTTTCAACAAGACAAAAACACTCGTTCAGGGAAGTTTTATCGATTTTTCAATGAAATCCCCGTTATCATTTTGTTTGTCGTTATTATTTTGGCATACGTAAAACCGTAGATCCTAATATAGTCAAGTAAAAGGCAGGTGCAGTAAGTTAACAGCACCTGTCAATTCATCGCATCAATTATAATTAACCTGCATACTTTTAGTTACAAGTCATACGGTAAAAGCATTCAAATAAAGTTAAGTGCTGGGCAAATTTATGCTATATTTCGTGGCAAATTTTTACCTGAATGTACAACTACTCAAGATGATGAAATTTCAAGGCAGTCATATTCTTTCGGTATCACAGTTTGACCGTGACGCTATCGCCAAAATATTAAATGTTTCCGCACAAATGGCACCTTACGCCTCCAGACAAAAACGTTGTCATGTTTTAGATGGTGCTATTTTAAGTAACCTGTTTTTTGAGCCAAGTACTCGTACCCGAGTTAGCTTTGGCACTGCATTTAACTTACTAGGTGGTTTTGTTCGAGAAACCGTAGGGCAAGAAAATTCATCATTAAGTAAAGGCGAGTCATTATTTGATACTGCCCAAGTAATTAGCGGTTATTCAGATGTTATTGCCATGCGTCACCCGCAAATGCATTCGGTTGAACAATTTGCACAAGGCAGCACAGTTCCAGTAATTAACGGCGGTGATGGTGCCAATGAACACCCAACACAAGCGCTACTAGACCTATTTACTATTCAATCAGAAATGATGCATTTTAATAAAGGCTTAGATAATTTAAATATTGTCTTAATGGGTGATTTAAAACACGGCCGTACCGTACATTCATTATCAAAGTTATTAAGTCTTTATAACAATGTTAAAGTCACTATGGTGTCACCAAAAGAGTTACAAATGCCTGATAGCGTTATTTCTACGTTAACTAATGCAGGCCATCAAGTGATCGTCACCGATACTATGGCAGGCAACCTTTCGTGTGATGTTATTTATCAAACCCGTATTCAACAAGAACGCTTTGCCAGTAAAGACGAGGCCGACTTGTATCGTGGTCACTTTAGTTTAAATAAAAGTGTCTATAAACAATATTGCCAAGAAAACACGGTAATTATGCATCCATTGCCGCGTGACTCTCGCCCTGAAGCAAACGAGTTAGATATCGACCTAAATGATTTAGATAACCTTGCCATTTTCAGACAAGCACAAAATGGTGTTCTAGTTCGCATGGCACTATTTGCTTTAACCTTAGGTGTTGAAGAGCAATTAACCGCTTATGAAAAAACCGTCAATTGGTTCACTAATAAAAATCGTTAATACCTTTTGTCTACGTTAGCTATCACTTTTTAAAAGAAACATATTATGAATAAATCAGAACAATTATTTGAACAAGCTCAACAAGTTATCCCTGGTGGCGTAAATTCGCCCGTTCGTGCTTTTAATGGCGTTGGTGGTGTTCCTTGTTTTATTAAACGCGCTGAAGGCGCCTATATTTTTGATGCCGATGACAACGCTTATATCGATTACGTTGGCTCATGGGGACCAATGATTTTAGGTCATAATCACCCCGCTATTCTTGATGCGGTAATAAGCACAGCTAAAAACGGTTTAAGCTTTGGTGCGCCAACCGAAGTTGAGATTACCATGGCGAATAAAGTGCGTGAACTGGTACCGTCAATGGAATCATTACGCATGGTAAGCTCAGGGACAGAAGCAACCATGAGCGCTATTCGCTTGGCTCGTGGTTATACTGGCCGTGACAAAATTTTAAAGTTTGAAGGCTGCTATCATGGCCATGCCGACTCTTTATTGGTAAAAGCTGGCTCTGGCGCACTAACCATGGGCGTACCTAACTCTCCGGGTATTCCTGCAGACTTTGCTCAACATACTTTAACCGTTAGCTTTAATAATATTGACGAAGTTAAAGCTATTTTCGCTAAATACCCAGAAGATATTGCTTGTATTATTGTTGAGCCCGTTGCTGGCAACATGAACTGCATTCCACCTGTAGAAGGCTTTTTAGAAGGGCTACGCGAGGTTTGTAATCAATATAATAGCGTACTTATTTTTGACGAAGTAATGACAGGCTTCCGCGTTGCTTTAGGTGGCGCACAAGCGCACTACAACATTAAGCCCGACTTAACCACATTAGGTAAAGTTATTGGTGGCGGTATGCCCGTTGGTGCATTTGGCGGCAAACAAGAAATTATGGACTACATTGCGCCGATTGGCCCGGTTTACCAAGCAGGCACCTTATCAGGCAACCCATTAGCAATGTCAGCAGGTTTAGCATCATTAACCGAGCTAGCCCAAGGTGAAAAACACGCACAATTAAGTGCTTCAACTGAAAAGCTCGCGATGGGATTAAAGGCTGCTGCTGAACGCAATGGTGTAGACTTAAGTGTTAATTACGTTGGCGGAATGTTTGGCTTTTTCTTTACAAACGATAGCGCGCCAATTACCAGTTATGCACAAGCGACCGCCTGTGACGCTGACCTATTTAAACGCTTTTTCCACTTAATGCTAGCTGAAGGGGTTTATTTAGCGCCATCAGCCTTTGAAACAGGTTTTGTTTCAACAGCGCACAGCGATGAAATTATTGAGAAAACATTAGCTGCAGCAGACAAATGTTTTGCTCAACTATAACTTTGCTCAACTATAAGAATAGGCGATCTATTTATTTTGAACCTAGCTAAGCTATTAATCATTAGTTAGATTCAATAGTTAATTAAAAGTCACGTTAATAATAACTTATTGTTAACGTGATTATATTTAATTACTCAGTTACGAGGCGACTTCGTTCACGTTTGGGCTAGACATTGACTTTACTTCAGTTTTCAACCATTGATAAGCCTGTAACCAACCAGACTCAACACCGTCAAACATTTTAAAGTTCCAACGCTGCTCTTGACGCAAAGCCCGTACGCTCTGAGCGACACTCTCTCCTTGAAAGTCGTACGTTACCACAGCAATCGCCATCATATTTTTTTGTGAAACAACACTTATTTTCGCTTCAAAGGTATAATCATATAAATTAATTTTATTGATTAATAAGGCAAACGGCCCTGAAAACTGGCGAGTAAAATACTCATCACATTCAGTAATCATAGCCACCGATATTTCAACATTAGGGTGCACCGTAATTTCTGCAATATGTTCTGTGAGTATGTTCACGTCGGCAAAGCTTAATTCATCCATGATTTAACTTACCTTGTTTTTTTTGTTGAATACAACAGTTATTATTGTACATTTGTTAAATTTATTACGACCACTTTACAAGAAAGCCATTCTATATACAAAAGACTTTAATTAATTATTTAAGAATATATCAAATAGTTGCACAGTCACTTGTTGGCCTTTAGTTATATGTCCCTGCTCTTGTGGCAATTCAATAAAACAATTAGCTTGAGATAGGCTAGATAAAATACCTGAGCCTTGCGCGCCTGTTGAGTGAACAACATTATCACCTTCAGCATTTACCGTTAGAAAACCGCGTTGGAAATCTTTTCTCCCTGGGGATTTACGTAAGTCATCAGCCGATTTAACTTGTAAGCGTGTACGTGTCAAAGGTGCTGCGTTTTGCATTTTTGTTAGGGCTATTAAAGCAAGTTGATGAAAGGTCACTAAAGCTGAAACAGGGTTACCGGGTAAGCCAAAAAAAACACTATTGGCTAGCTTACCAAAAGCAAAGGGCTTTCCTGGCTTCATCGCTATTTTCCAAAAACCAATATCACCGAGTTCATCGAGTACCGCTTTAGTGTAATCTGCATCACCAACGGAAACACCACCTGAAGAGATAACCGCATCCGCTTGTTCATCAGCACTGATAAAAGCCTGTTTTATTTTTTGGTAATCGTCTTCAATAATGCCAAAATTGATCACTTCAACGCCTAGTTTTTCTAACATTGATGACAGTACAAAGCTGTTAGTTTCATAAATGTCACCGGCTTGTAACGCTTGCCCTGGTAATTTCAGCTCATCACCGGTAGCAATTAAAGCAACCCTTAACTTACGAAAAACACGCAATGTCACAACACCTAACGACGCTAACACGCCAATATCAACAGAGGTTATTTTATGGCCTTTCGCTAACACTCGTTGCGTTATTTGTATATCTTCACCCGTTTTACGCACATGAGAGCCAAGTTTTTTCTCTTGCAAGAAAGTAATATTATCGCCATTAACCGTTGTATTTTCTTGCATTTCAACACTATCACAGCCTTGGGGCATTTTAGCTCCTGTCATGATACGTATGCACTGTCCTGCTTGGCATTCACCTTGATAAGGTGCTCCTGCCATAGATCGCCCAACCAATGTTAAGGTTTTGCTCTGCTGTAAACTGCTCAAAGCAAAAGCATAACCATCCATGGCAGAATTGTCATGAGGCGGTACATTTAATGGGCTTACAACATCTGAAGCTAATACATAGTTTTGCGCTTGAGTAATAGGCAATTCAATGGTTTCGGTGATCGCAGAAACTTGATCAAGCATTTTAGTTAACGCCTGTTCAAACGATAATAATCCGGGGGCTGAGCAACAATCTGACATAAAAAACTCACTGGCTATATATGGGATTTGCTACTTATCGCGAATGACAGCAACAAATGGATACAATAATATAATGATAGTATCGCCTAAATAAAGTCTGTATTGATAGCAATTTAATCACCGATATGTTGATATACAATAAGAAAAGCGATTATTTTACTCTGCTATAATAACGATAGACTTTTAGGTAATACTGAAACTTATAAGCTAAAATTTATAAACTAGAATTTACAAAAAACACCGAGCTTTTATTGCTACCTTAGCTCTAGCTAGCACGCAATATTATGCCGTAGCGTTTTATTATAAAAATGTTTAGTGACATAACTTTATAATTAAAGACACTGCCAAGGTTAACAAGGAAACGCGTTAGCCTCCCGACTTTGGAAAGGTGATATGTTAACAGACAACTTTGGCAGAAGGTTTCATTACCTGCGCCTATCAATAACTGACGTGTGTAACTTTAGTTGCAACTATTGTCTGCCTGATGGTTATCAATGCGATCAACCACGCGACTTTATGTCGTTAACCGAAATTAAACGTGTTGCTAAGGCGTTTGCAGAGCTCGGTACTGAAAAAATTCGCATAACTGGCGGTGAGCCAGCACTTCGCAAAGATTTACCTGAAATTATAAAAGCCTGCAAACAAACACCGGGCATTAAAAAGGTAGCAATTACCACCAATGGTTTTAAGTTACCTGAGCATTTACCTTTATGGCTTGATGCTGGCATAGATGCCATTAATGTCAGTATTGATAGTTTAGATGCGCGTCAATTTAAAATAATTACCGGTCACGATAAGCTGCAAACCATATTAAAAGGTATTGATATGGCACTAGCCGACGGTCGCGCTCAAATTAAAGTGAACACTGTGTTAATGCGCGAATATAGCGGCAAAGGCATCGCTCAATACCTTGAGTGGCTAAAAAATACGCCAGTGACTTTACGCTTTATTGAGTTAATGCAAACAGGCGACAATCAAGAATTTTTTAACGCACAACATGTGCAAGGTTCTCGTATTAAACAAAACCTTATTCTTGATGGTTGGTTACCTGTCATACAAGACAGAGCCGCGGGTCCTGCACAAGAATTCTATCACCCTGATTATCAAGGCCGTATTGGTTTAATCATGCCTTATGCAAAAGACTTTTGTGATAGCTGCAATCGCTTACGCATTAGCTCAAGTGCTAAATTACATTTATGTTTGTTTGGTGAGCAAGGGCTATCTGTACGAGATGAGCTACAAAGTGATGACTTAGTGCCTTTGCAGACAAAAATTATTTCACTGCTTAATGATAAAAAAGCAACTCACTTTCTTCATGAAAAACTCACAGGTGCTACCAAACACCTTGCGATGCTTGGCGGTTAATATGCATTATTTAAAAACAAATACCTGTAACAGTGCTCAAGTGGTTAACAATCAAAACACACAACATTTAATAGCAATGCAAAATGCTAACTGCCTAGGCGTTATTCTTGCCGGTGGTTTATCTTCACGTATGGGGCAAGACAAAAGCCAATTAATGCATAATCGCGATAATATCTCGATGTTAGATTATTCAAAAAAGCTATTAAAGAGTTCAGGTATTGAGCACATTATTACCAGTGGCGATAAACACCAAGTGGCTGATATTATTCCACAAGCTGGTCCTGTTGGTGGCATTTACAGTGTGTTATCGCACTTTACTGGCCCAGTTCAACCTAAAGGCTTACTTATATTGCCGGTAGATTTACCGTTAATGTCTGCCAAGGCGTTGACTGAATTACGTATTAAGGGAGAGCTAAGTCAAAAAGCGACTTACTTTACCGACAGCCAAGGTAGTAACCACCATATTCCGCTGTATTTACCTAATAATGCTTATTTAGCGCTTTTCCTTGAGCAAGCCTTTCAAAACGGTTTCCTTACATCTCAAAAAAATGCGAGCCAAAGTGATGTTAATAGCTTTACTAAGAGCAATATTAAAAACAGCCATGAAAGCTCTCCTAAAAGCAAGAAGAATGGTCCATCAATTAAGCAGCTATTAAGTAAAGTTCCTTCACAAGCTATAACTTGTACCCATGATAGTGCTTTGTTTAATACCAACACGCCACAGCAGTGGCAGCAAGCAAATCAGTACCTTTAGGGCATTAAATTTTATAACGCATATAACGATACAACTCAACTTAAACCATTTATTAAAAATATTTAGCATAAGGAAAACCCTATGTCAGCACACGGCGGCAAAGCATTTACTCCTCTTAACATTGCCATTTTAACGGTTTCAGACACACGCACTGAAGAAAATGATACTTCTGGACAAGCATTAGTTGAGCGTATTACCTCAGCTGGGCACCACTTAGCTGACAAAGCAATTGTTATTGATGATGTTTATCAGCTACGCGCTAAAGTATCTCAATGGATAGCAGATGATAACATTCACGCGATTATTTCAACCGGTGGCACAGGCTTTACAGAACGCGACAACACTCCTGAAGCCTTAATGCCTTTATTTGATAAAGCAGTAGAAGGTTTTGGCGAAATATTTCGCCACGTATCATTACATGAAATAGGCACATCAACTATTCAATCTCGCGCCTTTGGTGGTATAGCAAATAAAACCGTAGTACTTTGCGTACCCGGCTCAACCAATGCGTGTAAAACAGCGTGGGATAAAGTGATTAAAGAACAGCTAGATGCGAGCCACAAACCTTGTAACTTTGTACCTCATCTAAATATTACAGCCAACCTTTGCGAGACTCGTGGCTAATGACAACGCTAAAAAATAACGAACAGCAACCAACAGCTAACGTTGCACTAAGTCACCTGAATCAACAAGGTGAAGCTAATATGGTTGATGTAACCGAAAAAGCAATGACTTCGCGTACAGCAACTGCGCAAGGCATTATCAGTATGAATGCAGCTACCTTTGAGTTAATTACAACAGGCAAACATAAAAAAGGTGATGTGTTTGCGGTTGCCCGTATTGCCGGTATTCAAGCCGCCAAGAAATGCAGTGACTTAATTCCATTGTGTCACCCATTAATGCTTACTAAAGTGCAAGTTGATTTCACTCTTGATACTGAAAATCAACAAGTTATTGTTACTAGCTTATGCCGTTTAACAGGGCAAACTGGCGTTGAAATGGAAGCACTGACCGCTGCATCAGTGGCTTGTTTAACTTTATTTGATATGTGTAAAGCGGCCGATCCCGCCATGGAAATTCACGGTATTAAAGTACTCACCAAAGAAGGTGGTAAATCAGGTCACTGGCAAGCTAAATAAGGAAGTATTACTTATGATCAAAGTTGTTTTTTTTGCCGCACTACGCGAGCAATTACAATGTAGTGAATTATCATTACCAACAGATAACATTAAAACCATTAACGATGTAAAAAACCAACTCATCAATAAAGGTGAGCAATGGCAAAGCGCATTGGCTAATACCTCACTATTAGCTGCTGTAAATCATGATATGGTTGACAGCAACACTGCGGTAAAATCAGGTGATGAAGTCGCTTTTTTCCCACCGGTTACAGGCGGATAATTAATGTCGAAAATCAACTCAACAGCTACCAGCAACGAGGTTTCAATTCAGCAGCAAGATTTCAGCCTTGCTGATGAAGTAGCACTGTTAGAGCAGGATAATGCAATCGATGGCGCGGTGGTAACTTTTACTGGTAGAGTGCGCAACCAAAATAATGGTAACCATGTTACTGGATTAACTTTAGAGCACTACCCAGGTATGACTGAAAAAACCATTATCACTATTATTGCAACAGCAAAAGAGCGTTGGAATATTGGTCGAGTTAAAGTCATTCATCGTATTGGTCAACTTAATATTGGCGAGCAAATTGTTTTTGTCGGTGTAACGAGTAAACACCGCCAAGATGCTTTTGCAGCCAATGAATTCATTATGGACTTTCTTAAAGTGAAAGCGCCTTTTTGGAAAAAAGAACGCGTAGTTACCAGGACAGACAGCTCAAACTCCACTCACGAAACTAAAATCAACACTAAAACCGACACTAAAATAGAAACTGAACAATGGTTAGACGCCAAAGACAGTGACAATAATAAAGCGCAAACATGGTCTTAATTTTCAATCAAAAATATCAACAACTTAAGCGAATAATGTTGTCGCTTTGCTCGGTTTTGCCCTGTTCAGTATTACTCTTTGTTATTTTTACTGGTACTAATGCGTTTGCCAACGCCTTAAAGAGTAACGACGATACGCCGCTACGCATTGCTGTGGCAGCAAACTTTGCTCCTGTTCTTGAACTATTATTAGCTGACTTTGAAAACGAAACCGGCATTAAGAGCCAAGTTATTAACGGTGCCAGTGGCGCTATCTATTTACAATTAAAACATGGGGCTCCGTTTGATATTTTTTTAAGTGCTGATCAGCGTCGTCCGTTACAACTTGAGCAAGATAATTTAATTGTCAAAAATAGTCGAAAAACTTACGCGACAGGACAACTCGCATTATTCATTAATGATCTGAAACCTAGCAAAAGCCAGAACCAAAACCAAAACCAAAACCAAAGTAAAAAAACAGTAATAGAAGCAAGCAACAACGCTAATTCTCTTTTCGATGTATTACAAAATCCTCCTAAAAATTTCGCCATTGCTAACCCCAAAATCGCCCCTTATGGTAAAGCAGCTCAAGAGACGTTAACGTATTTAAAACTTTGGGATATTTATCAAAAGCGTTTAATTAAAGGCATTAATATCAATCAAACCTTTATGCAAATTCAAAGTAAAGCGGTAAAAAGTGGCTTGGTTGCCAATAGTCAGTTAGTGCTTAACAACCTGTCAGGCATTGCTATTCCGAGTGAATTCCATCAACCAATAAAACAACAATTGGTTATTTTACGTAACAGTAAAAATATAGCCAAAGCACAACAGCTTAGTAGTTTTTTACTACGCCCAAGCACCCAAAACATTATTGTAAGATATGGTTATGCAAAATCCTGATTTACAAGCTCTGATCACCACCTTACAAATGGCAGGCTTAACCACGGTCATTTTGTTAATACTAGGAACGCCGCTTTCCTGGTATTTAGCAAAAATGACTAGCCGATTTAAAGTGGTTATTGAAGCCGTTGTTGCATTGCCTTTAGTATTACCGCCAACCGTACTAGGCTTTTACTTACTAATTGCTTTTTCGCCTGAATATTTACCGGGTCAATTATGGCAGCAAGCCACTGGACAACAACTTGCTTTTAGCTTTTCAGCAATTGTTATCGGCTCGGTTTTATATTCGCTGCCTTTTGTGGTGCAGCCATTACAAAAAGCCTTTGAGCAGTTAGGCGATAACTTACTTGAAGCGGGCGCAGTACTCGGCGCAGGTCCGTTTGACCGGTTTTTCTACATTGTTTTACCCTTAACTAAAGCCAGTTTTATAACAGCTGCTAGTTTAGGTTTCGCCCATACGGTTGGAGAGTTTGGTGTAATATTAATGATTGGCGGTAATATTCCCGGTGAAACTCGCGTATTATCCATTGCACTTTTTGATCATGTTGAAGCCTTTGATTACGCTAAAGCGCATTTACTGGCAATCAGCTTATTGATTAGCTCAATGATTTTACTTTCTGCGGTTTACTTAATTAACTTACCGAAAAAACACCGTAACGCTAACTCAGTAGGGGCCGATAAATGACAACTGATGTTACCTACTCAACACTACGCCCTGAAAGCCAAAAAAGCTTTGATAACTTATTGTGTTTAGACATCAACATTCACTATGAAAACTTTCGTTTAGCCCTTAAACAAGATATTCCATTAACAGGGATTACCGGTATATTTGGTCATTCAGGCTCAGGTAAGTCAACGTTATTACGCGCTATCGCAGGATTAGAGCCTAAAACACAAGGCAAAATAACACTTGCTAATAAAACCTTACTCAACAGCAATGGCGCACTTTTTTTAAAAAGTGAGCAACGCGGCGTTGGTTTAGTTTTTCAAAACAGTCGTTTATTTCCGCATCTTAGCGTAATGAAAAATCTCAACTTTGCCAGTAAGCGCTGCAAAAATTCTACCTTAACGCTAAATGAAATTATTGAGCTAACCGGTTTAACTCCTTTATTAAACACACCCGTAACCGCACTTTCAGGAGGTCAGCAACAACGTGTCGCCCTTGCTAGAGCTATTCTCGCTGAGCCTCAGTTATTATTATTAGACGAGCCTCTCAGTGCATTAGACCAGCAAAGTAAAGCTCAATTACTCAACTTAATTACCACTATTCAGCAGCGACTTAGTTTACCTATTTTATATGTCAGTCACTCCCTTGATGAACTACAACAGGTCTGTGATAACCTATTAGTGTTAACCAATAATACCGCGATAATGACAAAAAAAAGTGCAAATGAACATTCAGCGTTTTTTGGCAATATTCACCATATGATTCACCAGTTAACACAAAGGCAGTATCAGGCGATAGACAGCACTGTGCAAGGCAATATAATTCAGCCTCAAACTAGCTTAGCGTTACCAATACTATCTACTAACAATGGTCATGGTTTAGCCGTGATCTCTCTACAAAAACAGCAAATATTATTACCAAGTTCTCAACTTGTTTTTGCTGAAAAAATCACTGCTGAAAGATTAGTAGGACAACCATTACGTTGTTTTATTCTCGCCAGCGATATTAGTATTTGTTTAACCGAGCCGCACAATAGCAGCATAGTAAACCAGCTACAGGGCACAATAAACAATATAAAAAAGGATAATACTAAGGTACTGCTGAGCATTGATTGTGACGCCCAAGAGTTTTTTGTTAGTATTAGCGCCTACTCGCAGAACAAATTAGCGTTAAAACAAGGACAAAGCGTATTTTTGCAATTTAAAGCCAGTGCCGTGCGCACTTTCCTGAATTGATTTTTAACTAAATTTTCAGCGGATTACCTTAACGGAAAACCAAAGTAACATCATGCCAAACTATAGGAAAAAACGTGTTAAGTAACCAAGAGCAACTCAAATATTCTCGTCAAATTATGCTAACTAACATTGGTGAGCAAGGCCAAATAGCATTACGGAATGCCAAAGTACTCATTTTAGGTGTTGGCGGTTTAGGTAACCCTGCGAGTTTATATTTAGCAGCGGCGGGTGTTGGCACCTTGTTTTTGGCCGATGGTGATGTGATTGAATTGAGTAACTTACCAAGACAAATACTATTTACTGAAAACGATATTGACAACAACAAAGCCGATGTCGCTGCCGAAAAGCTTCAGGCACAATTTCCTGATACAAACATTGAAGTGATTGATGAAATGCTAGATAAAGAGCTTTGCGATTACTATTTAGAGCAAGTTGATGTGGTACTCGATTGCTCTGATAACATTCAAACTCGCTATTTAATTAATCAAGCTTGTGTTGAGCATAAAGTCCCGTTAATTGTTGGTGCTGCCACAGGTTTTGACGGTCAACAATTAACCATTGATCCGCGTGACAATAACAGCGCTTGTTATCACTGTTTATTTCCTGCCAGTGAAAAAGCACCCGCAAATAACTGCCAAACTATCGGAATTATGGGTCCTGTACTGGCGATGGTCGCAGGTATGCAAACCTTACAAGCCATTAAACTACTTACGGGAAACCCTGTACAAATAAATCAGCTCAATATGCTTGATGGCTTATCAAATCAGTGGCAGCAATTCACCATGAAAAAACAAAAAAGCTGCACTGTTTGTGGTGGTTAGTTATAGAGTTAGTTATAGAGTTAGTTATAGAGTTAGTTATAGAGTTAGTTATCGGGTTATTTAACCTCTGAGTTAGCTAATTAACCTGAGCTCTGGTTAACTAGTAATGCCCCAAAATAAATTTTTGCCCATCGCTATAAAAATACAATGCTACGGGCTCTGTTGATTGCTTTTCTTGGTTAGCACTTTGTTCAGCCGCTAAATCAACCCATTGATAATAAACATTGCGATGTACTTTCGCGAACAAGTTACGGCGCACATTAATGTATAAGTTCCCTTGTTCATCTATAGTTAGGTGACGGCTCGCATCAAGGACAAAAGTGTCTGCAAGGTTAGTCGAAACTTCCATGGTTGTTTGCTTGTCATCAAGCCAGCGCCACTGAGTAATAATAAAAGGCGCATCTTCAACCGTTATTTTAACTTTTTCGACAGGTGTTACTAAAAAATATTCATCGCGCTGTTCATCTTGCTCTCGCCATAGCACACTTGCAAACAGCTTCACTAAGGCTAAACGCTTAAAAACCGTACCACCATAATACCAATCACCATTGGCTTTTATTTGTAAATCAATTTCACCGCAAAAAGGCGGGTTCCACAACTCAATTGGCGGTAGCTTAGCTTGGTCACTGTTATTATTTTGTTGCAGCTGTTTTGAGAGTTTATCTAATGACATACCTTTCCTTAAACCGTTAACTAGCTAATTGCCCACTAATCTTACATTTCCGTTACTTTACCCTATTTGGCGACGTTCGCGACTAAGTTCTCTTGATTATAATAAATAACCTGCTATTTTATTCTGGATACATTTATTTAACATTTGTAATGCTGCGTTATTGTTGTACCGACATTACAAAAAACAGATACATTAAGCCATCATTTAATTCACTCTTAATGTTATCACCACTTACTCTATGAGCTTTTATGAACCCTTTAACAACTAAACAACTCGCGAACAAACTGTGCTTAGTCATTTCTTCAGCCCTGCTAATTAGTGCATGTAGCCATAACGAAAATACTGCTAACGAACTGCCAGATAACCAAACGCCTATGATCTCAATTACCGCACCAGTAGCCAAAAAAGTCCCTTATGAAATAGTCACCCACGGTCATAAACGTGTTGATGATTATTATTGGATGCGTGACGATACCCGTACTGATCCTGAAATTTTAGCGCATTTAGCCGCTGAGAATAGCTACGTAGACGCAAAGTTAGCGCACACGAGCGAACTACAAGAAACGCTTTTTGAAGAAATAAAAGCCCGCATTAAAAAGGATGACAATAGTGTACCCACTAAACGTGGCAATTACTTTTACGCCAGCCAAATGCAAGGCGACAACGAGTACCCTATTTATATTCGTTCCACCGACTTTTCTGGTAGTAATACCGAGGTATTATTGGATGTAAATCAACTCGCGAAAGCTCATGATTATTATCAATTATCAGGTCTGCGCGTTAGTCCAAGTGAAAAGGTATTAGCTTATGGTGAAGACACCGTTAGCCGAAGAATATATACCATTAAATTTAAAGATCTCTCAACAGGAGAGTTACTTGCTGATGAGCTTATCGGTACCAGTGGTAATATTGAATGGGGCAACGACAATAAAACCGTTTATTACATCAAACGTGACCCACAAACCCTACTCGCTTATCAAGTATTCCGTCATACCTTAGGTACACCACAAGCTAATGATGAGTTAATTTATGAGGAGCAAGATAAAACCTTTTACACTTTCATGAGTAAAAGCAAAGACAATAGCTCGGTAATTATTTGGCATAGCTCAACTGAAACCAAAAGTGCCTCAGTGATTGATGCTAATAGTCCAAAGGCTACGCCTATTGAGTTTATTCCCCGTGAAACAGGGATCGAGTATTCAATCGCCAAAATGCATGACTGGTTTTACATCAGCACCAACTGGCAAGCCCAAAACTTTCGTTTAATGAAAGTGCATAAAGACAAGGTTGGCGATAAAAGCAATTGGCAAGATGTTATTGCTGCGAATGATAATATCAAGCTAGATGATTTTGAATTATTTAATGACCATTTAGTTTATCAACAACGAGAAAATGGTTTAATCCGCGTTACCGTACGCCAATTATCAACGGGTAAAGAACAACAACTTAGTTTCAATGACAGTGCGTTTAACTTAGGCCTTTACGGTAACAATAATTTAGATAACAGTGCATTACGCCTTTATTACACTAGCTTAACTACGCCATACACTGACTATGATGTTGATTTAACAACCCTTGAAAAAACGCAATTAAAACAAGATGAAGTGTTGGGTGATTTTGACTCAAATAACTATGCTTCTGAGCGCATTTTTATTACCGCACGCGATGGGGTAAAGGTTCCCGTATCGCTTGTCTATCGCAAAGATAAGTTTAAAAAAGATGGCACTAACCCATTACATCAATACGGCTATGGCTCATATGGAAGCACTATTGATCCAAGGTTTTCATTTAGTCGTTTAAGCTTACTCGACCGTGGCTTTGTTTATGCTATCGCTCATGTACGTGGCTCACAAATGCTTGGACGCCCTTGGTATGAAGATGGCAAAAAATTAACAAAAAATAATACCTTCACTGACTTTATTGACGTAACCAAAGCACTCGTCGCACAAGGCTATGGCGATAAAGATAACGTTTTTGCTTCTGGTGGCAGTGCTGGTGGTTTATTAATGGGAGCGGTGATGAATATGGCGCCTGAATTATATAACGGTGTGCATGCTGCTGTACCTTTTGTTGATGTGGTAACAACAATGCTCGATGAGAGTATCCCACTAACGACCAATGAATTTGATGAATGGGGTAACCCTAAAAATAAAGAATACTACAACTACATGTTGTCATACTCTCCTTATGATCAAATTAAAAAACAAAGCTACCCTAATACCTTAATCACCACAGGTTTACACGACTCACAGGTACAGTATTTTGAACCAATGAAATGGGTTGCTAAATTACGCGAATACAAAACGGGTGATAATATTTTGTTATTTAAAACTGATATGGAGTCAGGCCATGGCGGTGCATCGGGTCGCTTTAAAGGTATTCATGAAACCGCGTTAGAATACAGCTTCTTTATTGATTTACTTAAATAAGCTGAGTTCAGGTTAAATAACATATAGTACTTAATTTAACATAAACATTTGATACCAGGCGCTACTCACCATGGCACCTGGTATATTTCTACCTATCCTCGCCAGTCGTTAACCCCCTCCTCTATTATTACGCCTAGATAAAGCACTTCAAAGCAAACGTACTCGCCAAAACCAACCCTATCAATGCAGCTGTATATTATCTATTAAAAATCATGCTTAATTAACCTGAGCTCGGCTTAACAAATGTTTCTCTAGCAGCTATTCAGAAAAGTAATTTTTGATTATATTTCAATTTGTTAAACATCTCTTAAACCGAGTTCAGGTTAATTAATGTTTTTAAACTATGAAAGTGGTATGTTAATCGGCTACCTATAAAAACATAATCTAAATCAATAAGTAGAAAGGGCTATGGATCGAAACTTAACTTACGATGGGCTAAGAGGTTGGCTACTCATTGTCATTGCCTGTAATCACTTATATGGTAGTTTTATTACGCAGGTTACACGTGAGCCTTTTGGTTTTGTCTCGGCTGCTGAAGGGTTTGTTTTTTTATCAGGTTTTGTCGCTTACATAGTCTATAGCCGCCTCGCTGAACACCCTATTAAGCTTAAATTTAAAATATGGCGACGCTGTCTCACTATTTATGGTTTTCATATCAGTGCTATTTTAATTACTTTTAGCTTAGTCTGGTTTTTCCGTTTTATAAAACGATTTGGACCGACTTTTTTAATGCCGCTAATTGGTTTATAAGCACCGAGCAAAGTGCTATATCTAGCATCTTTTTGCTACAGCACCCTGGTTATCACGATATTCTTATTTTGTATATGGTTCCTATGTTGTTTTTACCTTTTGCTATTTTTGCTATCAAAAAAGGTAAAGCGGCGTTAGTGATAACTATATCGCTGTTGTTATGGCTAGCAGCGCCTTTTATTTCCATTAATGCACTAACTCCACTACATCAGTATTTATTTCCCGACATAACAATAAATGTCAGCTATTTTGATCCGCTAGCTTGGCAGCTTTACTTTTATTTAGGCGTTTTATTAAGTCACCTGAAACTTGATAAACAGCACAACTTCAATTTTTCTGTGTCGACAAAAACAGTACTATTAATAGCTTTAGTTGTATTATTTTATTTAAAACATTGGCCGCAAGAGTGGATGAAAGCCTTGTTAGCTGAGCCGCAAATACTATCTACGGTACGTTTAGTCAATTTACTAATCGTTATTTATGGCATGATGCTATGGATGCGTTATGCTCCGCGTTTCTTCACACTAAAATACCCGGTGTTCCTCGGTCAGCATGCTTTACCCGTATTCTCTTTTCATACCATCGTTATTTATTACTTACTACCAGCTACCTATGAATTTACCACTGAAAAGTGGTATTGGGATTTATTAAGCTGCTTATTTTTTGTCGCTTTATTAGCAATACCGGCGAAATTAGATCAACTTTACCGTAATAAAAAGCGTTATAGGATAGTCAACCAGGCTAAATTAAGTAACAGCTAAACTACGATAAATAAAACAGTTCAAGCTCTTTAAGCCAATCCCATAAATTAAGGTATTAATTAATACCTTAATTTTAAAACACCTTGCCTATAATCAGCCCGCAATGCTTGCTACGCTTTGTGTTTTGATATTTTATTAACTGCAAAAATCTCCTTTTTAACGCTACTGTAAACTTTTGTAAAGTCTGTACCGTATTAAATCAACAGCCTGTAAACTGAGCTGCTATAAATATAAGAATAACGTTCGGCCCATCAAAGAGTAGGTTATGTTTAATGACGTATAAATTTTTACTGCCATTGTGCAGCAGTTTATTTTTGTTGGCTTGTAGTAGCACTTCTGAAATAGATCCAAGCATTAAAGAAGTACCACTGCCAGCGCAATGGCAAAATGGTCAAGCGCTAACAGAGCAAACGCTTGAGGAAAAAGCAGCATTAAGTGCCCAAGATAACTGGCTAGCACAATTAAAAAACCCACAAATACATCAATTAGTTAATAAAGCATTAGTGCATAACCAACAGTTTGCGATGCAAGCTTACTCGCTACAAATTGCTGAACAACAACTGATTATGGTTGGTAGTGAATTATGGCCAAGCCTAGATTTAGCTTTTAAAAGTGGCCGTAACAAAAACAATCAACCCGTTAGTTACGATAATAGTAACACTCTCAATTTAAATTTAAGTTATGAGGTTGATATTTGGGGCAAGCTATCCGCTGCCGATCGCCAAAGTAATTATAATTACCTTTCACAAAAATCAACATTTGAAGAGTACAAACAACAGCTTGTTGTTGATGTTGTAACAACGTGGTTTGATGTTATTGAGGCTGATAAGTTACTCAAACTTTATCAAAATCGCGTAGCTAACTCTCGTCAAAATTTAGCCATTATTGAAGCCGGTTATCAAGCTGGTTTAAGTGAAGCACTTGATGTTTATTTGGCACGTAATGAGCTTAATAACGAACTCACTCGAGTAGCAGACCAGCAAGTTGCAAAAATTAAAGTTATTCGCCAATTAGAACGTTTAACCGGTGAATACCCTCAAGGTGATTTATTAGTTGAGGCTAACCTTCCCTTATTAACCGATGAAATACCTATGGGGTTACCGTCTGAATTAATCAGTAGAAAACCCTCTTTAAAAGCAAGCTGGTATCAATTGCTAGCACAAGATGCAGGCTTAGCTTATGCCCATAAACAGCGCTTTCCCAGTTTAGTTCTAACTAGCTCTATTGGTGATTCAGCCAGTGATATTGGCAACTTGCTTTCCAGCTCTTCGCTTGCTTGGTCGCTACTTGGCAGTATTTCTGCACCTATTTTCAATGCAGGACGCTTAGCCGCGAATGAAGAAAAATCTCGTCTTGAGCTTAAACAAAAAGAACAGCAATATTTAGACACCCTATACAGTGCTTTTAGTGATGTCGAAAACGCTATTTCTACAGAGCAAGGGCTAAAGCAAAGTTACAACACTATGCTAGAAGCCCAAGAAAACGCAAAAATAGCGTCAACATTATCGTTTGAACAATACCAAAGTGGTTTAGTGACTTATACCACAGTGCTTGATGCGCAAAAACGTGCTTTTGACGCACAAAGCACGCTAATCCAAATAAAAAAACAACTGATCACTAACCGCATTAATTTACATTTTTCTCTAGGCGGTGACTTCACCACCCCATCACTAGTAACTGAGGCTAAGTAGCATGTCTAATCACCCAAACAATAGCGCCCTTAAAACGACATCCTCTAAAAAAACAATATTGCAAAGAGTATTACTCCCCGCAATTATTAGCGCCATCGCCCTAGTTTTAGTTTGGATTATTTTTGACAACCCTCCTGAGAGCAATCGCGGAAAACCCTCAAAAGCACCACAAATGACCGTTGCAATACAAACGCTTACACCACAGCCTTATCAAGTGATGGTGCAAAGTTTTGGTACTGTGCAGCCTCGTACTCAAAGCGTACTGTTTGCACAAGTATCTGGACAAATAAACCAAGTAAGCTCTGAGTTTAGAGACGGTGGTTTTTTTGAGAAAGGCGATGTGTTGATGCAATTAGATGACAGAGATCACCGAGCTGAAGTTAACATTGCTCAAGCAAGCTTTATGGCAGCACAGCAAAATTTACAAGAAGAAGGCGCACGTGTACGCCAGGCGCAAGCTGACTGGGAGCGACTAGGTAATGGTAAAGATGCCAGTGCTTTAGTTTTACGCCAACCACAATTTGAAGCGGCAAAAGCGCAAGTACTATCTGCCGAGGCACAACTTAACAAAGCTAAACTGTCATTAGAGCGTACTAAAATCGTTGCGCCTTATGCTGGTCGTATTTTGAAAAAGCATGTTGATATTGGACAAGTCATTTCAAGCAATACCCAATTAGCCGATATTTACGCGGTCGACTATGTTGAAATTCGTCTACCGATAAAAAATAAAGACTTACCGTTAATGAAGTTGCCTGAAGAATATCGCGATAGCCACCAAAACCAAAATAACGAAACCGTCGTCAGCAATGTTGTGATTACCTCAACATTATTAGGTAAGCAAACATGGCAAGGTAAAGTAGTGCGTACTGAAAGTGCTATTGATGAGCTGTCTCAACAGCTTTATGTCGTTGCACAAATAATTAGTCCTTACGACAGTGAAACCAATAACGCGGCAAAAAACCAAGGTGCACAAATTAAAATAGGCCAATACGTTACTGCAGAAATTACGGGCAGAATATTAGCTGACTCATTAGTGATACCGAGCAGCGCAATTTATCAAGGCAGCTACGTTTATACCGTTGAAAATGGTTTACTTATGCGTAAAGAAGTTTCTATACGCTGGCAAAATGGTACCGAGTCTATTATTGCCGCAGGCCTAGTCGCTGGCGATGCTTTAGTATTAACACCGTTAGGACAGGTCAGTTCCGGTACGCCCGTTGCTATTGAAGGTGCCGCCTCAAAAGGTCAAGCCAATAAAAACACTAAAACAGGTGAACGAAAAAATAGAAATAAAGACGGAAAACCCAAAAAAGACCGTTCATCAGCAAATAATGATAACGCTCGTAAAGCTAAGGTGAAACAGTCATGATCGCTTGGTTTGCTCGAAATCACGTTGCTGCTAATTTACTATTAGTAACCATTTTACTCGCGGGTTTATTTAGCTTATCAACCCGTATACCGTTAGAAGTATTCCCTTCGTTTGAAACTGATCGTATCAGCGTTAGTGTTTCACTACGTGGTGCAACTCCTGAAGATGTCGAACAAAGCGTTTCTATTCGTATTGAAGAAGCAATACAAGACTTAGAGGGCGTAAAAGAAATCTCAAGTCGCTCTTCTGAAGGTTCATCATCGGTTAGTATTGAAGTAGATACTGGCTACGATCCTCGTGAAATGTTAGCGGATATTAAAAGTCGCGTTGACGCCATTAACACCTTTCCTGCTGACGCTGAAAAACCTATTGTTGCGTTAGCTGAGCGTAAACGTGAAGTTATTGCTGTGACAATTTCCAGCCTATACAGCGAAAAAGAAACGCGTGAATATGCTGAAATGGTACGTGACGATTTACTTAAAATACCAAGTATTACTCAAGTAGAGCTTAGTGGCGTACGTAATTACGAAATGACTATTGAAGTATCGCAAGATGTCATGCGCCAATACAATTTAACGATTACGCAAATATCACAAGCGATTTCAAATTCAAGCACTGATATATCTGCAGGTAACTTGAAAACCCAAGGCGGCGACATTTTATTGCGATCTAAGGGTCAGGCATATCATAAAGACGAATTTGATAAAATTGTTATAAAAACCCATACCGACGGCTCAATTATTCGTTTAGGTGATATTGCACAAGTTAAAGATGACTTTGAAGAAACGCCAGTACGCACTCGCTTTAATGGCAAAACTGCGGCTTTTATTGATGTATATCGCATTGGTCAGCAAAGTGCTATTGAGGTCGCAGACGCCGTAAAAAATTACATTGACGCTAAACAAAGTAGTTTGCCGCAAGGCTTTTATTTAAGCTTTTGGGATGACGACTCACAAGTGGTAAAAAACCGTATTGCCACCCTCACCAGTAGCGCATTACAAGGCGGAATTTTAGTACTGGCATTGCTATCTTTATTTTTACGACCTTCAATCGCTTTTTGGGTATTTATAGGTATTCCTATTTCATTTATGGGCGCCTTTATAATGATGCCTGTATTTGGCGTGACCTTAAATATTATGAGTTTATTCGCCTTTATTTTGGTACTTGGTATTGTCGTCGATGATGCCATTGTTACCGGTGAAAATATTTATACTCACCTGAAAACATCAGAATCAGGCGAAGAAGCGGCAATAAAAGGCACTCAAGAAGTCGCAACCCCCGTTACCTTTGGTATTTTAACCACAGTAGCCGCATTTTTACCGCTTGCTTTTATTGAAGGCGCACGCGGCGCATTATTTGCGCAAATTCCTATTATTGTTATCCCTGTACTTATTTTTTCCTTAATAGAGTCTAAGTTTGTTTTACCTTCACATTTAAAAACCCTAAAAATTCGTAAAGAAGGTGATAAAAAGTCTCGTTTTAGTCAATTACAACAACGCTTTGCTGATGGTTTTGAGAGCGCGATAATTCGCTACTATCAACCACTGTTAAATATAGCGCTACGTAATAAAACTTCGACATTATTGGGTTTTATTGGGGTGTTTTTGGTAATTTTAGCGTTAATTATGAGCGGCTGGACCAAGTTTATTTTCTTCCCGCGCATTCCAAGCGAAACCATTAGAGCATCAATTACCTTGCCCGCTGGCACCCCGTTTGAAGTCACGAATAAATACGTGATAAAAATGGCCGAGCAAGCGCAGTTACTTAAAGAGAAGTACATTGAGCCATCAACTAACAAAAGCGTTATTTTAAATATTTTAGCCACAACAGGTAGTCGTGGCGGCGCTTCTAACGCTGGTAGTGTTCGCTTTGAAATAACACCGCCTGAATCACGAGAACTCTCAATTAATTCAGCGCAACTAGTGCGGGAGTGGCGAACTTTAATTGGCCCTATTCCTGGCGCTGAAAGCATGACCTTTAGAGCTGAAATAGGTCGTTCATCTAGCCCAATTCAAGTACAACTCAATGCTACCTCGTTAGTTACGCTAAAAGAAGTCGCCGAACGAGTGAAAGCGCGTTTAGCTACTTACCCAACGGTATTTGATATTGCCGACAGCCTATCTAATGGTAAAGAAGAGTTACAGATAGAGCTTACCGAACAAGGGCAAGCATTAGGGTTAACTCGCGTGGGTGTTTCTGGACAAGTTCGACAAGCTTTTTTTGGCTCGCAGGTACAACGTATACAACGCGGTCGTGACGATGTACGTGTGATGGTACGCTTTCCTATTGACGAACGTCGTACCATTGCCGACATTGAGAGCATATTAATTAATTTTGTGACATTGGGGGTTATATCTAAAATCGTTTCGCACAAAACTAAAGCCTAATCTTAATTACCCTACAGTACCACATTTTATGATCAACTGGCAGTTTTGCATTGTTCATCTGATAAATTAACT
>NZ_BAAAFA010000011.1:10893-189850 GCF_039523295.1 Colwellia asteriadis | reverse complement strand
GCTGTTTCGAGCCTAAACTCTGCGCTATAAGTTGGTCGTTTCTTCTTTGTCATTTGTATCACCTAAGTAGTTATGAGATGCATGATAACATCTCTAATTAGGTGGCCAAATTAACTATGCCACTTCAGTCCAAATGAGTCAGAGAGAAGATACTGGTTAAACTCTAAAACTGTGGCCAATTTTACTTGACCACTTCAACCTAAGAAATTAATAGAGCATCAGTCAAAAACTTAGGTTGATGGTTCCTCGAATGACGAAGTTTCTATGTAAGTTACTGTCTCAAATAACCAAAAAACATGTAGATTAAGTTTATATTCTTTAAAAGAGAGGGAGATTAAGTTAGATTTGAATTCATAATATAATCATATGAAAACCTGAAGGATTTTAAATGGAAACGGTAGTTACGCAATACCTTAAAGCTCTAGTTGACTTAAAAGAGGATGACTTTACTAGAGACATTATAAAGCCATTATTTGAGTCAATGGGATATTACAAAGTTGACTTTAATGGTGGCTCTTATGAACGAGGAAGGGACTTAATAGCGCAACGAAGAATCCCGCCTAAAAAAGAAAGCTATGTTGTGTACATACAATCAAAGAAAGTGGGCGATATTCAAAATACGTCAACGGCTTCTAAGCTATCAACTTTATTGCATCAGTTAAGGCAATGCTGCTTAGGAAAATTAACTGATGATGAAGGTAATAAAATATCACCTAATGAGGTGTACTTAGCCTGTCCTGAATCAATCTCAAGTCGACTTATGGAAGAGATTGAGACCCAACTGTTCAATATGCCATTAAAAATTTACTTCTATGACGGACCAAAGATTCTGCAAGATATTAAAGAGTTTAAACCTGACCTCCTTAATATCCTGACTAATATTGAGGAAAAATTAACCACACATAGTTGTTTAGAGCCTAGTAATAAAGAATTATTATCTGCTTTGAAGAATGAAACCAGCCAAAAGATTGATAATTTCTATAGTGATCTCAGCTTTTTCGTAGGTTCGTTTGATAGTAATTTACTGTTGCACCTAGATATAACCACCCATAACGGCTCCATACAAGTATCTCAAGAAAATTGGGCTGGATTTAGGAAAGATATTGAGAGGATATCCAGTAAGCATCAACTTTATTTATTAAATAAAGATTTATCTAAACTTGAGGCTAAATTCAAAAAGGATAAAGAACTCTATGAAGGCAAAAATAATAAAGATTTAATTAAGGAATTAGAGCAAAAAGAATTAAAATATAATGATATTGAAATTAGAATTAAAGGACTAATAGAGTCACTGAAAGCTAGTTTAAAGCCAAGCAATAATCATATTAGCAAAGTAGTTAATTCAAAGGTTTTAGCTGAAAGAGGAATTATCCTAGATGAACTGAAGTTTGCGACTAAAAACAGAAGTAAATTTGATGTACAAAAGTATAATGATAAAGGGAGTTCATTTAACAAAGAAGCTAACCATATTGCCTCGTTAATACATGAACAAAATGAAATGAGTATTCTATTAAATGGTATCAAACGTAGAATTATTTCTAAACCATTTTATAAGGTCACCCTGTCGGTCGATGAGCTAAAAAATAAGATACTTCTTTATAAAGAAAAATATATCAATGATATTAAGCTAATTAATAACCGATCGCTTGGTATTACGAGACTCAAAAACTTTCTCTCATCAACAGAAAAAACTTTATCCTTAATATCACAAGTAATAGATAATAATAGCCAATTATCAAAGGTAATATCATTTAAACCTCAAGAAAAAGTACAGGATCGTGTTTCTATTTCACCACACGATATATTTGCCACTGGCAATGATATAGCTGTTTACGGCGGAGCTGGTGTCGGTAAAACAACAACGTTAAAAGCATATGCTGATATGATTTCAGAGTGTAATAACAAGAACCTGATATACATACCATTGAACCGTTTAGTAGATGAGTTTAAAAAATTTTATAATGATGATGCTCACAAAAAAACGTTGAAAACAGACTTGTTAGTTAAAATAATACTATTAAGCAAAGGTATGCAACCTACAAGCGAACTGGTTGAGGAAGCTAATAACGCTCTATCTGGAAAACTAGTTATAATTCTCGATGGATTAGACGAGGTTTATAATGCCATCCCCGATATCATTCCAGCTATATCTGAATTTAAATTAAAAAACAAAATGTCTCAGTTGATTATTTCTAGTAGAGACTGCGTCAGTTATTTAAATGATATAGACTTTTTGGGGATTACTCTTCTACCATTTACAGAAGAACAATTAGATAAATTTATTCGAGGCTGGTTTAAGTTAGATATAGCTAAAGCCACTCAACTAATTAGCTCAATAAAACAAAGAGACTTATTCGAGTATATTAAAACCCCACTACTTGCCACTATTACATGCTCTTTAGTTGAAAAAGGGGTGGATGCTCCATCCAGTGAGAATGAAATATACTCCGAAAGATTAAATCTATTAACTGGTGAGTATGACTTACACAAAAATATTGAGCGACAAAAACAAAAGGGTGATCTACTAAGAAAGTGCGCCATGAAAATAGCATATAAAATGCATAATAAAGGTGTTAGAGCAGAGTCCAAAGAAAATATAAAGAGTTCGCTCATGATAAGTCTAGCTGATAAATATAGCGAAGCATTGTTAAGTAGTTGTGTCGAAGAGCTAATCAATCCTTGTAATATATTGTTTCATGATCCAATAACTAAAAAATACTCTTTTGGTCACTTTAGATTTCAAGAGCACTTGGCTTCAGAAGAGCTTAACCTTAATAGAAGTATAGATTTATCAGAGTTGGTAACAATTGATTGGTGGCGAGGTGCTTTATCACTTTATGCGCAAGATAATGATGTGTCATATTTAATAGAGGATGTTTATAACCATTATGGCAATGTATCAAGGGCTATAATTACATTAAACTCAATGGTAAACAGTAGTCCAAAAAGCAAACAACAAGGATTAAAAAAACTTTTAAAGGAATATAAGAAATCAGATTTAATGGATGAACTTTTTACAGACCCTGATTATGGCTATGAGCATGAGACTTATTTCAGATAGTTCTTTCTAAGCTATAAAGTTACCAGAAAGTCCCTTGTTTAGGCTGCCTATCATTGAGCTGCAGCCTAAACACCGTTAGGTGTTAAAGTTAAAAGATTCTAAAGGAGTAACTACAATTTCACCATGCTACCAGCGGCTAAAAGTGACTTCGGTAGTTGCGCCATGAAGATAGATAATCGTAAAGCTGAGCCACCTGAAATTGCTAGAGGTCGAACTGCTCGAATTTACCTGTACATGTAAGATGCTTACAAGCGTTATAGCATGAGTAAATCACAGCGACAGTTAATGAGTGCTTGGGATAAGATGTACCCCGTAGATGCTTCGAAGTGTGCGAGAGCGAAGAAGATTACTAGCCTGCAAAAAAGTCAGAATAATATTATCAGAAAACGATGTAAATCTGCTGATATTTGGTGATAAATAACCCCATAGAAGCTAGCCAAAGTATTACTACAGCCAGTAACTAAAAGGCTGCTAATAGCTAACATTATGCGTATGTAACTAAAATATTTTAGTCTTTTATTAATGGTTAATCTTATGGTGAAGTTAATATTTCAACCAAATAATAGATGCCATTATGAAGCAATAACCACACAGAAAGTTACCGTTATCTGACTTAAGTCATTAATCACTCTATCCGATGCGAAACCTATTTATTCATGAACATTTCCGAGTATATTTTAAATATAATGTATGAAGCGATATAACCAGTTGCTATAGAGGCCGCTATTATCGTCGATTCAGGTATTTCTCATGTAGTAACCCCCCTCCTCCAGAAAGGCCTAACCTGATGGCTTTATTTATGAAGCTGGTAACCTTTTTAACAGATTTACTTTCAGCTACAGTGTTAACTATATTATCGATGCATTACCTTTATCAACACTATAATTCATTGTTGATTTATCTCTAACTTTACCTTCTTCTGTTTCATATTCTAAGGTTTTTTCTACTGAAGCAGAGGCTGCAGAGCTTTTTGTTCTTTTTAATTCTGATGTAATAATTTCATCCATGATATTTCTACTTCTCACGTTAATGGTTAAAGTTGATGTTATACAAAAGCCATTTAAGCATACCCATATATTAGGGGAGAGATAAACCTAACACTGCACAGAACGATGTCATTATTCTATATTCGCACCTTAGCTGCCAGCAATTGAAGGTAAATGGGCATTGTCTGCAACCTTAAATTAAATTATGGGGTTCTGTTCGAAGAACAGGTTCGATTAATTTTATATGAGGTATCTTTATAGTAACATGAGTATTTGACGGTCTTTTTGACGGTTCAAAAACCTATAGACATAAAAAAGCCCCTGAAAAACAGAGGCTTATCTATAGAATATGGCGGTGAGCGAGAGATTCGAACTCTCGTTAGGGGTAAACCTAAACACACTTTCCAGGCGTGCGCCTTCAGCCACTCAGCCAGCTCACCAAATTTTAACTATTGATAATTTTATGTGCTATCACACTAACAGTAAACGCCTGATTAACACGCTATCTGTGCCAAGTCTGCTTACCAGCTTACATTATTAATATTGAATAAATTCAACCGCGCTATAGTAGGGAAAATACCTGCTTAGCGCAAGCCTATTTAAGTTAAATGCGTTTAAGTGCTTAGTATTCAGTCACTACACGCTTATTTAAGTGCTTGCTATTTTAGCGCTTTAAACTAGCCGAAAAATCAAGCATACGATTTAGTGATTTTAGTGCGCCTTTACGAAGCTCCATATCAACAAAAATTTCTTTGCCGGTAGGGTCAAGTAAGGCGTTTTCTATCTCTTTTAAGCCATTCATTGCCATCCACGGGCAATGTGCACAGCTTTTGCACGTTGCACCCTCACCTGCGGTTGGCGCTTCAAAAAACTCTTTCTCTGGACATAGCTGCTGCATTTTATAAAAAATACCGCGATCTGTTGCGACAATAAACTTTTGATTAGGCATTTCTTGTGCCGCTTTTATCAGTTGGCTAGTAGAGCCAACCGCATCAGCAAGTTCAACAATGTCTAATGGTGACTCGGGGTGCACTAAAATAGCCGCATCAGGGTGTAAAGCCTTCATATCTATTAAGGCTTTAGTTTTGAACTCATCATGAACGATACAGGCCCCTTGCCACATTAGCATGTCAGCGCCAGTTTCACGTTGTATGTAGTTACCCAGATGGCGATCAGGTCCCCATAGAATTTTTTTACCTTGCTCATCTAAGTGTTCAACAATTTCAAGGGCACAAGATGAGGTAACAATCCAATCAGCACGAGCTTTAACGGCCGTTGAAGTATTTGCGTAAACAACTACGGTATGATCGGGGTGTTCATCACAAAAGGCTGAAAACTCTTTAATCGGGCAACCTAAGTCAAGTGAACATGTTGCTTCAAGCGTAGGCATAACAACAGTTTTTTCCGGTGTTAATACTTTAGAGGTTTCACCCATAAATTTTACACCAGCAACAATCAGTGTTTCTGCCGGGTGTTGTTTACCAAAACGCGCCATTTCTAACGAGTCGGCAACACAGCCGCCCGTTTCTTCGGCTAATGCTTGAATTTCAGGATCTGTATAATAGTGCGCAACTAATACCGCATTTTTTTCAATGAGTAGGCGCTTAATTCTTTCTTTAACTTGAGCCCTTTCGTCTTGCGTTAATGGCTTAGGCTTGGCTGGAAATTGAAAGTCAAAATCTACAGCGTTATTGGTTTGGCTCATGAGTGCTCTCTATTCTACTACGGTACGTGTTAAACGCTGCAATTATAAGGGAAAGCACTAACAATGTGTAGTGTATTATAGAATGGCTGAATGATTAACACAGTAAATAAGTACGCTGAACTAGAGAGAGGTTTTATCGAAAATACGTATTAACAAATACTAAAATATAACATGCTCGTTATGCACATTTTAGGTGAGAGAGATTTATAGAATGATTTTTCGGGAGAAGTTACTTTGAAGGTTTTTGAAGTGGTCGGCCGTGAAGGATTTGAACCTTCGACAAATTGGTTAAAAGCCAACTGCTCTACCAGCTGAGCTAACGGCCGCTTCAAATTTTTATGTGCTATATCTATATTCTTAAATTGGTCGGCCGTGAAGGATTTGAACCTTCGACAAATTGGTTAAAAGCCAACTGCTCTACCAGCTGAGCTAACGGCCGATTTAAGATTTACATGTATAACTAATAACTAGGATTGGTCGGCCGTGAAGGATTTGAACCTTCGACAAATTGGTTAAAAGCCAACTGCTCTACCAGCTGAGCTAACGGCCGTTCCTAGTTTTTCCTAATAAATTAGGGGGTAGTTATTCTTTATTGAAGTGGTCGGCCGTGAAGGATTTGAACCTTCGACAAATTGGTTAAAAGCCAACTGCTCTACCAGCTGAGCTAACGGCCGATTCAATAAATTATAACGTGACTATAAATACTTGATTTATAGTCTTTACTTAAAGTACAAGATAATTAAGTAAGGTGGTCGGCCGTGAAGGATTTGAACCTTCGACAAATTGGTTAAAAGCCAACTGCTCTACCAGCTGAGCTAACGGCCGCCGTTGTGTTGAGTTAGTGCCTCAACGCGGGGCATATAATACTGATAATATTTTTAAGTGCAACCATAAATTTAGCTTTTTTTAAATAATATTGATAGTTCGCGTAAAAACAAAGCAATACGCTACTTTTATCAACAACAATACGAAAATTACTGCTGCACTTTATAAAACGGTTACTTAGATAAACTCTCTAAACGCGGTTTAGCTAGCTTTGCTGAGGTTGAGTTTGGGTACTCTTTTAATAACTGTCGATATAAGGTAATCGCATTTTGGTTATCGTTTTGCTTTTGAGAGACCATAGCCAATTTCAACATTGCATCAGGACGCTTATTTGAGTCGCTAAACTGATTAACTACAATAGTAAACTCTTGTTTAGCTTCAACCAGCTCATCTTTATTAAAAAGTAACTGCCCTAACCAATAATGTGCATTCGGTGCATAACTTGAATTAGGGTAGTTTTTATTGAAAGCCCTAAATTCAGGTATCGCTTGTTCGTATTTAGCTTCTTTGAGTACCATATTAAGTGCACGATCATAGGCATCGTTTTCACTTAAGTTATTACTGTATGCTTGACTAGCTGCGCCAATACTGTCGGTATTAGTTACTGCGATACTGGTAGGTACACTATTTGCTGGTTTAAGTGCTTCGCTAACGCGTCTATCAAGCTCTTGATATAGCTCTCGTTGACGTTCTAACACTTGGCTTAATTGGTGGCTATGTAACTCAGTAACACCACGAAGCTCATTAACTTCACTTTGTAACATATCTAACTGGCGCTGAATATTTACTTGTGATCTGTTACGTGAATCAAGCTTTTCTTCTAAACTACGCAGTTGTTCATTAACACTACCAGTTCCTGAAGTACGCGAACTCATGTCTACAACGGGGGCTTGAGCCGCTAACGCATTAAATGCGCTAGCGGTAAACATCATGCCAAATAAAACTTTATTGAGTTTCATTTATCTACCTTGGTTTGATGAAGATTAAAACTTAGTAAACTAAAACAGCACGACGGTTTTTAGCAAAAGCATTTTCACTTCTGTCTTTAACCATTGGTTTTTCTTCACCATAGCTCACAACACTTAGTTGAGATGGGTTAACGCCCATATTTTCTAAATAAGTTGCTACAGATTTTGCACGACGCTCGCCTAAGGCAATGTTGTACTCAGGCGTACCACGTTCATCGGCATGACCTTCAACAAGTACTTTAACATCACTGTTTTCGCTTAAAAATTTAGCATGTGCGTCTAAAATAGCAGAATCAGCGCTGGTTACTGTAGATACGTCAAAACCGAAGTAGACGATGTGCTCTGAACGTAAACGGGCTAACTCTTGACGTTTTTCTTCTTCAATTTCTGCAGCACGTTGCGCAGCTGTTACTTGTACACTGTTTTGCTCTTCATTTTGAGTTACTTGTGCATTAGTATCAACTTGGCTTTGCTCATCAGTGTCTGAGTTAGAGCTACAAGCAGATAATACAAGAAGAGGTAAAGCTACTGCTAAACTTTTTACAATTTTATTTAAGCGCATTTTATTTTCCTATTTTCTAAAAATATGAGTTGAAATTATTAGTTTTATTAAATCATTTTATAAAAACGGCGACCATGCCGGAGCTTTCACTTGTCCATCAAGTGCAGGTAAACGAGCTTTAAATCGCCCATCTACCGACACCAATCCTAATACTTGACGATTATTGTGCAGTGTACTGTAAATAATCATGCCACCATTAGGTGCAACACTTGGTGATTCATCTAGGCGTGTTTTAGTTAACACTTGAAACACTCCCGTACCAAACTCTTGTTTTGCTAAACGGTATTGACCACGGGTTCTATTTACCATAATCAGGTTTTTCCCATCGGGAGTGATAGAGCCGCCTAAGTTCATATCACCGTCAAAAGTTAAACGTTTAACTTTTCCGTTGCCTAAATCTACGCGATATAACTGCGGTTTACCACCCCGTTCTGAACTAAATACTAATGATTTACCATCTGGTGTATAACTTGGCTCAGTATCTATAGCTCGGTTACGGGTAATTCGACGTAATTTTTTGCTCGCTAACTCCATAATATAGATATCTGGGTTACCATCTTTTGATAATACCATTGCCATACTGCGGCCGTCTGGAGAAAAGCGCGGTGCACTGTTTATACCATCAAATGAACTAATTAAGGTACGTTTTCCTGAGTAGATGTCAATAGTATGAATTTGTGCTTGTCGATTTTCAAAAGATACATAAGCTAACTGCTCACCTCTAGGGTGCCATGATGGCGACATTAATGGTTCTTTTGAGCTAAGTAATACATGTTCATTAAAGCCGTCGTAATCAGCAAAAGCTAATTGGTATGGGTATTCACCTTCATCTCGCACAATAACGTAAGCTATTTTGCTTAAAAATGCACCTTTACTACCGGTTAATTTTTCATACACTACATTACTAATACTATGTGCGTAACGTCTAAATTGCTCACCATTAATATTGGCACTACTTTGCGCTAAAATATGATCTTCAACATCAACCATACTACCACTGCTTAACATAGTTGCTTGGCCGCCAGTTACTTGACCACGAATAACATCAACAAGTTGGTAGCTTACTTGATAGCGCCCTAATGATACTTCTTTAATTTTCCCTACAACAACAGCTTCAACCCCAAGACTTGCCCAAGCACTGTAATCAACATCATTAGCCGTATGAGGTGTTTGTGGGAAGTTATTGATATTAACAGGGCTAAACTTACCGCTGCGTAATAAGTCGTCGCTAATCACTTTAGAAATACGCTCAGGTAATACTGAGCCGTTATCCCATTTAAAAGGAACAACCGCAATAGGTCTAGCACTATCAATACCGCCAGTGATTACTATTTCTAAGGTTGCCATGGCTCGCATTGAGCTCAACGTAATAATTAAGGTTGTAAAAACAGTTAATAATAATTTCATTGTCAGTTCTGTCTTCTTTTTATAAGTTAAATATTATGGCTGATTATGAAAAATCAGGTACAACGGTTACCGCTATTTTACGCATTTCTTTAAACACTTCAGGATCTTGCGATACAGGTAAAGTGCCAGTTTTATAAATGGCCGTTTCTGCTGCGTCACAAACCACTTTATCTCCTTTACCAACACTAACATTAGTAACAAAGCCTGATGAGGCTAAACTAATAGTTAAGCGACAGGTTTTACCAACCATGGTACTACGATCTTTAATCATATTACGGTTGATGCTTTGAGTAATCAAGGCAGAAAAGCGTTGTATTTCAGTCATCACTTGCTGACTACGTGCTTTATTACGCGCAGCCATTTCTGCAGCCATTTGTTCAGCTATTAATGCTTGCTCTGCTGCTTGCTGTGCCGCTTTTTCTTTGGCCTCTTTTTCTTTACGCTTTTGCTCGGCCAGTTTTTTCTTACGTAACTCTTCCGCTTTTTTAGCTTCAGCTTCTTCTTTTATACGTTTCGCTCTTGCTGTAGCAGCAGCTTGTTCAGCTTTTTGTTTTTCTTGTTCTTTTTGCTTACGTACTTTTTCAGCTTGGTCTGCCTTTGCTTTCGCACTTTTAGCAGCTTTGTCTGCTTGAATTTTTTCTTGTTCTTTTTTCTTACGCTGTATTTCTAGCTTTTTAATACGAGCTTCTTCTTTTGCTCGGCGTTGTTTAGCTTCATCAGCACGGCGCTCAATCGCTTTGATACGTTTTTTTTCTGCGGCGGCATCATCTGCTTTTTGTTTTTTTATTTTATTAATCGCTTGGTCATATTTAGCTTTATCAACCACAACGGCTTTAATAGGCTCCATTTGAGCACTACTTGGCGTAGGAGTGGCAACAGGTTTAGATGTCGCATTAAAGTCACCAATAAATAAAGTCACCAATAATGCAACATGTAAACCAACACTTAACCACAGTGCTTTTGCGTAAGATGACTTCATTAATGGCTTATTAGAGGACTGCTTATTCACACTAATTCTCCACCGGCTCTGTCATTAAGCCAACTGAAGGAACACCCGCCACCGTTTGTAGTAACACCATCAGCTGAATAACAGCGTCATAAGAAACAGCACCGTCACCATTAACCACTACTGGGGTATCAGGCTCTAAGGTTAAATGCGCTTTAACTAGGGTTGCCACTTCTTCAGCAGAAAGCGGCTCTTTATCGTTAGCCCCGACTGTTAAATAGTAGCGTCCTTGGGCATCTACCGAAGCAACAAGTGGTGTTTTACTGTCTTTATCAAGAGGCTCGGCATCACCTTGAGGTAAGTCAACTTTTACCCCTTGAGTAATAAGTGGTGCGGTTACCATAAAGATTATAAGTAATACCAGCATAACATCGATATAAGGAACAACATTAATTTCAGCCACTTTACGGCGTCTTACTCTTTGATACATAATTAAACCTTACTTGCCGTTTTGCTCATTTGCCGACTGACGTTGTAAAATACTTGAAAACTCATCCATGAAATTACCATAGCCGTTTTCAATTTTTTCAACTAAGTGACTGAAACGGTTAAACGCCATTACCGCAGGAATAGCCGCAAAGAGCCCCATGGCAGTTGCAATTAGTGCTTCAGCAATACCTGGTGCAACCATTTGTAATGTTGCTTGCTTTACTGAACCAAGAGCAATAAAAGAATTCATAATCCCCCACACCGTACCAAACAACCCAATATAGGGGCTAATTGAACCAACCGTCGCCATAAATGGTAAGTGTTTTTCTAAATTATCCACTTCTCTTGAAAGTGCTACGCGCATTGCTCGGTGAGTGCCATCTACAATAATTTGTGGGTTATCAATATGGCTTTTACGTAAACGTGCAAACTCTTTAAAACCTGCAACAAATAAACTTTCAATACCTTGAACATGATTTTTAGCTGATATTTCACTGTATAACTTACTTAAGTCGGCCCCACTCCAAAACTTATCTTCAAATGTTTTCAGCTCTTGTGTTGCACTTTGTAAAATTTTACGACGTTGAAAGATCATCGCCCAACAAACAATCGAAAAAGTCAGTAAGGTCAACATCACAAATTGCACTAAAATACTGGCTTCTAAAAATAAATCAAAAAATGAGATTTCAGCTGACACGTTTAAACGCTCCTAATATAAATTCGGGAATAGCACAGGGTTTATTGTTATTAAAATCAACACAAGCAATCAGCACTTTGGCAGTGCAAAGCAAAATATTTTCTTGGTTGAAGATATGTTGTTCAAATACTAAGCTAGCTCGCTTAACTTTGACAATACTTGAATGTACATTAAGTAAATCATCGAGTTTAGCTGAAGCAAAGTTATCCATTTCAACCTTTCTGACCACAAAACCAAGATTTTGTTGCAAAAGTGTTTGTTGGTGTATGCCTAAATCACGTAACCACTCACTGCGAGCACGCTCTGTAAATTTTAAATAATTCGCATAATAAACAATTCCCCCCGCATCTGTATCTTCATAATAAATGCGAATGGGTAAGTTATGAGTTGTGCTTAACATTGATAACTAGACAAATAACTGATTTTTAGGTAGCTCTATAGTAATAGATAAAGCCTTAAGCAAACAAGGCGAGTGACATAATAAATTACAATTTAACACGTTATTGCTTAATAAAGGGGCAATGTATGACTTTATTAAAAAAATTCCATAAAAAAAGGCGCTAAATGCGCCTTTTCGTTTTGCGTTACCAAACTAATAAGTAACTTTTTATAAGCTATTAGCTCGCAGAAGAACTTTCATTACGACGGCGTGGCTTTTGGCTTTCAACAGCTGCATCTGAAACACTAATAGATAACGGTTGACGACGAACACGTACACCTTTTAACTGGTTAAATGCCGTTGTTGGAATACCTTTAGGTAATTGCACAAAGCTATGCTTTTCATGCAAGTTAATAGCACCAATGTAGCTGCTGTCTAATGATATTTCGTTTGCAATAGCGCCAACGATATCACCAGGGCGAGCACCGTGGTCTTTACCCACTTCTAGGCGGTAAGTCTGCCAATCAACATCGCTACGGTTAACTTTTGCTTTACGTGGTCTTTCATCACGAGCGCCGCGAGCATTGCGGTTATCGTTACCACGAGAATCTCTACGGTCATTACCGCGATTGTTACGGTCGTTACCGCGACTATTGCGATCGCCACGGTCATTACGATCGTTACGCTCACGTGTATCACGACGAGGTTTAGGATCTTCTTTTGGCTGTAATGGCTGTTTCATTTGCTTTTGGAAAAGTAATGCTGCAGCTAAATCAACAATTGATACGTCTGACTCTGCAGCCATACCCTCAACGATCTCACGCATTGCAGTAATATCTTTATCAGCGACAATACTAGCCACTTCAACACGAGTACGTTCTATACGAATCTTACCTATTTCTTGAATATTAGGTAACTCGTAATTAAGTACTGTACCTGACGTTAAACGCTCATAATGACGTAACGAGTACATTTCACGAGGGCGAACAAATGAAATTGACATACCTTCACGACCAGCACGACCAGTACGGCCAATACGGTGAACATATGCTTCATTATCACCTGGTAAGTCATAGTTAACGACTAATGAAATACGTGGAATATCTAAACCACGAGCAACAACGTCAGTCGCGACTAAAATAGACGATTTACCTGATTTCATTTGGTCGATACAACGTTCACGCTGTGCTTGGTTCATATCACCATTTAAAGGTAATGCTGGGTAGCCAGCACGTTCTAATTTTTCAGCAACATCAACCGTGTCGTTACGTGTACGAACGAAGATAATCATCGCATCGTAGTCAACCACTTCTGCAATACGCTCTAATGCCGTCATTTTAGTAATGCCGCTTACTTTCCATGCGTATTGTGTAATATTTGCTTTCGCTTTTTTAACCGCTTCAACTTTAATATGCTCAGGATCTTTTAAGAAACGATTGGCAATTTTACGAATTGCTGGTGGCATTGTTGCTGAAAATAAACACATTTGTGTGGTTTTTGGCAAGTGATCCAAAATCCACTGAATATCTTCTAAGAAACCCATGTTTAACATTTCGTCTGCTTCATCAAGCACACAAACACGTAAATCGTCTAATTTAAGACTTTTACGACGTAAATGGTCCATTAAGCGACCAGGGGTACCAACAACAACTTGAGCGCCACGCTCTAATTGTTGAAATTGAGGTCCGTAAGATTGACCACCATATAATGTAGCAACACGTAAACCTTTCATATCTTTACCGAAAGATTCAATTGCTTCAGCAACTTGCATTGCTAATTCACGCGTTGGTGCTAACACCATTAATTGTGGTTTTTTAATTGAAGTATCAATTTTTGCTAATGCAGGTAAGCCAAACGCAGCGGTTTTACCGGTACCTGTTTGTGCTTCACCTAATACATCTTTGCCAGCAAGTAGTGGCGGAATAGTTTGTGCCTGAATAGCGGTAGCGGAGCTAAAACCGATAGAAAGAACAGCGGATAATAAATTTTCAGGCAAGCCTAAAGTGTCAAAGCTTACAGGCAAAGTTTTTTGATCTGTCATAAATAATTTTCATCTTCTCAAGGCAGGTGCGTAACTTAAAACAGAATAGAATTAGCGTAATATATCCCACCTCTAATGATTACTAAAACGTAAATTAGAAGTGTAAAAAGCTAATAAATTTTAAATTGCTAAGTCTTAAACCTGCGTACATATACGAGGAAACCACCAGGAAGACTTAAGGCGCATAGTGTATGCTAACACTATATTTCTAGCTAATTGTCGGAAATAATTAGCTGGGCAAGTCTATTGGGCGGTAAAACCCCACTCATTTGATTTACTCATCGTGAGTAATCATACAAACCTATTGATATTTTCTATAGGTTAATAACCGTTAAGGTTGTAAAATCAACATTCCCTTATCGAGGCGCGCATTATACAGAGATTAGCACTAGATACAAGTACTATTCCTAGTGATTTTAATTTGGGGGTAAGTGAATTAGGCTTAAATATACGAAAGAGTGCTAAATTATAAAATAACGTCTTGATATAAGTCAGCGTATTTTGCTTTATGGGAGTTAAATAAAAACTGACGTAGCGACTCTCGACCTTGATCAAAATCTTTAAATTTAGCAGCAATAATATTGTTATCCTTTCTTACAACATCTAAAGATAAAGTGACTGATTGTTGATTAGGTAACATTAATACAAGTGATTGTTGCTTTAATAAAGGGTCATCTTTAACCGATAATTCGTCATCTAATAACTTTAATGTGACTCCTGTACCTGAAAGTGAAAGAATCTCTAACTTATGCTGAGAGGCAATATTGAGTAATGATAAGTTTTCAGGTGCATTAACACGCCAGCTGCGCTCATTGCCTTGTACATCAATAATTTCTGGTGTGCCTAAAGCTGGGTTGAAATTTCCATTATCCAAGGTAATAGTAACGGGGAACCATAATTGATAATGGCCTATTTCAGCAAGTAAGGTTAACTTACTTTCACCTAATAATTTTTTCAAGTTACTCGGTATTGTAGTATGAACACTAAGCTGTTGTGCAGGATGCAACAACTCACCCTCTTCAGGTGGTTCTGAAAAGATATTTTTAAAGAAATCGAGTTCGTCCGTTGAAAGTTCTATCATAACCGCGTATTAAATGTTGCATTTATGTTACGGATGATAACAAGAACACTACGTTAGTGCAATTTAAGTGCAAACATCGTTCTTTTTTCAATCAA
The DNA here is from genome assembly GCF_039523295.1 of Colwellia asteriadis. Classification (NCBI taxonomy): domain Bacteria; kingdom Pseudomonadati; phylum Pseudomonadota; class Gammaproteobacteria; order Alteromonadales; family Colwelliaceae; genus Colwellia; species Colwellia asteriadis. Next base: position 174,608 of record NZ_BAAAFA010000011.1, on the reverse strand, counting down.
ACCATTGTTTATAAAACATATATTGATTTATTTTAATCAATATTATGAGGGTATTTATACAAACAGGCTTTAAAAATCGTTAATTTCGGTCGCTCAAAGGTTAATCACTATATATATATTTAAATGGTAAAAGCATATTAACAAAAAACCGATAAATAAATTTACCGGTTTTTTAATTTATTTTAATAACTTAAGTACTGTTATTACTCTTCATCACCATTAAGGATGTCAGAGAAAGCCTCTAACTTATCAAGTGCTAAGCCATGGATAGACTTACGCGGATAACGTCCTGTTTTACTAATGGTACCCGCCTCGGTATTTAATAATAAGGCCAATGCTTGATCAATGGTTTCAACGGCATAAATGGCAAACAGTCCTTTATCAACTGCATCAATTACCTCATTACTCAGCATTAAGTTAATCACATTTGTTTTTGGAATGATTACCCCTTGCTTACCCGTTAGCCCTTTATCCAGACATAATTGAAAAAATCCTTCGATCTTTTCATTAACACCACCAATTGACTGCACTTCACCATGCTGGTTAATTGAGCCAGTAATAGCAAGGCTTTGATCTATAGGTAATAAAGTAATTGAAGAAATAAGCGCACATAATTCAGCTAACGACGCACTATCACCATCAATATGGCCATAAGATTGCTCTATCGCAATATTTGCCGAAATTGAAACAGGGAAACTTTGCCCGTATTTATGACCTAAATAACCGGTAAGCAACAACACCCCTTTCGAGTGAATAGATTTACCTAAATCAACTTCACGCTCAATATCCGTCACACCTTCACTACCTGCATAAACAGTAGCAGTTATGCGCGCAGGCGTACCAAATATACTATCGCCTATTTCCAAAACGGTTAAGCCATTAACCTTACCAACAAACTCTCCTTCTGTGCTAATTAACACTTGTTGTTCTTTTATTTCACTTAGCCAGGTTTCACTTAACCGACCAATACGGCGCTTTTTAGCGGCTTGTGCCATTGCAATATGTTCTGCAGTTAACGCTCCCTTGGCACCTAGTTTTTGCCAGCAATAATTGGCTTCATCAAGTAGGTCATTCACTTGTACGATATTGGCTGAAATTTTGGTTTGATGCTCGCCCCTTCTTAAAGCGTAACGTACTAATTCGAGTACCGCTTCGTTGGTTACCTCAGGGTAGTTATGATGTTGAGCCCGTTGGCGAATTAATTGACCAAAGGCTATTAAGTTATCATCATTTTTTTCTAAATGGCGGTCAAAGTCGGCTAACACTCTAAAAAGCTCAGTAAATTCTTGATCGTAATCTTGTAAGGTATAATAAATCTCAGCATCTCCTAACAACACTACCTTAACTTGCAACGGAATTTTTTCAGGCTGTAAACTATAACCACTAGGTTGACTGTATTCTGAATACGGATTTTCAATGGTAATTTGTTGCGTCTTTAACGCTAACTTTAAACGTGACCAAACCATAGGTTGGCTCAACACTTTTTCGGCATCAAGTAATAAGTAACCGCCGTTTGCCTTATGTAATGCACCCGGCCTTATTAAACGATAGCTGGTATAACTTGCCCCTTGAAAGCTGGCAAAATCAACATGACCAAATAAGTTTTGATAGGTAGGGTTTTGCTCATAAATAACCGGCGCACCTTGATCTTTATTTTGCGGCACTAATAAATTAGGAACAAAACGTTCAACCATTAACTTACGTAACTCTTTTTCATTAGGTGTATCATCGCTATCATTGACCAGTACCTCAAGTACCGCATCAACCACATGATTTCGAACTTTACTTAGATAGGCTAAGACATCACTATTGCTACTAAACTCTTGCTCTAGCTCACGTAAGTATGGCTCAATACTTTTAGCCGCGGTGTCGTATTTTAATTTTCTCAACTGATCTGAAGACAATCGCTTCCATTGGGGTAATTCCAGTAACTGCTCAGCTAAAACAACTTCTAGCTCGCTCAATAGTTGATAAAATTTGGCGCGATCAGTTTCATTAAAGTTGGCAAACTCTTTATCATTTACTGGTTGGCCATCAACTAATGGCGAAAAACCAACTTCGCCATTTTCTTCATATAAAACAACATTATCTTTTAATGCGATTTCTTCAACTTTACCAATAGCTTCATCATATTTTTTATTAAATTCACGATCTATAGCTGACTTTTGGCGTTGGTAGCCTGGGTTATCAAAAATTTCGGGAAATAAATCAAGTAAGCCATCAATAAAACGATTCATACTCGCCAAAAGCTGCTTACCGTCACCAGGGTTAACTGACAAGGTTAACGGTATATGGCTTTCGTCAAAGTTATTAATGTAGCACCATTCATCTGGCGACTTTTGCTGACCCGCTAACGCATTTAACATTTGTTTGATCAGTGTTTGCCTACCAGTGCCATGCTCGCCCATCGCAAACACATTAAAGCCAATAGCCGACATAGACAAACCAAATTCTAGTGCTTCTTTAGCACGATCATGACCAACAAAGGCTTGGTTTGTATCGTCTTTAGAGATAGGAGGACAAAATAGTTCTGCTGAAAGTGATGAGGTAAGTGAAGTAGTAGCAACACGGGTTTGACTAATAACAGCTGCAATAGCTTTGGTCATATATATCCTTTAGTTAGTTTGTAAACTAACTTTTATTAAATGATGAGTGCGACATAGAATGCGTCTTACAATACACTTAGTGTACTTGCTCCCTAGTAAGCTAACAAGTTGAATAGTTGTATTAAAATCACGTTAAATATTGATTAAAGCCAATCAAGTTAATGTTAGGCTACGGCTTTAATGGCACACGCGTAAAAGTATCGTGCCCACAATGACTACATACTTGTACCTCACTGCGATGAGTAATATGCACAACTTCATCACATTCATTACAAGCAAGCTCGCCAAACCCAATAATATCTCCCTGACGATAAACACCATCATGGCTAAAGTCGTCAATGAGCTCAAACCACTCAACTTGTGCTTTATCAGTCAAGCCTGCTAAGTTTTCCCATAGCGCTTCATTGAGTAAGGTTAAATATAGCGAGTCTTGCGCTTGTTTACGGTTAAGTTGATAAAAGTCATATAAATCGTATTTTAAATTATCACTAAATTGCTGTAATTTTTCTTCCGACATATGCTCAAGGGCTACAGCATAAAGCTTAGCCTGCGCCATTAACTCATTAATACGAGGTTTTTGTTCAACTTTCACCTTGTTTAACCAGCTATTGAGTGCTCGATAAACCTCGGCAAAATAATCATCTTGTTGCGCCATGATACTCTCCTTGAAAAAGTTATCTTTATTTGCCCTACTTTGAGTATAGGCAAAGTTAACAATTAAACTTGTTGTTACCTAGTCAGATAAGGTATTCTACTGCGATAATTTAACTTAAATTTGTCAGCTAATTCCCGCGTTAATCGTTAACAGATGATAAAAAGTTAATCACTTTCACCTGAATATTTGAGAATACCTTAATGGAAGCCATTTATAATCCGCAAGCTATTGAAGAAACAGTACAAAAATTTTGGACTGATAACAACACGTTTAAAGCCGTTGAAGACTCAAGCAAAGAAAAATTTTATTGTTTAGCAATGTTCCCATACCCAAGTGGTCGTTTACATATGGGTCATGTGCGTAATTATAGTCTTGGTGACGTAATATCTCGCTATCAACGTATGCAAGGTAAAAACGTAATGCAACCTATGGGTTGGGATGCTTTTGGTTTACCTGCTGAAAACGCGGCCATTAAAAATAAAACAGCGCCAGGTAACTGGACTTATCAAAATATTGATTATATGCGTAATCAATTACAATCGTTAGGTTTTGGTTATGACTGGGATCGTGAACTAGCAACTTGTAAACCTGATTATTATCGTTGGGAACAATGGTTTTTCACTAAGCTTTACGAAAAAGGCTTAGTTTACAAAAAAAATGCCACTGTAAACTGGGATCCTGTTGACCAAACCGTATTAGCTAACGAACAAGTTATTGATGGACGCGGCTGGCGCTCTGGCGCTATTGTTGAGCGCAAAGAAATCCCACAATGGTTTATTAAAATTACCGATTATGCCGAAGAGCTTTTAGACGACTTAGACCAGTTAACTGATTGGCCTGAGCAAGTTAAGACCATGCAACGTAATTGGATTGGCCGCTCACAAGGTGTTGAAATGACCTTTGAAGTTGCTGATTCAACTGAAAGCTTTGATATTTACACAACGCGTCCAGATACTTTAATGGGGGTTACTTATGTTGCCTTAGCAGCGCAACACCCATTAGCGCTTGAAGCCGCTAAAAATAATACTGACTTAGCCGCTTTTATTGCAGAATGTAAAAATAGTAAAACCACTGAAGCTGATATGGCGGCAATGGAGAAAAAAGGTGTTGATACCGGTCTTAAAGCAATCCACCCGATTACCGGTGAGTTAGTGCCAGTATGGGCAGCTAACTTTGTGTTAATGGATTATGGCTCTGGTGCGGTAATGTCTGTGCCAGGTCATGACCAACGTGATTATGAATTTGCGATCAAATACGGTTTAACCATCAAGCAAGTCATTGCCGGTCAAGAACGTGATGATATCGCTGTTGCCGCTATCACTGAAAAATCAACATTAATCAACTCTGGTGAATTTGATGGTTTAGACTTTGAGCAAGCATTCAATGCAATTAGTGAAAAGCTAGCGAGTGAAAATAAAGGTAAAGTGACTACTAATTACCGTTTACGCGACTGGGGTGTTTCACGTCAGCGTTATTGGGGAACACCAATCCCAATGATTAACTTAGCTAATGGCGAGTCGGTTCCGGTACCAGAAAGTGAGTTACCCGTAATACTGCCTGAAGATGTAGTAATGAACGGTACCACCTCTCCTATTAAAGACGATCCACAATGGGCCAAAACGACTTTTAATGGTGAAGACGCATTACGTGAAACAGATACTTTTGATACCTTTATGGAATCTTCATGGTATTACGCACGTTACTGTTCACCAAACGATGACACGCAAATGTTAGATCCTGCCAAAGCAAACTACTGGTTACCTGTTGACCAATATATTGGCGGTATCGAACATGCAATTTTACATTTACTTTACTCACGATTTTTCCATAAATTATTACGCGATGTTGGTTTAGTTGACAGTGATGAACCTTTCAAAAAATTATTATGTCAAGGCATGGTATTAGCAGATACTTATTACCGTGAAGCAGATAATGGCGCACAAGAGTGGATAGCACCAAGTGATGTTGAAATGGAGCGCGATGAAAAAGGTCAAGTAACCTCTGCCGTAAGTAAAATAGATGGTCAGCCTGTTATTTCTGCAGGTATGAGTAAAATGTCAAAGTCAAAAAACAATGGTATTGACCCACAAGAAGTTATTAATAAATATGGCGCAGATACGGTACGTTTATTTATTATGTTTACTTCACCACCAGAGCAAACCTTAGAATGGTCTGATGCCGGTGTTGAAGGCGCACACCGCTTTGTTAAACGTGTTTATAAGTTAGTACATGATTTTGTTGAAGCAACACAAAACGAAACCATTAGCGAAGCAACTGCATTAACTTTACATAGTGAACAGAAGAAGCTTCGCCGTGAACTACATAAAGCAATTGCTAAAGTGACTGACGATATTGGTCGCCGTAATACTTTTAATACAGCCATTGCTGCCATCATGGAGTTAATGAATGCGTTAAGTAAAGCACCTCTTGAAACAGCTGAAGATAAAGCGGTAATGCAAGAAGCAATTCGTGCCGTTATTTTAATGTTAACACCGATTACACCGCATATGTGTCATCATTTATGGCAACATGTTGGCAATAGTGACAGCATTGTAGAAGATGCCCCGTGGCCAAGTGTAGATGAAAGTGCCTTAGTTGAAGATGAAAAACTTATTATTGTACAAGTTAACGGTAAATTACGTGCCAAAATTACCGTTGCTGCTGATGCGTCTAAAGAAACTGTTGAAGCTTTAGGTTTAAGTGACGAAAATGTCACCAAGTTCACCGACGGTAACACTATTCGTAAAGTAATTTACATTCCAGGTAAACTACTAAATATCGTAGCTAACTAAAAAAGGGTTGAGCAAGAGTACTATGAAACTAGCTAACACTCTTGCCATGGCATTGTTAACCACAAGTTTATTATCAGCTTGTGGTTTTCAATTACGTGGTGATTACTTACTTGATGATGATTTACAAACCTTATATGTAAGCTCTAGTGATGTGCACGGTGAATTAACACGTTTATTAAAATTGCACTTAACTAGAAATCAAGTCAAGGTATTAAACCAATCAACGCTTGAAGCGCCTGAGTTAAGAATTGTCTCTGATAATTTAGACCGACGTACCTTATCAGTATTTCCTAATGGTCAAGTAGCAGAATACGAACTTATTTACTCAGTGCACTATCAACTGCGCTTTAGCGGTGAAGACGCCCGTGATTTTCGCTTTGAGCTTTATCGAGATTATCAAGATGATCCTAATTTAGCTTTAGCAAAAAGTCGTGAGTTATCATTGCTACTAAGTGAAATGCGAACCTCGGCTGCCGATAAAATACTACGTGATATGGCGCGTGTACAACGCTAGGTTTGTCACAATTTAATTTCCAGCATTGATAAAATAAAGGTTTAAATGAAAATTTACCATAACCAGCTAACGAAAACCTTAGCACAAGGCTTTATACCGGTATGGTTGGTTTTTGGTGATGAGCCATGGCAAAAAGATAACAGCCTATCAACCATCAAAGCGGCGGCTCAACAACAAGGTTTTAGCGAACTAATTCGTTTTAATACCGAATCAGGTTTTGACTGGCAGCAACTCATGGATGAATATCAATCGATGAGCTTATTCGCTAGTCAGCGCATTATTGAAGTAGAGTTTTCAACCACTAAGGTCGGTGATGCAGGTAATAAAGCCCTAGTCGCTTTAGCGGAGCGCTTAAGCGAAGACATTCAACATAAGCATTACGCCAACGATGTTATCTTTATTTTCCATGGCGATAAACTTGATGGCCCCAGTGCTAACAAAAAGTGGTTTAAGTTATTTAGCCAAATAGGCTGTTACTTACCTTTGTACGATGTTGAATTAAAATCAATGTCGCATTGGATAAACCAACAATGCCAAACACTTAATTTGAACTTAGCACCCGAGTTAACTCAGCTACTGATTGAATTATTTGAAGGTAATTTGCTCGCTTTAGCGCAAGAGTTACAAAAACTTTCATTATTATTTAATCAGAGCCTGATCACGTTAGAACAAGCTGAACAACTGGTTATCAAACAAGCTAAATTTAACCCCTTTCAAGTCGTTGATAGTTTATTACTAGGAGATTGTGGTAAATGCATCGCAATGTTAGATCAGCTGCAACAAGAAGGTATTGCTCCGGCTAAAATTATTTGGGCATTACATAAAGAAATTAGCCAGCTATATAATATGCTCAATCAGCTTGAGCAAGGCGAAAGTATTAATCAGCTATATAAGCAATACCGTATTTGGGACAAACGTAAACCCTTATACCAACACGCATTAACCCATATAAAGCTTCCTGATGTTAAGCAAGCAATGATACGTATTGCCGATATTGATTTATTAAGCAAAACCAGTAGTGAGTTTAATGTTTTTATTCTACTGGCTGATTTGTGTATTACTTTATACCACGGTGATAAAACGCAGGCTCTTAGCTTAAAGTATGGTTAAGTCAGCAAAAGTTAGTACAGAAACATGAAAACACCTCTAGAAAAAAACGGTATTGGTATTTTTGGCGGAACTTTTGACCCTATTCACAATGGGCACATTCAATCAGCTAAAATGGTTAGTGACTGGCTTGGCTTAGCTAACGTGTTATTTATTCCGGCTCATATTCCGCCTCACAAAACACAAGCACATACAATCCCGCATGCATCTGCTACTCAACGAGCTACTATGGTTAGCTTGGCGTGCCAGCCTTTTCCGCAATTTATTTGTGACAAACGCGAACTAACACGTAGTGGGCACTCATATAGTGTAGATACCTTAAAGGCATTAAAAGCAGAATATCCTGAGCAAACGCTTTATTTTATTATCGGAATGGACTCACTGTTAACTTTTACGCAATGGCATCAGTATCAAGATATTTTGACCTTGTGTCATTTAGTAGTAAATACTCGCCCAAATTATGACATCAGCCAAGTAAATCAAGCGACTAAAACACTACTTGAAAACCACCAAGTAGACTCCGTTACCATACTAAAACAGCAAAAAAATGGTGCTATTATTTTTGCTCCCCCTGTGCATTTTGATATTTCCTCAACACAGATCAGAGCGAATCTATGCCAACAACAGTGTTGTAAATCTTCGCTTTCTCCGTTAATACTAGATTTTATCAACAAAAATCAGCTTTATCGTTAACCCTAGGCTTAAAAAGTGTTAATATTGCCTTATTATTGCCGCGTTTATGTTAAATGCACTCGCAACTTACTGAAAAAATAGGAAGAACACCTTGCAAACTGAAGAACTTAAAGCATTTGTTATTGAAAAACTTGAAGATATGAAAGGTCGCGATATTATCGCCCTTAACATTAGTGATAAGGCAAGTTTTGCTGATTACATGATTATCTGTTCAGGTAACTCTAACCGCCACGTAAAATCTATCGCGCAATCTGTCGCAATTGACTGTCGTGCAGCGGGTGTTGAGCCAAAAGGTATGGAAGGTAACGATGTAGGTGAATGGGCACTTGTTGATTTAGCTGACATTATTGTGCATGTTATGACTGATACTCAACGTGACAAGTATAACTTAGAACAATTGTGGGCTGAATAAAGTCACTATTGCCAATGAAATTAACTCTCTATGCTGTTGGCAGTAAAATGCCAGCTTGGGTCACACAAGGCTTTAATGAGTATAGCCGCCGATTCCCCCGCGATCTTAGCTTTAATCTAGTTGAAATTCCCGCTGGTAAGCGTGGTAAAAATGCTGATATTACCCGCATTTTAGCCAAAGAAGGTGAAGCACTATTGGCCGCAATTCCTAAAGGAAACCGTATTGTTACCTTAGAAGTTGAAGGTCATGCTTGGACAACACCCAAATTAGCAAAGCAACTTGAGTCATGGCAACTTGATGGTAGAGACGTTGCTTTATTAGTGGGTGGTCCAGAAGGGTTATCACCTGCTTGTATTCAAGCATCAGAGCAAAAATGGTCATTGTCAGCACTTACCTTACCTCACCCTATGGTACGCATTTTAATTGCAGAAAGCTTATATCGTGCGTGGAGTGTTAATACCAACCACCCTTATCACAGAGAATAACGATTAATGCTTCCTCCTTGTTTGTCGCTTATTCCATTAAATAAAAGAGTATAGTAGTGGCACCACGTCGCGTTGTAATAAGAAATCATACCGCCGAAGCAAACCTCTTTGCTCGCCGAACTTTCATTACTTTATGTGGCGTAATTGTTCTCCTGTTATTGTTGTTAGTTAACATTTATAACTTACAGGTGAGTTCTTATGAAAAATATCAAACCCGCTCAAACTCTAACCGAATAAAGTTGTTACCTGTTGCCCCCAATAGAGGCTTGATTTACGACAGAAACGGCGTATTACTCGCTGATAACAAACCAATTTATAGCTTAGAAATTATTCCTGAAGATGTTGAGGATATTAAAGCGACCGTGAAAGCGGTCAGCGAGTTACTGAGCATTAGCGAAGATCGACAAACTAAATTCTTCAAAGCAATGAAGCGTAAACGACGCTTTAAACCTATCGATTTACACTCTCGTTTAAGTGATCAACAAGTAGCACTTTTTTCAGTCAACCAACACAAATTTACGGGGGTTTTTGTAAACGCTCGCTTAAAACGTTATTACCCTTTTGGTGACTTAACCACACATAACTTAGGGTATGTTGCTCGTATTAACCGCAAAGATGCCAATAAATTAGAGCTTGAAGGTAAAGCAGATAATTACGCCGCAACCTACGCTATTGGTAAATTGGGGATCGAGCGATATTACGAAGATGTGCTTCACGGCACTATTGGTCACCAAGAAGTCGAAATTAATAACCAAGGGCGTGTTATTCGCACGCTAGATTATACTCCGCCGCAAGCAGGTAAAGATTTAACGCTAACGTTAGATATTGAGTTACAAATGATTGCCAAACGAGCTTTGTCAGGTAAACGTGGCGCTATTGTCGCTATGGACCCTCGCAGTGGTGAAGTACTCGCGATGTATTCCAACCCAAGTTACGACGGCAATTTATTCGTTCATGGTATTAGTACTAAAAACTACAGTAAACTTTTAAAGTCTAAAGACTTGCCGCTGATTAACCGTTCTTTACAAGGCTATCCGCCAGCCTCAACGGTTAAGCCATTTTTAGCACTAACGGGTTTAGAAGAAAATATTATTACCCCTGAAACTCGTGTTTGGGATCCTGGATTTTTTCAATTACCCGGGTTACCAAACAAATACCGCGACTGGAAGCCCTGGGGTCACGGTTGGGTCACGCTAACTGATGCCATAGAACATTCTTGCAACGTTTATTTTTATAAACTCGCACTAGAACTGGGTATTACTAAAATAAGCACCATGATGGAACGCTTTGGCTTTGGCGATTATACCGGCATCGATTTACATGAAGAAAGTGATGGCATTATGCCAAGTATTGCGTGGAAGCGTGCTCGATATAATAAACCTTGGTATACCGGTGAAACTCTCTCGGTTGGTATAGGTCAAAGCTATTGGACAGTAACACCGTTACAGCTAGCACAAGCATTAACCACCTTAGTAAATCATGGCGAGCGTAAAATTCCCCATTTACTAAAAAGTACAACTGAAATCACTAAAGATGAGCAAGGTATTGCGCATGATATTAATACTGATGTGATTTATGAAGAAAAAGCCCCTATAGAGCTAAGCCAGAAAAAACATTGGGATACGGTACTCAAAGCAATGCATAACACAGTGCAAAAGTTTGGGGCGACAGGCCATAAAGCTTTTAAAGGTACAACTTATGATGCTGCGGGTAAGAGTGGCTCGGCACAAGTGGCTAGTATTAAACAAGATGAAGAGTATGATGCTGAGTCTACTTCAGAGAATAAACGCGATAACGCTATGTTTATTGCCTTTGCTCCTTATAAAAACCCAGAAATAGTGGTTGCTGTAGCCATTGAAAACGTTGCCAAAGGTGGTGGTGGCAGTAATGCAGGACCTGTAGCAAGACAAATAATGGATCAATATTTTGGTAATAGAGTGATCAATGCTCAATCAACAACACTACAAAAAGCAAATAATAAGAACGCGGTTGCTTCTATAAACCACACAGGTCATAGCCATTCAGTAAGCTTAATGACTATTGAGCAAAGCGCCCAACGTCAACAAGAGAATAATTAATGCGTCATACAGGACAAGAGCAACAAAAAAGCAAAAGTCTATGGCAAAAGCTTCATATCGACTTGCCTTTATTAATCGGTATTTTAGCATTGATGACACTTGGCGTGTTTGTTGTTTATAGTGCTGGTGGACAAGAAATAGGCATGGTATATAGTCACGGAAAACGAGTCGTCGTGGCATTGATTGTCATGATGATAGTTGCACAAATCCCGCCACTGTCTTATCGAAAATGGGCCGTTCCCGTATTTATTATAGGTTTACTTTTACTAGTAGCGGTATTGCTTTTTGGTCATGTTGGTAAAGGAGCGCAGCGCTGGATTGATGTCGGTTTCACTAAATTTCAACCCTCAGAGATAATGAAACTTATCGTCCCGATAATGATTGCTTGGTATATCAGTCAAAGCAATTTACCCGTTAAACTCTCCAATGTTATTATCGCCTTTATTTTAGTGTTAATGCCAACACTGCTTATTGCCAAACAACCTGATTTGGGGACTTCATTACTAATTGCCAGCTCAGGTATTTTTGTTATATTTTTAGCCGGAGCAAGTTGGAAATTAATTGCGGTATGTACTGGTTTAGTGTCGGCTTTCATCCCTATTTTGTGGATGTACTTAATGAAACCATACCAAAAGCAACGTGTTGAAACATTATTTAACCCTGAGCAAGACCCTCTAGGATCCGGTTACCACATTATTCAGTCTAAAATAGCCATTGGCTCAGGGGGGCTTGAAGGTAAAGGCTGGCTCCACGGTACACAGTCACAATTAGAGTTTTTACCTGAGCGTCACACCGACTTTATCTTTGCCGTCTTTAGTGAAGAGTTTGGTTTATTTGGTGTCACTATTTTATTGGCTGTTTACTTAGCCGTTATTATGCGCGGTTTATGGATTGCAGCGCATGCACAACATGCTTTTACCAAATTACTTGCCGGTAGTATTACCCTCACCTTTTTTGTTTATGTATTTGTTAATATCGGCATGGTTTCTGGGCTACTACCTGTAGTAGGCGTTCCTCTGCCTTTAGTGAGTTATGGTGGTACTTCTATGGTAACTTTAATGGCAGGTTTTGGTATGTTGATGGCTATTAGTACCCATCGCCGCTTTCATGTATAAATTTATCAACATTATGTTCAACAGTTAACCACAGTAACTGTTTTAATTTTTAAGGGTAAAGAACGCTTAATGAATCACTTATCACGACTTATTTTATTATTACCGATTATAATACTATCAGCCTGTAGCTCTGGGCGTTATCAAGACAAGCACGACAGTACTCCTACTCGCCTGCCTAATGCCGCTGAATTAAAAGACGCATTGCCTCGCGCCGAAGCTTATAGCCGTGGTGGTAATAAAAACTATACCGTGAGAGGAAAAAACTACCAAGTACTAAGCTCCGCACATGGCTTTAGTGAAACAGGCATCGCTTCATGGTACGGCAATAAATTTCATGGTCACTTAACTTCAAACGGTGAAATTTATGATATGTATGCCATGACCGCAGCACATAAAAATTTACCGTTACCGAGTTATGTCAAAGTAACAAACGTGGCAAATAATAAATCTGTTATTGTTCGTGTTAATGATCGAGGCCCTTTTCATCAGTCGCGTATTATTGACTTATCATACAGCGCAGCCTATAAACTTGACATGCTCAAAACGGGCACTGCTCAGGTTACGATAACGGCAATCACTGACTTTACTGATGATAAAAATAACGTCAAGACTAGCTCACCTAGTCAGCCATCAATGGGGATTGAAACCCCTTATGTGCAAGTATTTGCTACGGGTAAAAGTGATGTAGCCTATAGCACCGCCAATAAAATGCGTCAAAAGTATCCTGAATTAACCGTTAACACACCAAAGCATCAAGGTATTTATCGAATACAACTAGGGCCGATTGATAACCTATCAACCTTAAATAAATTACTTGATGAATTAAAGAAAAATGGTTACCCAAAAGCATTTCCTCGTAAATCACCTCAATAGCAAGATATTCACGCATAAATAGCTAAAGCCTAAATTTGTCGCTATTAAGCGACATTTTGTTACAGTTTACTCGCTATTTATCGGGTTTTTCTTGCTTTTTTATTTAAAAGAAGCTAACTGAGCATAGCCAAGCATAATAGAGATGGTATACTTTATCGATGTTATCGCCTTTAATTTTATAAATATTTCTCATAACAAAAGATTACTTATGCCCATGATAAAAAATATTCCCAACCAGTTCAGTAAATCAACTCATAAATTAGCAACATTCATCGGCGGTGTGGTATTTACCGCAGCTCTCACGCTTTCTCCTATATCGCATGCCATTACTATTACACCTGACGCTCCTTCAATTAATGCCAAAGGTTATATTTTATTAGATTACAACACAGGTAAAGTTATTGCCGAAGGTAACGCCGATATTTTATTAGCGCCTGCCAGCTTAACTAAAATGATGACCAGTTACATTATTGGTAAAGAGTTACTCAGCGGTAACATTAAAAATACTGACCAAGTAAAGATTAGTGAAAATGCTTGGGCTAAAAACTTTCCTGACTCTTCAAAAATGTTTATTGAAGTAGGTACCGAAGTTAGTGTCGACTTGCTCAACCAAGGCATTATTGTGACGTCGGGGAACGACGCTTGTGTCGCTATGGCTGAACATATTGCTGGTAGTGAAGGTGCCTTTACCGACTTAATGAATGCCCATGCAGAGCAACTAGGCATGAGCAGTAGTTATTTTGAAAATAGCCATGGTTTAGATAGCAGTGAACATATGACAACGCCACGTGATATGGCAACATTAGCGATTGCACTAATACGCGATGTTCCTGAAGAGTATGCTATTTATAAGCAAAAATCATTTACCTATAATGACATCAAGCAATATAACCGTAATGGTTTATTATGGGATAAAAGCTTAAATGTTGATGGTATGAAAACGGGCCACACTTCAAAAGCTGGTTATAGCTTAGTTACTTCGGCCACTAAAGGTGGTATGCGTTTAGTTACGGTTGTGATGGGCGCTGACAGCGAACGTGCAAGAAAAGTTGAAAGCAAAAAATTACTTAACTATGGCTTTCGCTTCTTTGAAACAACAACTCCTTATAAAGCCGGCGAAAAATTTGTTTCAAATCGCATTTGGATGGGCGATAAAGAAACAGTAGATTTAGGTATTACCGTTGATACACCAATTACCATTGCTCGCGGTCAAAAGAAAAACATTAAAACTCATTTCGAACTAAACCAACAGCTTACCGCACCTATTGCTAAAGGTACTGTAGTAGGTAAGCTATTCTTACAACTAGATGGCGAAGATATTGCTCAATACCCTCTAGTTACGCTTGAAGAAGTAAACGAAGGCGGTATGTTTAGTCGTTTAGTTGATTATGTAAAATTACAATTTGCCGATTAATCACTCCCACTGTAGAGATTAAATAGCCAATTTTTATCATCAAAAAAGCCTCATTACGAGGCTTTTTTTATTTGTCTTCACACGAAACTAAAATAACCATGTTAGCCAAAAGTAATTAATGATAAAATGCGCGAATATCTGTGCGAGCCAATAGCGCCCGTCAAAGTAAAATGTAGTGAGTAAAATATATGCAAACTAAATTCGATGAACTATTAGACTTCCCAACCGTATTAAACTTTAAAGTAATGGGAATTGCCTGCGACGAATTACCTGACTTAATTATTGCTGAATTGCAAAAACATACGCCAGGTGATTATTCACCAAAGATTAAGCCAAGCTCTAAAGGAACATATCACTCTGTATCTATTGCTGTAACCGTAACCAGTAAAGAGCATATTGAAACAATTTATAAAACACTGACAGCAATTGAAGAAGTGCGTTACGTTTTATAATCATTAATTGTCTGAGAAGTTAACCGGTGTGTTAATGATGACAATACGTAAGAGTTTATTATCTAAAGGTTACCTCTGTGCAGATAAGTGAAACGCCAACTAAAGAGACTATTAAAAAGACTAAATTAGCTAATGCGTTAGTGATCCGTCAGTTAAATACCATGGAATATAGCCAAGTATGGCAAGCCATGAAAAGTTTTACCGACGAGCGAAATGAGAATACTACCGATGAGTTATGGCTAGTTGAGCACCCTGCGGTATTCACTCAAGGACAAGCAGGTAAAGCTGAGCACTTATTAGTTCCTGGCGATATTCCAGTAATAAAAGCCGATCGCGGTGGGCAAGTAACTTATCATGGCCCAGGCCAACAAGTTATTTATTTTTTGATTAACTTACGCCGTCGAAAACTCGGTGTAAGGCAGCTAGTGACTTTACTTGAAGAGGCTATTGTCGCCGCATTAGGTGACTTTTCAATTAAAGCTTACGCAAAGCCAGATGCACCTGGCGTTTACGTTGACAATAAAAAAATAGCATCGTTAGGTTTACGCGTTCGAAAAGGTTGCTCCTTTCATGGTTTAGCTCTGAACGTGAATATGGATCTAAGCCCATTTTTACGCATTAACCCTTGTGGTTATGCCGGTCTTGAAATGATACAAACTGCTGATATACAAGGCCCAACTGATACCGCTACTGCCTGTGAGGCATTAGTAACACATTTAATTAAATTGCTTGATGCTACTCCAGTTAGCCATCAAACAAAATTACCATGCGAGAGTAATAAAGACCATGAGTAGTAACGAAACCTTTGCAAAACCAATCGTCGTGCAGCCAGCAACCTCTGCACCACTAAAATCAAGTAAAGTCGCTGCGGGTACTAAACTGCGTGATGCTGATAAGCTTGCACACATCCCAATTAAAGTAGTTAGTTCAACACGTGAAAGCATGTTGCGTAAACCTAGCTGGTTACGTATAAAATTACCGCGCTCAAGCGATAAAATTGACAGCATCAAAGCATCTCTTCGTAAACACAACTTACATTCAGTGTGTGAAGAAGCATCTTGCCCTAACCTCTCAGAGTGTTTTAACCACGGCACAGCAACCTTTATGATTTTAGGCGATATTTGTACTCGTCGCTGTCCATTTTGTGATGTAGGTCACGGTCGTCCTTTAGCTGCAAATCCTGAGGAGCCTAAAAAATTAGCATTAAGCTTAAAAGATATGGGCCTTAAATACGTTGTTATTACCTCGGTTGACCGTGATGATTTACGCGATGGCGGTGCACAACAATTTGCTGATTGTGTAAAAGAGCTTAGTGAACAAGCTCCAGCAACCAAAGTTGAAATTTTAGTACCCGACTTTCGTGGTCGTATGGACCGTGCATTAGAAATATTAAACCAGCACCCTCCTCATGTATTTAACCACAATATGGAAACCGCACCGCGTTTATATACGCAAGTACGTCCAGGTGCTAACTACCAGTGGTCATTAGATTTATTGAAAAAGTTTGGTGAAGCAAACCCTACTGTTCCAACCAAGTCAGGATTAATGGTTGGCTTAGGTGAAACTAACGAAGAAATACTTGAAGTTATGCGTGACCTACGCGCTCATGGCGTAACTATGCTAACTATTGGTCAATACTTACAACCTAGTAAAGATCATTTACCGGTAGAGCGTTATGTGCACCCTGATGAGTTTGATATGCTACAAAAAGAAGCTGAAAAAATGGGCTTTGCCCATGCGGCATGCGGACCGTTAGTTCGCTCAAGCTACCATGCTGATAAACAAGCAGCGGGCGAAGAAGTAAAATAATCACCTTGAATAAAGCTATTAAATAAACAAGCACCTATTACAGGTGCTTTTTTATGCCTGGTTTATAATAAGAATTAAAGCTACAGCTCAAGCATTTTCGGGTTTTTGGGATAAAATTTATCCGGCAAGCTATTAATATGTTCAAAATAACGGGTATCTTTATAAGGTAGCTTCATAAAACCAGAAATACCCAGCCCTTCAATGGTAGGTAGTAACTGTAATATTTTGGCCAAGCACTCACTAAACTCGACCTCTTTATCGTGGTTTAGTAACATTAAATAACTGTGAATTTTTAAATGTTGAGGTAACACTTCAAAAATAATACAACCGGTGTGATGAATTGAGTTTAACTGTGTTAATACAGCCATGAGTTCGTCAGGTAAATATAAGTACTCGTCAGGATCTTTACCATCTTCAAAATAAGAGTGTAAACGTGTGGCATTATCAACGTCAGGCACATCACTCACTTCAAAAGCAATGCGCTGATTTTTATCAGCAATAAAAGGGAGTTCGGCACTCTCTCGCTCAACGTGTAATGTATTACGCGCGTTAAACAAGCAACTTTTGAAAACCCCAACCCGAAAAATACCTTGAGCAAGGTGCACAATATTATTCACCGCGCTAATAAAAGAGCTACGTAACGATTCATCAAACAAGGTCAGGTTAGAGTCAATATAAACCCCTTCTTTCGCCCAACGTATTGCTAAGCCACCAACAACTGGAAAGCTACCTAAGCGCCCTAATGATGCAATAAAGGCTTTTTCATTGTCGCCCATCCCCATTAGATAATTTTTATAATACTTATCTAGCTGTGCATCATCTATTTGAGTTAATTGCTCGCTATGACTTTGCTCTCGTAAAAAAGATTTACGTGAGCCATAAACAACCGTGTCAATTGGCATTTTAGGCGGCTTTACCCAAATAGGAATTAAGGGTAAGGATTTAAATTGCGTTGGTTTTTTGGCAAGTACGACATTTTTTAAATAATGTAAATTATTAAAAAAGTAATCCCCAGCTTGATTACGCAACTTTTCATTATCACTTAACATACCCGTCAACACTTGCGCTAACACTTGCGGAAGCCCTAAAGCATTAGGGGTAATAACTTTAACGCCATAACGGCATGACTGCCCTGAAGCTAATGCGTAAAGTGTGGCAGCTAAACCTTGCTCATCAAAACGCGGTGATGATAACCCGCCATTTAACTGCTCAGGTCCAATAAAATAAACATCGCCCAAACGTGCATTGCTATGCTGTAAATCACTACTCATTAAGTCCATCACATTAGTACTGGTACTTTGATTATTAATATCAAGTTGCGCACTCACTGATGAACCCCAATCAATTAACTGAACTGTTCCAGTGGCGCTATCATAAACCACATTTGACGGTTTAATATCACCGTGGACTATTGGTTTATGCTGTGAATGCTGCGGGGTATCGCGTAAATACAACAAAATATCAGCTAATTGCAACGCAATACTCACCACAATTTCAGGCGCTAAAGGCCCTTGTTGCAATGACAACTGTTCTAAGTCTATACCTGGTGCACGGCTCATTTGTAAAATAGATTGGCGCTTTATTTTTTGGTAATCAACCACTTTAGGAATTTGAGCATGGTTAAGCTGCGCTTGAATTTGCGCCTCCTCACCAAGCCTATCTTGTACATGCTGCGGTAAATTAACCCGAGAAAACTTAAACACCACTTGTTGCACATTTTCAGGAACATAGCTAAGACTATGCTCTGAGTCGATCAAACGCGAGCTTGTTTTCTCTGCTGAGAACACAAACCCATAAGCACCTTTGCCAAGCAAGGCGACATTAGTAAAACCCAGTTGATTTAATTGTTGCTGACACAATGCAACCCACTTTTTTAACTTAGTCGCATCTTTGTGACTGAGTAAATAAATGGATTGCTCTTGAGCAATATAGAAATGTTGGAGCTTTTTTGAGGTCAATGTTTAACTTAAGGTATATGCAATTATAACAATACCTACAGACTACAACATATCACTTAGGATGTGAATGAGTTGGCTGTACAGTACTTACCTTGGTTTATAGTAAATACTGTCAAAGAGCACTTCAATACTGCTAGCTAATATTGAAAGCCAACAAAGCTAATTACTGGGGTACTACTTGAACCACCACCACCGTTGCTCTTTGTGAGTACGTTATCATGACGTATTTTCGCGCCGCCATCGACCTTAACCGTTTTTCCGCGCATAGCGCCTAGCAATGTGGTCCCTGCCCCTAGCTCAATATTTGTTAATGGTGCATAAATAGCAGCATAAAATTCACCTGCCCCATCAAGGATAATACCGCGATTAGTGCCTGTATCACTATAAGATGAATAAATACTCATCACAGGGCGCGGAGCTTTACCATTGGAGCCATCGGTAAATCCGAATTTTTCAGCAACAATTGCACTGCCAGCATTAACACTTACCTTACCTTTAGTAATAAGGGTTAAACTACTGCCCTCTAGTATTGTCATCTTTGAGCCACCTGTTAGGGTGAAGTCGCCCGTTAAATATAGCGTTACATCACCTGAAATAACAGCATGTGCATCAGCACCTAAATAAAGTTTACTCATTTTAATAACGGGTAAAACCTCACCTAACACTGAAGCTTGCACCGAAGAAAATACTCTATTATCACCAGCGGTTGTATATTTAGCTTTAGTGCTATAATTAGATTCAGTAAAAGTAAAAACACTAGAGCTCTCAGTACCTAATTCATATAGTGTACCAGGAACATTATCAATAACATCAACCTTACTTTCAATTGACAAATGGTCACAGTTAATCGCGGGATCGGTTTTATCATAATCAGGAAGCAAAGCGGCGTCTGGATCATATTCTTTGACCTTACTGACGTGTGGGTGAACATTAAACTCACTAGTTGTGTAATCTTTGGTCATGCCACCTGGTGTATAGGTACCACCATATAAAATGTCAGGTAAAACTTGTGCTGTATTAGTAATATCAGATCGTACTAATTTAGCATCTTCATTAACCCGAACATAACCACCAATAATGCCATCTGTAATAGTAAAGTTTTTACCTGCTAAAACATTACCGCCAACTCGCTCAACCAAAGATCCTGTAGCAATCGTGATACTACCATTAGCATGTAGATTACCGCTAACCACAGAGGTACCTAAGTTAATATCACCCGTTGAATTTATATCACCGTCAACCAGAATGGCATTACCACTTGATCCAGAAGATACATCAACGTCAGCACCTGGGTTAATTGTTGACACGTCAGCACCACCACTAAAGGTTGGGTCGCTGGAGTCAAAACTATCAATTTTACCACCACCACCTAAACCGACACCATCACAACCAACAACGGCATCAGCAAAAGGAGAGGTAGCACCACCTGGGGTAATGGCTATTCGCGCTCTTAAGCGATTTAAACCTTCAAAGCGGTTACCGTCACTCGCTAAAATCAACTCACCACCGTCAACAGTCGGTGTAACTGAGTATTGGGTCCCTGCTAATGCACCAGTTCCCGACTCCTGTGCTGCCAAAGCGGCGGTTAACTCTGCAAGGGTGCTACTCGGGTTATTAGCTATATATGCTTGTGCCGCTGCTATATAATCAAATACACCTTGTTCACTGACTAAACGCGCATTAAGTTTTTTCTGGTAATTACCACTTAAGCGCTCTTGATTTACATTATCTCTTAATGAGCTCAGTACCAAAATACTGGCTAAACTACTTAAAATAAGTACCGTGACTAAAGTAAAGCCACCTTGTTTTGCTTTGTAATTTGTCAACATAGAATTCTGCATATTATCAACCTGAATATTCATTGCATTTTGCTGGTTTTTCATACCATCCCTGAATAATTTGTTATTAACTTATCGTTAACAGCATCCCTATTCTAATAATCTTTATATATTTGCTCTTAAAATGGCGGTAGTTAACGCCACATCAATATTCACACTGCCACCAAAATCAGCTCTAAGTACTAGTGGGGTTACTTGAATGCTAACTAAATCACCATTAGTACTAAAATTCATATCTGCCATACCGGTTAATAACCTTATTTCAGGAGCGCCGTTAATTGAACAAGTTAAATTGGGAGCAACAAAGTTATACGTTTCAATAAAAGCGGCAACGGGGTTTGTTCCTAAACATGACGTTGCATTTGCCGGTAGACCTACCGTTAAAGTATTCCCTGCATTAGTCGCATTTACCGATGCGGTACTTTCAACTTGCTTTAAACTACGCGTAAAAACCGTTCCACTATAACGAATAACTTCTTGAGCATTTTCAAGTTCTTGACTTGCTTGAATCGTTGCGCTAATTGACGAATAAGTGCCAACAACACCCAACAGTAAAATGCCACTAATTGCCAAGGCAATCATCAATTCAACGAGTGTAAAGCCTCTTGTTGCTCTTATTGTTTTTTTAATGTTATTCATCATAATTAAGGACATATTTGATAAAACTGTGCATTAATAACCGCTTGGTTTTGATCAACGTTAGCCTCGGCCTCATCATCTAAACGAGTATCGATCCAACTCACGGTAATATTAAGATTATTCGCAAAAGCTGCTAATTGTGCCGGAGGGATTGTTAACGTGTAATAAGGTGTTTGAGGTTGAATATTAGCTTCATGCGCCGCATCTATTGCTCCTGCGGTTTGTAAAGCACATAAGTTAGCCCAAGTTCGCTCTATGGCATTATTTGCCTGAATAAGCGATACGGTATAATTAAAACTGTTAGTTGCATACTGCAGTGATTTTAGTTGAGCGGCAGCAAGCCCTAATAAGGCAATAGTAGAAAGTACTAATGCTATGAGTACCTCAACCATAGAAAACCCTTGAATGCTTCTTGCTGTTTTGCTGAAAGCTAAAGAGTTTAATCGCTTATTACTTATCTGGTTCTTCATAAAATGACCTTTATAGGCAAACATTATTATTCACTAGAAAGCTTTGCCCGCTTGGCAATACCGTTAAACAATAATCAACGGTATCCGTATCGCCATCTTGAATTAAAAAAGTACCACCACCTGTTTCACCTGATGCCGTTATATTTAAGTCAACAAGACCGGAAACAGAAATAGTACTATGGCTTGGTGAAAAAGCTTGTAAAGTATTACCTGATAATATCACTTGCCAATCGCCTGAATTTTCATTCAAAACAATAGCTGTATCTCTTTTAGCGGCTTCACTACGTGCAAACTTAAAAACGCTGTGCAATTGGTTAGCATTAGACACCAAACGTTCACGCTTCATTTGTGCAGACCATGAAGGTAAAGCCACTGATGCTAAAATACCTATAACAGCTACAGTAAATAACAACTCAATTAACGTAAAACCACCTTGTTTTTGATTAACTTTGTCTTGGTACTTATTTTGGTACTGCATTCATCAACCTTTTCACATTTATTAATGTTTAAACAATTCAAATATCCAATGTTAATTTATAACAAATAATTAACATTAATGATAGCGCTGTCATTTTACTTAAAATAAAAAGAAATTTTGCCTAAAATCAGCCCCAACAATCAGTCAGTGACGATGATGAACCTTGTTGCCCTTGGTGATTAATCGTCATAGTAGCGCACTTATCGCCTGCTTGAGCGCTACCCGATTTAGGAGCTATTGATAAAACAAATTGATCATTCAGTGCACCTGCACTTGCTGTAGGCGTATAAGTAAAAGTATAAAAATCTGTTGCTGTCACTTGAAACTGACCAGCTGCACCACCTGCAGCCGGATATTGTCCTGTTCGTGTATATGCTCTTTCTAAAATAGCCACCTGCTGCAGGGCAAAATGTTGTACATCGGCTCGACGACCATCTTGCATGTATGCTTGATAAGATGGAAATGCTATGGCGGATAAAATGCCAATAATAGCAACCACTATCATTAGCTCAATTAAGGTAAAACCTTTTGTTATTTTATTCATATATTATCTCAATTTTACTCATTACCATTATCTCTAACATTAGGTGAAACAGATGAAATGTAACAAAAAATTCACATTATTATAGGCATATATCATTACAATAAACAACTCAGACCAGCATAAAAAACAGTCAGCATGAGTTTTTTATACATGAAATATTACTCAGGGTGCTATTTTACAACTTTCAACTATAAATCATACAGTTATAATTTATAAATAATTAAAAAGCGTGCATAAAGGTTGTTATTAGATATATACGCCATACTATGGATTAAAAGATGATAAGAGTATGGCGTATAAGGTTAGGTTGGTTTAACGGTAAGTTGCCAAAACAGCCTTAAGTTGCGGCAACAATTTTTCTTTCAGTGCCTGCAACGATTGCTCATCGTAGGCAACTAACGGTTGCTGTCCCCAAATAGGTTTAGGCCAACAAGCGTCACTTTTATAGCGCACCACATGATGAAGATGTAATTGCTCAACTACATTACCTAAGGCGGCAATATTCATTTTATCACCTTGAAAAGTTTGCATTAACAGCTCACTTAACAAGCTCGATTCATTTAATAACTGTTGTTGCTGCTGCCAATCAAGCTGGTATATTTCATTAATATCAGCAACTCTTGGTACTAAAATAAACCAAGGGTAAGTGCTGTCATTACATAATAATAATGTTGATAATGGTAATTGCACTAATTCAATACTATCTTTGGCTAATTGAGGATGTAAGCTAAATTCATTACTCGCGTTCATAATAACGTCCTTGGGCTGACTAAGTGGTGTACGCAAGTTGTTAAGATGTACAACTTGCATTCGCATAACTGTTAGCGTTTGTTTTTACGGCCACGGCCTCGTGCTAGTTTTTTAGCTTCGCGGGCTGCAACGCGTTTTTCTTCTAATTCGGCAAAATGCAGATTTTCGCTTTCGATCATATCCGGTTTTTCAAAGGTTAATGAACCGAGGGTTTTATCTCGAATTTCATTAATAAGAATAACCGCCGCTTTATGTAAATCAACACGACCACCACTTTTCACACAACCTCGCCGTCTGCCTATTGCTTCAATTAAGTCTTCTTCATGTTGGGGCAATTCATCAAGCTTATAACGCTCTAGTACACGTTCAGGGTAAGCACTCAATAAATATTCGGCTGCAAAGTAAGCAATATCATCGTGATCAAAAGCAGTATCTTTTACTGCCCCTGAAACGGCTAAACGATATCCACTATTTTCATTTGCAATTTTAGGCCACAGCATCCCTGGGGTATCAAATAGGTATAAACCTTCCTCAAGGCGAATGCGCTGTTGCCCTTTCGTTACCGCTGGCTCATTCCCTACTTTAGCTTTAGCCTTACCAACTAAGGTATTAATCAGAGTTGATTTTCCAACATTAGGAATTCCCATAATAACGGCATTAATTTGCTTACCGGTTTCATCTTTATTTGGTACAAGTTTACGAATAAGGCTAGGTAAGGTTTTAGCTACTGAGGGGTTATCGGTAGTTAACGCAATCGCTTTAACATTGTGTTGAGACTCTAAATAATTAAGCCATAGCTTTGTTAACTCTGGGTCTGCTAAGTCACTTTTATTTAAAATCTTAATCAGTGGTTTATCCCCTCTGATCTCAGTGATCATCGGGTTTTCACTACTAAAGGGTAATCGTGCATCACACACTTCAATGACTACATCAATCTGCGGTAATATTTCTTTGATCTCTTTTTGCGCTTTGTGCATGTGACCGGGAAACCAATTAATAGCCATGTATATCCTAAATAGTGAACTGAAAAAATTAACGGTGGTAATTTTAGCAAGCTTTTTAGTTTGTTGTTAGCTATTTAATTAACAGTTAATTTATTGATGATTATCTGCTGACTGAGGAGTTTGCATCGTAGTGTGGCGGCTTTTATACTCTCGCGGGCTTATCCCATACAAGGCTTTAAAGCAGCGACTAAAGTGACTGCTATTAACAAACCCTAACGCAAAACAAGTTTGTGTTATTTGCTGGCCTTGCGCCAGACTTTCGGCCGCTTTTTTTAGTCGGATTTGTTGCTGATACACCAAAGGGCTACAGCCTAGATGTTGCTTAAACTGGCTGAAAAACTTGGTTCTGCTCATACAAGCAATGCGCGCTAATTCATCCACATTAATAGGCTGGCTCAGCTGGTGGTGTATAAAATTTAAAGCAGCGGTTAAACCGCTGTTTTCAGGATCTTGAGCAGTAAATGTTAAAATAAAATCCCGTGTTTGTTGTCGCAATAATCTAATGGTTAACTCAGATACCGCCAGCTCTATCATAACATTTCTATCAGGATGGTTTTCACTATACATTCGCACAATGCGGTTCAACACTTGTTGGATATAGTTATTGTGATGAGTATGTAATAATTTATGATGATATTGCCAGCAACCAAATTCTCGATTAAGCGGTTGCTCTACATTTAAACTATTAGCGATCTGGTTAACTCTATCGCGCGATAATTCAATTGCTAAACATGTCGTAGGTTTATTTAAGCTAGCTTCGGGGAAGTCTATTTCAACGTCATAATACGGCGCCATAATAAAAGACTGATGCGGAAGAAACTCTCGTGCATAGTCTTCATCACTATGCATAATTTTTTTTCCTGTCACCATGGCACAAAACAATAACTGATCAGAGCTTAACTTGACCTTATTAGCCACTTCATAGGTGTCATAAATAGCCAACTCAGAGTCAGGGCCAGCAAAGCTTAACTTATTCTCTACCAATACCTGTGGCGATTTTCTAATGTTATCTATGGTGTGACTCAGCAACATAAACGATTCGTCCTAATTTATTTTTATTTATCTAGGGGCGGTTGCTCTTTCGCGGTTAACTTTTGTTCGAGATAAAAGCGTTTAAATCGCGGCGGACAGCGTTTGTGGGGCATTTTCACTGCGTTATCACCTTTTTGTGTGACGCTACAGGGATGTAGCTTATTAGACAATGCAGGTGTTTATTATCCGGAATAACCACACGACAAAGGCTCTGTCTTGTATAAATACCCAACAAAAAGCGGCAAAAACAATCTCGAAAGATCAACAGCCCCTAAAATAAAATGTGAACTCACAGGCAAGTTTTCAGTACCTACAACAAAGTTAACGATGACTTAATTCACTAAGGTAAATAACCTGACTTAAAAATACAACTAGAATATTAGGGTGGTTAAACTTTCGCGTTTTTTATCAAAGAAAATAACCGAAAAAGAGTAACTAACCCCAGTCATGTAAATCAACACTTATCGTTGAAACCTCAATAATTATTACAAGTAAGGATATTTTATGATTTATGCAATACCTGGTAGTGAAAACTCTCTTATTACCTTTAAACCTCGCTATCAAAACTTTATTGGCGGGCAGTGGGTTGAACCCCAAAGTGGCAAATACTTTGATAATATTAGTCCGGTTAATGGTCAAGTTTTCTGTCAAATACCACAATCCGATGAACAAGACATTACCTTAGCTCTTGATGCGGCTCACCAAGCCAAAGAGTTATGGGGTAATACTTCAGTAACCGAGCGCTCCAATACCTTATTAAGAATCGCCGATCGCCTTGAGCAAAACCTTGAGTTATTAGCCGTCGCCGAGACATGGGACAATGGTAAGGCTATCAGAGAGACCTTAGCCGCTGATATTCCTTTAGCAATTGACCATTTTAGATATTTTGCTGGTTGCTTACGCGCTCAAGAAGGCTCACTTGCGGAGCTTGACGAACATACTGTTTCATACCATTTTCATGAGCCCTTAGGCGTGGTTGGCCAAATCATTCCATGGAACTTCCCTATTTTAATGGCTGCTTGGAAATTAGCACCGGCACTAGCTGGTGGTAATTGCGTAGTACTTAAACCAGCTGAGCAAACCCCCGCTTCTATTTTAGTATTCATGGAGCTTATTGAAGACTTACTGCCCGCTGGTGTGCTCAATATTGTTAATGGTTTTGGCGCAGAAGCAGGTCAAGCACTGGCAAGTAGCAAACGTATTGCAAAAATAGCCTTTACCGGCTCAACTCCTGTTGGTGAGAAAATACTTAAATGTGCTGCTGAAAATATTATTCCTTCTACAGTAGAGTTAGGGGGTAAATCTCCCAATATTTTTTTTGAAGATGTTTTAGATCACGAAGACGAATACTTAAGTAAATGTATTGAAGGGGCAGTATTAGCCTACTTTAATCAAGGGGAAGTTTGTACTTGTCCTTCACGTTTATTTGTTCATGAAGACATTTACGATAAGTTTATTGAAAAAGTCATTGAACGCACAGCTGCAATTACCCGTGGCAACCCATTAGATACCAACACTATGGTTGGCGCACAAGCATCAAAACAACAATTTGATAAAATTTTAGGTTACATTGATATTGGTAAAGCTGAGGGTGCAGAAGTGTTAATGGGGGGTGGCGTCGAAGCGTTAAGTGATGACCTTAGCGATGGCTTTTATATTCAACCAACATTATTAAAAGGCACTAACGATATGCGCGTTTTCCAAGAAGAAATTTTTGGGCCCGTCATATCACTTTCTACTTTTAAAGATGAAGCTGAAGCATTAGCGCTAGCGAATAGTTCAGAATTTGGTTTAGGTGCGGGCGTATGGTCTCGAGATATGAATCGCGCTTACCGTATGGGCAGAAAAATACAAGCTGGCCGAGTATGGACTAACTGCTATCATATGTACCCTGCTCATGCTGCTTTTGGTGGTTATAAAAAGTCAGGCATTGGTCGTGAAACTCATAAAATGGCATTAGAGCAATACCAACAAACTAAAAACCTATTGGTGAGTTATAGTGTCAACCCTTTAGGTTTTTTCTAATCACTACTTTTACTAAAGTGTTTAAGTGCTAATGAAACTCATATGATAAAGGCAAATAGCTTAAATTAACGCACTTAAGTTAACACCCATAGGTTAGCCTCTGTAAACTGACGGCCTTATTTATATAATATAAAAACCAATAAAGTAACACTTTATTGGTTTTTTTTAACTGGCTATAACAGCCGTTATTGATGATAATAACCGCTCTTCTCTTCTTCCAAACAGAGCTATTATCTTCATGAGCAAAAAATTCTACGTTATATGGAAAGGCGCAAAAACAGGTATATTTACCTCATGGCCTGAAGTACAAAGCCACACAGCAGGTCGTCCCGATGCACAATTTATGGGCTTTGAGTCAAAAACTGCCGCTGAGCAAGCATTTGCATCAACTTACACCAAAGCCTTAATGGCGCGCTCATTAAGTAAAAAGTCAACTTCATCATCAACAAGTCCACTTAATAGCTCAGCTAAAAAAAGTACCCGTAAAAAGGTCACCTCAGCACCTAAATTAGCCACACAAGATGCTGATATAGAAATATATTGCGACGGTGCATGCTCACCTAACCCCGGTAAATCAGGCACAGGGCTTGCTGTTTATGAAAGTAAAAAGCTCACCTCTTTATATTACGGGTTATACGAAGCCAATGGCACCAACAACACCGCCGAATTAAATGGCTTATTATCTTCGTTTCAATTAGCTGAACATTTTATCAAAAAGCACCCTGAAAAAAGCATCAAAATATTGTCTGACTCAAAATATTCGATAGATTGCATAACTAAGTGGGCAAAAGGCTGGCAAGCAAAAGGCTGGACCCGTGGAAAAGGTGAAGAAATTAAAAACCTTGCGCTTATTCAGCAATGCTTTGCTCGCTATCAAACCATTAAAAACAACATTACTATTGCTCATGTAAAAGGTCATGCCAATATAGAAGGAAATGAATTGTCAGACAGAATGGCGGTATTAGCGAGGGTAAAACAAGAAAAAACCATGCTACGTTATGACGGTATACTCGATATTAAAACCATTTTAGCGATGGAGTCTGGTTAAGCGCTCACCTTAAACACTAGAGCACTGTCACCTTTACTCTGTATAGAGGTAACTTATGGGTAATTTATGGGCAACTTATGGATAACTAAATGCTGATTAATATTTTTATCACCTTATCGCTATTATTATTAACTGCTTTCATTTTATCGCGAATATACACCCTGCCCCGTAATATTTGGTTATTATTCATTGCTCAGCCATTGGTAGCCTCATCAGGACCAGTGATTGTGTTTATTGGCGGCATATTATCAAGTCAATTGGCCAGTGACCCTTCACTGGCAACACTACCAATCACCTTAATGATTTTAGGTGTTGCCGCAGGCTCAGTGCCAGCAGCCATGCTAGCAAAGTTTAAAGGTCGAAAATTTGCAGCATTAACAGGGTTAAGTTGCTCTATGGTTGCGGCATTAATAGCTTTAGTTTCTGCAAAAATTTCCGTGTTTGAGTTATTTGCTCTAGCGAGTTTATTATTTGGCTTTGGTAGTGCTTTTACCCAACAATTCCGTTTTGCCGCGATTGAAAGCAGCACCGGTGACGATGATACGCCAAAAATATTAGCCATTTTAATGCTAAGTGGGGTGTTCGCCGCCTTTTTAGGTCCTGAAGCAGCGTTAGTTGGTAAAGATTGGTTAACCTCCCCTTATGGTTACGCTGGATCTTTTTTATTGCTCGCCTTACTTATTCTATTCGCCATCATTATCATGCTAGGTTTTACTAATACCGACATCAAAGAAGACAAAGTAATCGGTCAAGTACGCCCGTTAACACAAATAATACGCCAACCTATTTTTATCATTGCTATTGGCAGTGCAACAATTGGCTTCGCTTTAATGAGTTATTTAATGACCGCAACGCCTTTAAGTATGCACCACATGCAAGGGCATAGCTTACATGACACCAAATGGGTTATTCAAAGCCATATTGCTGCAATGTATTTGCCCTCTTTAATTACCCCTTGGTTAGTCAAACGCATTGCAGTGAAAGGATTGATGCTTATTGGCACAATAATTTATACCATTGTAGCTATTATCGCTTTATCGGGAGAGCAAGTAATGCATTACTGGTGGGCTTTATTGTTATTAGGGGTTGGTTGGAATTTTCTCTTTCTTAGTGGCACCTCTTTGTTACCACAAAGCTATAGCAGCGCTGAGCGTCATAAAGTACAAGCAAGTAACGACTTTATTTTATTTGCCTTTCAAGCGCTCGCTTCATTAATGGCAGGTTGGGTATTATTTAACGCAGGCTGGCATACGGTAGTATTATCTAGCCTGCCCTTTATTATCATTTTATTTATGCTTAACTTTTTCTATTATAGAAATAGAACTCAAAAAACTAACACACACGGGAGTCGTTTATGAGTAACGCGGTCATGATTATTGTTGTAGTGTCTATTGTCTTTGGCATACTCTATGAAATGTATAAAAAGTATTTAGACTACAAAGCTAAAACCCTCGCACACACTTCATCAGCGAATGAACGTGCTGACGAACAAAATACTGCACTTAATTTACAAATTAAAAAGTTAACTGAGCGCGTAGAAACATTAGAAAAAATTGTGACTGATGAAGGCTATCAAGTACAGAAAGAGATTAATAATTTATAACTTTTATTTTTCCAGACAAACTACTCTAACCGTCATCGGAGGTAATTAATGCAGCTTATTATGAAAACTGAGTTTGATAACTTACGACTTAACCAAGAGCATACTTATGACAGCGATACTAATGGTGATAAGCAAGTGGTTAAAATTTACTGCGGTGAAAAATTAATTGCCAAAAAGCTGAAACAGAAAAAATCTATTCGTTTTTTTGGCATTAAAGAGTATGCGAACTACCTTACACCAGAAGACAGTTTGGGGTAATGAGCAAAAGTACTAAATAAAAAGTACTAGATAAAAGTACTAAGCTACTATAACTAAAGCGCTATTTTTTCAACATAGACTTTAAATCGGCAAACGGATTGTAAGTCGCACTCTCTTGGTTACTATCTCCAGCTTTAACTTCCGTTTGATAGCTGGCATGGTCAGTATATTTAGCGTGTTCATTATCATGACAATAAATACAGAGTAACTCCCAGTTAGAGCCGTCGTTAGGGTTATTGGTATGATCATGATCAATATGATGCACCGTTAACTCTTTAATGTTTGAATAAACAAACTCTCGAGCACAACGACCACATACCCAAGGGTAAAGTTTTAATGCACGGTCACGATAACCTTGTTCTTTTTGTTTATAGTTGGCGCTGGTGCCAAAGCGATCTGAGGACATAATCTAAGCTGAATTGAAATAAAATGAATAGTCGCTAGTGTATTGCTTAGACAAAGGTTTAGCAAGATAGTAACGCCCTATAACAATGGTGGTTTATTAAAGTAGTTTTTCAAATAATCAATCAGTAAGCGCAATTTTTTAGAGTCTGCACTTCCTGGTGGGAAAACACCATAGATATTAATATCTTTCATGGTGTAATCAGCCAGTACTCTTATCAAAGAGCCTTGTTGTATTTTTGGAGTGGCATCATAAAGAGGGATCCTTGCGAGACCATGTCCACCTTCAACAAACGCCGTTCTTGCTGCAGCATTATTGGTCGTAATAGTCCCTTTCATTTCAATACTAAAAGAGCGAGTACCTTTGGTAAGCTCAAGTGCTCCTGAAGTGAGCTTGTATATTACCCACTGATGCTTATGTAAGTCGGTAGGATGTTTAGGCAAGCCAAATTTCTCAAAATAGCTTGGCGCTCCGCACAAACAAGTACTCAAAGTAGAGAGCTTAGTCGCTTGTAATCCTGAGTCCACTAAAGGTGCACCACGAATCGCTAAATCTATCCCCTCTTTCATAATGTTAACCACTTCATCGGTTAACATCACGTCGAGTTCTATTTTGGGGTAAAGCGCTCTAAACTCATTCAATGCTGGCACAATCGTTTGTAGCCCTACATTAACAGGACATGTAATTTTTAATAAACCTACAGGTTCACTTTTTAAGTTTTCAATTTGCTGATTAGCCGCAAAAGCTTGCTCTGCAATAACCCGGCAATGTTGATAATACTCACTGCCTGCTTCGGTTAATGAAATCGTTCTGGTTGAACGATTCAATAACTTAATTTCTAGCTGAGCTTCAAGCTTCTTTATATGGTAACTCACAACAGCGCGTGACAAGCTAAGTCTTTTAGCGGCGCCACTTAACGTCCCTTGTTCAATGACTTGTGCAAAAACAACCATACTTTTAAGCTGTTCAAACGATATATCCACAATGACACTCCTCAAGATCAGCAACATGTTAAAACCTTATTGTATCATTAATTGATACAAAGAAACTCATTGAGCCTGCATTGTTCAATATTAATTGTCACTGTAGACTGTCCTTACTGAAAAATATCACTCACTTTATTAAAGCCACAGAGGTCATTATGAATACAAAGAAAATATTGATGGTATTAACATCACATGCTGAACTAGGTAATACCGGTGAAAAAACAGGCTTTTGGGTAGAGGAATTTGCGGCACCCTACTACACATTTAAAGCAGCGGGTATACAAATAACACTTGCTTCGCCTCTAGGTGGGCAACCGCCAATTGACCCTAAAAGTGAAATGGCAGACTTTCAAACACCTGCTACAGTTAAGTATTTTAAAGATACTGAGGCGCAACAGCTTATCGCTAATACGCAAGTATTATCTCAAATAAGTGCTGATGATTTTGATGCGGTATTTTATCCTGGCGGTCACGGTCCTTTATGGGATTTAACTGATAACAATGACTCTATTCAATTAATTGAACAGTTTTTAGCTGCAAATAAGCCTGTTGCAACTGTGTGTCATGCAACCGCTGCATTGCTAAATGTTAAAGACAGTGCTGGCGAATATGCTATCAAAGACAAAGCGATTTCAGGGTTTACTAACAGCGAAGAAGCGGCTGTACAATTAACAGACATTGTCCCTTTTTTACTCGAAGATGAATTAGTTAAACGCGGTAGCGATTACCAAAAAATTGACGATTGGCATGCTTTTGCCGTGCAAGATGCACTCTTTATTACCGGACAAAATCCCGCAAGCTCTAGCTTAGTCGCTAACAAACTACTAAATCAATTAACGTCTTAATTAACCAATTAAACACGTAATTTTACTTTTATCAGGGATATTTACCTATGTTAAATTTTAGCTTTCACAATCCAACAAAAATTCATTTTGGTGAAGACCAAATCCATTTTGTTGCCAATGAAATTCCAGCCGATGCCAAAGTACTCGTTGTGTATGGTGGCGGCTCAATTAAAAGCAATGGCGTTTATGAGCAAGTCGTGAATGCCTTAACCGATCATACTTGGTTTGAATTTTCGGGGATTGAGCCCAACCCTAGTTATCAAACATTAATGAAAGCGCAAGAGCTTATTCAAAAAAATGATATTGATTATTTACTTGCGGTTGGCGGTGGCTCAGTTGTTGATGGCGCTAAGTTTATTGCCGCAGCCGCATTGTACGAAGGAGATGATCCTTGGGATATTTTAGCTAAACAAATCCCGGTTAAAAGTGCATTGCCTATTGGCGCGATATTAACCTTACCTGCAACAGGCTCTGAGAGTAATGGCAACTCTGTTGTTACCCGTGATGGTAATAAATTACCGTTTAGTAGCTCGTTGGTAAAACCTCAATTTGCCATATTAGATCCTAAAGTCACCTTGTCGCTCTCTGATCGTCAAATTAGTAATGGAGTTGTCGATGCTTTCGTTCATGTAATGGAGCAATACTTAACCTACAATGTTAATGGTAAAGTGCAAGATCGCTTTGCTGAGGGCTTATTGCAAACGCTCATCGAGGAAGGCCCTAAGGCATTAAACCCAGACACAAAAGAGCATTTAGATATTCGCGCTAATATTATGTGGTCGGCAACTATGGCGTTAAATGGCTTAATTGGCGCTGGCGTACCACAAGATTGGTCAACACACATGATAGGTCATGAACTTACCGGTGGTTTTGGTATAGATCACGCAAGAACACTATCTATTATTTTACCTGCGGTAATGAAGGTAAAACGCCATGAAAAACACGAAAAACTAGTGCAATTTGCTGAGCGTGTTTGGCATTTAACCGATGATAATGACGAAGCTAAAATTGATAAAGCGATAGCGTTAACTGAAGATTTTTTCACCCGTATGAATGTGCCAACACGTTTGTCTGATGTCGATATAACAGAAGAAAAAATTGATGGAATTATAGAGAAGTTAGCACAGCATGGCATGGTTGAATTAGGAGAGCACCAAGACATTACCTTAGAGGTAAGTCGTGAAATTCTAACCCTTGCACTTTAACAAAAATATTATTCCATATTAGCTCATTATCATAAAAAGACTGAATAGGATTTTGCATGACACAAATTCAACAAGCGCATAAAAACAGACAAATAGTATTAGCTTCTCGCCCATTTGGTGCGCCAACGGCAGATAACTTCAACACCATAGAAACAGACACGCCTCAACCTAAAGAAGGTGAAGTTTTATTACGAACAGTATACCTTTCGCTCGACCCTTATATGAGAGGTCGTATGAGTGATGCAAAGTCGTACGCTGATCCGGTTGAAATTAACGAAGTAATGGTTGGCGGCAGTGTTTGTCGTGTTGAGGTCTCAAACCACAGTAAATACCAAGTAGGTGACTGGGTCGTCGCCTTTGGCGGCTGGCAAGATTACAGTATTTCTGATGGTGAAAACCTCCTAAAGCTCGACCGTAATATCCCTAATCCTTCTTATGCCTTAGGGATTTTAGGAATGCCTGGTTTAACCGCCTATATGGGGTTACTTGATATTGGCCAGCCCAAAGCAGGTGAAACAGTCGTTGTTGCTGCGGCAACAGGCGCTGTTGGTAGCTTAGTAGGACAAATCGCTAAAATAAAAGGCTGTAAAGTTATTGGTATTGCTGGCGGCAGTGAAAAATGCCAATACGCAGTTGATACACTGGGGTTTGATGCTTGTCTCGATCATTATTCAGATGATCTTGCTAAGCAACTTACCCAAGTTTGTGTTGATGGGATTGATGTTTACTTTGAGAATGTTGGCGGTAAAATTTTTGACGCGGTGCTACCTTTACTAAACAGCAGCGCACGCATTCCCTTATGTGGTCTTATTTCTCAATATAACGCAACAGAGTTACCTCAAGGTCCAGATCGTATGTTTTCATTAATGGGCGCTTTACTAGTTAAACGTATAAAAATGCAAGGCTTTATTGTGTTTGATGATTATGGTCATCGCTATAATGAATTTAGCGAAGCTATGGTGGCCTGGCTTATGGCGGGAAAAATACACTATAAAGAGCATTTAGTTGATGGTATTGAAAATACCGTAACAGCATTTATCGGACTACTAGAAGGCAAAAACTTTGGCAAGCTGGTTGTACGCGTTGGTCCAGATAGCTTAACGTAACGTATATTATTTTCCAACCCTATTAAACAACGCAGGTTAATAGGGTTGGAATCGTTTAAAAGTTAGGTTAATAACTGTTACCCCCCAAACAATAAATCAAAAGAAGAAAAACTATGATAACCGTTCACCATTTAAATGCCTCTCGCTCTAGCCGAGTACTATGGCTATTAGAAGAGTTAAAAATCCCTTACAACGTTGTTGCACATCAGCGTGATACCACGACACAACTAGCACCAAAAAGTTTACATAAAATACACCCGTTAGCAAAAGCCCCCATTATTGTTGATGGTGATATCACCCTTGGTGAGTCTGGTGCAATTGTTGAATATATATTAAATAGCGACCCTCAAAACAGACTGCGCCCAAGTACAAAAAGTCTCGAATACTGTCATTATTTAGAGTGGTTACATTTTGCAGAAGGCTCACTTGCCCTACCCGTTATTAGCTCAGTGTTAATGAACATGGAAAATAGAGATGGCTTACAGCCCATGGACGCTTATATAGCGAAGGAGCTCGCGCTAGACTTCTCTTATATTGAGGCAACATTAGCAAACAGAGCATATTTTGCAGGTAATGAATTTACCGCTGCTGATATTATGATGACAATTATGCTCGACATCGCAGCAAAAATGGGATTATTAGTGGATAGAACCAACACGCTTGCTTACTTAAGTAAAATGCACAGTCGTAGTGCTTATAAAACAGCGGCAAGTTTAGGTTAAATT
Source organism: Colwellia asteriadis (assembly GCF_039523295.1). Lineage (NCBI taxonomy): Bacteria > Pseudomonadati > Pseudomonadota > Gammaproteobacteria > Alteromonadales > Colwelliaceae > Colwellia > Colwellia asteriadis. Next base: position 138,686 of record NZ_BAAAFA010000011.1, on the reverse strand, counting down.
ACAATATCACTAAAAAAAGATCAAAAAAAACCTCGTAATAATAACTTATTACGAGGTTTTTCTTTGCTAGTTCACTCACTATAAAAGAAAGTGGCATCCCTAAGGGGATTCGAACCCCTGTTACCGCCGTGAAAGGGCGGTGTCCTAGGCCTCTAGACGATAGGGACACAGATATGATGTTATATTATCATTTCAAACTATCTACCAGATCACTCTGGTGAATTAACTAACCTAGTACAAATCAATAATAGATTAAAACTAAGGATAATTAAAACTCTAAACTCTTATTTTTAAGCTTTAACACCTAATAGTATAAGAAGACTATTTTTTACTTCATTTCACTTTTTAATATCACCTTAGCCATGAAAAATCACAAATAAAGTGGCATCCCTAAGGGGATTCGAACCCCTGTTACCGCCGTGAAAGGGCGGTGTCCTAGGCCTCTAGACGATAGGGACACTAAAACTGCCGTAGCAATAATACTTAATGTTTTATAAGGTTAAGTAAACTTATTACTTTCTGTCTCCGAAGAGGATGGAAAGTGGCATCCCTAAGGGGATTCGAACCCCTGTTACCGCCGTGAAAGGGCGGTGTCCTAGGCCTCTAGACGATAGGGACACTAAAACTGCCGAAGCAATAATACTTAATGTTTTATAAGGTTAAGTAAACTTATTACTTTCTGTCTCCGAAGAGGATGGAAAGTGGCATCCCTAAGGGGATTCGAACCCCTGTTACCGCCGTGAAAGGGCGGTGTCCTAGGCCTCTAGACGATAGGGACACTAAAACTGCCGAAGCAATAATACTTAATGTTTTATAAGTTTAAGTTAACTTATTACTTTCTGTCTCCGAAGAGGATGGAAAGTGGCATCCCTAAGGGGATTCGAACCCCTGTTACCGCCGTGAAAGGGCGGTGTCCTAGGCCTCTAGACGATAGGGACACTAAAACTGCCGTAGCAATAATACTTAATGTTTTATAAGTTTAAGTTAACTTAGCTCTCTTTCAAGAAGTGGCATCCCTAAGGGGATTCGAACCCCTGTTACCGCCGTGAAAGGGCGGTGTCCTAGGCCTCTAGACGATAGGGACACAAATTTCTATCGTTCAAAACAGCGTCTAACATGTTTTGAAATCTATATGACATACATCATATAGTTCTTTATTCTTTTCACCATTAACTTATCTAACAAAAAGTCTAACGAAAAATTTATGGTGGAGCTATGCGGGATCGAACCGCAGACCTCTTCGCTGCCAGCGAAGCGCTCTCCCAGCTGAGCTATAGCCCCGATGGTATAACTGATAACTGGCCTAATAGCTATCAACTAAATTGCTCTCAACCAGTGGACCTAACACTTGCTGAAAACGAGGCGCATTCTAAGCAGCGACCATGAAACTGTCAACACATATTTAAAAAAAAGCGGTATTTTTTCAAAGAAATGGCCTGAGTGATTACATAACCATCATTTTGATTATTTATTATCTGTTAATCGACTATTTACCATAATTGATTGCACTGCCCTACTTTGTTAACAGCATCGTTTATAATACTTTTATACTCTGTTACCTGTTGTTGCTTTATCTTTTGTGCTTTTAGCGGTATGGTTTAATAGTGTTTTACCTGTTAACTTTTTAAAGTGTATGTTTCAAGCATTTTACCGTGTTTGTTAATTTTCGCGTCAATTTCGCACTTCAAATCGTAACGAATACTTCAGGTAAAAATTAGCTAATAGCATATTAGCCATTCTCGTTAAATAAAAGAAACCCATTATTATGCAACTTACCAAACTCAACATAGTCGCTATTGGCGGCGGCCACGGCTTAGGTCGTGTTTTATCTTCTCTCTCTTTTATGGGTAATCAGTTAACAGGCATTGTAACGACCACCGACAATGGCGGCTCTACTGGTCGATTAAGAAAACGGAGCAGCTCTATTGCTTGGGGAGATTTACGTAACTGTTTAACACAACTTGTTGATGATACCTCTATTGGCAGTCAGTTATTTAATTTTCGCTTTGATGGCAGTGATGAACTCAGCGGTCATAATTTAGGTAACCTAATTCTTTATGGACTCGGGCAAGTACAATCAAGCCCGTTAGATTCAATTAAGCTAGTACGCCGCATTTTACGTGTAAAAACTCAGGTATTGCCAATGTCAGAAACCCCTACTGACTTAATGGCTTTTTATCCTGAGGGACGATGTCGTTTAGGTGAAATGTCAGTTGATGAAATGCCGATAATGCCAAAAAACTTAATGCTTGCTCCCTTAGTAAAATCTATTACACCGTGCATAAAAGCCATTAGAGAAGCCGATTTAATTATTTTAGGTCCCGGAAGCTTTTTAACCAGCATAGTGCCACCTTTATTGGTGCGAGACATTAGTAACGCGATAAAAGAGCGCAAAGGTCATTGTGTATTTATTGATAATATTGTGGCAGAGCAAAGCCCAGCAGCACATTTAACTTTAGACGAACGGTTACAGTGGATAGAAGATAATATTGGCTGTATGCCAGTTGATAGCGTTATTTGTCAGGATGAAAATGTAAACTCTAGTCGCGTGAATATTATTTGCCAAGATTTAACTCATAATAAAGTGCCACATCACCATGACAGTGAAAAATTAATTAATGCCCTTGAAAACTGTGTCAATAAATACTGTTTATAAGTGATAAAACAGCATCGTATAAATGAAATGATAACCATAAAGTAATAACCATAAAAAACGCAGTAGCATCAAATACTACTGCGTTTTTCATAACATAAAGTTACGCTTTCACTTTTATAATAAAGTGACTTATTTAGTATCGTCTTGACTAATTCGGCTGGCAACCGCACCTTTTTGATCTCTGTACTTAGCATCTTCACGTGTATTATAAGGACGCGCAGCACTTGCTGACATAGTTTCAAAGTTCAACGCTGCTATTTTCATTTTAGGGCGCAACGCTAAAGGGAGCTTACCGCTGTTATAAAACTCTAACACAATTTGTCCAGACCAACCGGGATCAATCCGATGTGCAGTTACATGTACCATTAAGCCTAACCGTGCTAATGAAGAGCGACCATCTAACCAACCAACAATATCATCAGGTAAAGTCACTGACTCATAAGTTACTGCCAGTGCTAATTCGCCAGGATGTAAAAAGAAAGCTTCGCCATCTTCAATAAATATTTCATCACTCATAATTGAGTTCATGGCTTTTTGTACTTCTGCTTTCGGGGCGCTTAAATCAACGTAAGGCGCGGTATGATCGCGAAAGACACGAAATTCATTACCTAAGCGAATATCAACACTAACCCCAGAGATCATCGAGCTATTAGGTTTTGGCTCAATAGCAATTTTGCCTTCATCAAGGTAACGCTCTATATCTTTATCACATAATCTCATAATTTATTTTTACTCTTGTTTATCATTAGGGTTTAGCGCGCTTGTTTACTGCTGTTGCTCAACTATTGGGGTTAGCGGACTGGCATTGTCGCATTGCAAAAATAACTGCCCTGCTATATTACGCGCTATTTTACGATAATGACTAGCTATTTCACCAGTGCTATTTTCAATAATGTCAGATTGCCCAAAATCGGCATCTTGTCGAATAGCAATATCTAACGGCAACTGTCCTAGTAATGTTGTTTGGTTACTTTGCGCCATATCTTTACCACCTGCCTCACCAAAAATATGACTTTGGTGACCACAGTTTTCGCAAATGTGGTAACTCATATTTTCAACAATACCTAATACTGGCACTTGTACTTTATTAAACATAGCAATACCTTTAGTGGCATCAACTAAGGCAATATCTTGTGGTGTTGTTACAATAACAGCAGCAGCTACTGGTACTTTTTGCGCTAAAGTTAGCTGAATATCTCCGGTACCTGGTGGCATATCAATTAATAGATAATCTAATGTTGGCCATGCTGTTTCATTCAGTAATTGATTAAAGGCACTGCTTGCCATAGGACCTCGCCAAACAGTAGCGTCATTAGGGTCAACTAAAAAGCCAATCGACATCGCTGATAAACCATGAGCAAGTAAAGGCGTCATTAATTTACCGTCTGTAGAACCTGGTTTTTCATGTGTTAAACCAAGCATGGTAGGAATTGACGGCCCGTAAATATCAGCGTCTAAAATGCCAACCTTTGCCCCTTCAGCCATTAAGGCATAAGCTAAATTGACTGTGGTAGTTGACTTACCCACACCGCCCTTGCCCGAAGCTATTGCAATAATATTGGCAATATTACCTTGCTTTACAGCACCATCAGCCTTTTCACCTGCATCACTACCTAAAGCAAAGTGGCGTACGGGCTTAACTTGTAATGTAACAACAATTGATACTTCTTGCCCGAGTGCTTTTGACAGGCTTGCGGCGAGTTCGTCTAACTCACCTTGACATGGAAATGGCATAATCAACTGAATAGTAATGTTTTTATCTTGTTCAAGCTGATACTTAATACAGACATTTAAAACACCGTTAGGGAAGTTTTCAGAGACGTAGTTCGCTAAGGTATCATCAATTAACTGTGTAACTTGTGCTGAAGATAACGGCTCATTTGAGGGTTTTGATTGCCCTTTCGAAAAAAAGTTGCCAAACATAATGGTACTGACCTATGAATACTTGCTTAGAACGACATAAGCATCTTGAGAATAATCGTTAAATTCTGTACTATTGCCCCCATTATTACCATCAAAAAACGTATCTTTTTCATGTCTGAGCAAACTTTATCTGCCGCTGCGCCATCAAAGCGTAAAATTTTAGTCACTTGTGCCTTACCTTATGCCAATGGTTCAATCCATTTAGGGCACTTGTTAGAGCACATCCAAACCGATATTTGGGTACGTTTTCAGCGAATGCGTGGTCATGAAACTTATTTTGTTTGTGCTGATGATGCCCACGGCACACCAATTATGCTTAAAGCACAAGAGTTAGGTATTACGCCAGAAGAAATGATAAACGCTGTGCGTGATGAGCACATGGCTGACTTTGCTGATTTTCATATTAGCTTTGATAACTATCACTCAACTCACAGTGATGAAAATAAAGCTTTTGCTGAAGAAATTTATAATCGTTTACATGCTAACGGCCATATAAAAACCCGCACTATTTCGCAGCTATATGACCCAGAAAAAGGCATGTTTTTACCAGATCGCTTTGTTAAAGGTACTTGCCCTAAGTGTAAAAGTGAAGATGAAAACGGCGACAGCTGTGATAACTGTGGTGCAACATATTCACCAACAGAGGTTATTAACCCTCGCTCTGTTGTTTCGGGTGCAACACCTGTTTTAAAAGACTCTGAACATTACTTTTTTGACTTGCCTGCGTTTGAGCAAATGCTCAAAGATTGGACCCGCAGCGGTGCTTTGCAAGAAGAAATGGCAAACAAATTATCAGAATGGTTTGAACAGGGGTTAAAACAGTGGGACATTAGCCGTGACGCGCCTTATTTTGGTTTTGAAATTCCTAATGCACCAGGTAAATTCTTTTACGTATGGTTAGATGCTCCTATCGGCTATATGGGCAGCTTTAAAAACTTATGTGATAAAGACTCATCAATAGACTTCGATAGCTTCTGGAATGAAAACTCAGACGCTGAGCTTTACCATTTTATCGGTAAAGACATTATTTATTTCCACAGTTTATTCTGGCCAGCGATGTTAGAAGGTGCAGGTTATCGTAAACCTACTTCGGTTTATGCCCATGGTTTTGTTACAGTTAATGGCGCTAAAATGTCTAAGTCAAAAGGGACATTTATTAAAGGTCGTACTTATTTAGACCACCTAAATCCAGAGTATTTACGCTATTACTACGCAGCAAAATTAACGAATCGCATTGACGATTTAGACTTAAATTTAGAAGATTTCGCTCAACGTGTAAATTCAGATTTAGTTGGGAAAGTAGTGAATATTGCTTCACGCTGTGCGAGTTTTATCACTAAACGCTTTGATGGCATGTTATCCGCTAATGTTGATGATCAAGCACTTGCTGATGAAGTAATGGCTGCCGGTGATAGCATTGCCTCACATTATGAGTCACGTGACTTTGGCCGTGCCATGCGTGAAATCATGGCATTAGCTGATAAAGTTAACGAATATATTGCGGTTAAAGAGCCATGGCAGTTAGTTAAAGATGAGACTAAGCAGCAAGAAGTACAAGATATTTGTTCGCTTGGTATTAATATGTTCCGTACTTTGGTAATTTATTTAAAACCAGTATTACCCGTATTAGCTGAAAGCACTGCTGAATTTTTAAATGATGAACTGGTTTGGGATGGTCATAAAAATTTACTAACATCACATAAAATTAATAAATTTAAAGCCCTACTACAACGTGTTGACATGGATAAGATTAACGCCATGACCGATGCTTCAAAAGATAGTATGGGTGGTGCTGATAACGCTAAAGAAGAGAAGAAGACCAAGAAAAAATCAAAACCGGCTAAGGTTGTTGATAATTCCGCTGCCCTAGCTGATCCCTTAGGCGCGGATCCTATTTCAGCAGAAATTCAATTTGATGATTTTGCCAAAATCGATTTACGTATTGTAAAAATCATTAATGCACAGCACGTTGAAAAATCAGATAAATTATTACAATTAACCTTAGCGTTAAATGAAGAAGGTACTGAAACTCGTCAAGTATTCTCAGGAATTAAAGACGCGTATCAACCTGAAGATTTAATTGGTAAGCATACGGTAATGGTGGCTAATTTAGCACCGCGTAAAATGCGTTTTGGCATGTCTGAAGGTATGGTTTTAGCGGCAGGCCCTGGTGATAAGGATATTTGGATTTTAAACCCAGAAGACGGCGCTAAAGCGGGTATGCGTGTTAGTTAATACCGAATAGCATTTAATATAAAATCAAAAAAGGTATAGCGTTGGCTATGCCTTTTTTATTAGCTCAGTTTAAATCGTTGTCTTATAATCACGTTTATAGCAACACCTTATTAATAGTCATTCAATAGGATAATGCCTAATGAAAAGCATCATTAACATCCCTTTATTCGTTGCCCTATCAATAACCACGTTACTTATCGGCTGTAGTGGTAACTATGCATTTAATAGCAATGTTAAAGGCGACAACGTTGAAGAATACTTTAGCGCCAGCCACGTTAAAATATACGAAAATGAAAAAGCCTTTAGCGGAGCAAAAAACTATCTCGGTATTGTTGAAGGTGAAGACTGCCAAGCTAAATCACACTTAGCGCCACCAGATGAGCTGAATGCCCGTACACAAGCAAGACAAGCGGCTTATAAATTACAAGCCAATGCGATTGTTTTTACTAGCTGCGTAAATATTGAGTCGAAACAATGTGTAGCGCAAATAGTTTGCTATGCCAAAGCTTACCAAGTTACCGATGCCCAATAATATGTCCAACCATATGCCCAATCATAATAAATCGAGCGATCTTAATGAGATCAGCTCTGAGTCTAACGTTATTGACCCCTTAGCTGCAATTACCTTAACCCCCATTGCAACAGTTTTTTCTCCCTATAAAGAAAAATTTGCTATTCCAAGGCAACCAAACTTAGTGAATTGCGCCCAAGGTAAAGTGGTTTTTATTGGCACAGCGAATAACGAAGAATTATTACGTGGTATTGAGCAATTTAGTCACTTATGGTTAATTTTTATTTTTCATGGTACGCAAGCACAAGGTTGGAAGCCGCTGGTGCGCCCACCCCGTTTGGGCGGTAATAAAAAACTCGGTGTATTAGCCACTCGTTCAACCTTTAGACCTAATCCTATTGGTATGTCGGTGGTTAAACTAGAGCGGGTAATACAGTTAAGTGATGGTAATGTTGAATTACACATATCAGGGTTAGATTTACTTGATGGCACCCCTATTATTGATATCAAGCCTTACATCCCCTACTCTGATGCGTTGACAGATGCTGAAGCTGGTTTTGCTCAACATCAACCTATTGCGCCTTTAACCGTCACCTTTAATGCTCAGGCGAAAAAAACCTTAGCAGAAATCAGCGTGCAATATCCTCAGCTAACATTATTAATTGAACAAGTGCTGGCACAAGACCCAAGACCCGCGTACAAACGTAATAAGCTTGATGATAAGTGCTATGGCATGACATTATATGATTTAGATATTCAATGGCAGATGAGCTCTTTACAGGCAATTGAAGTTATCGCTATATTGAAAAAATAACCTTATTCACACGAATGAAGTAGTACGAAGAGAATACGGAAGTAATTATGAAACAATACGCCATAAAAAAAATCACAACATCACATATTAACTGGCAAGCTATCGATAGTTTAACCATTGATACTTACCCTTGGTACGAGTCGGGTAACAAGCAAAGTACCTCAGTAAAATTAGCCGCTAATAGCGACACCTTATTTATACAAATTATTGCCCAAGACAATTACAGTTTTGCTCAACAAACTGAACTCAATCATATGCTAATTTGTGAAGACTCTTGTGTTGAGTTTTTCTTTAGCCCAAGCGGCGAACTAGGCAGCAGTTATGTAAATTTAGAAGTTAACTGCTGTGGCACATTACACTTAGCCTATGGTGCAGGACGTGATAACCGACAGTTTATCAGCTTAGCATCTGCTGGTTTATTACAACGTAAAACCAGTATTCAAAGCCCGGTAAAATTTGAACAAAGCAGTGATCAGCAATGGAGCGTTGAAATAGCACTGCCATTTGCTGCCATTGAGCAATTAACGGGAGATAAGGTTAATCATCAGCAATGGTTTGGTAATTTTTATCGTTGCGGTGGTAGAAAAGACCCACAATATGCAGTGTGGAATGATATAGCTGTAGATACTCCAGATTATCACCGCCCAGAGCATTTTGGCGAGCTAGTTTTCAGATAATAAGAGTTCGCTTAAGCTATTAATATAAACAACGGGATAACAGTTAACCCCGTTGTTTATAGTTACGTTAATTAAGAGGTATAACGTAAAAACAAATTACTTACTATTTAAGTCGTTTTAGCTTCAATACGTTCACGAATAATTTCGATGACGCGATAAGCCTCTTCTTCGTTAATATTTTGTCCTTCAATGATTGAGCGCTTAAACGAAAACGATCCAACCCAACCTGATGACTCTACTACTGCAACGGTAAGGCTTTTATTTAAAAAGTAATATAATGGACCAACAATGAAGCCAATGAAGAAAACCGGAGCTAAAATAACCGTTAGTGCTAACGCCATTTGCCAGGGCTTTTGATAACCGTAATACGCAGAAGTAATAGACTGCATTGGGATAATACGTTTCTCTTGTCCAGCTAATGATGATGAGGTGAATTTTATGATATTCTCTTTGATCTCCACTTCATTAGTTGAGTCTATTTTTAATAAAGATAAAAGCCAAGAAAGTAAACCAGACTCACGGCCCACTAAGTGTACATAATCACCATTTTCATTTGCTTCTTCGTCAGCAAACCATTTTTTTATTACTAAAGACATCCATTCATTTCCTTTTAGTGAAAGATAAAACTTTTTATTGTTAGATAAGTACTAGGCGCTGTTAATCTTTCGCGGTTAAATTTTGCTAGCGATAAAAGCGTTTTAATCACGGCAGACAGTATTTTTTGGTCACTTTTACTACGTTATCACCTTTTTATGTGACGCTACATGGATGTAACTTATTAGACAATGCAGGAGCTTATTGTCCTGAATAACCACACGACAAAGGCTCTGCCTTGTATAAATCCCCAACAAAAAGCTGCAAAAACAATCTCGAAAGATCAAAAATCCTAGGCGAAATACGACTATCGTTACCTTAACAATAACAGTCTAGCTTGTATTTCGAACAACATACTATGGGTAAGCCAATGAAATATCAAGATAAAATAGATATCTATTTATCAAGCAATAAAAAACCGAGTACAAATATTACTATCAATAGTTAATACTTATACTCGGCTTTAGTTTTAGTAAAAGCTAACTTAAGTTAGCTTTTTTATCGTGTACTTTTATTTAAGCTTTACTACTTGGCCAGTTAACGCAACACCGGCAACAAACGTTCCTGCACCACATTGAAAGGTGTCATTGCTTGACGTTAAGTTATGCTTATAGTTTGATTTAATATTCACCACTGCATTACCGCCTGCTTGTACTGCTCTCTCTTTTAAAGCAATCATCGCTGAAAGGAATACCCACTGACAAGCTTCTTCATCAGATTTATTAAATGCATTGGTTTTTTTATTGGTTTTATATTCACCAAGATCTTGTTCAACTTCACCGTACGCTTGCTCACCAAAGTAAAAAGAAATATTAGTACCTAATTTTGATTTGGCTGCACCTTGGTTTAAGGCATCGGCAACAGAATATGCATTAATATCATCTCGTGCGAAGGCTTGAGACGAAAGTAACGTAAGAGAGGTTAATGCTAAAACTGCTATTTTTTTCATATTCATGATCATAATTTCCATTTTATTATATTGGTGTTACAACACCCGCACAGAAGCTTTGTTTAATCATTTAAAGCAAAAAATTTCATACCTCGGTATAAAAGCGGGCAAGTCCGTCAATAATAACGGAAAATGATAAACGATAACAATATTTTATTAAAATAATCCGGCCGTAAGTGTAAGTAACACGGTTAAGTATTACGACGTAACCCAGTGCCATGCTTGTGCTAACTCACTTGTTTCAAAGTGCTTTTCATTAACGCCCACTAACTTACCAAAAGGGCTGTCTACTGCAATTAGCCAAGCCAGAGTTTTACTGTTAGAAACAATAGCAAGGTTATTCATATGCTTTATATTTTTTAATGCCCACTTAAAATCATTGTAAGCAGCTTCTAAGGTAAAACTGATGTTGTCATCAATTACAATTAATATATTGATTTCACCATGATCCGCTATCAATTTATCAAATATCGCAATCCATTTATTTTCTTCCGCAGCATCAACCTTACCCGAAACAAAGACACCAATGTTAGCTCCTTCACTTTGCTCTAATCTTGTAATCATTTTCATTCCTTTATTTTAGTTGAGGTTTTTTATCATATGTACGGTTTCAGCGGTAAAGCCTTGCTGCTGATAAAAGCTATAAGCTTTATTATTTTTAGCAAACACCTCTAGATGTAATAAACGATAACCTAACTCTTTTGCCCAGACTTCCACCGATTCAATCAATAATTTCCCTAAGCCTTGACCTTGGGCTTTTGGTAATACCGCAAGTAAAGGAATAGTGCCACACACCTCACCTGAGATACTGTCAGTGTGTGAACGCGCATGAATAAAACCATAAGGTTTAGCGTTTATTTCAGCAATAAGTGTTATTTGGGGAACTGCACTTTTTACTAACATTGCAGTAATATAGTCATCCTGCATTTTTTGAATAACCTCATCGGTATGCCAAGCTAATTGAGCGACTTCAGCAAGGCGTGGTGATAATTCAAAAATAAATGCGCGATCGATATCCGTAGCTTTTCTAATATTAATTTGTGTTTTCATACGATATTAAAGGCTCTCTACTCTAACCTATTGGTTTAATTTACATTATGCTTTTCGTTATTTAAGAGTGACACTACTATGGTTGTTACACAAAAGACAGCCGACTTAATCACTTTTTACGATATTACTTTGGCATACATAATGGTTTTGCATGTACTTTATGGACAGTTTCGCCAACGATTCGAGAACCTCAAGGTTTATATTTGATAACTTGTTAATGTATAAACACGACTTACCTACTTTACATTTACCAAGCTTGGCGAGTAACGGTTCAAACTCATTAAACCCGGGCATGATATAAACAACTAAGTGTTGTTTTCGAGGTGAAAAGCCAATCACTGGCGCGTTGCCTTGATGACCACTTTCATATTGATAATGGTACTGTCCAAAGCCAATAATAGTGCCATCAAGATAAGGTTGATATCCAGACACTTTCGTTAACATTGCCTGTAGTACTATAGTGTCATTTTTTCTCGTCTCATGATCAATATTTGAGATAAATTCTGCTAATGCGTTCATTTGATTACCTCTTATTTAATCTATTAATTTAACCTATCAACTTAATATAGTACTAACCTCGTACACTGCTAATCTAATGCTAGTCACTTATACTAACTCCTATAAACAAAAAAGCACCCGTTTAGAGGGTAAACTAAACGGGTGCTTTTGTAATTATAGGCGTTTACGCTATTGCATTATTTTCCTAATATACGTGTTTTTGCATTAGCTGCCATGTAAGCAAAAACGGCGTAGGTTGCAACATTTTGACGTAACTTTTCAGGATCAATTTTATCTAAAGTATCATCTGCCGTATGATGGTAATTAAAGTAATCGGTACCATCTTGAGCTAAGCGAAACGCTGGAATATTAAACGGACGAAATGGGATTAAATCTGGACCACCGCGAGCGGTATTTTTACCGATATGCTCAACATTTAACGATGCCATCGCTTTAGCAATATCACGTACCACCGGTAATGCGCTAGCATCGACATTTGACTCTATTGCCCATATTTTATCCGCACCAAAATCAGATTCTGCCGCTGCAACAATATGCTTCAAATTTTTCTCATTTGCTTTAACGTAAGCTTTAGCGCCCCATAAACCAAACTCTTCTGCAGCAAAAAGTACCACTCGAATACTACGCTTAGTTTTCCCTTTTGAATGTGCTAACTTAGCCGCAGCCATAGTAATAGCAACACCAGCACCATCATCTAATGCGCCTGTGCCTAAATCCCACGAGTCTAAGTGACCACCAATCAGCACATGCTCTTGTGGAAATTCACTCCCCGTAAATTCACCAATAACATTGTAAGAAGTCCCCTCGCCCATTGATTGCGCTTGCACATTAATATTAATAGTTACTGGCTCACCTAATGCAACTAAACGATGTAATTGATCAGCATCGGCATTTGAAATTGCTGAAGAGACTATTTTAGTTACGCCTTCTTTATAATGGCTACCACCAGTGTGGGCAAAACGATGATGCGCAGTACTAACCGATCGCATTACATAACCTACGGCACCTTTTTGAGCCGCTACTACGGCGCCACGGCTACGTGCTTGTACTGCTGGACCATAACCATTACCGTCACGATCGCGATTCATTTGGTAATTAATAAAAACTATTTTACCTTTCGCTGCACTTTCAGGGGCACTCTCTAACTCATCTAAGGTTTGAAACTCTATCACCTCTGCTTGTATGCCCTCTTTTGGCGTGCTGATACTATTACCTAGTGCAGTAATATGTAGTTTTTGTGGTGACGGGCTTATAACTGCTGCTGATTCTGAGTAACGAATCCATTTAGGAAAAGTTGCTGGCTCAGTCCATACCTTATCAAACCCCATAGCATTAAATTTAGCAACAGCCCATGCAACGCCAGCTTTATCACCTGGTGTACCTGGCATTCTAGGACCAACTTCGGTGGTTAATGACTCAACTAAGTCCCACGCTAAATCACTGGTGAGTGCTTGTTGTTTTATTTGTTCAACATCCGTTAACTGCTGTGTAGAAAAGTTATCTGACTTTGCTTGTGCACTGTTAAGAGTTAAAACGGACAAAAAAGTGCTAAGAAGCACCATAATAAATCGATTATTCATAGCGTAAACCTACTCATATTTTAAGTTAATAACGGCTTAAAGAAAGCTGTTGTAAGTTAATTATTTTTATTATTTTGTTAAATTACCAATACGATTAACGCTGTTTACCGTATTTATTTTTCATACCCACAACCTTACGTGCAATAGCCAATAATTCAGGTGAAATATCTTCTGCGCCATCTTTAATTAACTTACTTACATCGCCTGATGAAAAAAGAGAACCACGCTCTGATTTAACCCCTAACGAGCGAACGAAGTCTTTCGTTTTTCCGGTACTGGCAGTATCAATATACTTCAAAAGCACTTGCTCATTAAAGCTTTGAGGCTCTTGTTTTAACGTGGTTATTTCATTGGTTAATGCTTGAATTTCAGCTTCTAAGTTTTCAATTAACTCAGCAAGGTTAGTATATTGTTTCATGGCGTAATTTAACTCTTTGGGGTTATCAAACTACCGAAGGTAGCTATTGTATAGTTGTTAAGCATAAAGCAGCCATTAGTACAGCAACTTACTTGAGTGTAATTGTATCGTGAATGGCTATGAGTAAATAGCTAACTAAGCAGTAAAGTCTGGTTTTATCTCGCTAATTAAGCAGCAAAAACGCAAAGAAATGTAAACACTGACATAGCCCATAAACGATAAATAAAAGTTATGATTTTCTTGAATCTATCGTTGTCTTTCAGCAAATATAACCTTCGTTCTGCTTACTTATTCTTGAGCTGAGTTTTTTTAGTTATTGCTGAGCTTTATTCATACGGCGGTTCACAGGATAACGCTCAAAGTCTTCCCAGTAATGAATACCGCCTAGCATTTCTTTAACCTCATAACCTAAAGCCGCTATTTTAAATGCCGCTTTGGTGGCACCATTACAACCGGGTCCCCAGCAATAAACCACAAACTGGGTATTTGTTGCGTATCTCGCCAATGCTTCGGCATTAATTTGCCCGTGAGGCAAATTCACAGCACCAATCGCATGGCTTTTTTCAAAGGCTTCAACCGAGCGCACATCGAGTAAAATATACGAATTATTACCCGCTTGAATATCAGTATAAACATCTGAGCAATCTGTCTCACAAGCTAATTTACCAGCAAAATAGCGTAATGCTTGTTCAGGTGGTGTCGCAATAGTGTTAAATGCACCGTTTTTAGTTATTGGCGCTGGCTCTACACTTAAGCTATTTTTTACCTTATTTTTTGTCATAACAGTTTTCTCCTTTTTAATTAACTTATCTAACGAGCTTAATTTAGCGCTTATAAGTTAATTAAGGTAACTGCTATGGTCAGTTAAGCATATTCGTTTTTTTTGAAAGAGAAGTTCAGTAAATATGAATAGCAAAAATAAATAACGCCATTTATAGTTGCGCTACCTGTGAACAAAGTTTTAAATTTTATGCGACTATAATGTTTGAGTCCGCGGGTTTTAAATGACGAGCTTTAATAAACGAATTCAGCCAATAGGAGGTTTTATTGGAATTTTATCACTTACGCTCTTTTGTCTCGGTTGCTAATACCGGTAATTTAACGCAAGCAGCAAAGCGTTTATACACTACACCGCCAGCGATCAGCGCACACATTAAATATTTAGAAGAAGAGCTAAATACTCCGTTATTTATACGCTCAAACAAAGGCATGGCGTTAACCGAAAAAGGCAAAATATTACTTGAAAAAGCCCAAGTAACCTTAGATAGCGCGATAGACATTGTAAATGTTGCTGCGCAGCAACAACATGAAGTCATCGGCAACTTTAGCTTAGCGATTAATGTTAATAGTGAACAAGTTCAACTGACTGATTTAATTACGCTGTTACAGCAAGACTGCCCCGCGATAAACTTAACAGTACATGCTCAATCGACAGGAAAAACACTTGTTGATATAAAAACGGGATTAATTGATGGGGGTTATATTTATGGTGACATTCCTGAGGATTGTTTAGGTGTGACAGTACTCACACAAGTAATAACTACCATTGCGCCAATACACTTTCGTAATAATATCAGCGCGTACGAGCTTAGCCAGCAACCTTGGATTATGATGAGTGATTATTGCCCATTTGATCATTTTTTAACTGAAAAGTTAGGTACGACTATTAAATCAGTATTAAGTACCGCTGATGATAATAGTCGTTTAGCTTTAGTTACATCAGGGCTAGGATTAAGCTTTTTAGAAAAAGAAAGCGCATTAACCGCCAAGAAAAATCAACAAATCCACATTATTTCAGCGCTAGATTTCACTACACCACTAAGCTTTGTTATTGCAAAAAATAGAGTTGATGAGCCTATTATTAAAGCGGTATTTACAAGCGTTAAACAGCTTGAGCAAGTGTCAAGCTAAGTGCGGCTAAGCACTAATAATTTCCAATAAGCTATTCAACTTATTAACGGTATTTAAGTTGCGTCCTGTCGCTGTTACACCTAAACAAAGTTCAATATTTGCCACTAATTTAGAGCGGCCAATGCCATCAGGGGCATGTAAATAAAAAACATTATCATGAAGTTGGTACTGCTCAGAAGCGGCGTTATATTGTGCTAGCTTTTCTTGGTTAAGCTGCGCTTGCGTATTGCAAAAATACAAATGACAAAACTTACCCTCAACATCGCCATAAGGATTTTGCATACTAAATTGATTAAATTGTGCTTTAGTAAACACCATCACGGGGGCGGTAAAACCAAAGTGCTCGGCAACTAATGTCGTTATCTGCTCACTCACTTCGCTCGCTGTTAGCTCGCTTAACGTGACAACATTGCCACTTTGAATATAAGTTTTTACTTGCTTAAAGCCATGCTGCGTTAATAACTCAGCCAAGTTTTTCATTGGTAGAATATTTTTACCTGAAACGTTTATTCCTCGAAATAAGATCACATAACTGTGCATAGTAACGTCCTATTGTTTCAACAATTAAGGGAAAAGTAAGCCCTTGTTTAAGCTAGCAGCACTAAGTCAAGCTTAGCTAGCTCCAGCGTAACCAAGTCTAGCTTAACCCAATCTGACTCAGCCAAGTTTAGCTCTGCTAATACTTAGTTAATGGCCAATAATTCAACATCAAAAATCAATACTGAACCCGGCTGAATTTTACCTGCCGAATTATTACCATAGCCTAAACTGGCTGGAATAAAAAAGCGTGTTTTCTCACCAACCACCATAAGCTGCAAGCCTTCAGTCCAACCTTTAATAACGCGGTTTAAACCAAAGCTAATCGGTTCACCGCGCTCAACTGAACTATCAAAAACACTACCATCAATTAAGGTGCCATGGTAATGCACTTTTACTTGTGACAATGCTGTTGGCTGCTCGGTGCCAGTGCCAGGTGTTAACACTTGATATTGCAAACCTGAAGCAGTTTCAATAACGCCAGCAACGGCTTTATTAGCCGCTAAAAATTCATTGCCTTGAGCAATATTAATTTTTGCTGCTTCCTTATTGACATAACTACGATAAAAGAAAAAAGCCACAATGGCTAACACAATAAAAAGTAAAAGGTATCTGCTCATAATATTTCTCTTTTGGTTAATACCATTACGTGAAAATAATAGTCTAACGTAAATCATTAACATAAATAATGACAATAAAAAAAACGCTAAGTTATTGACTTATTGTCAATGTCTTAGCGTTTAGGTATCACTAATACTAATGCTTAGCTTAACATTAGTGATCGTGACCACATGAGCCATTATGTACATGACCATGTTGTATTTCTTCTTCAGTGGCAGCACGTACGTCGAGTACTTCAATATCAAATGTTAGTACTTTACCCGCTAATGGTGGGTTAATATCAACCGTCACCATAAATTTACCGGTTTTTACAACCGTTACTTGGCGTTGACCTTGCTCTGTTTGCACAATAGCAATCATACCTGGTTGCCACTTGGCATTTTTACTTGGTAAACCGTGTAAGTGTTTCGCTGATACACGCTCAACTAATGTTTCGTTACGCTCGCCATACGCTTCTTCAGGCTGTAGTGTTACCGTAAATTTATCACCCGTAGCTTTATCTGTTAGTGCTTTTTCTAAACCTGGCAAAGTGTTATTAGCACCATGTAAATAAGCTAATGGCTCGTGGCCATGAGAACTTTCAATTTCGTTACCGGCTTCATCTTTAAGGATGTAATGGAACTGTGCAACGGTTTTATCTGCTATATTCATTATTTTTCTCTTACGTTAATATTATTGTAATTTTAGTTACTGCTGTGCGCGCCAGTTTAACATTATTTTTTCTAATAAATAACGCTTGTTACGCCCATAACAGTAAAATAACCACACTGGCAATAATCAAAGCCATGCCTAGATATTCAGCTATAGTGACCTTTTCTTTAAAAATACGATAGGTTAATGCTAAGGTGATGAAAAACTCTACTTGCCCAAGCGCTTTTACATAGGCTGCAGTTTGATAACTAGTGGCGGTAAACCAACCAATAGAGCCAAGTACACTGGTAATACCAACAAACAAACATAGACGCCAATGCTTTACCATTAGCGGTAGTTGTTTTTTATCTTGAATAACCACGTAAATGAGAGAAATAAGCGACTGAACGGTGATCATAAAAGTTAAAGTAATTGCTGCGCTGACCATAAGGTCGGTATTTAGTGCTAAACTCGACTCTCGAATAAGTAACGTAGTAATAGCTAAGCCTAAACCTGCCGCTAAACCGTACGACAATCCGCTTAGGCTATGCTCACCACTAAATACAGCTTGCTTAGTGAATTTTACCTTAGAAACCAGTAACACCCCAATCACACCAACAATAACACTTAGCCAACCTAAGCCAGATAAAGGCGCAGAAAATAATAACGCCCCCACAACAGCGACTTGTATTGCTTCTGTTTTCGCTAAGCTAGTAGCAACGGCGAAGTTTCGATATTGAAAAGCCGCCACTAAACATGCCGTACCAATAATTTGTGTAACACTGGCAATTAAAGCGTAAGACAAAAAATTATGATTAAGTGTTGGTGCTGCTACCTCTCGATAATCAAGCATCCACCATAAATAGCCCCAAGCAAAGGGTAAGGCATAAACATAGCGTACTGCCGTAGTTGCCATAGCATTTATCTTACCTGATAGTTGCTTTTGCCCTGCTGTTCTGACCGCTTGCATAAAAGCAGCAAGTAAGGTGAAATAAATCCAAATTTCCAAAAAATATCCTTAGCGATGACTATTGAGTGATATTACAGTATTTAACTTTCATTAGGTTCATGGACAAATTCAAAGCGTTTATCTAAACAACTTACACCTAAGCCACTTATTTTTTTGACTTTTATTTGTACCGCAATACGCTCTTTTAAGGCATCAACATGACTGATCACCCCGATCATTTTACCGCTAGCATTTAAGTTATCTAACGCATCAAGTGCAACCTCTAAAGTGTCGTTATCTAAGGTACCAAAGCCTTCATCTAAAAATAATGAGTCGATGCTGGTTTTGCTGCTCACTAAATCTGAGAGAGCTAGCGCTAACGCTAAACTCATTAAAAAGCTCTCTCCGCCTGATAAAGTTTTAATATCGCGCGCACTGTCACCCTGCCAAGTGTCGAGTACTTCAAGGGCTAGGCTATCGTTTTTCTGACACTGCAATTGATAACGTCCATATAAACGCGCTAAACGTTCATTAGCTAACTGCACTAAGTAAATTAAGGTAAGTCCTTGGGCAAAACGCCTAAATTTAGCGCCATCGGCAGAGCCAATAAGTGAGTTAAGGTGAGATAAATCATCAAGGTCGATTTGTGCTTGCTTAATTTTTTCTAATAGTTGTGCTTGCGCTGCTTGATTACGTTGGTTGTGATCAAGCTGTTGTGTTAATTGCCCTATTTGCTGCTGACTGGTTTTTAACTGATGAGTTAACTGAGTAATTTGCTCGGTTAATACTTTAATTTGATGTTCAATGGTTTCAACATTAACAGAGTTAATGTTGATGAAATTGACACTCGCCAACTCCTCATCATGATAGTCAAGTTTATTGGCTTGGTGAGATGTTTGTTCATTAGCTATTTTAGTTTTTTGTTGCTCAATAACATCAGCCCGCTGTTGCGCCTGATTGTGCAGTGTTATTGTTTGCTTTTTCACATCACTTAATTCATTAGCTAACACAGTTAATTGTTGTCTTTTATCTGGCGGTAGTAATGCCGCTAAAAAGGCATTTTCATCACTAAATTGGCTCCCTTTCAGCACCTCGCCCCAGTGTAATTGACTGCGCTTGTAAGCTTGCTCTGCTTCAATAAGCTGCGCTTGCAAACTCGTTAATTGTCCGTTGGTGCTTTGTTGCTGAGCATAATGTGCATTGTATTGCGATTGTAATTGCTCTAGCTGTTGTTGCGCATTGCGCTGTTGTTGCACTAGCTCAGCTTTAACCGCTTTGCTATCAAAGTGTGTGCTTAGTTGTGCCGTTAATTGCTCATTGAAGAAAAGATCATGCTCTGCGAGTAACTTATCACACAAGGTTTGACGCTGTGCGGTATTGCTGGCAAGTTGCTTAGTTAACACGTCAACTTGCTTACTTATTTCATCAATTTGTAACTGTTGTTGGCTTTGCTGGCTTATTAATACGCTACGCTGCTGAGTAATATCTGTTAACTGTGTTTTAGTTTGCTCGTAGCTCGCTTTAGCTTGTTGATACTCCTGCACTTGCTCAGCTATTTGGCTCAACCATAACGAATCTACACAAACAGTTAACGGTGTTAAGGTGATTTCCGCTGTCGTTGACGCAACGCCAGCTTGATTAATGCCTTGATACAACGATGCATTTAAACTATTAAAGTCATTAGCTTGCTTTGTTTTTTCTTGTTCAAGTTGAGTAATATTTTGTTGCTGGTTATTAAGCTGCTCGGCAACTAAGGCAAGTTTACTATTTTGTTCATTCTGAGTTCGCTCAAGCGTAATGAGTTGCTCATTATTCGCTTGTTGTTGTTGTTCAATAACGCTTAATTGCTGCTGTAAGTCTTTCAGATTTTGTAACGCGCTAGTACATTGGGTTAGTTGCTCATTAACAACATTTTCTGGAGCTTGTTGAGTAAGCGCACTTTGCAGTTGCTGATTATTGCTAAAGTCAATTTGCAACCAGCGCTGTTGAATGTCAGACAATTCAGTCTGTATTTCGGTTAATTGCTGTGTGGCAACATTGCGTTGAGCATCAAGCGCTGACTTTTGATGATTAAAGCCATCCCCTTCTTTTTTCAACTGCTCTAACTCACTTACCAGTATGGCTAAACGAGCTTCGTATTCATTCGCACTCAGTGTTTGATAACTTTCTATTGCGGGGTGCTGCGTTGAGCCACACAATGGACAAGCCTCATCTGCTTGTAACTTATCGCGATATGCCTCAAGTGCCATTATCGCTTGATGCTGCTGTATTAGGGTTTCAACGTCTTTCTTTTGTTGGTTTTTTTCACTGTAACCTTGTCGTAAAGTGGTTAACTTTGTTTCTATGGCCAATAAAGCCTGCTCGTTATCACTAACACTTTGCTTAAGGTTGCTTTGGTTAGTGAGTAACTGGCTAAAACGCTGCGCTAACGGCAATGCTTGATTTAAATTAAGCTGTTGATTTTGTAAGTGGTTAATTTTATCACTTATGTGATGACGAATATTAACATGCTTAGAGGTGTTATTATCCCCTGTACTAATACCTGAACTAATACCTGAACTAATACCTGAACTAATACCTGAACTAATACCTGAATTAATACCAGCACTTTCATCAAAACCATAATCGGCTAGGAGTTGCTGCTGTTGCTGAGTAAAAATATTGTTATTGTCATTAAGCTGTTGAAACTGCAACGAGTGCGTCTTTTTATGTTGCTCAATCTGCGCTTGCTCTGTTGTTAACTGTTGTTGCTTTTGTTGTTGCTCAATAATTTTTTGCGCCGTTAACGCCATCGTACTTTGCAGTTGTGATAACTGCTGACTTTGGCTTTGCCATAGCGATAATTTATCACTCGCCATGTCAAGGGCTTGGTGCTTAGTTAGGTAATCTGTTTGCGCTGCTATTTCAGCGCGTGTTTGCTCTTCAATTTTTACTTGCTGATTAACCTTGTCGCTCAAATTTTTGTGTATTTTTATTAAATCATCAAGCTTTTGCTTAGCTTGAACTAAGTCATTGTTTTGGTGGCTAATAGTACTATCTAATGGCGCAATATCATCATTAAGTACAGTTTCAATGCTAGTGCGCTGTATCGCTTGTTTTTCTTGGCTAGCTTGCTCAGCGGTTAGTGCGCTATGGCTGGTGTTTACTGCGCCTTCAATAACGTGTAACTGCTGTGTTAACTCTTTTACTTTATTAACAATATTGCTGTGCTGCGCGGTACAACGATTATTCTCTTCAAAATGCGTTCGTAATTGCTCTGCAGGCTCTGAAAGTTTAAGTAAGTCCAGCTCAGGTTTAGCCTGCAATTCACGCTGCTCAATGTCAGCTAACTGCTGCTGATATTGCGCTAACTGCAGCTGATTTTCGTGAAAGTCTTGGCACCAATGTATAAGCGTTTGACTATTTTGGTGCTGCAAGGTTAATTGTGCTTCTTCTTGTGTTACTTGGGTTAATTGCTTTTCAAGCGCGCTAACTTCATCGTTTGATAATAACGAAGTACCTTTACTTTGCGCTTGTAATAACTCTAACGCTTTACTTTCACTTCGATGATTTTCAAAAACCTGTTTTGATATTTGTCCATAAATTTCAGTACCGGTAAGCTGTTCTAATAATTGAGAGCGCTCACGTGCATCAGCATTTAAAAATGCCGCAAATTCACCTTGCGACAACATCATTGACTTGGTGAATCGTGAAAAATCTAACCCGGTAAGTTCGCTAATATGGCTACGTACTGTTTTTAATTTTTCAGCTAAAATAGTGCCGTCTAACTTTGCCAGCTCAGCCACCGGTTCAAGCAAATTGCCGTCAATTTTATTACGAGCACGTTTTTGACTCCAAAAAGCACGATAACCTTGCCCTTTTACTTCGAACTCAACTTCAGCCATACAGTGGCTAGTAAAGCGTGTCATTAATTGATTTTGCGTTTTAGACACCATTAAGCGTGGTGTTTGATGATAAAGCGCTAAGCAAATGGCATCAAGTATGGTGGTTTTTCCTGCTCCCGTTGGGCCAGTAATTGCAAATAAGCCATTACTGTCAAACGGCTCTTGCGTGAAATCTAACTTCCAGCTGCCTTTTAATGAGTTAATATTTTCAAAGCGTAAACTTAATATTTTCATTCACTTAGCTCACTTTTGCTGCTACTAGTTTGCACGGTGTTTTTTTCAGTGTGCTCTTGGCTTTCACCTTTTTTAACTTGCACTAGCTCTTCACTAACCGCAGCATCAAGCAACTCACTTTGTTTAGTGTTACTTTGCGCTGTTACTTGCAAGGCAACTTGTTTAAATAATACTAATAAGCGTGACTTTCTCGCTAAGGCTTCATCACTTTGCCAGTCAAGTTCAGTTAAGCGAGAGCTAAAAACTTCATCAACGCTTAGCTCATTTAAAGTCACGTTTTCTGTAGCTATGCCTTGTTCTTGCTGCTGGCGTGTTTTTTTAGCACGACGTACAAGTAGCACTTCAACAGGTAGGTCAGCGACTATCTCATTAACGCGAAACGCTAAGTCACTTAAATGATCGCTCTGTGCTATTTCAATATCTAACCACACAGTATTATTCGACTGTTTTTCATCGTCAGCTTGTATATCGCTCTGGTGGTTATTAACGCTATCAATACTGAGCGCTTTAAGTGATTTTTCAATGATTTCGGGTAAAAGTTCAAGTGTGGATTTGATCATCAGCAGCGGCTGAAAACAAGGAATAGTAAGATCGGTCACGCTATTTAAATAATTGTCAGAAAAATCAACAAGCAGTACGCGTTTGTCTTGCTTCGCTTCATCAAAGCTTAGTGCGATTGGTGAGCCGCAATAACGAATGTGTTCAGTTTTTCCAACCTTTTGTGCGCGATGAATATGGCCAAGGGCAATATAATCAGCAGGAGGAAAAGCACTACTTGGAAAAGCCTCTAGGGTACCAATATAAATATCTCGCACGGCATCATTTTGGCTGTCTGACATAGACACTCCTAACGCCGTTAAATGACCTGTAGCAATAATAGGAACCCGACTTCCTTGCCCTTTTTCTATGTTATCAACTAATTGCAATGCATATTGATAGAGCTTTTGATAATGCTCCGTAATGGCTTGTTGCAAACTTTGCTGCTTTTGTGTTGCCGACTGCCCAACTTTACTGGTAATAACATCGCGCGGACGAACAAATGGAATAGCGCAAATAACCGCTAACGCCTGTCCATTAGCATGGTTTATCGCAAAAACCTGCTCGGTACTTTCAAGTTTAGGGGGACTTTCTGTTTGATTTACTTCGTTATTAGTTTCTTCACTTAACTTTTGCGCTAATTCTTCAATAGATACTTCATGATGAACATGAGTGATCACATGCGTTGATAGCCCTGAAAGTAATGTTTTGGATTCACCTAACATAGCAACCGAATCATGATTACCAGCCAAGATAATCAATTGACAATCAAGCGCTTGCATCTGACCAATAAAGTTGAAGTACATTTTTCTGGCATAACTTGGTGGTGTGCTGGTATCAAAAATATCACCTGCGACAATAATGGCATCAACTTGGTGTTGCTTCACTTGTGTAATTAACCAATGTAAAAACAACTGATGCTCTTTCGCGCGACTTTTGCCATAAAAATACTGACCTAAATGCCAGTCTGAAGTGTGAATAATTCGCATAAAAGACAAGATATTAAATAAAAATGCTGAGGCGCTCAGTTTACCTGAATAGGTAAATTAAATCATAAGAATTGACACTTAGATAAGTAGTGCGAAAAAAAGTAGAACTAAATAGTAATAATTATTTTTTCAATAACAATATCCACACAACTACAAATGTTATATTATAACAAATAAATCAGTATGTATTTATGCTAAAAAGTCATAGCAATAATTAACACAACCAAACAAATGTTTAAAAAACCATTTAAAACAATATTTAAGCAACACCTAAAAAACAAAAAATTAACATCTAGATACAGCAAGGGAAAATATGCTCAAGTATAAAGCAACAACTTTAGCTATAATATCACACTCACTAGTTAACTCATTCGCTTATGCCGAAAACCAGGTAATTATCGATTTAAAAGATATTGAAAGAGTTACAGTTACAGGGAAGCGTTCGCCACTTTTTGATATAAGAGACGTCAATGCTGCCGCTTTAGGAATAAAAGATCCATTAACGCTCCCTATTTCTATCCAATCATTTTCAGAGCAATTAATTAGTGATCAACGATTGCGTACTTTAAGTGAAGTACTCGCCAATGATGCTTCTGTGCAAAATACCGCCATTGGCTCTGTGTTTGATTTTGTCAGCTTACGTGGTTATCAACTCGATTGGACTAATGGTTTACGCCGCGATGGTTTAGCTTTAGCACCTTACCAAGATGTTGCTTTAGAGAATATAGCCCGCGTTGATGTATTAAAAGGTCCATCGGGTTTAATTTCAGGCTTTAATAACCCTGGCGGTACTATTAATTATGTAACGAAAAGGCCAACATTAGAAAAGTTTGTTGATGTTAGCGCTGAGCTACGTAGCAGAGATGGAAAATACCTTCATATTGATCTAGGTGGCCAATTTACAAATAATGCGACATTAGGTTACCGTTTCAATGCTGCATTGGAAGATACTGGTGATTTTACTGACGGTGACGATCTTGAGCGACAATTTTTAAGTGCGGCTATTGATTGGCAAGCTAACGATGATTTAATCGTAAGGCTTGATATTGATTATCAGGACAAATCTATTGTTTCACAACCACTCATTGGTTTAGCGCAAGATCCCGATAATATAAATGAACAAGTTTTACCACCTTATATTGATACCAGTGAGGTTTTACTGGGGCAACCATGGGCACAATATCAAACAGAAACGTTAAATATTGGCGCACGTGTTGATTATTGGCTCAACAGTAACTGGCAGTGGGTTAATCAGGTATCACTTTCATCTAATGATCGCTTTACAATTTTCCCTGATATTTATGCCGTTAACCTCGACGGTGACGTATTAAGCTCAGGCATTCATGTCACACCTGATGAGTCTTATAAAACGCTATCTGGCCACAGCCTTTTAAATGGTGATTTTACATTACTTAATATGCAACACGAATTAGTGGTTGGCGGTAGTTTTCGAGACTACCAGTCGGATGATGGTCGTTGGTTTGAACTGAATAACCCTATTGGAAATATTTTCACGCCAACATATACAGATAAACCTGACTTTCCGCCATTAGGTGATACCACGCACACTGAAACGGTAGAAAGCTCATTATTTATTACAGATATTATTCATTTAACTGAAAGCATATTTAGTACTTTAGGCTTACGTTATTTGCATTACCAAAAAGATATTTATGCGCCAAACTCACCTGTAATAAGCGAAAATCATAAGTATTATACGCCAACGTTAGGCTTGAATTATAATTTTACCAATAACGGCACTTGGTATGCGAGTTTCTCTAAAGGTGTCGGAGAAGGTGGCGTTGCTGTTATAGGTAGTGGTGCGCACAATGAAGGTGACTCATTGGGCCCACAAAAAAGCGAACAAATTGAAACCGGTATTAAGTACCGTTTAGCTAATGCAACATTCACCGCTGCTCTATTTGAAATTGAAAAAATGCTTGAATATCACAACAAGCAAAGTAATTACTTTGTTCAAGACGGTATTCAAAGGCATCGCGGTTTAGAGTTAAATATCAATGGTGAGCTTAGTGAAAATATATCTCTGGTGACTTCAGCAACATTATTAGATGCAGAGCTGGTAAATCTGACAGGAGAAACCGACATTAATGGTAACCGTCCGCCAAATGTTCCTAAGAAACAAGCCAATATTTACCTAGATTACGCAGTACCATTTGTTGAAAAACTTAATGTGAATGCTGGTATTTATTATGTTGGCGAACGTGAACAAAATGTACAAAACACATTATCACTTCCATCATATACTCGCTTAGATGCCGGAATAAAATATGAATTATCGCAATATAAAACCACATTACGCTTCAAAGTTGAAAATATTACCGACAAGGAATATTGGTTATCAGCGGGTGCTAAAGGGGTTGATTGGGGAGTAACCCCTGGCAGAGGCAGAACATTAATAGGCTCAATTAGTCTGTCTTTTTAAGTTTTTGAGTAATTTAACCAACATTAATAGCAGTAAGATAATGCCCTAAGTTATTCTCAATGCTATCCGTGTTGCTTATGGCCAATAACGTATTATTGGCCATAACGCCGTTTCCTCTAATTAATAACCACCGATATTTTCCCTCTGAAGCAATATTCGAACAAAATTACCTAGCTAATATTTTTTGTCAAAAATAATCTTTAAAGATCAATAACTCCCATTGTGCATTCCTTGCTAAGGGATAAAAAATACCTATCGATTCATAACTAATAGCTAAAAACGTCTACACTTAATTGTACTCCCTGTTTGTTAACTATCCGTTAAGGGCTAACAATGAAAATATCAACACGCATAATTCTTGCCTGTTTGTTTATGGCAACCATAGGAATTTTAGCGTCTGGTGGTATGGTGGCATGGAGAAGCTTAAATCTATCAGAGCAAACGATTAATCAACGCTCGGAAAATCAGCTAATTTCGATTAGAGAAATTAAACGCGCGCAAATAACCGACTACTTTAATACCATTAATAATCAATTAATAACCTTTGCTGATGGCAAGCTAGTAACTACTGCCATTGAGCTTTTTTCACAGGCATTCTCGCTTTATGAAACAGAGCTTAGTAATGAAGATCATAAAGCGTTAGAACATTACTATGAAAAAGATTTTTCGAACAACTTCTTAAAACTCAATGCCGACGAACAAGCCCAAGCAACAACAAAATTTAATAAACTATCGCCCTTTGCTAAAGCGTTGCAATCGAGTTACATCAGTAATAACAAAAATCCGATAGGTAAAAAGAATAAACTTAACCAAGGGGTGGGTGATGCTCAATATCACAGTATTCACAACAACTTTCACCGTCATTTTAACTTTTTCTTAGAGTCTTTTGGTTACTACGATATTTTTTTAGTTGATACTCAAGGCAATGTGGTTTATTCCGTTTATAAAGAACTCGATTATGCGACCAATTTACTAACCGGCCCTTATGTTGATTCGGGCTTAGCTAGAGCATTTAACAAAGCGAAAAACTTAACAAAAGGTCAAAGCATTTTAGAGGATTTTTCGCCCTATTACCCATCATATAATAATGCGGCTTCATTTATTGCTACGCCCATTGTTAGTAATAACAACACTACTGGCGTACTTATTTTTCAAATGCCCGTCGATAAAATAAATTCATTAATGACTTATGATAATAAATGGAAAGATATTGGTTTAGGTGATTCTGGCGAAACCTACCTTGTTGGTAGCGATAAATTAATGCGTAGTCAGAGTCGCTTTCTTATTGAAGATAAAAGTAACTATTTATCCTTTCTCGCTAACACCCTTGATACTAAAACTATTGCCTTAATTGACGCTAACTCCTCTGCTATTGGCTTGCAGAAAATAAACTCTACGGGGGTAGCTAAAGCACTAACCGGTGAGTCTGGCTTTGGTATATTTAAAGACTATCGTGGTGAAAACGTATTATCAGCATATGCACCTTTGGACGTACTTGGTCTGCGCTGGGCTATTTTAAGTGAATTAGACGAAAAAGAATCGACCTTAGATATTAAACACACAGAGCAAGAGCTTTTACTCACTGTGCTATGGATATTTCTGATCTTGCTTATTGTCGCTAGCCTTATTGGTTGGTTAATTAGTCAAAGTGTTGCCCGCCCTATTATTGATGTCATCACTCAAATAGAAAAAACCACCACTAACAAGGACTTGACCTTAACGCTTAATGAAAAAGGTAGCAGTGAACTTGCAATGTTAGCGCACAGCTTAAATGTTTTTTTTAAAGAATTACAATCAGTAATGCGAAACTTCAACGAGAGTGCTGATAAGCTCTCTGTGCATAGTGAAGCGATTGTTAGTGAAATGGAGCATGCTAAAAGTAGTACCGCCAGTCAGTCACAAAACGCTGAATCTGTTGCAGCTGCGATTAATGAAATGAGCGCCTCTGTACAGGGGGTTGCCGAGCAAGCCAAAGATGCGGCGCACTCGGTACAAGAAGCCAACGATAAATGTCTTGAAACATCTGGGGTAGCGAGTAGTTTAGGTAATGATATGACTTTGCTTAACGAGCATATGATACAAGTGAGCACCTCAATAAACACCTTAGAGCAAGAAAGCATTTCTATAGGCTCTGTACTTGATGTAATTCAAGGAATTGCTGAACAAACCAATTTATTAGCGCTTAATGCTGCAATAGAAGCAGCTAGAGCTGGTGAACAAGGTCGAGGGTTTGCGGTAGTTGCTGATGAAGTAAGAACCCTTGCCAGTAGAACTCAAGCTTCAACCGAAGAGATCAGAAGAAAAATTGAGGCACTACAAAATGGTACGCAAAATACAGTGAAATTAGCCTCAGAGGCAGCCAAAATGACAACGAAAGGAATAAACTCTTGTGCACTTAATGGTGAAATGTTAACCGAAGTAGTCACTATGATTCATTCCTTAAACGATATGAACTTACTTATTGCTACCGCAGCAGAGCAACAGTCAACAGTTACTGAGGAGATTAATGTTAATGGTGTCGATATTGCTACCTCAGCTGTTGATATATTAGAAAAAACCGAAAATACTCAACATTTATCACAGGAGTTACTCAACCAAGCGAATACCTTAAAGCAACAGTTATCTATTTTTAAATATTAAATAACCTGAGCGCAAGTTAAAGAGTTTACTCTTCAGTTTAAAAAAATACTTAACGAAAAAACTCTCTGTTAGCTGTAAATTATTTATTAGGGCATAATGAAAATAAACTTCATCGTGCATTAATAAATAACAGAGCAATATTCGTTATGACGCCTGCAGTATTATTACTTAAAAAGTATAAAATTCCCTTTGAGTTACTTCAATATCACCATGATATAAATAGCACTTCTTATGGGCTTGAAGCAGTAGAAAAGCTATCGTTACCTGCTGAGCAAGTATTTAAAACCTTAGTGATTAACACCGACACTCAACAATTGGTTGTGGCTATTGTGCCCGTTAATACACAGCTTAACCTAAAAGCAGTGGCTAAAAACTTAAATGTTAAAAAAGCGAGTCTAGCCGATGCAAAACGTGTAGAAGCTACAACAGGCTATATTTTAGGTGGCGTGAGCCCTTTAGGGCAAAAGAAACCGCTAAAAACGCTCATTGATAACAGTGCCGAAAAGCTAAATATTATGTATGTTAGCGGCGGTAAACGTGGTTTAGAAATAGCACTCGCTCCTCATGATCTCAAAACAATTACTCAAGCAAAGTTTGCCACTATTGCCAGTGTATAAATAGGCTAAAGCCCACCGGTAACATCAATAAAACTGCCTGTGGTAAACGACGAGGACGCCGATGCTAGCCATAAGATAGCTTCGGCAACTTCTATGGCTTGCCCACCCTTTTGCATAGGAATGATGTTTTTTAAGCGTTCAACCCGTGCTGGTTCGCCGCCATCTGCATGCATATCCGTATAAATTAACCCAGGCCTAACACCATTAACCCGTATTCCTTCCTTTGCAACTTCTAAGGCTAAGCCTCGAGTTAAAGTATCTATCGCTCCTTTAGATGCAGCATAATCGATATATTCATTGGGCGATCCTGAACGTGCCGCACCAGATGATACATTAACAATAGTGCCACCACTGCCGCCGTATGTTGTCGACATTACTTTTACCGCTTCACGCGCGCATAAAAAATAACTGGTAACATTATTTTGTAATACCTCATTAATACGTGCGGCGTTCATGTCAACAAGACGCATTTGTGGCTTTAAAATACCTGCATTGTTGACTAGTACTTTAACCTTACCTAATTTCGCCGCTGTGGTAGCGAATAAACGTTCTACATCTAACTCTTGCGAAACATCCGCTTGTACAGCAATACATTTACCACCGCCTTGCGTTATTTCAGTTACCAATTTCTTTGCTGGCTCAGCTTGAGATTTATAGTTAATACAGACCGCATAACCATGCTTGGCAAATAAACGAGCCGTTTGTGCTCCAATACCTCGACTGCCACCTGTGATCACAACAACGCCCAACCCTTTACTCTCTGTATTTATATCCATCGTTGTAAACGCTCCTTACAATATTTACTATCCACTGTTTATCATTACCATGATACACTTGAGTTATTGTTTTATGTTAGGTTTTTACCTTTTATTCGGGCTGTTTATTATTTTCCATGCGTTATATTTCAAGAGACACTCAAGCCACAATCGATCTAAATGCGTTAGTTGAGAATTACCAATATGTCGCCAGCATAGCTCCACAGAGCAACACTATTGCTGTCGTAAAAGCCGATGCTTATGGTCACGATGCTAATTTAGTAGCACACGCGTTAAGTCCACATGTTGAGCTATTTGCCGTTGGCTTTATTGATGAAGCTTTAGCGCTACGCCAAAGTGGTATAAAAAATAATATTTTAATTCTTGAAGGTCCCTTTAAAGTAAGTGATTTTACTATTGCTCACGAGCATAACTTTTTATTAATGCTTCACAGTGATTATCAAATTGATTGGCTACTGTCACACCAACCACAGCTTACTCAAAATATTTGGTTAAAAGTAGACACCGGCATGAATCGCTTAGGATTTGCTATTGACGATATTGATAACATTATCAGCAAACTAGACACAACCACCCAACAAAACTTGGTATTGTGTTCACATTTTTCTACTTCTGAGCAAATAACCAGTCGCAAGCCTGTTGAGCAATTAGCACGATTAAAGCCTTTAGTAGAAAAATATTCATGTCAATTTAGCATGGCAAATTCTGCCGGAATTTTTAATTTTCCCGCGAGTCATGGCGACTATACCCGCTTGGGCTTAGCGCTTTATGGAATAAGTCCAACAGACAATAATTTATTAACTGAACAGCTAAATCCAGTAATGACCTTACAAGCGAAGATCATCGCTATTCATCAAGTTGAAATAGGTGAAACCGTTGGTTATGGCGATACTTGGTCAGCAACACGCACCAGCAAAATTGCTACAGTAGCTATTGGTTATGCTGATGGCTATCCGCGAAATGCCAAATCAGGTACTCCTGTGTTTATTAACGGGCGCGTTGTGCCAATTGTTGGTCGGGTATCAATGGATATGATTACTGTCGATGTCACCGATTTAACTGTCGTAGCAGTTGGCGACTCAGTTGAGTTATGGGGTAAGCATATTAGCATTGATAGCGTCGCTAAAAGTAGTGACACTATCAATTATGAGTTATTAACTCGTGTTTCTAAACGTGTGCCCAAAGTTGCCGCTAGCTAACCTACAAGTAAGATTACTCAGACCTTATTCAATACCAATGTACTTGTGTACTTGAATTGATAAACGCCAATTATTGGCAATACAAGTGCTTATCGCTAACTCGGTTGCTCTTTTCTTCTGACTAATCGGCTGTAAATAGATTGCGGTATCGACAATATTATGTGCTTTGAGTAATGCTTTTAAGTCATCCACATGCTGCTCTGTCGCTACAGGGTGTTTTATTTCATTAGCACGTGACATGGCACTTGTTAAAATCTCATAACCACCACGCATGTTTACTTTAGGTGAAACGGTTACCCAACAACGGGCCGTTGTTTTCACTTCAAAAGTGCCTGATGTTTCAATTTGAGCACTGTAACCTTGCTCTTCAAAAAGCTCACATAGCGGTGTTAAATCATACATACAGGGCTCACCGCCGGTAATAACAATATGTTTAGCTTGATAGCCTTTATGCTGTACTAAGGTCAGAATATCTTGTGGGGTAAAACTTGCCCATAATGGTGTTTCATGAGTTTTAGCCAGCATTTTTTCAGGGCTTACTTCATCGCTAAGTTCAACATCCCAAGTATGCTTAGTATCACACCAAGAACAACCCACAGGGCAGCCTTGTAAGCGAATAAAGATAGACGGCTGTCCAGTATATGAGCCCTCTCCCTGAATGGTTTCAAATAGTTCATTGATTTTATATTTAACGATATCTGCAGTTGTATTCACTTTTATACTTTAGCCTGTGGTTTATTTCGCGTAAAATGCGTAGCGTTTATTATTATACCTCAAGAGAGCTTAGAAATGGCTGAAAAAGTTGTTGTTATTTATTCTGGCGGCATGGACTCTTTTACTGTGCTAAATCGTGCATTAAAAGATGGCAAAGAAGTTTATGCGTTATCGTTTGATTATGGGCAACGTCATGTTAAAGAGTTAGAGTGCGCAAGCCATGTGTGTAAAGATCTTAAGATTAATCATAAAGTAATTGATATTTCGGCCATTAATCAACTGCTTGCGGGTTCTTCATTAACGGACGATATTGATATTCCAGAAGGACATTACGAAGCTGAAAATATGAAGTCAACCGTAGTACCAAATCGCAATATGGTTTTATTGTCATTAGCCGTTGCTTATGCGGTATCGGTAGGTGCTGGACAAGTTTACTATGGTGCACACTCTGGCGATCACGCGATTTACCCTGATTGTCGCCCTGAATTTGTGCAAAAAATGAATGATGTGTGCATGATCGCAAACTATGAAAGCGTAGAAATATTCAGCCCTTATTTAGACGTTAGCAAAACCGCCATTTTAACAGATGGTATCGCTATGGGCTTAGACTATAGCAATACATGGACCTGTTATAACGGTCGCAATAAAGCTTGCGGTAAGTGTGGTGCTTGCCAAGAACGCCTTGAAGCCTTTGAAGAGAACAATGTAACAGACCCACTAGTTTATGAGTGTTGAACTGCGCGCATTAAAAGCACTAGCCTATCAGTATAAGTAATATACAAATAACTCAGTATTCAATCAGGGATGCCACAAGAATGAGCAAAGTAACCGTTACTGATCCTTCTCAATCAAGCCAATTGTCTTATCGCGCTAAGATGTACCAATTACTTGAGGGAGATATTCATAAGAACTACTTTGCCAAGATAATTAACATTATGTTAATTATCTTAATTGTCGGTAATGTTGTTGCTGCCATGTTTGAGTCTGAGCCTGATTACCACAAGGCTTATCGACAACAATTCGCTTTATTTGAAATTATTTCTTTATCGATTTTTTTCATTGAATACCTACTACGCGTATGGTGCAACGTTGAAAACCCAACTTATCAACACCTCTCCACAAGTAAAGCGCGATTAAAATATTGTGTCAGCCCCATTGCCTTGATTGATCTCATTGCTATTTTGCCTTTTTTAATCGCTATGTTCTTTACCATTGATTTACGGTCATTACGCTTGCTGCGCGTATTACGTTTACTTAAATTAAATCATTACTTTAAAGGCTTTAATATTTTTACTACAGTAATTATTAAAGAACTAAAAACCATGACCGCGGCCATGATGGTTATGATATTTCTCATTATTATTGCTGCAAGTTTAATGCATGCTATTGAAGGTAAATTACAACCTGCGGTATTTGGCAGTATTTTAAAGTCGCTATGGTGGTCTGTTGTTACCATGACAACCGTTGGTTATGGCGACGTTGTGCCGGTTACTGTTTTTGGTAAAGTTGTTGCCGCTTTTATTATGTTAATTGGTGTCGGTTTAGTCGCATTGCCTGCCGGTATGTTAGCAGCACGCTTTGGTGAAGAGTTAAGAGAAAGAAAAACCAACTTAAATGATCATATTGAAGATGCCTTAGGTGATGGTTATATTGATCAAACTGAATATCAAGCCTTAGTAAAGCTCGCTACTAAACTTGATATAGACCCTGAAGAGCTGCAACGAAGTATTGAACGTATCAAAGAGGAGCACCACAATGATATATGCCCTCATTGTGGGAAATAAACAATAACGTTTATTTAAGGTAAATAACTTCATGAGACATTTAAGCACTTAGAAGCCTTTATATTGAATCTTACATAATTGAATCTTACATAGAAAGCTTTTTTAAGACAAATTTCATCTAACCTTATATGACGTGTGTTGTAGACTTATAAGTGTTCCAACCTAAATCAAGGTGCCTTATGAGTGCAATACAAAAGTGCCAAACACAATATTTAATGCAAATTATTAATGCTAATAATGAGGCTCAAGCACACATCTATTTAGAGCAAATATTACTTTTTCCTATCGATACACAAGATAAAATAATTGATGAAATTAGTCGTTTACCACAATGTAATAGTAACTCTGTTGCTGCAATTATTGGTCGTTACTCACGAGGAGGTTTAAAAGAGTAATCTTAGTATATTATTCAATTGAATACTTGATATCACTAATAGCGCCTCAAGTAGCTAAAGATAGGAAATAATTAAGTGCTCTGAGCAATATTTTTACGTAAGGCTCTGTTAACTGTATTTACAGAGAATTACACTTTCTTCACTTGCAAAATCAAACAATTAAAAGCATGATAAAAAGTGATATAAAGTGAAGAGTGTTTAGTTATGAGTAATCAATTCCTGTTTTCGAACACGTATAAAATAAAAATAAACGCGTGTTTAATCGTGTTATTTTGTCTTTTTTTCACCAGTAATTACAGCATAAAAGCTAACGCATTCACTATCAACTCTGAGTGGTTTCAAGAAGCGCTTTTTAAAGCCGATACTCTTAATGATAAAAACCCCCTACTCGCTTTAGAGTATGTTCGCGACCTTCTTGATAAACATAAAGATAGCCTATCTCCTTTATCTCAATCAGCTTTACTTGCTAGATTAGCCGAATATCATTTTTATTTAGGCGATTTAGAAAAGAGTCTTAATCATATTAATCAGTTTTATCGTTTAAAAACCGATTTAACAAACCATGATGGTATTTCATTATTATTAACGCATGGCGGAGTGCTTGATGAGCTAGGCAAACCTAAAGAAGCGATGGCACTATATTTACAAGCTGAAAAAAATGCAAAAGAGAGTGAAAATGATGTATTAGTTGGTGAAACTTATGCGGTAATCGCCAATTCATACCTATACAATCATGACGATAGTGAGGCGTTAAAATACTTTCATCAAGCTTATTTACATATTGAAGCGTTAGATGACAAGCTAGAGCTTGCCTATTTAAAAATACAAATGTCTCATGCTTACTCCAATGTATATGATTATGAAAGAGCTATTAGTTTAGCTAACGAAGCGATTGAGTACTTAAATCAGCATCAATACTTTTTTGATGAAGTATCTGCACATAATACCCTCGCGCATACCTATATGAAAATGAATGCTTATGACGATGCCATTGAAAGTTACCAGCGTATTGTTGAGTTATCTTCTGTCGTTGAAGGTCATCCTATTCATGTTGCGTACTCAGGTATGGCAAAATCTTACCTTTGGAAAGGTGAAGATGTTAAAGCGCAACACTATTTTGCTTTGTATAAAGAAAAACGCCCAAACTCCGACAATCCTTTTAGGAAGTTAGATGATATTGTTTTAAGTGCTTTAATTGCATTTTCTGAAAAAGATATTCCTTTAACACTTAGTTATCTACAGCAAGCAGACGATTTACTAGCAACTATAGATAAAACAAAAGTACTATCATGGTATGCCAAGGTTTTAAACTTAAAAGCTAAAATCGCTGTATTTAATAACGATTACCAAAGTGCTTATCAATACCAAAAGGATGCCCATGAGCTTGTCAGCAGCTATCAAAACACAGAGCGAGAAATCATTCGCTCTAAATACAAAATCATGTTTGATACCGATCAAGCACTGTTAAAAAATCAACTACTGGAGCGTGATAATTTACTCGATAAAGCCGCGCTTGAAAATGCAGAACAAAAGCAAGAGCTTCAAACACTTTTCATTATTCTCGTCTCTCTTTTTGCCCTAAGCCTAACCTTTTTTATCTACCGTCAAAGCAGAACGAGTAAAGTACTACATAAATTGGCAAATACAGATACCTTAACTGAGTTGGCTAATCGCAGATATACTTTCAGCTATGCTGAAAAGATACTTGAACAAGCCAAAAATGAGCAGCATAACTTTGCAATTATCGCTTTTGATATAGATCACTTTAAAAAAGTAAATGACACCTACGGGCATACCACTGGTGATATAGTGTTGAAGAAAATAGCCACTATTGGCAATGAATACGTAAGAGCGAATGATATATTAGGTCGCATAGGTGGAGAGGAGTTTTTAGTGGTGTTACCTAATACTTCTGCAACACAAGCTTATGAAATAGCAGAAAGAATTAGAAAAGCGATAGAAAATAAGCCCATCGTGGTAGACAAGCATACAATTAACATATCTGCTAGCTTTGGCATTGCAGAGCTATCCTCTTCAAAAGTAACTTTCAACCAACTATTTAATCAAGCCGATATTGCCTTATATCAAGCAAAAGACAATGGCAGAAACTGTATTATCGTTGCTAGTTAATTAAAATAAAAATATTAACTTGAGAGCTGTTGTACTCTTAACTTTGCTACTTGGTTTCGTATCGATGCCGCTTGCTCAAATTCTAGGTTTTGCGCGTGGTTTAACATCTGTTTCTCAAGCGCAGTAATTTTATCGTCAATTTGTTTAGTACTGAGTACCTCCTCATCAACATTATACTGAGCAATAGACTCTGCTACTTTATTAAGCTGCTTTTTATCACTGTATGTACCAACATCCATCACATCAGTGATTTTACGAATGACCCCTTGCGGCGTGATATTGTTATCAAGGTTAAATTGATGCTGCTTAGCTCGTCTTCGCTCTGTTTCATCAATGGCAAAACGCATTGACTTAGTCACTCGGTCGGCATACAAAATAGCTCGTCCGTTCAAATTACGTGCCGCACGACCAATGGTTTGTATCAATGAACGCTCTGAGCGTAAAAAGCCTTCTTTATCGGCATCAAGAATAGCAACGAGAGAAACCTCGGGCATATCAAGCCCTTCTCGGAGCAAGTTAATGCCGACCAAAACATCAAACTTACCTAAACGGAAATCTCGAATAATTTCCATACGCTCGACGGTATCAACATCAGAGTGAAGGTAACGTGTTTTAATACCATGCTCATCTAAATAATCAGTTAAATCTTCTGCCATACGTTTAGTTAACGTAGTTGCTAATACTCGTTCATTAAGTGGTAAGCGTTTATGTATTTCTGACAGTAAGTCATCGACTTGTGTTTCTACTGGCCGCACTTCAATTTCAGGGTCGAGTAAACCGGTTGGTCGAACAACTTGCTCAGCAACATCGCCTGCCGACTTGTCTATTTCATACTGGCTAGGCGTTGCCGAAACATAAATGGTTTGCGGAGATAAAGCTTCAAACTCTTCAAATTTCATCGGGCGGTTATCGAGCGCTGATGGTAATCTAAAACCGTACTCTACTAAGTTTTCTTTACGTGAGCGATCACCTTTATACATAGCGCCAATCTGCGGTACTGTAACATGCGACTCATCAATAATAAGTAAACCATCATCCGGTAAGTAGTCAAATAATGTAGGTGGTGCTTCACCAGCGCCGCGGCCTGATAAATAACGAGAGTAGTTTTCTATACCTGAGCAATAGCCAAGCTCAGTCATCATTTCAATATCGAACTGTGTTCTTTGTGATATTCGCTGCTCTTCAACTAATTTATTATTACTTTTAAGCTGCTCTGAGCGATGCTTTAACTCTATTTTAATTTGCTCAACCGCTGCTAATATTTTTTCTCGTGGGGTAGCATAATGCGTTTTAGGGTATACCGTAACACGTGCGAGCGTACGCTCAACTTGCCCAGTTAAGGGATCAAATTGACTAATACGCTCTATTTCTTCATCAAAAAGCTCCACTCGTAATGCTAAACGATCTGACTCGGCAGGAAAAATATCAATAACATCACCGCGAACACGGTAGGTAGCTCGCGCAAAAGCGACATCATTACGTGTATATTGTAATTCAGCTAAACGGCGTAAAATATCACGCTGGTTAATGATGTCGCCTTGACTGATATGGAGCATCATTTTTAAATAAGAGTCAGGATCACCTAAACCATAAATAGCGGATACCGAAGCAATAATAATGACATCACGTCGCTCTAATAACGCTTTGGTTGCAGACAAACGCATTTGTTCAATATGTTCATTAACCGAAGCATCTTTTTCAATAAAGGTATCTGTAGTTGGCACATACGCTTCTGGCTGATAATAATCGTAGTATGAAACAAAATATTCCACGGCATTGTCTGGGAAGAACTCTTTCATTTCCCCATAAAGCTGCGCGGCTAAAGTTTTATTAGGTGCCAACATCATCGTTGGTCTATTGAGCTTTTCAATCACATTAGCGATAGTAAAAGTTTTACCTGAGCCGGTTACACCGAGCAATGTTTGATGCGCTAATCCAGAGTCAATACCTGAAAGTAACTGCTTTATTGCTGTTGGTTGGTCACCACTTGGCGTGTAATCAGAGCATAAGGTTAAAGATTTCATCAAGTATGCTCCTGAAGTAAGCAGTTATCATTAGAAAATTGTTTTATAAATAAACGATAAGAAATCATAGCCATGACTAAAATACCAACTAGTGCACCAATAAATAGCCCCGTGAGTCCATAAAAATAACTTCCAATAAAAGCTAACGGTATATAACAAACAAACAAGCGAATAACACTTAACACCAAAGCAACCATGGGTTTATGTAGCGCATTAAAAGAAGAGTTAGTTAAAATAATAACCCCTTGTAACCCGTAGCCTAACGGTAGGATCCAAATAAACAAGGTAATAAGCTCAGCTACGGCTTGCTCTTTGGCAAATATACTTGCTATCCATGGTGCACTCACCGCTAGAATAATATAAATAAGTATTTGCCAAGCAAGCACGAATTTTATCGTGCTTTTATAAGCTTGTTCAACCCGGGATAACTGCCCTGCACCAAAGTTCTGACTAATAAAAGGCGGTAAAGTCATAGACAGTGCCAATAACACCAAACAGGCTATGGACTCAATTCTTGAGCCGACACCAAAAGCGGCCACTGCAGACTCACCGTAACCGGCAACAATCGCGGTCATTATTGCCGCTGCAATAGGAGTTAACATATTAGCCCCTGCTGCAGGTAAACCAATTTTTAAAATATTACGACAAGCAGACAGTAATTGTTTGCTGGGAATAAACGAAGTGTGAATAAGGTTTAGTTTGGTTGTTAATACATAAAAAACAAAGACAAGACCAAAGATCCATGACACCAAAGTAGCAATAGCAGCTCCTTGAATTCCCATAGCAGGAATAGGACCAACACCAAAAATAAAGATAGGGTCTAATATTGCATTAATAAGCCCTGCACTTCCCATAATAATGCTCGGGGTCTTGGTATCACCTGAGGCACGCAAAATAGCATTACCTATCATAGGGCCAATTAAACAAACACTACCAACATACCAAATATCCATATATTGATGAATTAGCGGTAATACTGACGCTTGGGCTCCCAATAACATAAAGAGCTCATCGGTAACTAAATAGCCGACAAAGGAAATTGCCGCAACAACAATTGCCGCAAGATAAAGCGCGGCCGTAGCAGCGTCTTTAGCAGACTCGTGATCTTTTCGCCCTAAGTATTTAGCAATGACTGCTGAAGTGCCTATACCTAGACCAATAGTTAAGCTAATTACAGTGAACGTAACGGGAAAAGTAAAACTAATAGCAGCTAAAGGCTGCGTACCTAATAAACTAACAAAGAAAGTATCAACTAGATTAAAGGTCATTAATAATACCATGCCGTAAATCATAGGTATCGTCATGCGTTTTAGTGTATTAGCAACGGGATCTTCAAGTAGGTCAACTTGCTTTGTATTATTTGTCATTAAGTTATCGGTAATATTTAGGGGAAGCACTAATTTATAGTTATTATTGTAAAAGAATTACGGTGGTTTACCTAGCCTAGTTTACTTTTTAAATGTTACAAATAATCAAAAAATCCTTGTTATTCACACCATTTAAGCAATGCTAAATTACAATGTCATAAAATAAGGTAATAAAAAAACACACAATATTTTTCCCAAATTTGTAACTGATTAAAAAACAATCCACCAAATATAAAAAACACGAAAAACACATTACCAACTGATTTTAAAAGAAAAAATATAAAATCAATTTTATGTTGACTTAGCGCAAGCTCAATAGAATGGAAAGTACCCTACTTTGTAACACTTTAACTCACAAAGTTATCCACAGCTTTAGTGGATAACTGTATGAATTGGATATTCATTCAGCAACGATATAAAATATACAAACGAGATAAGTGAAAAAGCAATGACAGTAGTATTACTGATGAAAAAACCAACGTTAATGAGCATTTAATAAGCGTTGATGTTTATATTTCCATCAAAAATAAAATATTTAATTTTTTTTTATTTTTTGTGTTGACACTCAGCCCACAGGTCTTTAATATTCCGCCCCGTTAGCCGAGACGGTTAGCAAGCTTATCGAAAGAAAAGCAGTTATAATTCCCCAATAGCTCAGTTGGTAGAGCGATGGACTGTTAATCCATGTGTCACTGGTTCAAGCCCAGTTTGGGGAGCCACATTCTTCTTATAAACAGAAGTAAAAAGTTTATTCCCCAATAGCTCAGTTGGTAGAGCGATGGACTGTTAATCCATGTGTCACTGGTTCAAGCCCAGTTTGGGGAGCCACATTCTTCTTGTAAACAGAAGTAAAAAGTTTATTCCCCAATAGCTCAGTTGGTAGAGCGATGGACTGTTAATCCATGTGTCACTGGTTCAAGCCCAGTTTGGGGAGCCACATTCTTCTTGTAAACAGAAGTAAAAAGTTTATTCCCCAATAGCTCAGTTGGTAGAGCGATGGACTGTTAATCCATGTGTCACTGGTTCAAGCCCAGTTTGGGGAGCCACATAATGTAAAACGAAAAAGCTACGACTATTCGTAGCTTTTTTCGTTTCTGTGTTTCTCATTTCTGTGTACTAACAATCCTTTTGTTAATACATTTCAAGACGAGACAGATTGCTAATAAAAAGCTCTATTTATTACTAAATAGAGCTTTTTCTGCACTTCTGGTTATTTTCATTGATGACGACAATTACCTCTCGACAAGGAATACTCCGTAATTACTTCTCAGCAATAAGTTCTTTTTTGTTTTCAAAGTTGATCACGAGTTTGTCTTTTTTAACATCAACCTTCGCCACTCCACCTTGTGTTAGTTCACCAAAAAGCAGCTCATTGGCAAGTGCTTTCTTTAAGTGTTCTTGTATTAAGCGTGACATTGGTCTTGCTCCCATGGCTTTATCGTAACCATGCTCAGCTAACCATAGCTTAGCTGTTTTACTTAACTCTAACGATACACCTTTCTCATCCAGCTGTGCTTGTAGCTCAACGATAAACTTATCAACTACTTGCTGAATAACATCAGTGCCTAAATGATTAAACCAGACAATATTATCTAAGCGATTTCTAAACTCGGGCGAAAATACCTTATTAATTTCACTTAAAGCATCTAAGCTATGATCTTGTTGTTTAAAACCAATTGACTGCCTTACCGTTTCTTGTACACCAGCATTGGTCGTTAATACTAGGATGATATTTCTAAAGTCAGCTTTTCGACCATTATTATCCGTTAGAGTACCGTGGTCCATAACCTGCAGTAAAATATTATAAACATCCTCATGGGCTTTCTCAATTTCATCGAGTAAAACAACCGCATGTGGATGCTTAATAACAGCATCTGTTAATAAGCCACCTTGCTCATACCCCACATAACCAGGAGGAGCACCAATTAAACGGCTAACAGCGTGTTTCTCCATGTACTCTGACATATCATAACGTAAGAGCTCAACGCCCAATATTTTCGCTAATTGTTGAGTTACTTCAGTTTTACCAACCCCAGTAGGTCCTGCAAACAAGAATGAGCCTATAGGCTTCTCTTCATTGCCTAAACCAGCACGAGAGAGGCGGATCACTGAGGTTAATTCGTCAATAGCTTTATCTTGGCCAAATACCACTAATTTCAAATTACGATCAAGATTTTTTAAACCATCTTTTTCTGAAGAAGAAACTGATTTTTCAGGTATTCTGGCCATTTTTGCTACAACACTTTCAATATCAATGTTGTTAATCACTTTTTTACGCTTACTCGGCGCAACTAATTGTTGCTTAGCTCCAGCTTCGTCAATAACATCTATTGCTTTATCAGGTAAAAAACGTTCATTAATGTATTTGGCGGACAACTGTGCTGCCGCATGTAGAGCCTTATTGGTATAACGAATACCGTGATGGTTTTCGTATTTATCTTTTAATCCCTGTAAAATTTTAGTGGTATCAGCAACACTTGGCTCAGCAATATCTATTTTTTGAAAGCGGCGCGCTAATGCGCGATCTTTTTCAAAAATACTTTGATATTCTTGATATGTTGTAGAGCCTAAACAACGAATCTTACCTGCGGAAAGTAATGGTTTAATTAAATTAGAGGCATCCATCATCCCGCCCGATGCAGCTCCTGCTCCAATAATAGTGTGAATCTCATCAATAAACAGTACTGCGTTTTTATCCGCTTCTAACTCTTTAAGTAATGATTTAAAACGCTTCTCAAAGTCACCTCGATATTTAGTGCCAGCAAGTAACGCTCCCATATCTAAAGAATAGATAGTTGCATCCGCTAAGAACTCAGGAACTTTTTTAGCGACAATTAAATTAGCTAAACCTTCTGCAATAGCCGTTTTACCTACACCTGCTTCGCCAACAAATAAAGGATTGTTCTTTCTACGCCGACTCAAAACTTGTAATGTTCGCTCAAGTTCGTCATCTCGACCAATTAAAGGGTCTATATTACCTTTTATCGCTTCTTCATTTAAATTAACTGAGAAGTTCTCAATGGTACGTGGTTCTTCTTCCGTATGTGACTCACCATCAAGTGGTTGACTGGAAGTACCATCATCTATTTTAGCAATACCATGTGAAATATAATTAACAATATCTAAACGACTAATGTCTGATTTTTTTAAAATGTAAGCAGCTTGAGATTCTTGTTCACTAAAAATAGCGACAAGTACATTAGAGCCACTCACTTCACTTTTTCCTGAAGATTGAACATGAAAAACAGCACGCTGTAAAACACGTTGAAAACCTAATGTTGGTTGGGTTTCTCGCTCTTCTTCACCCAACGGAATCATCGGGGTTGTTTCACTGATAAAATCAAGTAGGCTTTTACGCAATCGAACTAAATCTGCGCCACAAGCACTAAGCGCTTCTATGGCAGAAGGGTTATCAAGTAATGCCAACAATAAATGCTCTACTGTCATAAATTCGTGGCGTGATTCTTTAGCTTGACGAAAGGCTAAATTTAATGAAACTTCTAAATCTTTATTTAGCATAGGTACTCCAATTTACAAATTTAGGCTTTTTCTAATACACACTTAAGCGGGTGTTGATGTTCATAAGCAAAGCGTTCAACAAAATCCACTTTGGTTTCTGCAATTTCTGCAGTAAATGTGCCACATAGGCCCTTACCCTGGTAGTGAATCGTTAGCATTATCTCTGTAGCCTCCTCTTCATTTTTATTAAAAAATTGTCGTAACACCTCAACCACAAAATCCATCGGCGTGTAATCATCGTTTAATAAAAACACGTGATACTTAGCCGGCTCTTCTAAATCACTCTTGATTTCTTCTTCTACAAAATCTTGAGTATCAATTAACTCTTTCCAATTACTCATATTTATATCTTAGTATCTACTGCTTATTTTTGCTGTAATTTTTAATGCATTAATTTTGCGTATAAATAGAACAAAAAAACAAAAAAATCACGTTTTAACTTGACTAATTTTATAATTTATCTACGATTTGAACAGTGACTAATTTTTAGTCGCCAATTTGTTGTCTATTTGAATAATTTTTTATTAATAGGCACAAACTATGGGTTAAGTTAACCATAATTAAATACTAAAGGATATAGAAGGAAGTAGATGTATGGCTCACGGAACAGTTAAATGGTTTAATAATGCGAAAGGTTTTGGCTTTATTCGTCCAGATAGTGGCGGGGATGATATTTTTGCACACTATTCAACGATAGAAATGGATGGCTACCGAACATTAAAAGCTGGACAGGATGTCAATTACGAACTTAATGAGGGCCCTAAGGGTCATCATGCAGCAAGTATAAAACCAACAGACGATGAAATAGAATAGAAATAATAATAAATTTTTTCATCTT
This sequence comes from Colwellia asteriadis, assembly GCF_039523295.1. Classification (NCBI taxonomy): domain Bacteria; kingdom Pseudomonadati; phylum Pseudomonadota; class Gammaproteobacteria; order Alteromonadales; family Colwelliaceae; genus Colwellia; species Colwellia asteriadis. The sequence continues at coordinate 94,022 of NZ_BAAAFA010000011.1, read as the reverse complement.
GTAAATACATTTCAAAAACACAGCATTTGCTGTGTTTTTTTAGCGCTGTAATAAGCAATCAACCTCAGTTCGGCTTAGCAAATCTTTCTATAGCGACTATTGTTACTAACTTACCTGAGCTCGGCTTAACAAATGTTTCTCTAGCAGCTACTTTTCCTAACTTCTTCGTTAAATTTACTTGCAATAGGCCAGCTATTGACGCGAAATTTTCCTTGAATTAAGAAAAACTATCAAGCTAGCGGTTCATAAAATTAATTTTTACTGATATTTCAATTTGTTAAATATCTCTTAAGCCGAGTTCAGGTTAACTTCTTCGTCAAATTCACTTGCAATAGCTCCTTATTGGCGCATGAATTTTTCTTGAATTAAAAAACTATCTCACCGTAGTCTGCATATAAAAATTGATTTTTAATTTGCTGAACACTTCTTAAACCAAGTTGAGGTTAACTAAGGCAGTACCGCGCATACCAAAACCCACAAATAAAAAAACGATGCTAAAAAGCATCGTTTTCAATAAAAGTCACTGGCAACTTAACTCATTGCTAGTGCTTCATACTTAATAATCTAACGTTTTGATTAAACTCAATTAAGCTCAATTAAACTAAGCTAGCTAAAATAGTATTTAACGTTGTACTCGGACGCATAGCTTGCTCTGCAAGTGCTACATCAGCAAAGTAGTAACCGTTAATATTTTGCGCTGGGCCTTGAGCTGTATTTAGTTCATTAACTATGGCTTCTTCTTGTGCTGTTAATGATTGAGCGACATCAGTAAATAACGCTTTTAACTCTAAATCTGTAGATTGCTCAGCTAATGCTTGTGCCCAATAAAGTGCTAAGTAGAAGTGGCTACCACGGTTGTCTAACTCACCAACACGACGTGATGGTGACTTGTTTTTATCTAAAAACTCACCGGTCGCTTTATCTAGTGTATCAGCTAACACTTGTGCCTTAGCATTACCTGTATTCACACTTAAGTGCTCTAAAGAAGCCGCTAGTGCTAAAAACTCACCTAAAGAATCCCAACGTAAGTGGTTTTCTTTTTCGAACTGCTGTACGTGCTTAGGAGCTGAACCACCTGCACCTGTTTCAAACAAACCGCCGCCATTCATTAATGGTACGATTGATAACATTTTTGCACTAGTACCTAACTCTAAAATAGGGAATAAATCAGTTAAGTAGTCACGTAAAACGTTACCCGTTACAGAAATAGTATCTTCACCTTTAGCTGCACGTGCTAATGTGTATTCACAAGCTTTTACTGGCTCAAGAATTTGTATATTTAAACCTGTTGTATCGTGGTCTGCTAGGTAAGTGTTAACCTTTTTAATCATTTGTGCATCATGACCACGATTTTCATCTAACCAAAAAATAGCAGGAACATTAGTGGCTTTAGCACGAGTTACTGCTAATTTAACCCAGTCTTGAATTGGCGCGTCTTTAACTTGACACATTCTGAAGATGTCACCTTGAGCAACAGTTTGCTCAATTAAGGTTTCACCTTGAGTATTCACTACACGAACAACACCAGCACCAGTCATGGTGAATGTTTTATCATGCGATCCGTATTCTTCAGCTTTTTGTGCCATTAAACCAACGTTTGGTACCGTGCCCATTGTTGTTGGGTTAAATGCCCCATTTTCACGACAAAAATCAACAACAGCAGAAAATACACCTGCGTAGTTACGATCAGGGATCATAAACTTAGTATCTTTTTGCTTACCATCAGGTCCCCACATTTGCCCTGAAGCACGAAGTGCTGCCGGCATTGATGCATCAATAATGACATCACTTGGAACGTGTAAGTTAGTAATACCTTTATCTGAGTCGACCATCGCCATTTCTGGACGGCTTGCATAAACTGCTTGTAAATCTGCTTCAATTTCAGCTTTTTGATCCGCTGGTAAGTTAGCAATTTTCGCATAAACATCGCCAATACCGTTATCAGCATCAACACCTAATGCTTCAAATGTAGCCGCATGCTTAGCAAAAACATCTTTATAGAAAACTTTAACTGCGTGACCAAACATAATAGGGTCAGAGACTTTCATCATGGTTGCTTTTAAATGCAACGACAACAATACGTCTTCTTCTTTTGCTTTGTTAATTTCTGTTTCAAAGAACTCAACTAATGCAGATTTGCTCATTACTGATGCATCAATGATCTCTTTATCTAATAAAGGTAAGTCAGATTTTAAAACATTAACATCGCCATTTTCGCCAACAAACTCAATATTTACCGACGTAGCACCGTCAATCGTAACTGACTTTTCGCTACCATAAAAATCACCTGAAGACATGTGTGCAACATGCGATTTAGACGTTTTAGACCAAGCACCCATTGAGTGTGGATTATTGCGTGCATACTGTTTAACAGAACCTGGCGCGCGACGGTCTGAATTACCTTCACGTAAAACAGGGTTTACCGCTGAACCTAATACTTTAGCATAGCTCGCCTTAATGGCTTTTTCTTCATCAGTTTTAGGCTCTGCAGGGTAATTCGGTAGCTTGTATCCTTTTGCTTGTAATTCTTTAATCGCGGCTTCTAACTGAGGGATTGAAGCTGAGATATTTGGTAATTTAATAATATTTGCTTCTGGTGTTTTCGCTAACTCACCTAGTTCAGCTAACGCATCATCAATGCGCTGTTCTGGCGTTAAGTATTGAGGAAAATTAGCTAGAATACGACCGGCAAGAGAAATGTCACGTGTTTCAACATTAATGCCTGAAGAAGCAGTATAAGCTTGAATAATTGGCAATAAAGAATACGTCGCTAATGCTGGCGCTTCATCGGTAATAGTATAAATGATTTTAGAGTTATCAGTGCTCATTGAGTTTCCTACTGTAATTTAGCTAAAAGCCAAGATGAAATGCATAAAGATGCACTAAAAAGTAATTAATATTCACCCAAGCATAAAATTTATTTGCGCACGCATAGTATAGTAATTCAAAGCGTATTAAAATAGCCTAGCAAGCGCTTGAATAATTTATTTTCTCGGAACCCATCACCAAAATGAAGAAAAACAACGGCTATACAAGACATAAGACAAAACCTAAAACCAAGGCGAAGCCACTAATAGGCGATCGAAAAATTGTCCTATTCAATAAACCATTTGATGTATTGTGCCAATTTACTGACGAGCAGCAGCGTCGAACACTGAAAGATTACATTAATATTGAAGGCGTTTATGCAGCAGGAAGATTAGATAGAGACAGTGAAGGTTTATTAGTATTAACCAATGATGGACAATTACAGCACCAAATAGCCAACCCAAGTAAAAAAACTGAAAAGACTTACTGGGTCCAAGTTGAAGGGGCACCGCAAGAGAGTGATCTTGACAAATTACGTCATGGGGTCGAACTTAAAGATGGGCTAACTAAGCCAGCCAAAGTTAAGTTAATGCCTGCTCCCAACATATGGGCTCGCACTCCTCCTATCAGGGAGCGAGCCGCTATCCCAACAACGTGGTTAGCAATAACAATAACCGAAGGGAAGAATCGCCAGGTAAGACGAATGACCGCAAATATCGGTTATCCTACACTGAGACTAATTCGCTATAGCATAGGTCAATGGAATATCGAAAACATTGCTAATGGGGAGTATCGACTTGAATCTTAAGCAAGGAGTGACAACGAACCACCATGGCGAACAGCAATTTAAGCCCAATACGACTGTCGCCGCAATTATCCACCATCAGGGCAAATTTTTATTAGTCGAAGAAATTGAACAAGGAAAAACCGTTTATAACCAACCTGCCGGCCATCTTGAAAAAGGTGAAAATTTAATTGAAGCCATTAAACGAGAAGTGTTAGAAGAAACCGGGTTGAGCTTATCCCCAGATTATTTATCAGGCATATATTATCTCTATCGCCAAGATGTCGACCTTTACTTCTTAAGGTTTTGTTTTGTTATCGAATTAACAAGTTACTTAAAAGGCAAAGCCAACGATACTGATATTACTGCGACCCACTGGTTATCACTTGCTGAAATTAAAGCGAAAACCTTTGAGCTCAGAAGCTCTATGGTACTTGAATGTATTGAAGATTACTTGTCCGGTAATAAAATTTTATTATCCCATTTAAAATCGATGCTTTGACCTATATCCTAAGCTAACAGCATGCTATAATTTCGCGCCTTTTATTAACAACAAGTGTTAATAAAGCGTTGAGTATTTCGTTTTCGTTTACTTTTATTTATCTTTTATACACTTAATTATGTTCTTTTCACATAAATAAAACACAACCAGAAATTAGTAATTTATGAGCAAAACAAGCACCTTAACCGCAGAAAACAGTAAATCACCTGAGCAAATCAAAGTCATTGTTGGTATGTCCGGTGGTGTCGACTCTTCCGTTTCAGCTTACCTACTGCAACAACAGGGTTACCAAGTTGAAGGCTTGTTCATGAAAAACTGGGAAGAAGACGACACGGACGAGTATTGCGCTGCTGCAGACGATCTTAAAGATGCACAAGCAATATGCGACAAACTAGGTATTAAATTACACACCATCAATTTCGCAACCGAATATTGGGACAATGTTTTTGAGTATTTCTTAGCTGAATATAAAGCAGGAAGAACACCAAACCCCGATATTATGTGTAATAAAGAAATCAAGTTTAAAGCCTTTTTAGAGTTTGCTTGTGAAGATTTAGGTGCTGATTACATCGCCACCGGTCATTATGTACAACGCGAGTTTCGTGATAACCAATGGCTAATGATTCGCGGGCTCGATAATAATAAAGATCAAAGCTATTTTTTATATACCTTAAACGAAGCACAAATTGCGCAAACGTTATTCCCTGTGGGTCATATTGAAAAGCCTGAAGTCAGAGCTATTGCAGAGCAAGCAGGTTTAGTGACACACAATAAAAAAGACAGTACTGGCATTTGTTTTATTGGTGAACGAAAATTCAAAGACTTTCTTGGTCAATACTTACCAGCAAAACCCGGTATTATTGAGTCCGCAGAAGGTGAAGCAATAGGTCATCATGATGGTTTGATGTATCACACGCTAGGACAGCGCAAAGGTTTACGTATTGGCGGTTTAGCAAACGCTGGCGAAGCGCCTTGGTACGTGGTTGAAAAAGATTTATTGCGTAATGTCTTAATTGTCGGTCAAGGACATAATCACCCGCGTCTTTTTTCAAAAGGTTTAATCGCCAATCAACTCGACTGGGTTAATCGTACACCGCTAAAAAGTAGCATTAAATGTACGGTGAAAACGCGTTACAGACAAGAAGATGTGGCATGTACAGTCACTCCGTTAGCCAATGATGAATACCAAATAGACTTTGAAGAACAGCAAAGCTCAGTAACCCCTGGGCAGTCAGTTGTTTTTTATCAAGGTGATGTCTGCTTAGGTGGCGGCATCATCAATACACTCATTCGTTAACATCGTTGATATGGGATGATTTAAAGAACTGGCTCGGTGCCTCGTTTACTGACTATTTTGAGTTTAGCATGAACGACTTCCAGACAACTTACCGAGCAAGTTTTATCTTAAGCTAATGCTGAAATTAATATTGAGAAAACATGAACGATAAAATTATTACTTTTGCTGTAATTTGCCAAGTTGCTTACCATGTGCAACAAGTGTCTAAAAAAGGGCTTATTTCAGACGAAGATTTTAGTGTGTTATTACAAAGCTTGATTGAAACATCACCTGAAAACACCTTGGCGGTATATGGTAATGACTTACATAATGTTAAAAAAGGCTTATCGCTATTAATAACACATTTAAGTAATGACACCCAAAACAGTCCAAAAGATCCTGAATTTACACGCTATGTTATCAGTCTTATCAATTTAGAAAGGCGCCTAGCGAAGCAGCCTAAGCAGCTCAATAACTTAGGTGAACGGATTGATGCAACCAAACGCCAATTAGCGCATTATGACTTAACCAGTGAAACGTTAATTGCAAGTTTTGCTAGCATTTACAGTGATGTTATCAGCCCATTGGGTCAAAAAATCCAAGTGACCGGCGAACCAGAAATATTGAAGCAAACCGTTAACCAATACAAAATTAGGGCGTTATTACTTGCCGGTATCAGAGCTGCGGTGTTATGGCGTCAAGTAGGTGGCAAAAGAAGACAAGTACTTTTTAGCCGTAAAAAAATGGTGAATACCGCCCAAGCCTTACTTAAACAAGTTGAGTGAAACAGGTTTAGCGAAAATTAAAGTAAAAATTTAACTCTATTAACATATTTAATATATAACTTTAGGAAAACATTATGGAACTTTCAGCATTAACTGCTATTTCACCCGTTGATGGTCGATACGGCAGCAAAGCAAGCGCATTGCGTCCTATTTTTAGTGAGTTTGGTTTAACCAAATATCGCGTAACCGTTGAAGTACGCTGGTTACAAAAGATAAGCAATACTAACGAAATCAACGAAGTTCCAGCGTTTAGTGATGCGGCAAACAAGGTATTAAATGCTATTGTTGATGATTTTTCAGAGCAAGATGCACTTCGTATAAAAACAATTGAAGCAACGACTAACCACGATGTAAAAGCCGTTGAGTATTTCCTTAAAGAAAAAATTGCTGATAATGCAGAATTAAATGCAGTAACTGAGTTTATACACTTTGCTTGTACTTCTGAGGATATTAATAACCTTTCACACGGTTTAATGTTGAAAGAATGCCGTGAGCAAGTGTTGTTACCAGCCATCGATGAAATTTTAGCGAGCATTAAAAGCTTAGCGATTGAGTATAAAGCCATCCCGATGATGTGTCGTACTCATGGTCAACCCGCTTCACCAAGTACTTTAGGTAAGGAAATGGCTAACGTTTATGTTCGTTTACAACGTCAACGTGAGCAAATTGCCAACATTGAATTACTGGGTAAAATTAACGGTGCAGTAGGTAACTACAACGCTCACTTAAGTGCCTATCCTGAAGTTAACTGGCATGGTTTTGCTGATGAATTTGTTAGCTCTTTAGGCTTAACTTGGAATGCGTTTACAACACAAATTGAACCGCATGATTATATTGCCGAGTTATTTGATGCCGTCGCGCGCTTCAACACCATTTTAATTGATTTTGACCGCGATATCTGGGGCTACATTGCCCTTGGTCACTTCAAACAAAAAACGATTGCAGGTGAAATTGGCTCGTCAACGATGCCGCATAAAGTTAACCCGATTGATTTTGAAAACTCAGAGGGTAATTTAGGTATTGCTAACGCACTCTTTAGTCATTTAGCACAAAAACTACCAATTTCTCGCTGGCAACGTGATTTAACTGACTCGACTGTTTTACGTAACTTAGGTGTCGGTTTTGCGCACGCGCTAATTGCTTATCAGGCCACATTAAAAGGTATTAGTAAGTTAGAAGTTAATGAAGCAAACCTAGCACATGAGCTTGATCACAACTGGGAAGTATTGGCTGAGCCTGTACAAACAGTTATGCGCCGCTACGGTATTGAAAAGCCTTATGAGAAGCTTAAAGAGCTGACACGTGGTAAACGTGTCAATGCTGACTCTATGCGTGAATTTATTAACAACTTAGAGCTTCCAGAAGCGGTTAAAGCTGAATTATGCTTATTAACACCTGGCGGTTATATTGGTCGTGCGGTAGACTTTATTGATGAATTAAAATAGCTAAGCTATTAAAAATCAATAAAAAAGAAGGCTTCGGCCTTCTTTTTTTGTCTCGTTCGTTAAAGAAAAGAGCCTAAAAGTTCGCATTTTCACTCCCTTCTCGTTTGATTAATCTCAAATCATTAACTAATGTTAAATTATTAGGGGCTCTTAATATTCGGTCAGTAATAACAAGCGCACACCTACCTAACACTAACTATTTTACGTTATCACACACCTAGAGGTAACAATGTCTTACAGTATTAGTCGAGTACAATGGCAACAAGCGGCCCCACTGCTAAAGAGTATTCGTGAAAAAGTGTTTGTCTGTGAGAGGCGTATACCCAAAAAAATAGAGTTTGATAATGGTGATCGCACTGCATATCACATGCTTGTCTGTGACGATCAAAACCAAGAGCCTATTGCAACCGGCAGAATATCCCCCCAAGGAGAAATAAGCAGAATAGCCGTCGTCATTGGTTACCGAAGCAAAAAAGTTGATAAGTTTATTATGAAAGGCTTATTTAGTATCGCTAAAGAGTTATCATTAAAGGAAGTTTTTATTTCAAGTCCATTAGATAAAGTAAGCTACTTTACTGAGCACGAGTTTTACCCTATAGGCTCTGTTTATATGGAAGCTGGCATGCCAAAACAACGTATGGCATGCTCAATAAATGAAGCATTAAAAAATATTGATAGCGCTAAGTATTACCTTAACCACTAATAGTTAACACAGAATAAAATCTGTTTAAAATTTATCATCTAAGCTTGCCATAAGTTTTCGTTGTCACACACCTGATACAACCCCTCTGCTCTACTAATTAAGAAACCAGCAAAATCTTTTTGAGCATTATTATCCGACTGTAATAAATTTTCAGCTTGTACTTGCCACTTTAATGAAAAGTGTTTCAAGGCATCTCTTGCTGTGGTAGCGACATCAATAGAGCTATGATCCGTAGGCAAGTCACCACAAATAACCCAATATTTACTACCACCTGTTACTGTTAACTTCCAAATAGCAATCATAGGGGTTAAGTAACGGCTTTCCTCTGCAGTAACACTTTGCGTTACCAACCCTTTCTCAGCTAAGTATTTGGTCGCAACTTGATACTGTTCTTTAATCCATTGCTGCTGCTCTTGTGTTGTCATTGCGACTTCTTGTGTCATTAGTTTCATACCTTAAGAAATAATATTATCTGAACTCAGACCATAGTTACATAAACCGTTCATAGCACTTGCTGTAGCTTTAACTTAACACTTTAACTCATTTAATCTTCGGGTTAATTATCTACCCTAGCTAGTCTATAAAAAAGCTAAGTGCTATGGTGCATTTCATTAATTACAACACAATTTACAAGCCTTTTCTAGCGTGGCTATGGAGATATATGTCAATGGCATTCTTTGATTTACCTGACTTCGATGATCATGAACAAGTTGTTTTTTGTAGCGATGAGGCCAGTGGTTTAAAAGCAATTATCGCAGTACACAGTACGGCACTTGGCGCTGCTGTTGGCGGATGTCGCATGTGGGATTATGCTAATGATGAAGACGCTTTAATAGATGTGTTGAGATTATCAAAAGGCATGACCTATAAGAATGCAATGGCTGGCTTGACTATGGGCGGCGGTAAATCTGTTATTATTGGCGATGCTAAAACCTTAAAATCTGAGGGATTATTCAAAGCCTTTGGTCAGGCATTGAACAACTTAAATGGCCGTTACTTAAGTGCAGAAGACGTTAATATCACCACACAAGATATTGCAATAACTAACACCGTAACGCCTTTTGTTACTGGAACCGAGGGTAAAAGTGGTAACCCAGCACCTTTTACTGCCCTTGGTACTTTCTTAGGCATTAAAGCTTCCGTAAAACACAAGTTGAAGCGTGATGATTTAACTGGCTTAACTGTTGCCGTGCAAGGTTTAGGTAGCGTTGGCTATTCATTATGTGAGCATCTACATAATGCAGGTGCTAAATTAATTATTACCGACATCAATAAGCTTGCTTTAGATAAAGCCGCAAATGAATTTGGCGCAACGATTGTCAACTTAGATGAAATTTACGATCAGGATGCTGATATTTACGCCCCTTGTGCTCTAGGCGCTACAATTAATGACGATAGCCTTAACCGATTAAAAGTAAAAATTATCGCAGGTTGTGCAAATAATCAACTTGCAACACCTGCGCATGATCATATGTTATTAACAAAAGGGATTTTATATGCCCCAGATTATGTTATTAATGCTGGCGGTATCATTAATGTCTCATTCGAAGATAATTATGATGCTGATAAGTCGACTAAAAAAGTACATGAAATTTATCATACTTTACTAGATATTTATCAAAAAGCTGAATTGAGCAACTCACCTACGGGCGTTATTGCTGATGAAATGGCAAGAGAAATACTGACAAATGGTGGCAAAAAGTAGCCTGTACTCAGCCAATGAGTAAATAATAAATTCTAAAAAAAATGGCAATGATATTACAATCATTGCCATTTTTTGTGTTCACTTTTAAGCGAAAGAATGGCTTAAACCATATTATTTAAGCCATATGTCTTCAGTAATATAGCTTAATCAATTAGCTGGTATTGCTGACGTAAAATATCAACAATTTCGGCTTTTGGGTTATCAGAAAGTACTATTTTTTGCCCAGTCACTTTTTCTGCAATATCAATGTAAGTTTTAGATACATTCATTAGTACATCGACAGGTAGTGCATTATCGCGTGCTAATGCTTCACGCTCAGCCATACGATCTTTATTTAGTAAGATATCAGGATCTGGGAAATGGTTTAATAATAGCTGCCTAAAACCTTCTTTTGAGTTTTCAACGACGTTACCTGCTCGGTATTCTTCGCCGTCCCATATACGTGATGAATCTGGCGTACCAACTTCATCCATATAAATCAGCTTATCGTTACCCGCCTTATCTTTTACATAACCAAACTCAAATTTTGTATCAATAAATATTTGATCAAGCTCAGCTAATGCAGAAGCAATAACATCAAAACCTTGAGTTAGTAACTTCTCATATAAACCAATATCATCTACCGATTTAAAGTTAAAAGCACTGAAGTTATCTTCAATGTTCTTACGCGTAATATTAACATCATCCGCCTCAGGAACACCTGGAATGCCCTTTAAAATACCTTTGGTTGATGGTGTTTGTAATAATGTTGGTAACTTACTATCTTTCGTTAGCCCTTCAGGTAAATTAATACCACAAAACTCTCGCTCACCTTTAGCATAACTACGCCACATAGAGCCCGTAATATATTGACGGCAAATTGCTTCAATCATTACTGGTTGTGCTTTTTGCACTATCCAGACGAAAGGATGAGGAATATCAAGAATATGGCTATCAGCTAGTCCCTGCTCTTTAAACAGTTTAAACCAATGGTTTGAAATAGCATTCAATGCTGCACCTTTGCCAGGAACACCTTTCATACCACCTTCACCATGCCAAATACAATCGAAAGCAGATATTCTATCGCTAATAACCATAATGGCTAATGCAGTGTCGCTAGGTACGTTGTAGCCCTTCTCTTCAATAAGGCGTTTGCTATCGGCTTGGGTTAACCAATAAACAGAACGAACTTTACCACTGTGAACTGGCGCATCGGTACGAATTGGCAGGTCGTTATTCACCGCAAGAACTTTGTCGCTAAGACTCATGATTTTTCTCTCAATTAAACTAACTGTTTACTTTAATAACTTAAATGACTGACTAAATTGATAATACACGTTAAAGAAAAAACGATGACTTTTTGCATTAACTATTATACCAATTCACCGTGTGTTGATATCGAGTTCAATAACGCCCATAAGTATTATTGAAGTTACTCATTTTTATTTTCTATTTAGCGTCAAATATAAAATAAAAATAAGCAAAAAGAAAAGGACGCAATAAGCGTCCTTTTATTCAAGCTTTACAGCTTACATTCTGTCTTAAGCAGCTAAAGAAGCTTGCGCTTTTTCAACTAAGAAAGTGAATGCTGCTTTATCGTATACTGCGATGTCAGCTAGGATCTTACGATCGATTTCAATAGAAGCCTTTTTAAGACCATTAATGAAACGGCTGTAAGATAAACCATTTTGACGAGCTGCTGCGTTAATACGAGCGATCCAAAGCTGGCGGAATTGACGTTTACGTTGACGACGATCGCGGTAAGCGTATTGAGCTGCTTTAGTTACTGCTTGGAAAGCAACACGATAAACACGACTACGTGCACCGTAATAACCTTTAGCTTGCTTTAGAACCTTTTTGTGACGTGCACGAGCTTGTACACCACGTTTTACTCTAGCCATTTTCTATATCTCCTAATTAACCGTGACGTAAAAGTTTTTTAACTGACTTAATGTCAGATGCGGCGATCATGCATTTAGCACGAAGATGACGCTTAACTTTAGTACGACGCTTAGTCAAGATATGACGAAGGCCAGCTTGTTTGAACTTATAGCCAGAAGCTGTTTTTTTAAAGCGCTTTGCAGCACCTTTATTGGTTTTCATTTTAGGCATGTGAATAACTCCGCATTTATACCCGTAGGTATATGCCAAATATTAAGTAGCGAGGGCGAAAGTAATAAATATTACTTTACTTGCAAGCCTTTACTACCAGCGTAAAGATAAAGTTGGTGAATAAAGTATCCGAAGATACTTTATTACTTTCAGACCAAGTTTTATCTATTTTTAGGGGCTAAGACCATCACCATTTGACGTCCTTCCGCACGACGCGGGAAGAACTCAAGCACAGTTAACTCTTCTAAATCGTTTTTAACGCGAGTTAGTAAAGCTAAACCAAGCTCTTGGTGCGCCATTTCACGGCCACGGAAACGTAAAGTAACCTTGACCTTGTCGCCGCCTTCTAAAAAGCGTTTCAGGTTGCGTAGTTTTACCTGATAATCGCCTTCATCTGTACCAGGACGGAATTTAATTTCCTTAACCTGAATTTGTTTCTGATTTTTACGTTGTTCTTTTTGTTCTTTAGCTTTTTCATAGATAAACTTGCCGTAATCCATGACACGACAAACCGGTGGTTTAGCCGTAGGGCTAATTTCAACAAGATCTACGCCCGCTTCTTCAGCCTGATCCATTGCTTCATTTAATGTAACGATGCCACCTGGCTCTCCGTCAAATTTAATTAAACGAATTTCGTCGCCTGGTATATCAGTAATTAACTCATTTAAACGATGAGCTGGCTCTTTACGTCCGCCTCGTTGTCCACCTTTAATAGCCATGTTCCTCCAAAGAACTTTTTTTATCTTATAAGTATTATTTTATTCTGTTAGTACTGTGCTTAATTAAAGCGACGTTGATTATACTATATTTCACAATAAAATATTGGTTAATTAGCATCTAGATTATTCGTCATAATAATTAACCATGTTGGGTGTCCGTTAATGCATATTTTTTTACGCTAAACTATCACTTTGGCGACTATTTACTTCACCTGATAATTTTGTAATAAAGTCATCAATCGACATTTTTCCTAAATCTTCACCACCTCGAGTACGAACAGCAATTTCACCTGCTTCCATTTCTTTATCACCTACAACTAATAAATAAGGAACTCGCTTCAAAGTGTGCTCGCGGATTTTAAAGCCTATTTTCTCATTTCTCAAGTCTAGTTTTGCTCTAAAGCCATTTTCTTTTAGTTTTTTAACAATTTTTTCACAATATTGACCTTGTTTATCGGTAATATTCATAATTGTGACTTGAGTTGGCGACAACCACGTTGGGAATTTACCCGAATATTCTTCAATCAAAATGCCAATAAAGCGTTCTAATGATCCTAAAATAGCGCGATGAATCATTACCGGTGTGTATCTTTCGTTGTCTTCACCAACATAAGTTGCACCTAAACGCTCTGGCAAAGCAAAATCAAGTTGCACTGTGCCACATTGCCAAGCTCGGCCTAAACAATCCATTAAGGTAAACTCAATTTTTGGCCCGTAAAAGGCACCTTCGCCTGGCAAATATTCAAACTGAATATTACTATCAGTTAATGCTTGCGCTAAACCAGCTTCGGCTTTATCCCAAATTTCATCACTACCAATACGGTTTTCTGGTCGAGTAGAAAGTTTTACAACAATATCTTCAAAACCAAATGAGCCATAAACGTCGTAAACCATTTCAATACATTTAGTCACTTCTGCTTGAACTTGTGACTCCATACAGAAAATATGCGCATCATCTTGAGTAAAACCACGAACACGCATTAAGCCATGTAGTGAACCTGACGGCTCGTTACGATGACAACAACCAAACTCAGCAATACGTAATGGTAAATCACGGTACGATTTTAAGCCTTGGTTAAAGATTTGTACGTGCCCTGGACAGTTCATCGGTTTAATAGCGTATTCGCGTTTTTCAGACTCAGTGGTAAACATGCCATCAGCATATTTATCCCAGTGACCTGATTTTTCCCAAAGGCTTCTGTCCATCATCATTGGCGCTTTTACTTCGTCATAATCGTATGAACGTAGTTTTTCACGAACAAATTTTTCTAGTTCGGTGTAAATAGTCCAACCATCGTTATGCCAAAATACCATGCCTGGCGCTTCTTCTTGCCAATGGAATAGATCTAGCGTTTTACCAATTTTACGGTGATCACGCTTTTCAGCTTCAGCTAAGCGTACGATATAAGCTTTAAGTTGTTTTTTATCAGCCCATGCTGTGCCGTAAATACGTTGCAACATTTTATTGTCTGAATTACCACGCCAGTAGGCGCCTGCAACTTTCATTAATTTAAAATGATGGCAGTGGCGCATACTTGGTACATGAGGGCCGCGACACATATCAATATATTCTTCATGATGATATAAAGCAGGAGTGTCTGTTTTCTCAATATTTTCATCAAGAATTTGTAATTTATAAGTTTCGCCACGTGCTGTAAATGCATCGTAGGCATCTTGCCATGAACCTGTTTTTTTAACGACTTCATAACCCGTACGCGCTAATTCAGTCATACGCTTTTCAAGCTTAGCTAAATCGTCTTCGGTAATTGATTCTTCAAGATCGATGTCATAATAAAAGCCATTATCAATCGTAGGTCCAATCGCCATTTTAACGTTTGGATATAACTGTTTAATAGCATGACCTAATAAGTGGGCACATGAATGACGAATAATTTCAAGACCTTCGCTATCTTTGCTGGTGATAAGTTGTAAGTTTGCATCAGCTTCAATCAGCTCACACGCATCAACTAAGTCACCATTAATACGGCCAGCAATAGTTGCTTTAGCAAGACCAGGACCAATATCAAGGGCAACATCCATTACAGAAACAGCTTGCTCAAATGAGCGTTGAGAACCATCGGGGAGAGTTATTACAGGCATAATTTTTCCTTATCAGTGGCGGCGCATACCAAGCGTCGCTTGAAAATTAATTTAAAAGTAGTAGCTAATACTTCATTTTATTAGCATTTTTCGGCATTAAAACATAAAAAAGAGCAAAAGCTCCTTTTATATGTTATTTGGATAGGGATTGTAAAAGCCTTGCGCTTTTTAAACAAGGGCTTTCATTGAGAATTTATGTCATCTCACGCTAAAGAAGCTTTAAACGTTAATTTACAAGCCAAATTAAAACAAAGTAATGACGATAAAAATCATCGTTTGGCACTAACTTATGTACAAGATAACATTGTAAAATATAATAAAAAAATCTACTATGGCGGCCTTTTGAAGTGGCTATAGCTATAACCAATCATTATTGAATGGCAACATTTTATCTCATGAAACTTATCTTTTTCCTATTTATTGTACTTACCTCTCACTTTAGTTGTCACGCAAGCAATATGCCTTGGACTGTATGGGAAGATAATAGGCATTTAAGTGTCAGCTATAGAGATGCTCAACTGCCAACGCAGCAAAGTGCCGCTGGTTTAATTGAAATACAAGCAAAACTCAGCGTTGAATCAAGCCTTGCCGGTTTTTTATTATTTCTTCAAGATGTTGATAATACGCCCAATTGGTTAAAAGGCGCACAAGAAAGTAAAATACTTACTCACGCATCAGCAAGTGAGCAAAGTTTTTTCGTGACTTTCTCAAAAATATGGCCATTAAAACCGCGACTACTATTGTTGCATTCTCGCTTTTGGCAAAATGATGATCTCAGCGTTGATATGTCGGTGACACAACTTGCTCCTCCTGAGAATTTAACCACGGCTCTTGACGAAAGCATTGACGATTTTTTTATTGTCACCATTCATCACGCTCATTGGAAGTTAACACCTAAACTGCAAGGTGGCTCGCTACGAATAGCTATTGAATATACGGTGATTGCCGATGGCGGCGGTAATGCGCCGACATGGTTAGCAAACCATATGGCGCTGAAATCAATTTGGAAAAGCATGCATGCCTTACAACAGCAATTACCCCACTCACATTGGCAAAGCAAAAAAATCTCTAATATTAAGGAGCTAAAATAATATTTATTTAGCTAACTCTTATGCTGTTTATATAAATGGGATAAATTCACAGTAAAATGAAAAGGTATCAATAAAGAGCTACCTTTTCATTTCCTGTTTCGTAGCTTACTTACTCGCTAACATTGATAACGCCATAGCTTCAGCCACTTTAATGCCATCAATCCCTGCAGATAAAATACCGCCAGCATAACCTGCGCCCTCGCCTGCAGGATATAAGCCCTTAGCATTAAGGCTTTCTAGTGTTTCTTTGTCGCGCGTTATTTGAATGGGCGAAGAAGTTCGCGTTTCTACTGCTGTTAATGTGGCATCATTCATTGAAAAGCCTTTAATTTTTCGCTCAAAAGCTGGCAATGCTTCTCTAATAGCAGCCACCGCATAAGGCGGTAACGCTTCACTTAAATCACAATAAGTAACGCCTGGTTTATACGATGGCGCAACACTTCCGTGTTCACCACTTTTTCTATTGGCAAGAAAATCACCAACTAACTGCACAGGTGCATCGTAGCTATCACCTCCTAAACGGAAGGCTTTTTCTTCTAAGTTACGTTGAAATTCTATACCTGCTAATACTGAATCTGTTTGTGCGCCGTATTCCCCTTGAGTAAAGTCACTCGGGTCAATACCAACCACAATAGCACTATTGGCGTTACGTTCATGGCGTGAATACTGGCTCATGCCATTAGTCACTAAACGCCCTTCTTCAGAAGCTGCCGCAACCACAGTCCCCCCAGGGCACATACAAAAACTATACACTGAGCGGCCATTACTACAGTGATGTACTAGTTTATAATCTGCAGCCCCTAAGATTTCGTTACCAGCATTTTCACCAAAACGAGCATCGTCAATAACTGATTGTTCATGTTCAATTCTAAACCCTACCGAGAAAGGTTTAGCTTTTATAAAAATACCTTCATCAAAAAGCATTTTAAAGGTGTCACGTGCGCTATGACCAATAGCTAAAGCAATATGACGAGTTTTTATTTCCTCGCCACTAGCTAATGTTAAACCCGTTACTTGTTTTTGCTGATAGCCTGCTAATTCGGGAGTAACACCTTCTGTGGAGATTGCAGAACTTGTGTTGTCATCAAAGTGAATTTTCTCTACCCGCTCACTAAAGCGAACTTCACCGCCAAGTTCAAATATCTTTGCGCGCATTTGCTCAACCATAGTGACTAATTTAAACGTACCTATGTGGGGTTTACTGACATATAAAATTTCATCCGGTGCGCCAGCTTCAACAAATTCATGTAACACTTTACGGCTATAGTGCTTAGGGTCTTTTACTTGACTATAAAGTTTCCCATCAGAAAAAGTGCCTGCACCGCCCTCGCCAAATTGTACATTAGACTCAGTATTTAATATTTTTTTACGCCAAAAACCGAACGTATCTTTAGTTCGCTCTCTAACTTCTTTACCGCGTTCTAAAATAATCGGTTTAAAGCCCATTTGCGCTAACACTAAACCAACAAATAAACCACATGGTCCCATACCAATCACAACCGGTCGTTCGGTTATATTTTCAGGAGCCTGTCCAACAAATTTATACGCCATATCTGGCGTTTCCTTGACTTGGTTATCTTGCTGAAACTTCACTAATAGCTGTTCATTTTCAGTGGTATCAACATCTACAGTGTAAATTAAAAAAATATTACTTTTTTTTCTGGCATCGTAACCACGTTTAAATACAGAAAAGTTAACTAGTTGCGCTTCATCAATTGAGAGTTTACTTAAAATAGCTTGTTGAAGTTCGTGCGCTTGATGGTCAAGGGCTAGTTTTATATTGGTTAAACGAATCATTTCTTTTGAAATCCAGCTGGGACGGAAGTAATTTTCGCTATTTTACCTATCCCGAGGCATTTTAGAAACAAGAGATTGAAATTGTGAGAAACAAAGGTATGATCTACCGCTCTAACCTTGTAAAACCTTTAATTTGCTTTTGAGAAAAAACCATGGCTTTTGTAGTTACTGATAATTGTATTTTATGTAAATACACGGATTGTGTCGCCGTTTGCCCCGCCGACGCATTTTATGAAGGCCCTAATTTTTTAGCTATAAATCCAAATGATTGTATTGATTGTGATTTGTGCCCAGTAGAGTGCCCTGCTGGCGCTATTTTCCAAGAAGATGAAGTACCTGAACATCAAAAAGAGTTTATTGAACTTAATGCGGAGTTATCTCAACACTGGCCACGTATTACTGAAGTAAAGGAGCCACCTAAAGACGCAAAGCAATGGGATGGTATTGAAGGAAAAATTAAATATTTAAAAATTGATGATGAATAACCGCTCAGCTAAGGCACTCTGACAGAAAGCGACTATACTCTAAAAGGTGTTAAACAAGCTTTGGAGGTGTCTATGTGGCAGAGTATTGAACAAGCCATTAGCACTGAAACAGGTAAACGCTTTCATATTGTTGAAAAGCAGGCAGTTAGTGCTTGCTCGTTAACAAATACTTTATTGGACAGTAACGAACAACCGCTTAATTTATCTTTTAAAGTAAGTGATGGACAACGTAGTTACTTTATTAAACTGAATAAAAAAGAGTGTTTAGTTAACTTTCAAGCTGAAGCTTATTCTTTAAGGCAAATAAGTAAGCTTACCCACATAGCCTGCCCCCATGTTGCCTCAATAGGCACCACCTTAGATAAAAGCTTTCTAGTACTCGATTACATTAATTTTAGCAAAGCTAAACCTGTACTATGGTACCAATTAGGGCAGCAGCTTGCACAAATGCATTATGAAACACGACATAATCAATTTGGCTGGCAACACGATAACTTTATTGGCGACACTATACAGCCTAATCACTGGGGCAAGCATTGGCATTCATTTTTTGCTGAACAACGCATTGCTTGGCAATTACAATTGCTCTCTGAGCGTTCAATTCTACTGGGCGATATTGACCATATTGCCAAGGTTTGCCATCAAATATTACGTTGTTATCATGCAACCCCTTGTTTAGTACATGGCGATTTATGGCAAGGCAATACAGGGTTCACACATAAACAGGCGATGTTATTTGACCCTGCTTGTTATTATGGTGATAGAGAAGTTGATATCGCTATGACTGAACTTTTTGGACACTTTCCTAACGATTTTTACCATGGTTATGAAGCAGAATATCCTTTAGATGATGGTTATGAGCAAAGAAAGCTAGTTTACAATTTTTATCATATTCTCAATCACGCTAACCTTTTTGGTAATATTTACCTTGAGCAAGCTAAAGCATTACTCGCTCGTATTATGGCATTAAACTACCATTAAGCACGACCTAACTATACTTATAAACTCAATTGGAATATGGAGGTTAACATGCAAAATCAACTCAGTGAAAAACGTATTTGTTGCCCTCATTGTGGTCATCACCTACATACAACTGTTGATGCTTCAGCGGGCGATCAAGATTACTATGATGAATGCCCAGCTTGTTGTATGGAAATTCACTACCATTTGCATATTGATGAATACCGAAAAAAAATTCAACTGTCGATTGACACAGATGATTAACATCAATTTAACGACTCAAAAATACTGTATAAATAAACTTCCTTAAGTCACAAGTTAGCGCTTGTTTGCTAGGTATATCTCATCTATGATGCGCTAATTATAATGTACTTATACAATAAAGTTATTAGTCATAAAATATTAAATCATTACGCACAGTAATATTTCACGTTATTTCCATTATGTAAGATCTTTATGAATTTACCTGCCTTTTTTACGCACAGTAAAAGTATACTCAAACTCACTTATCCTATTTTAATTGCACAATTGATCCAGAACTTAATGGGCTTTGTTGACATTGTTATGGCTGGGCGTGTCAGTGCTGAAGATTTAGCCGCTGTAGCGGTGGCTAATAGTATTTGGCTACCATTAATATTGACTATTTATGGTTTAATCATGGCATTAGCCGCGATTGTTTCTCAACTTGCTGGTGCAAATAAGTACCCTGAAGTTGCTGAGCAAACCTATCAAACCGCTTGGATATCATTAGCTTTAGGCATATCTCTTATTGCACTTTACTACGTTGCCACACCGCTACTTTCACCGATGTTTAGCTTAGAAGGTAATTTAGAAACGCTAATTTTAGATTATTTAGCTTATATCGTTTGGGGCGCTCCTGGCTTTTGTTTGTATTTAGTATTAAGAAATTATGCGGAAGGTCTTTCATATGTAAAACCGACCATGATTATTAGTATTATCGGGTTATTGGTAAATATTCCTGCCAATTATATTTTTATCTATGGCAAGTTAGGTGCTCCAGCTTTAGGTGGTGCAGGTTGTGGTATTGCTACCGCAATCGTTTATTGGGCTATGTTTATCAGCATGCTGATTTATTGCTTTCGCTCAAGCATATTAAAACAGGCTAACTTATTTACCCGCTTTTATTGGCCTAATTTCACCCATATCAAAAATATCCTCGGGCTCGGTATTCCCATAGCTTTATCATTATTATTTGAAGTAAGTTTATTTGCTATTGTTGCCATTATTTTAGTACCTTTTGGCTCACAAGTAGTGGCAAGTCACCAAGTCGCATTAAACTTTACAGGTTTAGTGTTTATGGTGCCATTGAGTATTGCCATGGCAACAACCATTAAAGTCGGTTATGCCATCGGAAATAAAAACTACCAACAAGCCAAAGATTACAGTTTTTATTCGGTGATCCTTGGTTTATTACTCGCTTGTGTAACCGCTATTTTAACCGTGGTATTTAGAGAGCAAATAGCCGGTATTTATAGTCGCGAGTTACCTGTAATAGAACTTGCCGCTAGCTTAATGTTACTCGCAACAATTTATCAATTCTCAGATACTATTCAAGTAGTTTCGGCCGGCGCCTTAAGGGGTTATAAAGATACAAAGTCAATTTTATATATTACCTTCGTTTCGTATTGGTTAATTGGTCTTGGTGTTGGTTTAGTATTAGGCATTACTGATTGGGTAGTTCCTAAAATGGGACCTTACGGTTTTTGGATTGGCTTTATTATTGGTTTAACTGCTGCTGCAGTCTTATTAGCGTGGCGTTTGCGCGTTATTCAACAACGCCTTGAGCAAAATAAAGATGAACTACCACCAACAAAAAATAATTCGCCAGAATTTGAACTATAATAGCGAAGCTAAGCTTTAGGTAACTAACAACTTGATAGTTTGATAGATTTTGAGTGTTAACTGCGCTTCATGTAGATTAAATAAGCACTTAAGCACTCATTTAAGCTATTTCGATTAAAACCGCTTGCAAGCTAATCAGACAGGCGCTAACATAGCGCTCGTTAAAGCCTATAAGGCTCTTAAAAAATTTATACTGTGCGCGGTTAGCTCAGTGGTAGAGTCCTCGCCTGACTTGCGAGTTGTCAAGTGTTCGAATCACTTACCGCGCACCATATTTGAAAAGCCACTTTTAAAGTGGCTTTTTGCTTTTCTACTTCCCTTAAATTTTCATATTTTTATGACTTATACCTTTGAGCATTACTTGATGTAAGCTATCGTGTATTTATCTAAGTTGTTTACCTGAAAAATTATTTAAGGTCTTTTATGAAACTAGAACACAAAGCCGTATTATTGTCAGCATTACTGTATCCTGGCTCTGGACATGTATTCTTAAAAAAATACTTTATCGGTTTGAGCTTTATTAGCGCGTTTACCTTTCTTTTATATAATTTATTCAGTACCTTAAATCGTATCAGCGAAAAAGTAGCCTTACAAATAACTAATGGCGAAATTGCGCTAACGATTGAGGCTATTTCTCAAGCCGTTACCGTACAATTAGCTAAGCAACCACCACAGTATAACTGGTTAGGTTATGCCTTATTATTCATTTGGCTATTTGCTATGTTTGATGCTTATCGGCTTGCTAAAGTCAAAAAGAAAACATTCACAAATAAAGTGGAATAAACCCACATAAAAAATGGCTGAAAATCAGCCATTTTTTCAACACAGTAAACTAAGTTTTTAACTACTTTACTTGTGTCGTTAATAACCAGTTACTCAATAAGCGTACGCCGTAGCCAGTACCACCAGCAGGCATTACATCTTTATCTTTTGCTGCTAATGCATTACCCGCAATATCTAAGTGCGCCCATGTTGTATCACCGGCAAAGTGCTGTAAAAATACTGCAGCTGTTGATGCACCCGGCCCAGAAGTACCAATATTTTTCAAATCGGCTATCGGTGTTTTAAGCATATCTTTATACGCTAAAGGTAAACGCCACACTTGCTCTTCAACGGTTTTACCCGATACCGTTAACTGGGTTAATAGCTGTTCATCATCGGTAAAAATAGCACTGTAACGATCGCCTAACGCACGTACTTTTGAGCCCGTTAAAGTAGCAACATCAATCATAGTATTAACTTTGTATTTATCACGCGCATACCACATACCGTCAGCAAGAATTAAGCGCCCTTCAGCATCAGTATTGAGTACTTCAACCGATAATCCCTCAGCCGTTGTTAATACGTCTCCCGGTGCGAAGGATGTTTCTGAGACCATATTTGCTGCCATTGGCATAACGGCAACCACATTAACTTTAGCTTTTTGTAATGCCATTGCTTTAACCGTGCCTAATACTGCTGCAGCACCTGCCATATCTGATTTCATACGAGAAATAGAGCTGCCCGCTTTAATATTATAACCACCTGAGTCGAACGTAATACCTTTACCGACTAACGCGATAGGTGTTTCATCGCTTCCTTGCCAATGGGCAACAACTAATCGAGAGCCTTCAAGCGAGCCTCGGCCAACCGCGTGTAATGCGCCCATACCCAAAGCTTCAATCTCTTTAGGTTCAAGCACGGTTACTTTAACTCCTAGTTTAGTTAAGCTTTTCGCCGCATTTGCAAAATCAACAGGCGTCATTTCGGTAGGAGTTTCAGAAGTTAGATCACGTGCTAGAAAAACGCCAGCTTCAATAGCACTTAGCCCTTGGTAAGTTATTTGTGCTTTTTGCTCATCTATTACCGATAAGTGATAGTGTTTTTCTGCCGGCTTTTTCTTCGATAAATATTTATCAAATTGATAAGAGCGTAAGTTAATACCATGTGCTAAATGTGCCGCAAAGCTAGCATTACTGGTATCGTCACTAACCCCTTGAGTTAATATTGAGATATTTTCTGCGTCCATTTTTGCTAACTTAGCGGCGACACTAGCGCCAATATTATTAACAGCGCCCGCATGTAAGTTTTTCATATCACCTAAACCGATAATAATAACGCGCTCTGCATCAATACCATGAGGAGCTATCACTTCAACTAATTGATCTTTTTCACCCGTAAATTTAGCAACTTTTAACACGTTAGAAATCTGCTGCTCAGAAGCATTAATTAAGTGTTTCAAATCGCTCGATGGCTGCTCTTTTGCTTGAAAAACAACTAAGGTAGTCGCTGATTTAGTGCTTTTACCTTGCTCAAAAGTAAACTGCTCTGCGTTAGCGGTTGTTACTAACGCCAATGATAATGCGGCGCTTAGTAATGATTTTTTAGCTAATGTGGTATTAAAAATGGTACGAATCATAGTTTTCTCAGGTAATAGTTATTCACTCAAGCGTTAATAAATCAACGCGTTATTTATAATGATAATGAAGCCATTATCGATATAAATATTATGTCATGCCATTTTCAACAAAAATGTTACTTTATGTAGCACTAATCTCTCCTAAAAGGCTTCAGCTGTAAACTCAGCTTTTTAATTTCCTGTTTGCTGGGTATAATTAGGCTATACCCCCGTAATGTTCCAATAAAACAACAATATGAATTATTTCCCTGTTGAACAATTAAAAAATGCTTGGATTTTTAAACACAAGAGCTTACCTATCATTGAAAAAGACTTCCCTAAAATAAAGCCAATGGTGTCTGAACGGGCCAATATACTTTGGGATACCTTTATTAGTCGCCAAGCGGATCACCCCGACTTTTTTAAAAAAGGTGACTGGCCTTTTGATCAAAGCAACTGGGTTGAGCAAGGTAAATGGGAAAGCGTTTGGGATAGTGATAACCCTGCATTACCTGAACTAATTGAACAACATTTAAACTGGGATGGTAATACGGTTGTTTATTATTGCTCTGCTCGAGACAATGTAATTGAAACTACGTGGCAGGTATTCAAGCGCTGCTGGAAAAACTTTCTTTTTATGGATGACGGCTCCATTTTATTAGGTAAAAAGCGTCAGCAAGTTGTGCAGTTTACGAGTAACGGCTTGTTCAAAATTGGCACTAAACCTAGTGAAAATAAGTAAGCATTATAGTGCATAAAAATAATCTACATAAAAACGGCTACAATTTTAGCGCATTAGTTAAATCGCACTCACCGCTAGCTAAGTTAATAATTAAAAATCCTTATAACAATCAAGATACTATTGATTTTAGTGACAGTAATTCGGTAAAAGCACTTAACTTGGCTTTATTAAAGCATCACTACCAAATTAACGCTTGGGATATTCCTTTCGGGTATTTATGTCCGCCAATTCCAGGCCGGGTTGATTATCTTCATTACTTACATGACTTAATAGCAAAAGTTCCTGCTAATATTCTTAATAAAAACACACCGATAAAGGCATTAGATATTGGCACTGGCGCTAGCTGTATTTACCCCATTTTAGGGCAGCGTGTTTATGATTGGCAATTTACAGCCTCTGATATTGACCCACGCTCTATTGAACAAGCCAATAATAACTTAGCTGAAAATAGCAATTTAATGAATAATATAGATTGTCGCTTACAATCTGATAGCTCAAAAATATTTACCAATATTATTCAAGCCAATGAGTTTTATCATGTCACGCTATGCAACCCTCCTTTTCATAAGTCACTTGCTCAAGCAAGTGAAGGCTCTGTAAAGAAGTGGCAGAAATTAGCAAAAAACAAACAAAAAAATAATAATAACGCTAATACTATTGCTAAAAATACTTCAGCATTGAACTTTGGCGGCCAAAAGGCTGAGCTTTGGTGTGATGGTGGTGAGTTAGCTTTTATTCGTAAAATGATCAATGAGAGCAAACACTTTAAAGCGCAAGTATTATGGTTTACTTGCTTAGTTTCTAAAAAAGATAATTTGTCTTTGCTTAAACTCAGTTTGAAAAAAGCGAATGTTGCACACTATAAAGTTATTAATATGACACAAGGGCAAAAAATCAGTCGCTTTATTGCTTGGAGCTTTACCGACTTTTAAATGTCTAAACTCATTTTAAGTACCCAAAGCAAAGTAAAAAGCTTATTGTTTAACTTTCCCACTTTGCTTTGGATTAACTATTTAACCTGAACTCGGTTCAAGAGACATTTAACAAATTTAAATATCAGTAAAAATTATTCTTATGAACCGCTAGCTTGATAATTTTTCTTCTTTTCATATGATAAGCAAGGAAAATTGCGCGTCAATGGCTGGTCTATTGCAAGTAAATTTAACGAAAAAATTAGGAAAAATAGCTGCTAGAGAAACATTTGTTAAGTCGAACTCAGGTTATTTATCATTTATTTGCTGTTAATTTACCTGCAATTAATGCCCCATCAACTAACTCGCCCAAACAAAATAACTGCCACTGCCCTGCCGACATTTTATGCCATGTTTCATCATCAGTTAACGGTTGGGTTGCAATAACACTAACCACATCATTGGCCGTTGTTTCTTTTTTAAAGTCGACCGCCACCTCAGCATCAATTAAGCTAGCCTGACCAAAGGGAGCACGGCGAGTTAACCAATGTAAATTATTAGAGCAATAAGCAAATAAATACTCGCCGTCGGTAATAATAATATTAGCAACACCTAGGGTGTCTATTTGTGACGCTAAATTAGCAATAAAACTAAACAGCGTTTTATAGTCAGGTTGTTTTGCACCAAAAGTTATATGTAGTTGATCTAATATCCAACAAAATGCATGTTCACTGTCAGTGGTACCAATAGGTAAATGAAATTGAATGGGCAATTCAGTTGTGAAATCTTTCAATTGCCCATTATGCGCATAAGTCCAGTTTCTGCCCCACATTTGTCGAATAAATGGATGCGTATTTTCTAAATTAACAGCTCCCGAATTAGCCTGTCTAATATGACAAACAACCGCTTCACTTTTCATCGGATACTTTGTGACTAGTTCGGCAATAGGCGATTGCGCACTTGGCATAGGGTCTTTAAAGCTACGACAACCTTTACCCTCATAAAAAGTAACACCCCAGCCATCTCTATGAGGGCCTGTATTACCACCACGTTGCATTAACCCACTAAAACTAAAGCAAATGTCCGTTGGTACATTAGCGCTCATCGCTAATAATTCACACATAAAAACTCCACGATGAAGACAGAAATAAAAGAGGAAATGAATAAAAACCATTATAAGCAATAAACTGCTTGGCGATGACCTTTATTTGTTCTATAACTAGATTATATCACTGCTTAAAAAATTATTTAAATTCAATTGCTTTAATTGCCTTTAAATACATGCCCATACTGATAGTGATTAACGTAAACAACGTTTTAACCTCATAAAAAGGAAAGCTTGTGGATATTATTATTTGGCTTATCGTAGCAATTTCATTAACTTGGTTTATGAGCAGTGTTCGCTCCTCGTTATCAACATATACTTTGAGTTTTGCTGCGCTCATGGTGATAGGCACTTTTCTAGATATTATTGGTTTTGTCTCTTGGCTACTCTTTGCCGTTATTGCACTCCCCTTAAATATTGACAGTGTTAGACAACAATTTATTAGTATGCCTTTATTGGCGTTGTTTAAAAAAATAATGCCCCAAATGTCAACCACTGAACAAGAAGCCCTCGATGCCGGCACAACGTGGTTTGATGCCGATTTATTTCGTGGTAATCCTGACTGGACCAAGTTACATAACTTTCCTAAACCACGCTTAAGCAGTGAAGAAAAAGCTTTTTTAAATGGCCCAGTAGAAGAGTTATGTGCCATGGTCAATGATTGGGAAGTCACTCACGAACACGCTGATTTACCCGCTGAAGTTTGGCAGTTCCTTAAAGACAATAAATTCTTCGCGATGATCATTAAGAAAAAATATGGCGGTTTAGAGTTTTCAGCTTATGCGCAATCTCGTGTATTACAAAAATTAACCGGCGTTAGCTCTGTATTATCAAGTACTGTTGGCGTACCTAACTCGTTAGGACCTGGTGAATTATTACAAGAGTACGGAACTAAAGAGCAACAAGACTATTACTTACCTCGTTTAGTGGTAGGCGACGAAATTCCATGTTTTGCTTTAACAAGTCCAGAAGCGGGCTCTGATGCCGGAGCAATTCCTGATACTGGCGTTATTTGTCATGGTGAGTTTGAAGGAAAAGAAGTATTAGGCATGCGCCTTAATTGGGACAAGCGTTACATTACCCTAGCACCTATTGCGACAGTACTTGGCTTAGCCTTTAAACTTCAAGACCCTGAGCATTTACTTGGTGATATCGTTGAATTAGGCATAACCTGTGCACTTATTCCAACGGATATTGAAGGCATTGCCATTGGTCGCAGACACTTCCCATTGAATGTTCCATTTCAAAACGGACCAACACAAGGCAAAGATGTTTTTGTCCCCTTAGATTATATTATTGGCGGTCCAGAAATGGCGGGTCAAGGGTGGCGTATGTTGGTAGAGTGTTTATCAGTTGGCCGCGCAATTACCCTCCCTTCAAATAGTGCTGGTGGCATTAAAACCGTAGCACTGGCAACAGGGGCCTATAGTCATATTAGACGTCAATTTAAATTACCTATTGGTAAAATGGAAGGGGTTGAAGAAGCCTTAGCTCGCATTGGTGGTAATGCATATTTGATGGATGCAGTTACTACAATGTCAACTGGCGCTATTGATTTAGGTGAAAAACCTTCTGTTATTTCAGCTATTACTAAATACCATTTAACCGAAAAAATGCGTGCTTGTGTTATCGACGCTATGGATGTGCACGGTGGTAAAGGTATCTGTATGGGTCCGAATAACTACTTAGCCCGAAGTTACCAAGGCGCGCCTATCGCTGTAACCGTGGAAGGAGCAAATATTCTCACTCGTAGCTTAATTATTTACGGGCAAGGCGCCATTCGCTGCCACCCTTATGTATTAGCTGAACTGCAAGCAGCTAATAATCCTAATAACGAACAAGCACTTAGTGACTTTGACCATGCACTATTTGGACACGTTGGTTTTGCTATTAGCAACATCAGCCGAAGTTTATGGTGCTCGTTATCAGGCTCTCGCTTTGTGCCAACGCCATTTAATGATGAAACTCGCCGTTATTATCAGCTACTAAGCCGCTTTAGCGCTAACTTAGCCATGCTATCCGATATTGCCATGCTAGCTCTTGGCTCTGACTTAAAAAGAAAAGAGCGTATTTCAGCTCGATTAGGCGATGTACTTAGCCACCTTTATTTAGCTAGTGCTTGTTTAAAGCGCTACAACGATGAAGGAAGAGAAGCTGATGATTTACCACTATTAAAATGGGCAGTAGAAGACTCACTTTATAAAATACAGGTGGCCATTGATGAGTTACTACATAACTTCCCAAATAAGTGGTTAGCAGCTACATTGCGTTTAATTATTTTCCCTATGGGAGCGTGGTTGAGCCTACCAAAAGATACATTAGATCACACCGTTGCGCGTATTTTACAAACACCAAGCCCAACGAGAACACGCTTAGGACAAGGGCAGTTTTTAACGCGTAATAACACTAACGTTTTTGGCCGCTTAGAACAAACCCTTGAAGACATTATTAACGCAGAGCCTATTTTCGATAAAGTATGTAAAGCGCTTAATGAGAAGTTCCCTTTTTACCTATTAGATGTTGTTGCTGAAAAAGGTTTAGCTGCCGAGGTTATTTCTTCTGCAGAAGCAGAGCTGTTAGTAAAAGCAGAACAAGGAAGAAAATGGGCTATTGCAGTAGATGATTTTGATAGTAGTGATATCGAGAACAAAAAAGCAACTTAGGTGCGTATATTTATACTAAAAATTTGAATATAGATATACGATATAACACAAAGATACAAATGAATGCTATTTACGCTCTAGTCTTGGCGTTATAAAATGTTAAAATGAGGTTAACAAATTAACGTAAGCTAAAGTAGTAGATTTTATTATGTCCAAAATCAATAAAGCTTTGTCGTTAACTGGTGATGAAAATAACAACATAAAAAAAAGTGATTCATCAGTTAAACGGCGTTCTAAAGGTGAGAAAACCAGAGAAAAAATCCTTCTTGCCACAATAAGTGTCTTAGCACAAAAAGGTATCAAAGGAACAACCCATCGAGCCATCGCAGCGCAAGCTGATTTGCAATTATCGTTAACTACGTATTATTTCAAAGATATTCAAGAACTTGTTCAACAAGCCTTTACACTAAATTGTCAAAACACCTCAACAAGTAGCCATCATTTATTAGCATCATCATTCGCTTTAATAGAATCAGCCGATAAAAAAGAACTACGAAAAGCAACAGCTAAAGAGGCGCTATGTGATGAACTAACCCTTAATATTTGCTCACAAATAATGAAACGGATTGAACATCAGGCTGAGCAATTACTTGTAGAGCAGTTTATGTTTAACGAAGCACAAGTAACGCCTGCGTTAAAGGCACTAGTGTCAAAACATAAAGCAGCGTTAATGTTACCTTTCGAGCACTTGTGTCAGTACTTCAATAAAACAGATCCACAATTAGATGCTCAGGTGATGTTCACTTATATTGCTCAATTACAATATAATCAAGTCACAGCAGATAAAGTATTAGTATTATCGGATATTCAACCCGCGATACGAAAACTATTCGCCTGGATTATGAAGCTAAAATAGCAATATAACGACATAAAACATAAACACATAAAAAAGCACGGGATTCCGTGCTTTTTACTATCCAACAAACAACCTTACGGTTACTTTAAAAACATAACATTAGCTAAATGACAGTAGCTCTTGATCAAGCTGCATTAATGTTTTTGGATCAGCTAGCATTGTTTTTGCTAACGATTTAGTTCTTGGCAACATGCGTTCAAAATAAAACTCAGCTGTTTTAATTTTAGCGCGATAGAAATCTCGGTTTTCAACATCCGTCGCTAATTTTTCATAGGCTGATTGCGCCATTTGAGCCCAAAAGTAAGCCATAGTAACGTAACCAGAAAACATCAAATAATCGACCGATGCCGAACCGACCATATCGCGATTACTTTTCGCTTTCATTGCTAAACGTAATGAGTATTGCTGCCAATTAGCAACCGCTTTACTTAATGGCCAAATAAACTTATTCATTTGACGCTTGTGTGGGCTACTCGATAACATGCTTTTATCTTTACAAAAAGTGAGTATTTCTTTTGAAAAGTTATTTAATGCTTTACCGCGTGTTAACAGTATTTTTCGACCTAACAAGTCAAGTGCCTGTATACCGGTTGTGCCTTCATATAAAGTTGAGATACGCGCATCACGAACAATTTGTTCCATGCCCCACTCTTTGATATAACCGTGACCACCAAAAATTTGCAAACCATGATTTGCACTTTCTAAGCCAAGCTCAGTTAAAAATGCTTTCAAAATTGGGGTGATAAAACCTAAACGTTCATCAGCCACTTTCTTTTCAGCTTCAGTTTTAGCCATTTCAATATCATCAACGATTTTCGCCGTATAATAAATCATAGCTCGTCCACCTTCTGAAATTGCCTTTTGTGTCATCAGCATTTTTCTAACATCAGGGTGAACAATAATAGGATCTGCCACTTGATCGGGATACTTTTTACCGGTTAAAGAACGCATAGATAAACGCTCCTTCGCATATGCTAATGAATTTTGAAACGCCAACTCCGCTGAACATACACCTTGTAATGCTGTACCCACTCGCGCTGTATTCATAAATGTAAACATACATTCTAGGCCTTTATTTTCAGGGCCTATTAACTCACCGACAGCATTATCAAAATTAAGTACCGCGGTTGAAGAGGCTTTAATACCCATTTTTTCTTCAATAGAGCCACAGGTAACATTATTAGCTTCACCTAACGTGCCATGTTCATCAGACTTGATTTTTGGCACAATAAATAACGAAATACCTCTTGTTCCTGCAGGTGCATTAGGTAAACGCGCCAGTACAATATGTACGATATTTTCGGTTAAATCGTGCTCCCCTGCTGAAATAAATATTTTAGTACCTGAAATATTGTAAGTACCATCATCATTAGGCTCAGCTTTGGTTTTAACTTGCCCTAAATCAGTACCACATTGTGGTTCAGTTAAGCACATAGTTCCTGTCCAAGTGCCTGCGGTAAGCTGTGTTAAATAGAGTTCTTTTTGTGCTGCACTGCCGTGTGATTGTAAAGTATTCATCGCGCCATGGCTTAACCCTGGGTACATAGCCCACGACCAGTTTGCGGTACCTGTCATTTCAGATTGCACCATACCTAATGATGGCGGTAAACCTTGCCCGCCGTATTCTTCTGGGTGTGATAACGAAGGCCAGCCACCCTCAATATATTGTTGATAGGCTTCTTTAAAACCTTTAGGGGTAGTTACTTTACCATTATCAAACTGACAACCTTCTTTATCGCCACTTTGATAAAGAGGTAATAATTCATTTTCACAAAATTTGGCACATTCTTGAAAAATAGCGTCAACTAAGTCTGGTGTCGCTTCTTCAAACTCAGGGTGCTTTTTATAATGCCCATAATAATCAAATACATCTTCTACTAAAAATTTGATATCTGCTACTGGCGCTTTGTAAGTTAGCATAACTGTGCTCCCACCTCTGAAAGTAATAATTATTGTTTTATTACCCCTGATTAAAGCACTGGTCATACCACCATTGCAAATGTTTTTTTATTTTTTATTTAAAAGGCACACTCAACTCACTTTGACCTTTTAAAGGTAGAGTGAGTAAGGTATGAAAAAATAAAAGACGCAATTACAGACAACAGCACTCAGCACTTAAGGCTAATTCACTAAAGAAGAGGAGTAATAAAAATGAAAAAGAATAGTAGTTAGTAGTTAACCTGAGCTTGGTTTAAGAGATATTTAACAAATTGAAATATCAGCAAAAATTACTTTTCTGAATCGTTAGCTTGATAGTTTTCTTCTTTTCATATGATAAGCAAGGAAAATTTCGCGTTAATAGCTAGCTTATTGCAAGTAAATTTAACGAAGAAGTTAGGAAAAGTAGCTGCTAGAGAAATATTTGTTAAGCCGATCTTAGGTTAGTTAACTTAGCCCAAGCACTTCTTTGATAAACGGAATAGTAATTTTACGTTGCTCCCGAATGGAAGCTTTATCTAAAACATCAAGTGTTTCTAAAAGGCTAGTCATATCGCGATTTGAGCGATTTAGTAAAAAACGTACGGCTTCATCAGTTAATAACAATCCACGTTGCATAGCTCTATGCTGTAGGGCTGCGCTTTTTTCTTCATCATCAAGCGGTTTAACTTGCTCGGTTAAACCCCACGTTAAACGAGATAATAAATCAGGTAGGGTAATTCCTAATTGCTGTGCGCTTTCGTCACCGCTGACTAACAAACACTTATTTTGCTCAAGTACGCGGTTGTATAGATCAAAAATGGCTTGTTGCCACTGTTTATCACCAGCAATTAGGTTAATGTCATCTAAGCAAATAAGATCTATTTGCTCTAAACCATCTAATACTTCAACGGGTAACTGCTTTAATTCGGCACAAGAAAGACAAACCGAGGTTTTACCTTGCTGTGCAGCATAACTACTACAAGCGTGTAACAAATGTGATTTACCGACTCCAGATAAACCGAACAAGTAAAAGCTATTTGGTTGTTTCTCTGCACGGGTAATAAAGCTTTTGAGTTGGTTAACCACCGCTTTATTTTCTTCACTAGTAAAACTAGTAAAGGTTTCGTCATCGGGTAATTGCACCGATAACGCTAATTGAGCGATTTGCTTCATTGCTGATCCCAATAAAATATCGGCACTTGCGGAGCATCATATTCACTTAAGGGATCAATAAATTTCTTGGCTGGTTTTAATTGTTTATTTAATTTCAATGATGCTAATAATGCTGCTTGCGAGCCTAAAAGAGCTAAGCTATAACGCCTCATTTCACCTTGAGCTTCAATAAGGGTAACTGATTTAACCGCAGATAAATCAGCTAAAAAGCTAACTAGCTCGCTGTCTTGTTTTAATGAGTTGATATTTGATACTTCAATAATGAAGTTATCATTGGTAGAGGTTAATAGAGCGTATTTTTGATAAATTAAATCCGTAATATCAGCCAAGCCTAAAGCTAATAGCGCTGATTTATTACTACCACGATATTGCTGACTAAAAATATTGCGTTGGTTAATTTCTTCTTTTGGTGTAATAAAAGTCCAATCTAGTGCATAAGATGCATCGTCCGCTTCTTGTGGGCATAGCAAACCGCAGTCAACAGCACTATCATTTGATATGACGTCTGTGGCTATTACTGTATCTTCAGACAATAGACTTGAGTCTGATATTCTCATCACAACAATCGCCTCAGGATAGTAACGGGCAGATGCTTGACGTATAGGTTCAACAAAACGCCCCCATAAATCACTTAACGTAATTTGACTGGCATCATCTAAGTCCATCAGTGGCAATAAAAGGGGTAAACCACGCTCTTGAGAAAAATCTTCTGCTTGGAGTGGTAAGCTCGACTGGCTTGAATTAGAAATAACAGCGCGAGAAAAACCATTTTCATCAATTAACCACAGTAGTACTTGCGGTCGTAAACTTCCCCAAATAGCTAAATTAGCCTGATGGAATAATTCATTTATTTTATTTTCGTTAAAGCTCACCATTAAAAACAATTGTTTTTGTTGTTGGTACTCCCTTTCTTCATAATGATATTGAGAAATATACGATGATGATTGATTAACCGCGTTACGAATAAGCTCGTTTGATAAGACGCTCTTTTGCCCGCCGACTTTTAAAATAACCGCTTGCATTGCTTTATTTATAGCAATACTACGCTGCTTGCTCGCTTGGGAGACAACGGGGATTTTTGCTTGATATAAATCATCTACTTCAACGCTATAAGCTTTTGAACTTGTAAACAAAATAATCAATATTAAGAGCGCGATAAGGTGTTTAAACATACCGTATAATAACTAGAAAAAACTCATAAACGTTTGTACTAAAGATCTTACCACAATGTAAACGATTTTTATCTGCAAATATAAATAATTTCTAAAAAAGTGCCTCAAAAAATAAAAGCACATGAAGATGTTCATCCTTTCTTGAGTATCAACACTTGCACTGGTAGAATGTGCACCTTTAAATACAGTCGGTAATATTTGAGGTTTCCCTTGAGCGAACAAAAACAGTCTTTAAGCTATAAAGATGCTGGTGTTGATATTGATGCTGGTAACGCCCTAGTTGAAAACATTAAAGGTGCGGTTAAGCGCACTACGCGCCCAGAAGTTATGGGTGGATTAGGTGGTTTTGGTTCAGTATGCCAATTACCTACAGGTTATAAAGAACCTGTATTAGTTGCTGGTACTGATGGCGTTGGCACAAAGTTACGTTTAGCGATTGATTTAGCTAAACACGATACCGTTGGTATTGATTTAGTCGCTATGTGTGTAAATGACCTTATTGTTCAAGGTGCAGAGCCATTATTCTTCCTTGATTACTACGCAACAGCAAAGCTTGATGTTGATGTAGCCTCTTCAGTTGTTGAAGGTATTGCCGAAGGTTGTATTCAATCAGGTTGTGCATTGGTTGGTGGTGAAACTGCTGAAATGCCAGGTATGTATCATCAAGGTGATTACGATATCGCAGGTTTTTGTGTTGGTGTAGCTGAAAAATCACGCTTACTTGACGGCACTAAAGTAACCACTGGCGATCAATTAATTGCTTTAGGTGCTTCAGGGCCACACTCAAATGGTTTCTCATTAATCCGTAAAGTATTAGAAGTTAACAATACTGATACTAACGAATTACTTGACGGTAAATCTATTGGTGAACATTTACTTGAACCGACTAAAATTTATGTTAAGTCAGTATTAGCACTGCTTAAAGATGTTGATGTTCATGCGCTTTCTCATATCACTGGTGGTGGCTTCTGGGAAAACATTCCACGTGTTTTACCTGAAACAGCACAAGCGGTAATTAATGGTGAAAGCTGGGAATGGCCGACTATTTTCAACTGGTTACAAGAAAAAGGTAACATCACTGAGCACGAAATGTACCGCACATTCAACTGTGGCGTTGGTATGATAATCGTTGTTCCAGCTGATAAAGTTGAGCAAAGTATTGAAGTACTTACTGCACATGGCGAAAACGCTTGGCACATTGGTGCAATCGCTGATAAAGCAGACGATGCCGAACAAGTTATTTTTGCTTAATGGTGTAAACACCGTAAGCATAAACACTATTATTAAAGGGGCTATTTAGCCCCTTTAATTCATTTAAGAGCCTATTTTATAAAGCTCATGAAAAACTTACTTTAAGCAGGAATAATAATGTCTAGTCGAATAGTCGTTTTAATTTCAGGTAGCGGCACTAACTTACAAGCAATTATTGATGCATGTGCCACAGCCGATTACCCCGGTGAAATTGTTGGTGTACTCTCTAATAAAGCAGACGCCTATGGTTTAACTCGTGCGGAAAATGCCAATATAAATACCGTAGCGTTATCACATAAAGACTTTGCCAGCCGTGAAGCGTATGATCTTGAGCTAATTAAAAGAATTGATGCTTTTACCCCTGATGTTATTGTACTTGCTGGCTTTATGCGCATATTAACACCTGCCTTTGTACAACACTTCCAAGGTAAACTACTTAATATTCATCCGTCATTGCTACCTAAATATCAAGGGTTGAACACGCACCAGCGTGCTATTGATGCTGGTGATAAAGTACATGGTGTCAGTGTTCATTTTGTTACAGAAGAGCTTGATGGTGGTCCGGTTATTTTACAAGCCAAGGTTCCTGTTTTCGATGGCGACAATAGTGATGACTTAGCAGCTCGAGTTCATGAGCAAGAGCACCGTATATACCCATTAGTTGTGCGATGGCTCTGTGAAAAAAGGTTATCCATGGCCAATGAACAAGCTATTTTAGATGGAAATCCATTACCAGCTTCAGGCTATGCAAACGATTAATTGAATCTACGCTTGAAGCTGTTAGTATAAGTTTATTATTAATAGCTTCTAGAGTAGTCAAATTGAACATGCGCACTTATCTTTCTGTTTTACTTATTTGTTTCCCCTTATCTACTTTTGCCACAACCGAAGCATCAATAACACCTTCCCCAGACAAACCATCAATAGAAAAAAAATATAAAGTTCCTCCATATAACGCCACCTATACCTTATTACATAAATCAGATCCGGTTGGCGAAGCTACTCGAAAACTGACTTACCTTGATAATGGTAATGCGGTTTATCATTATGAAACTGATATTGAATGGTTAATTTTCTCAGATAAACGCAGTGAAACCTCAACCTTATCAATTCAACAGGACCAAGTAACCCCCCTTCATTACCTTTATGATAGAGAAGGTACAGGTAGAGATAAGCACTATGAGTGGCAATATCAGTTCAGTAATAAAAGTGCAAAAGATCTGGTAAAAAATAAAACCATCACCATAGATAGACATGAAGGTTTGCAAGATAAATTAAGTTATCATTTACAAAACCGTATTGACCTTATTAACAACCCTGAACAACAACGCTTTGTTTACCCTGTTATTAGTACTTCTGGCTCAATTAAAGATTATGTTTATACCTATGATGGCGAAGAAGAGTTAATGCTTCCTTATGGCTTAGTAAAAACCATACGCTTAAAACGTGAAATTCCCGAGAAAAAACGTATCACTTATGCCTGGTTCGCACCAAAATTAGATTATTTATTAGTAAAACTATATCAAGTAAAAGCGGGTGCTGAACAATTTGAAGCCCAGTTATCTAAGATAGAGCAATAGAAAAAATACTCCTTCCCTCTGCCCTTTTAAGATATTTCATCTAAAAGATCTACATCCTAGAGGCTGTTGCTCTTTCGAGATTTTTTTGCTGCTTTTTGTTGGGCATTCATACAAGGTAGAGCCTTTCTCGTGTGGCTATTCAGGACAATAAGCTCCTGCATTGTCTAATAAGCTACATCCATCTAGCGTTACCTAAAAAGGTGATAACGCAGTAAAAAGACCAACAAACGCTGTCCGAAATATTCGGCTAAAAGCGTTTTACGCTTTGTTCAACAGTATTTGCTTAGAATGATTAGGCAACACACTGTCCGCGCGATTAAAAAACTTTTACCTCGAACAACATTTAACCGCGAAAGATCAACAGCTCCTAACAATCAGCACAATTAGTTAATCAAAGTTACGCAAGTCAGCCGTACTTTACTGTGCTCATTAGCTTAATCCCATTAATCCCAAGTTTATTCACAGTTACCTTAAAAGTGCCACGAATACTGGTAAGTCGTATCCGTGAAAGACATGCGGATTTCTTTGTTTAAAAATAATTAAAAAAGTGCTTGAATTGTGAACATAAAACAACTACTGTATATGCATACAGTAAATATACAAATAACTAAGGGTTACTATGTTTTCTATTTATAACAACAACTTCACTGCTACTAATGTTGAATTAGCTGGGGTAAATACTTTAAATATGTCTTGGTTAGCACTCAAAGATGTTGCAAGCCATGATGAGCTATCAACTCAATATGCACAGGTCTGTCAGCAATATACTCAAGCTAAAAAATGGATATTAATTATTAACCCTAACGAAGCTTCACTCGAGCAACTTGCAAAAACACATGGCATCGATACCTCAAAAGTATTGTGTGTAAACTTAAGAAACAAAGACCGTACTGATCAAATAAATCGCACTATCGATTTAAGTGTGGAACAAATTAAAGGCGTGTTATGTCGTGGAAATTGCTCAGCGGTTATCTTGTCTAATGCCAGCTTTGCGCCAGAAGAAATAGCAGAGTTAACCTTATGCGCTCAGCAAGGTGAAACCCAATGTGTATTATTAAAAAATAATGCGCATAATAAACCACAAGTACACTAGTCCTCTTACGTAGTGATATTGCCTTTATCGTTCAAAAAACAAACAAAGTTTATTTAGAACATCTCAACGCTTTCTGTTACAATCGCGCGCCTGTATCTTTGCATACAGGTTTAATGAGCTAATCATTAATTTAAAGTAAGCACTTAAATATCTAACCTTAAGTGAATAGCGCAGTAACCAGAGAGCATTAAATGACCTTAGCAACAAAACCACTGATCCCAGAAACAAAGTACGGCTTATTCGAGTACCCTAAATATTGGGCCGAATGCTACGATACTTCACCATTTCTCCCGATGTCTCGTAAAGAAATGGATATTTTAGGCTGGGATAGTTGCGATATTATAATTGTTACAGGTGACGCCTATGTCGATCATCCAAGCTTTGGTATGGCTATTATCGGTCGTATGTTAGAAGCGCAAGGCTTTCGTGTAGGTATTATTGCTCAGCCTGATTGGCACTCAAAAGATGCTTTTATGGAGCTTGGCCAACCCAATTTATTCTTTGGTGTTACTGCTGGTAACATGGACTCAATGATAAATCGTTATACGGCTGAGCGTAGAATGCGTCACGATGATGCTTATACGCCAAATGATGAAGGTGGAAAACGCCCAGATCGCGCAGTAACCGCTTATACACAACGCTGTAAAGAGGCTTATAAAGGAGTTCCTGTTATTATTGGTGGCATTGAAGCAAGTTTACGCCGCATCGCCCACTATGATTATTGGTCAGACAAAGTCCGTCGCTCAGTGTTATTTGACTCAAAAGCTGATTTACTTATTTACGGTAATGCAGAGCGACCTCTGGTAGAAATAGCACACCGTATTGCCCGTGGTGATGATGTAAAGTCTATTACCGATGTTCGCGGTAGCGCATTTTTAGCCAAGCAAGCTTTACCTGGTTGGCACGGTATTGATTCACGTGATATTGATCGCCCAGGAAAAATAGATCCTATTTATAGCCCTTATGAAGAAATAACTCCTGAAAGCTGCAGCGACAACGAAGCTAAAACAGAAGCTGATAACGCGGTTAATATTGTAAATGCTGATATTACTAAAACAGCACAACCTATTGAAATATCAACCTATCGTAATAAGTCATGGCAAGAGAAAAGTAAGCCTTGGCAAACAACTTATATTAATTTACCTACCTTTGAACAAGTAAAGGATAATAAAGTGTTGTACGCTCATGCCTCTCGTATTTTTCACCAAGAAGTAAATCCTACTTCGGCTAAACCTTTGGTACAAAGTCATGGCGATCGCATTATTTGGCTAAACCCGCCAGCAAAACCACTTTCTACTGAAGAAATGGATGGTGTATTTGGTTTACCTTATCAGCGTGTTCCGCATCCAAGTTATGGTAAAGCTAAAATTCCTGCTTACGATATGATCAAAACCTCCATTAACATTATGCGCGGCTGTTTTGGTGGTTGTACTTTTTGCTCTATAACCGAACATGAAGGGCGCATTATTCAAAGTCGTTCACATGAATCTATTATTAACGAAATAGAAGACATTAAAGAGAAAGTGCCTGGTTTTACTGGTGTAATCTCTGATTTAGGCGGACCAACTGCCAACATGTACCAGCTTAATTGTAAAAGTGAAAAAGCTGAAGCAACTTGTAGAAAGCCTTCTTGTGTTTGGCCAACAATTTGTGGTCATTTAGATACTGACCATACACCTACTATTGAGCTATACCGCAAAGCGCGCGCTGTAAAAGGTATTAAAAAAGTATTGATCGCTTCTGGCGTTCGATATGATTTAGCGATAAAAGATCCTGAATACGTTAAAGAGCTCGCGAGTCATCATGTTGGAGGCTACCTAAAAATTGCACCTGAGCATACCGAAGAAGGGCCATTAAATAATATGATGAAGCCAGGTATGGGCAGTTACGATAAGTTTAAAGAAATGTTTGATCATTACTCTAAACTTGCTGGTAAAAAACAATACCTCATTCCGTACTTTATTTCTGCTCACCCCGGCACAACCGATAAAGACATGGTAAACCTTGCATTATGGCTTAAAAGTAACGACTTTAAGTTAGATCAAGTACAAAACTTTTATCCGTCACCATTAGCAAATGCAACAACGCTTTACCATACTGAACTTAACTCTCTGCGTAATATTACTAAGAAAAACATTGCCAAAGAAGGCGGCACAATTAGCGTCCCTAAAGGTACTATTCAACGTAGGCTTCATAAAGCTATTTTACGTTATCATGATCCAGTTAACTGGCCTATTATTCGCCAAGCATTAACTAAGATGGGCTTAAGTAAACTAATAGGATCAGCGCCTAATTGTTTAGTACCACGTGAAACACGTAGTGAACAACAGTTAGCGAATAAAAACCGACAAGGGAAGAATAACTCTCAAGGCTTTAAAACCAGCCCAGGACAACAGAGAAGCCCATCAAACAAAGCAAAAGGTAAGAAAACACCAAATCATAAAAAAGGGTTAACCCGTTTTTCAGATAATCAGTTTACAAGTAGAAAAAATACACCTAAGTAATGACAGCTCTACAAATATAGTGAGCCTTATTAAAAATAAATAGCCTCCTAAAACCTAACTATTTATTGAAAGCCCAAAGCTATCTTTGTCTAACCACAAAGATAGCTTTTTTTATACCTGCTAAACAACCCCCAACCCGTAGCAATCAGCAATAATAAGCTACTCATTGTATGGTTAACACTACGCGCTATTTTTATTAGACTAAATAGTAATTAATTTTTATGTTTAAAGCATTCCAATAAAGTAAATAACGAGCTAAGCTTAATACTGTTATGCTATATAACTATAAAAT
This sequence comes from Colwellia asteriadis, assembly GCF_039523295.1. Classification (NCBI taxonomy): domain Bacteria; kingdom Pseudomonadati; phylum Pseudomonadota; class Gammaproteobacteria; order Alteromonadales; family Colwelliaceae; genus Colwellia; species Colwellia asteriadis. The sequence goes on along the minus strand of NZ_BAAAFA010000011.1, from coordinate 53,269 downwards.
TACTTTAAAAACAAATAAGTGGACGGCTTTTATCAATGTATGTAAAAAAAGAGAATAGTGACTTTACTCTCAACACCGTCATTTATTTACGTTTAGCACTTATCACGTTTTTTTTATTTTTTAGCTTTAAAGCTTATTCAAGCTCTCCTAACTTTAATACTATTAGCAAAGCGTTTGACCACTTTGAAGAGTTAAGCGCTAAAGACCCTAGCCTCGCTTTAGAAGCAGCAACCAAAATGATGACAGAGCAAGGTTCAACCTTGTCTCAAGAAAATAAAACAACACTGCTCGCTAAAATAGCTCAGTACAATTACTTTCTCGGGAATGTTACTCAAGGTATAGCAGCCATTGAACAAGCCTATGCTTTAAACCCAGACTTTAACAGTGACACCGGATTATTATTATTAATTACCCATGGTGCATTATTATTGAGCAAAGGTGAGTTAGAGCAAACAATGCCGCTTTATGCCAAAGCAGAAAAAATAGCTATTGCTACTGAAAATACTAAACGCCTTGCTGAAGTATATAGCTATATAGCAGGCTATTACTCGATACTTCATGATGATATACAAGCTTTAAAATACTTCCATCAATCCTATGTATTAGTAGAGCAATTAAACAACGAATTAGAAATGATGTACCTTAAATCACAAATGACAGGTGCATACTCCAATATTCATGATAATGAAAACGCGATAAAGCTGGGTAATGAAGCTTTAAGTTACTTTATTGAACGTGAGTTTTATTTTGATGCGCTCTATGTACAAAGCGAATTAGCAAACAGCTACCTCAACATTAAAGACTACAATAAAGCAAAAATCGCTTTTGAAAATGTAATCATTTTTTCCAAAAAAACCTTAAGTGAAGCCTCCATTCCTATTGCTAATTTTGGCCTAGCTGAAGTTTACTTTGCCTTAGAGGACTATGATAAATCACGAGAATATTTGCAAATATTTCATGAAACTAGGCCCGCAGAAGTTCTTACTTTTACGAGAGTAAATTACTTAGTATTAGAAGCAAAGTTAGCCATTACTGATAATAACTTAGTTTTAGCTCAGGAAAAAATAAGTGAAGTTGAGGCGACTTTAGATACTTTGGATAAGAACGCAACATTATCATGGAAAGTAAAGGTGCTTTCGATAAAAGCCAAAATAGCTTACCTCAACAAAGACTATGAGTCGGCTTATCTTTTTGAGCGTGAATCAAAAGAACTACACAATACTTATCAAAACACGCAACGTGAAACCATTAGATCTAAATTTAAAATTTTATTTGATACCGATCAAACCCGATTACAAAACAAAATTTTAGCGCGGGATAAGTTACTTGATAAAGCCGCGTTAAAAAGTGCAGAGCAAGAAAAATGGATTCAATACCTCATTATTTTATTTACATTAGCACTTACCTGCTTTTTAATTTTTTTAGTCAGAAGACAAGTTAAAACTTCCAAATATTTAAATAAACTCGCTAATACAGATGCACTAACGGGCTTAGCTAATAGACGCTTTACCTTCAAGTATGCAGAGAATAAGCTCATCACATGTAAAAATCATAACTCTCCGTTTGCTGTTGTTGTTTTTGATATTGATCATTTTAAAATAGTTAATGACACTTATGGACATGCTGGCGGTGATATTGCGCTGATTAATATTGCCAAAATTGCTAATGAATATGTTAGAGAACAAGATATTTTAGGCCGTATTGGCGGCGAAGAATTTTTATTAGTGTTACCTAAAACAACCGCTAAGAAAGCACGCATGGTAGCGCAAAGAATAAGAGCAGCAATTGACGATAATGATTTTTTAATTAATGAATTACACGTCAAGATTACCGCAAGTTTTGGTGTATCAGAACTATCAAACCCTGAGCATAGCTTTAATCATTTATTCCAAGATGCTGACGATGCCCTGTATCAGGCAAAAGCATTAGGACGAAATCGTGTAGAAGTCGCTAAATAGTTTTACCTTATGGCTTATCCTTACACTCCCACCTACAGTAAATAACTTCTTGTACTGTACATGACTTCTTTTTACTTTCTCGGTATAATCGCGCGCATTGTTTCTACCGTTGTTGCTATTTTATTATTCGATAAATATTACGCGGTAGACTAACAAGTATTAGTGCTCGTAATTGGTACTTGTTTAACACTTTCTGTCTCATAAACATCAACGGAACTCATCATGCTAGCAGCAAATAATATTACTCAACAGTTTGGCGCTAAGCCATTGTTTGAAAACATTTCACAAAAATTTGGCGGCGGAAACCGTTACGGTTTAATCGGTGCAAACGGTTGTGGTAAATCAACCTTTATGAAAATTTTAGGTGGTGATTTAGAACAAACCTCAGGTAATGTTAGCCTTGATACCGGTGAACGTTTAGGTAAGTTACGTCAAGATCAATTCGCCTTTGAGTCATACAGTGTAATAGATACCGTAATCATGGGACATACTGAATTGTGGGCGGTAAAAGAAGAGCGCGATCGTATTTACGCTTTACCTGAAATGAGTGAAGCTGATGGTATGAAAGTTGGCGATTTAGAGTCTGAATATGCTGAAATGGACGGCTACAGCGCAGAAAGTCGTGCAGGCGAGCTATTAATTGGTGTTGGTATTCCTGTCGAGCAACATTATGGTTTAATGAGCGAAATAGCACCGGGCTTCAAATTACGTATTTTACTTGCTCAAGCATTATTTTCAGATCCTGATATTTTATTGCTTGATGAGCCAACCAACAACTTAGACATTCACACTATTCAATGGTTAGAAGAAACCTTAAATGCCCGCGATTCAACCATGATAATTATTTCGCACGACAGACACTTTTTAAACAGTGTTTGTACACATATGGCTGATTTAGATTACGGCGAATTGCGTGTTTACTCAGGTAATTACGATGAATACATGCTTGCAGCAACACAAGCACGCGCGCGTTTATTAGCCGACAACGCGAAAAAGAAAGCACAAATAGGCGAATTACAAGCCTTTGTGGCGCGTTTCTCTGCAAATGCCTCAAAAGCGAAACAAGCTACCTCTCGTGCCAAGCAAATTGATAAAATTCAACTTGATGAAGTTAAAGCATCAAGTCGTAGCAACCCCTTCATTCGCTTTGAGCAAGAAAAGAAGTTATTCCGTAATGCCTTAGTATTAGAGAAATTAAACAAAAGCTTTGATGATGCTCATATTCTTAAAGACATTTCAGCCTTAGTAGAAGTGGGCGAACGTATTGCCATTATTGGTGAAAACGGTATTGGTAAAACCACCTTTTTACGCACCTTAATGAATGATGTCGGTTACGAGCCAAGTTCAGGCGAGTTAACGTGGTCTGAAAATGTCAATATTGGTTATTACGCGCAAGATCATGAATACGAATTTGAAAACGACATGACTTTATTTGACTGGATGAACCAATGGCGCCAAGAAGGTGATGACGAACAAGTGGTACGTGGTTACTTAGGTCGTTTATTATTCTCTGCTGATGATATAAAAAAATCAGTTAAGGTGCTTTCAGGTGGTGAAAAAGGCAGAATGTTATTTGGTAAACTAATGATGCAAAAACCAAACATCTTAGTACTCGATGAGCCAACTAACCATATGGATATGGAGTCAATCGAGTCATTAAATATGGCACTAGAGCAATACGAAGGTACTTTGTTATTTGTCAGCCATGACCGTGAGTTTGTATCAACCATTGCTACGCGCATTATTGAATTAACACCAACAGGTTATAACGACTTTGCTGGTACTTACGATGAATACTTAGCTAGCCAAGCTTAATTAAAAGGCTAAGTTTAAACACCCAGCGGTTATTACACTGTTGTAATAACCGCTTTATTTGGCTTATAAAGCTCAATAACACTTCCCTATTAAGGAATTACCTTGCTTAGTTACCGTCACGCCTTTCATGCAGGCAATTTTGCCGATGTATTAAAACACAGCGTTTTAACACTCGTACTTGATTACATGACTCGAAAAGAAAAAGGCTTTTGTTATTTAGACAGTCACTCTGGTGCTGGTATGTATCAACTTGGGGATGAATACGCTCAAAAAACAGGAGAGTACAAAAACGGTATTGAGAAAATCATTCAGGATAAAAGTGCGCCTGAGTCACTTGAGCCTTATTTATCGTTAATCAATAGTCTTAATTTGTCAGATGAACTTGAAGTCTACCCTGGCTCGCCAGGTATTGCGAAAGCCTTTATGCGTCGCCAAGACAGTACTCATTTATTTGAATTACACCCTACTGACATTCAGCACTTAGAGGATTTTTGTCAACGTTGGCGTAAAGTATTTGTTAAGCAATCCGATGGCTATCAAGGTGTTTTAGGACTATTACCACCACCAAGTAGACGTGGCGTAGTATTAATAGACCCGCCTTATGAGCTCAAAGAAGATTACCAAAAAGCCGTTAAAACTATTATTAAAGCTTACACTAAGTTTGCCACAGGCACCTATATTATTTGGTACCCTGTCGTAAAACGTCACTTTATTGAGCAAATGGAAAAAGACTTTACCAACAGCAATGTTAAAAACGTGCTGCAAGTTGAGTTTTGTTTAGAAGCCGATAGTGAAGAGTACGGTATGACGGGCACTGGATTATTTATTATTAATCCGCCATGGCACTTAGCCGAACAGCTAAAAGAAATATTGCCTTATTTAAAAACTAAACTTGGTAGTCAACAATCAACTTACCAAGTAACACAATTAGTTGCTGAGTAGCCAGCTATTAGCTGGTAAAATTATTAATAACTAAAAAACCTTGAAGATAACTTCAAGGTTTTTTTTAGCCTGACTAAACGTAATAACAGCCTACCCTACAAACCATTATGATATTGAACATTGGTTGACTCTGGTACCAGCTTATTTAAGCTGTTTTCAATAGACTGAGTATCGGTAAACTCACCACTAAGTAATTGTTCAAACTGTGTTATTAAAGCTGTTTTTTCAGGTGATTGTTTATCACCTGCGCCAATATTGGTTAAATCAATCATAAAGCCATCGTAATACTCGGCTAAATCGTTAATCACTTCCATATTTAAAAACTGATCTTTATTGTAAATGCTTGGGTAGCCCGCCTTTTGCTTGTCAATGGCAAATGAAACGCCTTTCAAGTTGGTAATACTGGTCGACTTATCACAAGAAAGCATACAACCATTATCAATACGTGGCTTTTCACAACCAACACTTTGCTGGAAAAAACACTGTCTACTAGTCATCAATAAAATAGGATGATAAACACTATAAAATAACTCGAAATTTTCAGGTCGCGCAATATTACGCATTTGTTGATGGTTAATTTCATTAGAAATAAACGCACCTGCACAATTAAACTCTTCTTTCATCGCCAATAAGGCATAAGAGTTAGTCGTATTTAAAAAAGGCCCCGCTATCCACTTAATACCTAGCTCATAAGCACGATGAGCAATACCGGTATTATTGGTCACGATTAGTCGCGGCTTTACTTGCTCTAAAATAGTTAAAGCAACATCAAAATCTTTACCGATTAACACCGACGGGAACCATGGAATAAGCTGAGGGTTCTCTTTGAAAAAATCAACATACTTAGTGCAGCCTCGTTTATAAGCATCAGGCAATTTAAAGTAGATGTCGGCATTGGTGACATTACTTAGGTTAATGTCACTATCATCACAAATTAAGATAGAAAGTTTAGCTTTAGCGCCAGGGTTTGATTTTGCATGATGTATCAATTTAGGTAAGGTAACCTCGGGTAATACACTCACCCCATCATTTAAAAAGGCAGCGACATCATTTTTAAGCGCGGTTAACTCTTTAAAAGCAATACCAACCCCTGCCTCAATTTCGCCGGTATTTAACGCAGTTAAGGTAAACTCAGCATTGTTAAAGCTCTTAAAGCGCTTTTCAATGGTTGCTTTATCAATGCAGTTAGTTTTACTAGCGATTAATGCACTTGATGTCTTGAATACTTTAACTAACTCATGAGGCTTAGTCGCCCCTTTAGCAAATTCTTCAGTAACCATCGTGATTGTTAACGGCTGACCAAGGCTGCCTGAAAAGGTTAATGACAATGGCCGCTTTTCAATGCTCAAATGCTTTATTTTATCTTGTACTGTACTGTTTATTTGCTCTTTTTCATCACTTAAGCTTTGCTCAACTTCGTGGATTTGTACCACTGATATTGCATTACTCTGATCAATTGCATGATATTTTGAGTTATCACGCGGATTTTCAATAAACATTGACTGATTTAAATCACCACGTAAAAAAGCATTAGAAAAATCACGATTAAACACTTTATAAAGACGCTCACCGTCTTCAAGTAACTCACCTGTTTCAATAAAACCATCTATTTGTTTACGGAAGCTGTCAATAACAGTATGCACATAACTTGCCCCTTTAATACGCCCTTCTACCTTAAAAGAGTGCACGCCCGCTTCAATTAATGCCGGTAAGTCAAAAAAGGCAGAGTTATCTTTAATATTTAATGGAAAGTTATTGCCTGATGGTGTGGTTTCATACTCTTCACGACACGCCTGACTACAGCGACCACGATTACCTGAATTACCAACGCTGGCAGATGTTGAGTAGCACAACCCTGAAAAAGCGACACACAACGAGCCATGAACAAATACTTCAACAAGCACCTCTTCAGCATCTGCTACTGCGGTAATCGCGGTGATTTCTTTTAAATTCATTTCTCGAGATAAGTTAACGCGAGAAGCGCCAAGTTTTTTCAAAAAGGGAATTTGGCCAATATTGTGAGTTGTTAGCTGCGTTGAGGCATGAATATCAAGCGTTGGAAAGTGTTTTTTAAGTATGTAACATAAGCCTAAATCTTGCACAATAACACCGTCGAGTGTGGTGTTAGCAAGCTTACTGAGTAATTTGGCGAGTGATTTAAACTCTCGCTCTAAAATAATAATATTTAAAGTTAAAAATATTTGGCATTGGTACTGATGCGCTAAACGAATAATACCTACAAGCTCTTCAAACGAAATATTCGCCGCACGATTTCGAGCATTAAAGGTATCTAAACCACAATAAATGGCATCTGCGCCTGCAATAATAGCGGCCTTGATTGCATCGACATCGCCACCTGGCGCTAATAATTCAATTTTAGAACTCATTTATTACAACTTTAGCCAACAGTATCGGCAGTTAAATTTCAAAGAGCGAATTCTACGCATATATTTAGCCGTTGAATACCGCTAAAATAGGTTAATAACGGTATTTATGAATTTGACCTTTAGGGAAACGTACAAATGAACAGTAGCACAAAAGAAAAAATACCTCATAAGGTCGATGAGAGACAATCACTACCAGTACTTTATTCATTAAGAAACTGCCCTTATGCCATGCGAGCTAGAATGGCAATTTTCAAAACTAAGCAAATAATACAGTTACGAGACATTGTACTAAGTAACAAACCTAGTGAAATGATAGCCGCTTCAACAAAAGCAACGGTTCCTGTTTTAGTCTTAGCTGATGGCAGTGTTATTGATGAAAGTTTAGCAATAATGTTATGGGCACTACAGCAAAGTGATCCTAATGATTTACTACATCAAAAGAGTCATAATACCGCAAATAATAAAAACACACTCACCGCAATGTTAGTGCTTATCGCTGAGTTTGATACTGATTTTAAAAGCTGTTTAGAGCAATACAAATGCGCCAAACGTTATCAAGAAGATAATGTGGTTGAATGTCGAATTGCCTGTGAGCAATACTTACAGCGCTTGGAGCAGCGTTTAACACAACATCCATTTTTAATGTCAGATAAAGAAAGCTTAACCGATATTGCGTTAATGCCATTTATTCGACAATTTGCACGTGTAGAACGCCAATGGTATTTACAGTCGCCCTACCCTAAAGTAAGACAATGGCTTAATAATTACTTACAAAGCCCCATGTTTACTAAGGTTATGGCTAAATATCCGTTATGGCTAGATAACCATGAAGTAGTATTGTTTGGCGATAAACAACACTGAATAACAAAGCGAATATCGTATATTCGCTTTGTAAATATTAAGCGCTAGTTACAACTAGCAGCCCCTTGCGAAAGCCACACCCCCCAAGGCCCGGTATCTGCTGGCTCTTTGCCTTTAACCCACCACTGTGCTTCCCACACTTGATTGTTGAAGATTACTTTATCACCTGTATCATAAATTTTAGATGACTGCCAAGTTTCAGGACAGGTATTTCCTCCCCCTGAGCTTGAAGCTTGAGCATTCACAACTGCGCTATATGCGGTATTATTTTTATCAATTGTGAAATTTAAGCTAACACTGGCATTACCTGCACTACTCGCCTCAAAGTCGACACTCACGCTGCAAGCATCATTAGCTAATAAGGTTGTTGCGCTACAGCTATCATGCGTAATAAGTGAAGCATTCGTTACGCCACTATTCGCTATGCCTATAGAAGTCAGTGTAAAATTAGCAGTACCGGTATTGGTAATACTGAAAGTATGAGACTTTATCTCACCCACAGTAAAACCAGCGATTGTTTGACTAGCCGTATAACCAACAGAAACTTGCTCTTGTATACCGCCTACAACACTATCAATCCAACTACGGGCTGCAGCAACATCTGCATAAACGCCATAATTACCAGCACGAGCACAACCTACCCCCCAACTAACTAAGCCAACTTGTGTAGTTTGGCCTCCCAAGTTAACCACAATAGGTCCGCCGCTATCTCCAGAGCAAGAGTCATATTGCCCTTGTTCAAAGCCTGCACAAAAATTATCTGCTCCTACGTTTGAGTATGGTCCACCTGTACTTTGACAGACGCTATCTGAAACGAGAGGTACATCGACTTCCTGTAATACACTCGGTTTTGCCCAGTCATGTTCACTAAGTCGACCAAGGCCAGCAACTGTAAGCATATCGCCGATACGCGCATATTGCGTAAGTGAGCCTTGCGCTAAGTTCACTACATTAGCATTTTGTGGGATTTGGGTTAATTTTAAGACGGCAACGTCATAAGCGTGGGTGCTACGATTATACTGAGGATGGCTAAATATTTGCGCAACATTTATCCTTTGTCCATCATTACCACCACGTATAGTACTCCCAACATTAACAGCAATAGATTGTGCTTGTTTATTTCGAACACAATGTGCTGCCGTCAACACATAGCCATTGCCAATATAGCTTGCACCACAAAATGGTAGTGAACCAGGGTCATTTACTAACTGAGTAAAGAATTGCCAGTCGGCAGGGTTAGCTTGACCACCGCCAACAATGTTAGGTTGATAGTCTTTCGCCTGCGCTGAAATTGCACAGATGGCTGTAAAAATACCAAAAGCAACGTGCTTTTTAATAGCCTTAAATGAGGTTTTATTTTCCATTGTTAACATTCTCCTTATTGTTATGTCTAAAATTTAGACAAAATAACGATAAATCTTAGCAGTATGAAAATCAACCTAAATTGATATTGTAGAGTTAAATTTGTTAATAACTTGAAAACTAAGTGTTTACATTCGACAAAAGTCACTACTAAAAGAGAGTGATATTGTCATGTATCTATTAATATCTCGCGACTGTTTTTTAATGGCTCGGGTACTGCTGTTGATTAAACTCTGGAGACTTTAGTACATATAAATCTTCAACATAAAACCGCTCGGCGCTACAAGCATGCCACCAGTGCTTCCATGCTTCATCTTGCACTTCATTATTCACTAGTGCGCCTAATTTCAGCGGTGGAACTAAACTACCGGTAGACATTTGTAAACCATAAGGTGAGCGACGCTTAATCATTTGTGGTACAAGTTTGGCGGGATCATCTAGACCCATACTACCGACCAACTCATAAAAATTTTTCAAGGTATTATTATGAAAGTTTTTAACCCGTTCGCTCTTAATTTCAACATCAATCGCTTGGGAGCGAACCGGATCTTGTGTTGCAATACCCGTCGGGCATAAATTAGTATTACAGTGTCTTGATTGAATACAACCTAGTGCTAGCATCATTGTTCGCGCGGCATTAACCACATCGGCTCCGGCTGCTATTTTATCGAGCAAATCAAAACTCGATGCTGTTTTTCCTGAAGCTATTATTTTTATTTTATCGCGTAAACCAACACCTACTAAGGCATTTTCAACAAAATAAATACCTTCAATACAAACCATACCTAGTCGATTACTAAACTCAACGGGTGCTGCTCCCGTACCACCTTCAGCACCGTCAACTGTAATAAAGTCAGGATAAATATCAGTTTCTAACATAGCTTTACAAATACTTAAAAACTCAGCCGGATTACCGATACAAAGTTTAAAGCCTACCGGCTTACCACCACTTAACTCACGCAATCGTTGCACAAAATTCAACAGTGCTTTGGGGGAAGTACACTCAGGATTTACAGCAGGTGATACGCAATCTTTACTCATTGAAATATGTCGTATGTTGGCAATTTCTTGCGTGATTTTAGCTTTAGGTAACACACCACCATGACCTGGTTTAGCACCTTGAGATAGCTTAATTTCAATCATTTTAATTTGTGGTAAATTTGCCGTTGTTACAAAGCTGTCTGCATTAAAACTGCCGTCTTCATTACAGCACCCAAATAAACCGGTTCCTAATTGCCAAACAATATCACCACCATGCTTTAAGTGGTATGGGCTCGCAGCTCCTTCACCAGTATTGTGATAGCAGCCTGCTTTTTTAGCACCTAAATTTAACGCTTCTATAGCGTTACTACTCAATGAGCCAAAACTCATCGCTGATATATTTAAATATGAAGCAGAATAAGGCTGGCTACATTGCTCATTACCAATAACAACCCGTTTTACCTCGTCTTTAACATGAGTTGGTGCGAGTGAGTGCCATAAACTTCGATAATTCTCTTCGAGTAGGTTGCGCTGGGTACCAAAAGCAATAGTATCGCGAATATTTTTAGAGCGTTGATATACTAAGCTTCGTTGTTCGCGGTTAAATGGCTGTTCTTCAGTATCATTAGCAATGAAGTATTGTTGGATTTCAACTCGGTAAGACTCAAAAAAGTAACGAAGGTAAGCAACAACAGGGTATAAACGATTAAGACTATGAGTACTAAACTTAAGATCATATATACCAACCACGCTATAGCCTAGGGTGAACAATAAAAATAACGCACTGACAACACTTTGCGTTTGCCAATAAAGCCACAGTGCGACAATGTTTCCAACACTGAATATTAACCAAAACACTTTTTGCATTATTGTCATAAAAACTTCCCTAGTAATAATCAGTTACGACTTGCCTACCAGAATCTAAAATGAACTTAACGATAACTTAATGAATTCACTTTCGATACTTTTTAGTGACGAACAATACATTGCTCTGCGGCATTATTCAAAATAAACCTTAAATCTTGTACTCAATAGCTTGAAATAAAAAACCTTCAATATTTATTATGATTTACAAGTAACTTGATTGTAATAAGTATGTTAACAAATTAAACTGCCCTCGCTTTTATCACAAGTACGTAAACAAAGCGTAACTATTAGACCTTTGGTCAACTATATAAGGAATTATCTTGAGCTTTTTCATTCATCCAAAAAAAATAACGACTTTCGTTTCATGCCTTTTGCTTGCTAGCTGTGGAGGCGGAGGCGGTGACTCACCCAATACAGCCGAGAAATCAACGAACATAGCGCCTACAATTGCAGATATGGTTTCAGGTCAAGTAGTAGAACGCGCCTCTTTTAGCTTTACGGCTGATACTACAGACTCCGACGGCTCTATTATCAGTTATCAATGGCAGCAAGCTTCAGGAACGAGTGTTGATGATTTAATAGCAAATAGCGATACATTAACGTTTACCGCTCCAAATATCACGACAGATGAAACACTTAAGTTTACTCTGACGGTAACTGATAACAATAATGTCAGTAGCTCTGCCGATATTGATATTTCAGTTGAGGCGTATAACGAAATATCTACAGTAACGTTTCATGATGCTGGCTTAGCTCTTTGTCTTCAAAATACAAATAATGCCGATGTCGGTATAGAGCAAATCGTTTGTGACGGCACTTCTATACTATCACTTGAAGATATAAGTAAGTTCGATAACTTATCTTCGCTAACAATCACTAACGCGAACTTACAAGACATTTCCGCCCTTAGTGAATTTAATCAACTGACTTTATTAGACTTATCAAACAATAACATTATTGACGCTAGCCCAGTTAACAGCCTTACCCAGCTAGTTAATTTGAACTTGAGCCATAACTATATTAATAGTTATAATTCCAACGGAATCAACCTTAGTGCCTTAACAAAACTCACTCATATATCTTTAGCTTCTTTAAATAAAAACAGCCAATGGAATAATATAGATTTAGCACAATTAGAACAGGCAAGTGAGTTAAGCTATTTACACATTAGTAATGCCGAAATTACAAATATACAAAGCCTCGCAGACCACAACACGGCCTTACAAACGCTTAAACTTGTTAAGTTAGGCGGTTCTCTCAACTCATTAAGCTTCATCCTACCACTACACAATATTAAAGAAATAGATGTAAGCAATAATAGTAACTTACAAGACTTAAGCGCTCTTTCAGCAAAAGTTTCTCTTGAAAAACTCAATATTTCAAATCTAGGTGTTACTGATTACAGCCCTATTAGTAAGTTAGTAAACCTAACCGAACTAAAAATAAACTATTCATATTATTATTATACAAGTACGTTAGATCTTAATGTACTTAATGAAATGAGTAAGTTATCTGTATTAGAATTAGATAATATTACTAGCCTTAGTAATCTTTCCGTATTAGAAACATTTACACAGTTAAAAGAATTAAGCTTACGTAATATCAATACCGCTACAATTGCACCTTTAGCTAGTTTAGTTTCATTAGAAATACTAGATATTAGCCACAACGGACGTTTAGGTGATATTAGCCCATTAAAAGATTTGATAAACTTAACTCAATTAGACTTATCTAACAATCATAACTTAAATGATATTTCGCCAATTAAAGCACTGACCTCGTTAACATCATTGAATATAAGTAATCTATATAATAGATATCAAGGAACAGGAATAGAACTAGAGCCGCTTGCACACTTAAAGCAATTAGAGCAACTTATCGCGAACCACAACACCTATACAGATATATCTGTACTGGAGGATATGTCTAACCTAAAAGAGTTAGATATTTCCAATGCTAATTTAAGCCAACTATTTGATTTTAGCTTACTTACTCAGTTAGTCAGCTTAAATATCAGTCAAAATAATTTAGTAACTTTAACCGAACTAGAAAATGCTCCAAGCTTAATAGAGCTAAAAGCACAATACAACGACCAGCTCGTTGACGTATCTGCTTTATCTTTTACCACTAAACTTAAACATCTCAACTTAAATCACTCGATAGTTACTTCTATAGATGCTCTTGCTACGGCGATTAATTTAGAAACTGTTCTAATGGAGGGTGTGTATAAATTAAGCAATATTGATGCATTATTAAGCTTACCTTTACTCAAAGAAGTTAACTTAAATGGTAATTCTGTTATTTTGTGCAGTGATCTAGACTTATTAGTGCAGACATTCCCTCTCGCTGTAATCTCAAGAAATTATAATTGTATGGAGCAACCGATCAATGAATCTCTAATTATTGATCAAGGGCTTTTAAGTTGTATTACAAGATCAAGCTTAGATATAGCGGATATTAACTACCTGAGATGTCGATATGATGAAATTCAAAGCTTAGAAGGCATTGAGCAACTGACTAAACTAAGTGAATTGAGTCTAGACAATAATAATATTACTGATGCTTCTGCGTTATCTAGTTTAACGCAGTTAACTAGACTAAGTTTATCTAGTAATAACCTAACAGATATAACTGCCTTGTCTACGCTAACCAACCTAACTTGGTTAAACCTAAATTATAACATGATCATTGATTTTTCAAGCTTAAATCAATTAACTAAGCTTCGGTCCCTACAGTTATCATCCAACACTATTACTGCCTTTTCTAATATCGCTAACTTAAGTAATTTACAAGAATTAGACCTCAGCAATAATGAGTTAAAGGATATAGCGCTAAGCTCTATACCTGTATATTTACACAACTTTTACTTATCAGGTAATAATGATCTTGATTGCTCTCAGCTCAATGAAATAGAAACTAACTTAGAACTATGGTCTTTTAGTAAGCCTAGTCATTGTATGTAATTACTTAGATTCAAGTTGATTAGATTAACTTATTGATCATTAGGAGGTAGTACTAAATTTTGTGCTATCTTCTGTACTCCAACTAACTCTATAAGTTTTCAAGCCACTTATTTCAAAGCCATTAGTGATGTTACCAAGATTAAAGGTGCATATATTCATAAAGAAATATAAAAAGACTCTTTTGGCACTTTAAAAATATAAGCAATAAAAAAGGCTGCAAATGCAGCCTTAATCACGTATCAAATCTACTTGTTTTTAATCAATTTCTTGCTCAGTGTTATTATCTAACTCACTAGCTGGTAGTGACTTTTTACGCTTGATAATTGGCATATCACTAACATCATGCGCTTCTAAGAAAGTTTGCTTGGTTGATTGTTTCGCTGGAGATTTTTTCACTTTTTCAGCTTTTTTAACGACGGCTTTGGCTTTCACTGCTTTAGCTTTTTTCGGTTTAATCCCTTTAAAATTAACCTTAATACCAGCAATCTTTTCAAAGCTAATGGTTTGCTGTAAAAACGCTTCAACATTTTTAAAGCTTAACCAGTCATTTGGCCCCACTAATGAAATAGCGTCACCATGCGTACCAGCGCGTCCTGTTCTACCAATGCGGTGTACAAACTCTTCGGTATGCTTTGGCATATCAAAGTTAATCACGTGTGAAACATTCACCAAATCTAAACCGCGCGATGCTAAGTCAGTCGTTACTAGGATTTTATGGTGGCCTTTAGTGAAACCGTCCATAATTTGATTACGCTGACCTTGGTTAAGCTCACCGCTTAAGGCAACGGCATTTATGCCTTTATCGGCTAATTCAGCATTAATAAGTAATGATAAGCGCTCAGTATCGCTACGCGTCGCAGTAAAAATAATGACTTGCTGGCACGTTTCTGTCGCTAAGAAGTGCTGTAGTAAGGTTTCTTTTTGTGTGAGATTATCGGCTAAGTAAAAGCGCTTAGTAATATCTTTATGCTCGGTATGACCCGATTCAATGGCTATACGCTTTGGTTTAGTCAGTAGCTCTGCGGCAAACTCATTCACTTGTGCATGGTCTAAGGTTGCTGAAAACAATAAGGTTTGACGTTTACGATGATCGGCCGCTTTATTTATTTGGCTTAATTCTTTACTAAAGCCTAAATCAAGCATTCGGTCTGCTTCGTCTAAAATTAATAGCTCTAGGCCATTAAGGTAAAAATGGCCTTGCGTTAAATGATCCGCTAAACGACCTGGCGTTGCTACAATAAAGTGCGGATCTTTTTCAAGTACTTTAACTTGGTCGTTAAAGTTCTCACCACCTAAAATCAGCACAGCACTAAATTGTGTATTAGCAGTAAATAAGCGTAACTGGCTAAACACTTGCTTAGCTAATTCACGTGTTGGCGTTAAAATAACCACGCGTGGATCACGTTTTGATAGCGCTCTATTTTTAAGCAGGCGTTGTATCGCAGGTAGAATAAACGCTAAGGTTTTACCTGAGCCAGTTTTAGATGAGGCAATTAAGTCATGCCCCGACATGGCAGCAGGTATCGCCTGTTGCTGAATTTGTGTTGGCTCGTTAAAACCTAAATGCTCAACCGTGTTCATTAAACATCTATCTAAACCAAAATCACTAAATTGCACTAATTACTCCAGCAGAAACTGCTTCTTAAGGTGATGATTTTTACTTTTGATAAGGTTAATACAAAATACATTTACTGGGTAAAATATCTTATATACCCCTTATCACTTTACTGATAGTCGAGCGAACTAGCTATTCGCAATACGCTCTTCAACTACAACTAATGCTTGGTCAATACGAGCAAGCACTTTGTCTTTATCTAATAACGCTAAGGTAATATCAAGCGATGGTGAATTACCACCACCAGTAGCGGCAACACGTAATGGCATACCCACTTTACCCATTCCTACTTCTAACTCAGTAGCAGTATCATTAATTGCTGCATGAATTAGTGCCGGCTCCCATGCACTTAACTCAGCTAATTTTGCTTTGACTAAAATTAACGGCTCTTTTACCACGGGACGTAAATGTTTTTTAACTGATGTTGCATCTAACTCACTAAAATCTTCATAAAAATAACGAGAAATTTGCGCCATTTCTTTTAACGTTTTAACGCGATCGGCTTGAATTTTTACAATTTCAGCCAAGGCTGGGCCATTATCTGTATTAATACCTTGATCTTTCATATGCCACTCAAGGTGAGTTGCTACATACTCTGGATCCATGGTTTTCATGTAATGTTGGTTTACCCAAATAAGCTTGTCGGTGTTAAAACCAGACGCGGCACGGTTACAGTCTTTAAGGTCAAATAATTCAATCATTTCTTCACGAGAAAAAATTTCTTTATCACCATGTGACCAACCTAAGCGCACTAAATAGTTAAGTAATGCTTCAGGTAAATAACCTTCATCACGGTATTGCATAACACTAACAGCACCGTGACGTTTAGATAAACGTTTACCGTCATCACCTAAAATCATAGGAATGTGTGCATATTCAGGAATAGTTGCGCCTAATGCCGCTAAAATATTAATTTGCTTAGGAGTGTTACTAATATGGTCATCACCACGCACAACGTGAGTTACTTTCATATCCCAGTCGTCAACCACAACGGTTAAGTTATAGGTTGGTGTGCCGTCAGAACGTGCGATAATTAAATCATCAAGCTGTTCATTACTAATGGTTATGTCGCCTTTAACCATATCTTTAATAACAACATTACCCTCAAGTGGGTTTTTAAAACGAATAACATAAGGTAAATCTGTTGGGTGATCTGTACGTTCACGCCATAAACCATTGTACTTTTCAATTTCACCTTTAGCTTTTGCTTCCTCACGCATCGCTTCAACTTCTTCTGCGGTGCTATAACAACGGTAAGCATTACCAGAGGCTAATAATTGTTCAATCACTTCTTTGTAACGATCAAAACGTTTGGTTTGAAAGTAAGGGCCATGGGTCCATTTTAGATCTAACCAGTTCATACCATCCATAATGGCATCAACAGACGCTTGTGTTGAGCGCTCTAAATCGGTGTCTTCAATACGTAAAATGAAGTCCCCACCATTTTTTTGAGCATAAAGCCAGCTATATAAGGCTGTACGAGCGCCACCAACGTGAAGGTAACCTGTAGGACTTGGTGCAAAACGAGTAGTTAATGTCATAGAAATCTCAATATGAATAACTAAAGCCAACAATAAACTGACATTAGTGAAATTAGAATATATAAATTGGCTGCATTTTAACATTGAGCTCAGTTAAATTCACCATTTAGATGTAATTAACCTAAACTCAAAATAATACTCCATCTCAAGTAGTTATTTTGGAGAATAATAGAGCTAGATTCATTTGAAATATGGCGGTTATTGCCACATAAGTTCGACATCAGGTGTATTTAAAAAGTACTGTGAAATCAGAGAAGAGGTATAACTTGAATAGCTAATTAAGATTGGTGGACGATACTGGGCTTGAACCAGTGACCCCCGCCTTGTAAGGGCGGTGCTCTCCCAACTGAGCTAATCGTCCGATATTTTTATCAATTTATTTATACTTCCATGAAAAAGAAGTGGCGGACATTGCTTAGCATTAATAGGCTTAAACACATCAATTGCAACATTCACTTTATAGCTAATGCTATAAATTTGGTGGACGATACTGGGCTTGAACCAGTGACCCCCGCCTTGTAAGGGCGGTGCTCTCCCAACTGAGCTAATCGTCCGATATTTTTATCAACTTATTTATACTTCCTTGAAAAAGAAGTGGCGGACATTGCTTAGTATTAATGGGCTTGAATCACATCAATTGCAACATTCACTTTATAGCTAATGCTATAAATTTGGTGGACGATACTGGGCTTGAACCAGTGACCCCCGCCTTGTAAGGGCGGTGCTCTCCCAACTGAGCTAATCGTCCGATACCTTCATCAACTTATTTAGACTTCCTTGAAAAAGAAGTGGCGGACATTGCTTAGTATTAATGGGCTTGAATCACATCAATTGCAACATTCACTTTATAGTTAATGCTATAAATTTGGTGGACGATACTGGGCTTGAACCAGTGACCCCCGCCTTGTAAGGGCGGTGCTCTCCCAACTGAGCTAATCGTCCGATACCTTCATCAACTTATTTAGACTTCCTTGAAAAAGAAGTGGCGGACATTGCTTAGTTTTAATGGGCTTGAACCACATCAATTACAATATTCACGTTATAGCTAATGCTATAAATTTGGTGGACGATACTGGGCTTGAACCAGTGACCCCCGCCTTGTAAGGGCGGTGCTCTCCCAACTGAGCTAATCGTCCGATATTTTTATCAATCTATTTAGACTTCCTTGAAAAAGAAGTGGCGGACATTGCTTAGTATTAATGGGCTTGAATCACATCAATTGCAACATTCACTTTATAGCTAATGCTATAAATTTGGTGGACGATACTGGGCTTGAACCAGTGACCCCCGCCTTGTAAGGGCGGTGCTCTCCCAACTGAGCTAATCGTCCATCTCTGTGGGGGCGTATTATAGGTAGATCGAAAGTTCTGTCAACCGAAAATAATTAAAATAATTAATATTTTGCAAAAAAAAGTTTGTTTGATTTATTTTTGCGCACAACGCTATTTTTATAGGCTAAATTAGCGTGATGTTTAATAGGTTGTAAGCAGCTTAGGTATATATCAATTGGGGACTTACCAATAAGTAAGCCCCCATAACTTGCTTTATGGGTTCTGCACTTGCTCAAACTTATTGTGAAGCGCTTTAGCCCACTTTTTAATTAACCGTTTAGCATCTGCTCGATTTGATACTCGCGTAGCCCATTGATAATAACTATCATCGCCTGCCGTTTCAGAGTCAAATACACGGACTAATATTTCACCACTAACACCATCATACAACTCTAAAAATAAGGTAGCTTCGCCAGTCTCACTGGTATAACTTTTCATATTAGTCGCAGAAACAGTATCTGGTGCATTAACATCAAGATTAATAACCGCAGGTTTAACCACCAAAGTACCTACCGTTGGCTTTTGAACTAGAGGAGAGTTTGCGTTTTGGCTAAACTCTGCTTGAAAAACCTCATCAAAGAGCTTAGCGACATCTTCTTTAATACGAATAACATCCGCATCACTCACTCTTGTACTTAAACCTACTTGATCACGATTATAATCGCGCTTCCAGTTTTTCTTAAAAGCAACTTGACTTGGTAAAATGAGGATTGATGTATATTGAGAAAAATCTACTCCTTCCTTTTTATAAGCAAGTGTTGAACGCGTAGCTTTCTTTAATATCATCCCGTCTGGAGATACTTGCGGTGCTTTACTCTGATAAGTAGAACTACACCCCATAAAAAGCATTACTGATATTGCAATAACACTTACTTTTACAGCCGCTATTTTATTCATAATAACCATCCTTTATAACATTAATTTTATTAACATAGGTGTTAATGAAAAACCATTATGATTAAACCCTATTCATTAAAAGAGTTTACGCTATCTACCACGTCTCATTTGTTGCATACGCCCTTGCCCACCACGTTGCATATTGCCCATTTGACGACCACGTAAATCTCGATTCATGCTACCTCGGTCAAACGAGCCATTGTTTCTCTTACGTATATTTTGATTATTAATCTGAGTATTTGGGCGCTTATTCTCGATGGTGCTCCAGCTTTTATTACTTCTGTTTTGCCATTGGCCATTTTCATGCCTCACAACATTACCGCGCTTATCTGCAAAAACATTATTTGCTCGTTTAGTAGTGACACGCCCTTGTTGATAATTTTTCTTAGCTTTTAGCTTGGTAGCATTACGTTGTTTGTTTTCTACGCGATTATACAAATTATTATGGCGAGTGCCGACACGGCTATTAGTGAACTTATTATTGCTCACATGATTGCCAATATTGCGCTGAATATGATTTTTATTACCAATACTTACTGAATTACCAATATTGATATTGCCGTTCACATTAATATTAGTGTTATGTCCACCGCGATAGCCACCATAAAAACCACCACAGCATGGACGGTAATGGTTATGATAACCACCACCCCAGCTAACACCTACTCTAAAGAATGGTCCACCCCAGCTAACGCCAACATTCCAACCCGTCCAAGGATTATAGCCAACATGTAATCCCCATGTTGGTGGACGAGGGTAATACCAGCCTCCTGCATAATAAGGTGGGTAATACCAACCTGTACCATAAATTGGTACACCGTAATAAGGGTAAGACCATAAATAACCTGGCGTATAGCCAACATAAACCACTTCAGGAGTAGAACTATAAACCTTCACATAAGTCGTATTATAAACTGGAGAGCTAGCAGGTATTTGGGCTATTTCTGACTCGGGTATATTATCAGCCACTTGCCATGATCCTTGGGCCTGCTCGGAAACAAACCAAACACCATTGTCTACAGCGTAATACTTCCCATTAATCTTAAGGACTTGCGCATTAGTGTTAACGGCATATTCTACGTCTGTACCTTTAATAGCAACAAACTTTGGCTTCCCGTCATATTCAACGGTTAGTTTTGCTTCGCTACGCTTAATTGTCGCTGTTTGTGGTATTTGCGCATCAAGTACTGCTTGCTCTGCTTCATCCGTACCAGCAACCGAAGTTCTTAAGCCGCCAATATCTGAATCGGGTGGGATATCTTTAAAGCTCTTAGGTAATTTATCCGGTCGAACAAAGGCCCAAGGACCTTTAATTGCTTTACTTTTAAACCAACGCCCTGACAACAATAAATACATATCGCCACTACTTAGCTCACGTAGCCAAGGGGTTTCAGTATTATTCACATAAAGTAATTTACCACCCAGCAAACTGGTCCATTGTGGCTTTCCGTCTGATACTACTAGCTCGGTTGGTTTAGTAACAGTTACCACTTCAGGTACTTTTGTGACAGGCGTTGAGTCTTCCTCATTATCATCTTTTGGCATCATAGCAACTAAATCTGCTGGCGGTGTATGAGTTATATGCCATGGGCCTAGCACTTTCGTCGACTGATACCACAAACTACCACTGGTTAAATAATAAACCTCTTTATTTTTTACCTTAACTACGGCAAATGGTGTATTTAATGCTCGTTGATATGTACTTTTTTCAATATCTTTGAATATAGCTTCACCATCAAAGCTTAATAAAACAGCAAGCTGCTCTTTAAATAAAATATTTGGCGGATCATTTTTAATTTCAGCTAAGCTGTTACTAACCTTTTCTGCGGTTGTTAAGCTTGCCGTTAATTTCGATAAGGAAGTAGTAAAAGACGAACTCACCAACTCTGCTTCAACAAACTTGGTGAATTTCTCTTCTTGAGCGTCTTTAGAGTCAGGCCATCCTACTTTCGTGACGCTAATACCAGAGATAACTGCAGAATCATTACTACGATCGGTAGATATAGTTGATGAAAACCAAAACACACCGAAAATAGGCTCAGGTTTTCCGGGTAGCTCTAACGACATTGCAGCTCGACCCGTTAATATATTACCATTAAGTTTTTCTGGTTGGGGTTGATAAACAATGATAGTGCCTAATTCACCGCTTAATTCTTGTGGCCAATCTATAGCAAAAGAGTAACTAGAAGCCCCTATCAACATAAAAGTAATAAATTTAAGATAGACAAACTTTAACCAGTGCCCTCTCGTGTTGCGCTTGATCATATTTTGCATGCAAACTACCTTGTTTTAGTGATATAAAAAGTCTTGGTACGGCGATAATAATACCTATTATTATCGGCTATTATCAGCTCGTTCATTTTGTATGTTATTTAGCACTATGCTAAAATCGCTACCAATTACCTTACTTTAATTAATGTTCAGGTAAACAGCAAATGACTATTAAATATGCTGTTTATTTTATACATGAACCACCTTCCCTTTAGGACAATAAATGAAAGCCCCTTTATTTGATGAAATACTCACTATTTGCCAAGATATAGCAAATGCTTCTTCTGTTGATAATGACGAAGCAAGACTTCAAGCCTGCAAAAAACTGCAAGTGTTATGTGCAACCAATCAAAACACCCCTAATGATCACCCTTTACAATGGGAGGCTCTTGCAGACTTTACTGAAGATGGTGACCAAGCTATGGATATATACCAAATAGCTTTAGTAACCGCAGAAAAAATGGCATTAAATACCTTTAAAGCGTCTATCACTTTAGCCATGGCACAGCGTTATCATGAATTTGAAGAAATAGAGAAAGCACAACAATATGCGGCACAAGCTAATGAATTAGCTGGCACTATTGATGATGAAGAGCTACAAAAAGAAATTAATGATTTCTTTACAAGCATTCAATAGCACTCTTTTTCACTACCCTTGTACCTGTTTTAGAGAACATTATGACAATAAACCACTTGATGGTTGAATTAGATCACCAACCTATTGAATTATGTAAGTTATTAAAAGTTGCCAATTTAGTTGGCGGCGGCGGCGAAGCTAAAATTGTTATTAGCCAAGGCTACGTATTACTTAATGGTGAAGTAGAATATCAAAAACGTAAAAAGATATACCATGAAGACGTTATTGAGTTTAATGGCGACTTACTGCAAGTGATAGTAAATGAAGATTTAGCTAATCAAGATTTTTCTGATGAGTCGAATGAATATGCAAATACCGTTGAAAACAACGTTTCTCAATATAGTAATGCTGCTGAAGGTTATTCTGATGTAAGCCCAGAGCCTTCAACACAACCACCTAAAAAACAGAGTGAAAATAATAAGAAACAAGCAAGTAAAAAATCGAAAAACACTTCACCATTAACCGAACAAGCAGTTGAGCCAACACCACGAAAAAGAAGACCTATTTCTTTTTAAACCTCTCGTAACTTATATCAATGTAGACATTTAACCGTGCTACATTGATATAATTTAGCTTATGATTTTTATCACAACGCCAAGTTAGCCAAGTACCTTTTCCCAGAACATCGCATTGCCTGTTTCTTCATCTAACTCATAACCAGAGAATCCCAATTTTTTATAAGCATTTTTGGCAATAGTATTACCTTCCAAGACCTCAAGTGTTAATTTACAGCAACCGCGTGCTCGTGATATTTTTTCAACTTCGCCAAATAACAACTGACTAATACCTAAGCCTCGGTATTCTTTTAACACACCACAATCATGAATATTCATCAGTGGCTTGCACTTAAAAGTAGAAAAACCTTCAATAAAGTTAATAATGCCTGCGGGTTTACCATCGACATAACAAAGCACAGTAAAAAAATCATTACGTTTCGCTATCGTTGCGACCAAGTTTTGTTGTACTGATTGTGCGAGAGGCTCACCTCCCCCCATAGGGTCTTGCGCATAGGCATTGAGTAACATAACTAAGTCTTTGCTATGTTGTTCGTTTTGGTAGTCAGCTTGAATTAACGATATTTGCATTAAATACTTCCTTTATACGTACTAATTTATTAACAGTTATTTTTTAATTTTAGAGAGAGCGCACTATACTCTTTAAATGAATGAGATAAAGTCACCATTGTGTCGATACCAAGACCCCAATAAAAAAGGTACAGAAAACTTCTGCTGTACGGAGCAAGCCCATGACTCTGGCTTTTGTTATTGGCATGATAAATCAATTGATAAAACAGGAACAGAAGTTAAGGCACTTTTAGAAGAATATGCCAAAAACGGTGGTTTATTACGAGGTATATATCTTACCCGTGCAAACCTAAAAGATGTCGATTTAGTCAATCATCATCAAAAACTAGGCTATGACTTTAGCTATGCCGACTTTTATCATGCAAACCTCATGGGCGGGCATTTATTTAATATTAATTTAAATAACGCCAGTATTATGAAAGCCGACCTGCGTGACGCCAACTTAAACTGCGCTAATTTAGAAAATACCAATATGTTAGGAGTAAAGTGGGCTGGTAGTAAGTTTGAAAATATAAAGTTTGGTAAAAAAATACGACAAGAAATTGCCGCAAAAAAAGCACAAAAGCAAAAAAACCAACGCGCCTCACTTGATTACTTAGAGCAAGCTGAGGAGATTTACCGCGATTTGCGCAAGCATTCAGAGCATGAAGGCATATTTACCTTATCAGGTTACTTTATTCAAAAAGAGTTAACAATGCGCCGCTTACAGCTCCCTCGCTTTAGCATTAAGCGCACTTTGTCTAAGCTGGTTGATATATGCTGTGGTTATGGAGAAGCGCCTTTGCGCATTATCGGTTTATCGATGGCAATTATTTTTGTTTGCGCCATTATTTATGCTTTTACTGGTTTAAGTTATAACGGCGCGGTGCAATCTCTTAGTAGTGAACAAGATATCCAACAGAATATTAACTTCTTTTTTTCCTCTTTATACTACTCTGTTGTTACCTTTACCACTTTAGGTTATGGCGACTTCACCCCCGTAGGTATATCCCGAGCTATTGCAGCCATAGAGGCATTTACTGGTAGTTTTACTATCGCGCTTTTTGTTGTGGTATTCGTCAAAAAGATGACCCGATAAAGACAACTTTTCATTATAGAACCTGAAAATATACCACTCGATATAAATATTGTATTTATTGCTTTTTCATCTGAGATCCCCCTGATAGAATAGCGGCAATTTTATTATCCTATTTATTTGGAAGTCTTTAGCAATGCGTACCAGTCAATACTTACTGTCTACCTTAAAAGAAACTCCTGCGAGCGCAGAAGTGATAAGTCATCAATTGATGTTACGAGCAGGATTAGTACGTCACCTTGCTTCGGGTTTATATACTTGGTTACCTACTGGCTTGCGAGTACTTAAAAAAGTAGAAAACATTGTTCGTGAAGAAATGCAGCGTGCCGGCGCGAATGAAATCATGATGTCTATGGTTCAACCAGCTGACTTATGGAAAGAGTCTGGTCGTTGGGATGACTATGGTCCCGAATTACTACGTTTAAGCGATCGTCATAAACGTGACT
Source organism: Colwellia asteriadis (assembly GCF_039523295.1). Taxonomy (NCBI): domain Bacteria; kingdom Pseudomonadati; phylum Pseudomonadota; class Gammaproteobacteria; order Alteromonadales; family Colwelliaceae; genus Colwellia; species Colwellia asteriadis. The sequence continues at coordinate 28,235 of NZ_BAAAFA010000011.1, read as the reverse complement.
TTGTTTTAGGCCCAACTCATGAAGAAGTTATTACTAAGTTAGTGGCTAATGAACTTAGCAGTTACAAACAATTACCTTTAAATGTTTTCCAAATTCAAACGAAATTTCGAGATGAAATTCGCCCTCGTTTTGGGGTAATGCGTGGTCGTGAATTTTTAATGAAAGATGCTTACTCATTTCATTTAGACGATGCTTGTTTAGAAAAAACCTATCAAATTATGTTTGATGCCTACTGCCGTATTTTCGAACGATTAGAATTGAACTTCCGCCCTGTAATTGCTGACACTGGCTCTATTGGTGGAGAAAAATCACATGAATTTCATGTGTTAGCGGAATCGGGTGAAGATGATATCGCCTTTAGTGATGCAAGTGACTTTGCTGCGAATATTGAAAAAGCTGAGGCATTAGCACCACAAGGTGAACGTGCCATAGCATCTCAAGCGCTAGAAACAGTTGAATTAAAACTTGAGCGGTTAATCAAAACAACGGATGTCGATATAAAAAATACCGTTAAAACAATCATAGTTCTTGGTGATGCTGATGAAGAGCCTACCAAAAACTTTGTAGCACTTGTACTTCGTGGCGATCACCAGCTAAATGAAATAAAAGCTGAAAATATTAGTGGCGTGCATGCACCATTAACCCTTGCAACTGACGAACAAGTATCTGCTGTTGCTAACTGTCACAGCAGTTCATTAGGCCCTAAAGGGTTGTCGGTACCGGTTATCGTTGATAGAAGCGCAGCACATTTAAGTGACTTTGCTTGTGGTGCAAACCAAAATGGGTACTCTTTGACTGGTGTTAATTGGGAAAGAGATTGTGCTGATATTACCGTTGCAGATATACGCAATGTGATTGAAGGCGATCCAAGCCCATGTGGTCAAGGTAGCATTGTGATAAAACGTGGTATTGAAGTAGGTCATATTTTCCAGTTAGGTGACAAATATGCCCAAGCAATGAACTGTGCTGTATTAAATGAAGGCGGTAAAAATCAAACGTTAACTATGGGTTGTTACGGTATTGGCGTTTCTCGTATTGTTGCTGCCGCAATAGAGCAAAACCACGATCAATACGGTATAAAATGGCCAAAAGCAATTGCGCCTTTCCAAGTGGCGATTGTACCAATGAATATGGCAAAATCTGCTCGTGTGAAAGAAACGGCAGAAGCACTCTATGAGCAATTAAGTAACGCGGGTATTGAAGTATTGTTTGATGACAGAAAAGAACGCCCTGGTGTAATGTTTGCTGACCATGAACTAATGGGGACACCATTATTACTCGTCGTTGGTGAGCGTAACCTTGATACTCAAGAAGTTGAATTAAAAAATCGTATTACTGGTGAGAAGTCATTATTAGCGATTGATAACGTAATGTCGTTATTTAACTAACCAATAAAAACGAATTTAAAGACTTAATAAAAAGCCAACTAGGTTATCTAGTTGGCTTTTTTATTAGCACTGTCTCGTCCTGAAATGTGTTTACATATTTAGGACTTATTATGAACAAGCCAATCAAAACACATGCTAAACGTACACAACTCTTTATTAAACGACTTACTTCCAATTTAAAACAAAGTAATCCGCTAAATATAAAGCTTCATTCATCAATAAGGACATAATTTTGCGCAATATTACTTTTTCATGACTTTATCGACAAATTATCATTAAAAAAGCGTAATTAAAGGTTTAAAAACAGTTCATTATTGGCAACAATGAAGTAATCCTATTTTTTTATTCACGTAAGAAGTACCTAACTCATGAAAGCTATTACTAAGTCATCTAAATTAAACAATGTTTGTTATGATATTAGAGGACAAATAGCCGCCGAAGCCAAACGCCTTGAAGATGAAGGCCATAAAATTCTGAGGCTTAATATTGGTAACCCAGCACCATTTGGTTTTGCTGCACCTGATGATATTTTAAAAGACGTAATCCATAACTTACCTCGCTCACAAGGGTACTCTGAATCAAAAGGCATTTACTCTGCTCGAGTTGCCGTGATGCAATATTTTCAACAGCAAGGTATCAAAGACGTTAACGTTGATGATATTTTCATTGGTAATGGTGTTAGCGAACTGATTGTTATGGCGATGCAAGCCTTACTTGATAACGGTGATGAAGTATTAATTCCATCACCTGATTATCCGCTATGGACCGCTGCGGTTTCATTATCAGGTGGCAAGCCAGTACATTATCGTTGTGACGATGAAAACAGTTGGTTTCCAGATCTAGCCGATATGGAAAGTAAAATAACGAAAAAAACCAAGGCTATTGTATTAATTAATCCAAATAACCCTACTGGTGCTGTCTATTCAAAAGAAGTACTACAAGGCATCATTGCACTCGCACGAAAGCATGGCTTAATTATTTATAGCGATGAAATTTATGACAAAATTCTTTATGATCAAGCCAAACATGTTCCAACCGCTAGCTTGTCTACCGATGTGCTAATTATTACTTTAGGTGGATTATCGAAGAATTATCGTATTGCAGGTTTTAGAGCTGGCTGGATGGTAATATCGGGCCCCAAACTACATGCTGAAGATTATATAAAAGGCTTAACCTTACTATCTTCTATGCGTATGTGCGCTAATGTTCCTAGTCAACACGCAATACAAACTGCGCTAGGTGGCTATCAAAGTATTAATGAGCTAATTAGTGGTGACGGCCGCCTACTTAAGCAACGTAACATTGCTTATCAAATGATTAACGACATTGATGGTTTATCATGTAACCCCGCAATGGGCGCTCTATATTTATTTGTGAAAGTTGATAATAAAAAATTCAATATTACCGACGATGAAGGAATGATTTTAGACTTACTCAAACAAGAAAAAATACTCTTAGTACATGGCCGTGCTTTTAATATTAAAGAAAATAATTATTTTAGATTAGTATTTCTACCGCATGTTGATGAACTAGTCCCAGCATTAGAAAAATTAAAAAACTTTTTTTCGACATATAAGCAAGTTAATCACAAGAGTTAAGAAGCTCTATCATCCATTTTATGTGAGGAATATCACGATGTTAAAAACTTTATTCACTGGGGCTACGTTGTTATTGCTTAGCCCTATAGCGTTAGCCGATTGGAGCTTAGATAACGACTTATCTCGAGTAAGCTTTGTTTCAGTTAAAAAAAATACTATTGGTGAAGCTCATTACTTTAAAAAAATAGCGGGTGAATTAACACAATCAGGGCAGTTTTCTGCGGACATACAGTTAGCTAGCGTTGAGACATTAATCCCTATTCGTAATGAAAGAATGGCGCAATATCTATTCAATACAAAGTTATCACCAACCTTAAAGCTGAACGCTGATCTATTTGAGCATTTAAAAACGCTAAAAACAGATCAAAGCCAATTACTTAACATACCGGCTAATATCACCTTAAACGGCATAAACAAAACATTAGCAATCGATGTGTTAACAACACAGTTAGGCAATGGCAATATTATAGTAAGCTCTTTTATGCCGGTAATTATTAACCCAGCTGACTTCAATTTAACAGCAGGCATTGAAAAACTTCAGGCATTGGCTCAATTACCTTCAATTACACAGTCTGTACCAGTCTCTTTTACCCTAACGCTACAAAAAAACTAAAGCACTATTACTTTATTTAAAGCAAGGCAACCTTAGTACCAACTTATTGAGGTTGCCCCACTCCACATATATTTAACTATTTTTTCCCGCCTTCTTACACTATGTAAAATAAGTAAAATCAAATAGCACAACAAAGCTTTTATTACAGTGTTCAGTGCAACAAAATAAAGCTGTAAATGAACAATGCAACAATAGCAAGTTCACTATATGAAATAGGACTTATAACGTAGAGTAGTTACAGTGATTTACTGATGAAATGTACTTTAGGAAATAAATAGCTGGTTAATTAAATAATTAATCAAATAAATAGTTTATATTATTAGAATTGAATAACGGAATAGTTGAATAACGGAATAGTTGAATAACTATAAATTAAATGGTACCCGGAGCCGGACTTGAACCGGCACGCTTTTCGGCGAGGGATTTTAAATCCCTTGTGTCTACCAATTCCACCACCCGGGCAACGATATCATATAAGATATGGGAAGAATTTTTATAGTAAGTATTGGTACCTACTTTTACGACAAAGCTATAAATAACTTTAAAAGTTGGAGCGGCTAACGAGACTCGAACTCGTGACATTCACGTTGGCAACGTGATGCTCTACCAGCTGAGCTACAGCCGCTTCATTAGAGCTTTCAATTATAAACTATCAAATGGTACCCGGAGCCGGACTTGAACCGGCACGCTTTTCGGCGAGGGATTTTAAATCCCTTGTGTCTACCAATTCCACCACCCGGGCATTATATGGGAGCTTTTTTTATAGTAGGTATTGGAGACCTACTTTTTAAATTAACACTATAAAAATTGGAGCGGCTAACGAGACTCGAACTCGTGACATTCACGTTGGCAACGTGATGCTCTACCAGCTGAGCTACAGCCGCTTCATTAGAGCTAATTTTAAGTGATTCGCCAATACTTTTACCATAAAGATTGGAGCGGCTAACGAGACTCGAACTCGTGACATTCACGTTGGCAACGTGATGCTCTACCAGCTGAGCTACAGCCGCAGATCACTTTATTTACTTGGTTATGTCTAATTATCGGCGCGCATTTTAGCGTATCAATATTAGCTTAACAACCATTTTTTACTTTTTCTCAACATAGTGTTGATGAAATGGTACCCGGAGCCGGACTTGAACCGGCACGCTTTTCGGCGAGGGATTTTAAATCCCTTGTGTCTACCAATTCCACCACCCGGGCATTTTGGAGGCGGGTCCCGGAGTCGAACCGAGGTAAACGGATTTGCAATCCGCTGCATGGCCACTCTGCCAACCCGCCTTATACATCAACGCTTTATCGAGGTGTTCATAGTTTACATTTGATTACTATCAAAAATATACTTTTATTTATATTAAACTAAATATAAATAAGTTGGAGCGGCTAACGAGACTCGAACTCGTGACATTCACGTTGGCAACGTGATGCTCTACCAGCTGAGCTACAGCCGCTTCATAGAACGTTAACGATTAGTTACTTCGTTATTACTTATTAGCCATTTAACACCGTAGTGCTTAACTAGCTAACTTTGCCTGCTGACTCCCTGTCAACGGAAACGCATTCTACATCTTAATATTTTCCAGTCAACTATTAAATTGCATTTTTATTTCGACTGCTTACTTTTCGTCTTATTTGTTGTTTTTTTAACTAAAACCGAGCGGTGGCGCGGTTATTTTGTGCTAACAGCATTTAAAGTATGTTGTTAAGTTAGCTTATTAAAGCAATCAAATTAACAACAGATAAAAGACTAGTACAATTAAACATCTTTAAGTTCAGGCCAGGCAGCTCTAAAATAGTTAACTAGGGTAACTACGGTTAATACTGTCGCAATAAAGTAAAAGCCATAAGACAATACATTTAATATTTCATGTGGGAAATAAAACAAAATTAATGGAATATCGTAATCAGGTTGCCAAATAAGACCCATTATTCCTAACATTTGTGCCGCTGTTTTATATTTTCCCATATTAGAAACCGCAATGATGTCACGCTTACCACGAGAAGACATAAATTCACGCAAAGCACTAATAAAAACTTCTCTAGCAATCATAATAATCGCTGCGACCGAGATCAACCATGAATGATAATCTTGGGCGATCATTACTAATGCCACAACCACCATCAATTTATCAGCAACGGGATCAATAAAAGCACCAAAAGCAGAAGATTGATTTAATTTTCTGGCAAGGTAGCCATCTAAAATATCACTAATCGCTGCTAACCAAAAAACGGCAAACGCACCAAAGTGACTCCAAGATAAAGGCAAATAGAAAATAATAACAAAGATTGGAATTAAGATGATTCGAAATAAAGTTATTTGATTAGGTATAGTCCACATTTACTTTTCACTACAAGTATTTTTCTTTAGTTTACACAAGTTATCGATCACTTGTCATGTAATGCATCATAAATATTTTGCGCTAATACTTTACTAATACCTGGAACTTTTTCAAGCGCGCTAATATCTGCAACCATCACCTCTTGTATACCACCTAAATACTTTAATAAACTCTGCCTTTTTTTAGCGCCAATACCTTCAATAGACTCTAAAATAGATTTTTTACTCGCCTTCTGGCGCTTAGCTCGATGACCTGCAATCGCAAAACGGTGTGATTCATCACGTATATGTTGCACTAAATGCAATGCTGGCGATGTAGCAGGTAATGAAATTAGTTGGTGACTCCCTGCTAGAATAAGCGTTTCTAACCCTGGCTTACGTGACTCTCCTTTAGCAACACCAACAAGTAAAGGTGTTTTAACTAGCTCAAGTTGATTAAAAAACTCTTCCGCTTTCGCAAGTTGGCCCTTCCCCCCATCAATAAAAACAATATCAGGGACATTAAGTAGCTGGGTGTCATCTGTGCTGCTAAGGTTTTTAAGCTTGCTATAGCGCTTATTTAAGGCGAAAGCCATAGCGGCATAATCATCACCAGGTGTTATACCGTGCACGTTATAGCGTCGATAGTCAGACTTCAAAGGACCTTCTTGATTGAAAACCACATTAGAGGCAACAGTTTGCTGCCCCATAGTATGACTAATATCAAAACATTCGATACGCTGAATACCTTGCTCTAGCTCAAACACTTCATTTAATGCAGTAAAACGAGCTTGCATTGATTCTTTATGACTATTTCGAGTAACCAACGCACTTTGTGCGTTGGTTTGAGCCAATTTTAAATATTGAGCACGCTCACTGCGACTATTAGACGATATTTTTACCTCAAATTCAGCCTGCTTACTTAATAGTTCCGTCAACATGAGTCGCTGCTCAACCTCTCCTTGTATGACAATTTCTTTGGGAATATGGCCTTGTACTTCACCGCCGCTAGCTACGTCGCTAGCCAAATAGTGCTGAGCAATAAAAGCCTCAATAATTTCACTGTCATTTGTTTCTGCAGGAACAACAGGGAAGTAACTTTTACTCCCTAGTATTTTATGACTACGAATACACAATAAATGAATACACACTTGCGATTTAAATCGATATAAACCAATCACATCCATCTCTGAGGTAAAGCCACTGACATATTGTTGCTGCTGTACTTTTCGTAAGGTAACGATTTGATCGCGATATTTTGCAGCAAGTTCAAAGTTAAGTGCCTGACTCGCAGCTTCCATGTGCTGTACTAACTGTTCAATAACCGTTGAGCTTTTACCTTTAAGAAAAAGTTTTGCTAAGTTAACTTGCTCTGCGTAATCTGCTTGCGATATTTTATCAACACATGGTGCAGAGCATCGACCTAACTGATGCTGTAAACAAGGTCGAGAGCGAGCGCGATAATAGCTATCTTCGCATTGTCTTATAGGAAAAACCTTTTGCATTAAGCGTAAGCTTTCCCAAACGGCACCAACGGTTGGGTATGGACCAAAGTACTCACCTTTTACTTTTTTACCACCACGATGTAAGCCCAGCTTTGGGTGTTTATGGGCAGTGATCAGTAAATAAGGGTAAGACTTATCATCACGAAGTAAAATGTTATATTTCGGTTGGTATTTTTTAATATAGTTATTTTCAAGAATCAACGCCTCACCTTCGGTGTGAGTGACTGTAACGTCTATTGCGCAAATTTGCTTAACTAAAGCCTTGGTTTTTACTGAGCCAACATCTTGTCTAAAATAACTCGCTAAACGCTTTTTAAGCTGTTTAGCCTTACCAACATAAATAACTTGCTGTTGGCTATTATACATGCGGTAAACACCTGCTTGCTCGGTAACGGCTTGCAAAAAAGCCGTACTATCAAAAGACATTACGGGCGGCTGGCTTTCACGGGTTGGCTTTGCTGGAGAAGCGACTAGTTTTTCGGGGTGATTTTTTGACAAAATTAAATTTTTTCTGTTTTCAACATACCATGACGAATAGCAAGATGGGTTAACTCAACATCATTACTAACACCTAATTTTTCAAACATACGATAACGGTAACTATTAATCGTTTTTGTGCTCAAATCTAAACGTGTTGATATATCAGGAACTTTATCACCGCGTGTTATCATTACCATAATTTGTAACTCACGATCAGATAAACCATTAAAGGGATTATCATCTACTGTTTTAAATTGATTCAGCGCCATTTTTTGAGCTATTTCTGGAGGTAAGTAACGCTGCCCACTATTGACCGCTCTAATAGCGTTAACCATTTCATCAGGTCCTGCTTCTTTGGTTAAAAAACCTGCAGCGCCCATTTGCATGACTTTAGTTGGGAATGGGTCTTCCGTATGCCCTGTTAAAATAATCACTTGTACACTGGGTACAAAACGAATAATTTTCTTAGTGGCTTCAAAACCGCCTATACCGGGCATGTCCATATCCATTAAAACAACATCAGGCTCATGTTCTCGACAAAACTTAATTGCCTCCTCACCCGTTTCACATTCACCAACAACTTTTATACCTTTAAAAGTTGATAAGATATTACGGATACCAGCTCGAACAATATGATGATCATCAACTAATAGAATATTTATCACAAATTTTACCTGTTATTATCAAATGGTTTAGCTGATTCAGCTAGTGGCTTATGTTACTTAAAACTCAAGTCTATTCATTGTGAGCTAAAAAGTATCATTTATATAATTAAAAATGACAAGTTAAGCTTACCTTAAGGCAAGAGCATTATCTTTATTGTAGCGTAAGTTTATAACACGGTTATAGTTTATTGTTTTTCAGCCAATTATTTAGCAAGCCTATTTGACCATTTTTATAAGCTGCATAAGTTAACCGTACTGCGTTGCTGAGTATAATACTATCAGACCAATTAGTTTGCTCGGCAATTAATTGGTAACAATGTTTAGCTTCTGGCGATAAATAGCCTCGCATTTCTTGTAAACCCCGTTCTTTTTGCCTTTCTCGGTAACGCTTTTGCTTTTGTGCATTGGTCATTGCTTTTTTAGGGGGGCTGCCCTTTTCGTCTTGTGCTAAATCTTTCATGAAAATCCCATTTCGAATAATAATAAGGCACTTAGCTTTCACTTAACTTTATTATATTCGCTTAATTTAAAATAGTCATAAGCTAATATTATTGCTTTTTCACAACATAAAATTCCTATTTCAGTATATAAATTAAGCTACCAGTAATGCGCTTGCTTAATTTTTATCGAAACTAGCTATTTTTTAACTGCTCCGAGTTGTTTAGTGTACAAGTGTACGCTAAAGTACACATCTTATTTTATTATTGGATATCGACTCTATTATGGCGATGGCACAACAAAACTCATATAACAAAGAAGATCTTATTAAAGCAGGTACAGGGGAAATGTTTGGTGAAGGTAATTCACAGCTTCCTTCTGACAACATGCTAATGATGGATCGCATTATCACCATTACCGAAGATGGTGGTGAGCATGGTAAAGGACAAGTGTTAGCTGAGTTAGATATTACCCCTGATTTATGGTTTTTTGACTGTCACTTTAAAGGTGATCCGGTAATGCCTGGTTGTCTTGGTTTAGATGCTATGTGGCAACTCGTTGGTTTTTTCTTAGCTTGGACTGGTGGTCCTGGTCGAGGTCGCGCATTAGGTGTAGGCGAAGTAAAATTTACCGGTCAAATATTACCTACTGCAAAAAAAGTAACCTTCAAAATTGACTTTAAACGAGTCATAAAACGTAAACTATACATGGGTCTTGCTGACGGTAGTGTTTGTGTAGATGGTCGTGAAATTTATACGGCGAAAGACTTAAAAGTAGGTCTTTTTACAGATACGAGTAAGTTTTAATATTTGTTTATAAAAAAGTTAGACGTTATGTATTAGAAATTAACCATGCAAAAGCTCATTACCATAATCGTTCATAAAAGAAACGAAAAAGCGTATATCTAACTATAAAAAAATCCCAGCTCTTGCTGGGATTTTTAATGCTTTTTCATATCAAATATACATAAAATAACGTTTTCACTATTTTTTAAGAGCTGTTAACCATAAAACACTAATTGTTTATTTAAACAACCCTGATGCTTATTTTATATGGCTTCTCGCCAACCGCGCCTAACAAGTTAACTATTATTACGTTAGTAAGGGCTATTCGCTTTAGAGCATTCAGATATACCAGTTAGGTAATCTCTTATATGTACCCTACCTTCACGGTCGCGTTTTTGCCGTTTTATCATAGATACACGCTCCTTAATAAATTAAAAGTTGTTTACTCCTTTAAGCATAGGAAGAATTTAGAAAAACACAAATTTTACCTAAATAATTTTTATATTTATTACCCACTCTCGGCGTATAAATTAAGCTTATAAAAAAAAGCACTAAAAAGTGCTTTATTTATAATGGCACGAAGATCCCCTAAAATATTTTTTTATATAAGCGGACACCAAATAAGCCAAATAGTGATAATAACGCTAGTAAGTTAAAGCTTGCGCCTTGACGTTCTACTTTCTCTTCTTCGTCAAAACAATCTTCCACTTCTCCCGCAATAGGCACTAAGGTCACAGCACGAACCACATCTTCTGTAAGGGGACTTCCGTCGCTATCGAGCATAAGTTCACCTTTGGCATCGTACCTGTCAACTTTAATAATAGCTGTACCTGAAATAACATTTTCATCATTAATATCACGAGCTTCTACTACCGTATAAGGCGAGCCACATTCTAATAAATCATTAACATTATTAAAAACGTCCGTTTTACTGTCATATAAAAAAGCGGCTGTGCGACGTGGATTCTCAGCACTCGCATTATGAGTTTCTATTTCACCATCACCAACTATCATACCGTTATTATTAACCGCATATGCTGCACTCTGTGAGCTTTTAAAAAAATCATCGGGTAAAGTCATTTTCATTTCAGCTTCAGGAACGCTAGTATCAACATAAAAAAACTTGTTAACTGCACTTAATGTATTTGTTGTACCTACAGCGAGGCCATGATCGTTAATATCATAAGCTTTAGACCAATTTACAACAGAGCCTGAAAACACTCTAAAACTGTAATGTTCTTGGTTAAAATCAAAAACTTTACCATCCTTAAACATCACCGCATAAGAGCCTGTCAACCTCTCATCCTCGTCAGGTGTAGTAACAGTTTCATCATCCCAACCATCAGCAAAGCCAACGGCTACACCATTATTATTAATAGCCAGAGCGCGACTTGAGTAATTACGTGTATCTTCAGGGTGTGGCTCGACCAACAAACCTAGCTGCTCTGAAGTCACCTCGCCATTTGCATTCAAGCTGCCCTTAAATGCCATGATACGATACATGTAAGGCTGATAACGCTGAACACAAATTTCAAAAGGAAAATCATCAACAACATCGGGATCGGAGCAACCATTGCTTTCATCCTCAACATACTCTTGAATTGTTTCACTTAACTCATAACTCATGTAACCAACAGCTTCACCGTTATCATTGACATCAAGCACCGCTGAAATACCACCACCATAGCGTGTCTCTGCTGGTATCACAGGAAAAATTTGAGCACCATTATCGTAAGAGAAAAAACCTCGTTGACCATGCTCTCTTAACCAAAAAGTTTTAACATTACCATTACTGGTCGTGAAGTCTTCCATAGGTAAATAAGGTGCTGTCGCACTACCATAAGCAATACCACTGTTGGTTACACCTGAAATAATATCAATGGTTGAGCGAGTTAAGGTATCAGTGCCGGCAAAAGGCTGGTCAAATATTTTAAAAACCTCGGTATCGGCATCACCGCCCAAGTTAATCATCGCAACTAAATCACCAACTCGTTGATACTCATAAGGGTCATTTTCAGGCTTTTCAAAATCAACTTGCAAAGCTAAATAAGATTTAACCCATGCCAGATCGTTAGCTGTAGGGTTTCCTGCGACTAACTCGTCATAATTTTCAATTTCATTTAAACCATGAACTCTCTCATGTCGAATCCTTGCTAACTCTCTAATTTGTGTAAAATCATCATCATCTAGATAGTCAAATTGCACCGGAAAATTATAAAGGTTAGAGCCAGAGATAGCTAATACACCATTATTATTTTGTTGTTGAGCATAACTATGCTTAAGTTCATCAACGGCAATTTTATCAACCACTTTATAAGTAGCGGCTGAAACGGGATTAATCACACTAAAACTCAATGCACTGGTAATGCCCACTGCCAACATATGTTTTGCAAATTGCTTCATTCTTCTTGTTAACTCTTATTAATGATTATTATGACAACTTATTTTAATAAAAATTGCCTTGAAAACTTTGAGTTTAATACTAATAACAGGGGTGCCACAAAAGTGTTAAACATTTATCGTTGAATAATTTCAGACACTATTAACTTATATAGAAGAACTAGTTTCTTCTTTTTACCCTGCTTTTTCGCTACTAAAACTCGTCTAATTCTTGCCAACGCGCATAGATAACTTCAAGATTTGACTCTTTTTCAGCAAGCTGGTTCAATATTTTTTTAGTGACACTCTCTTCTTGAGTAAAAAAGTCAGCTTCATTAACCTGCACTTGTAATGCCTCTATTTCAGTTTCAAGTACATCTATTTTTTCGGGTAACTCTTCCAGCTCTTTTGTTTCTTTAAATGAAAGCTTCTTCTTTTTAACTTCAGGAGCGGTTGGCTTTGCTTTTTCTTGAACCTTTGTTTGAGTGGCTTTATTGTTTTGTTGTTTTGCATTATCGAGCATAGTTTGACGCTGTTCAGCCTTTAATACCAAATAATCATCAACATCATCATAGCCACCAACGATTTGGTTAATTTGTCCGGTTCCATCAAAATAAAGACAGGTATTAACACAATTATTAACAAAGTCCCTATCATGGCTAACTAAAATAACGGTTCCTGCATAATTTGCAACCACTTCTTCAAGTAGCTCTAAAGTTTCAATATCTAGATCGTTAGTTGGCTCATCCAGAATGAGTAAATTACTCGGGCGTAAGAATAGTCGTGCGAGTAACAACCTATTTTTTTCACCACCAGATAATGCTCTTACCGGTGTTCTTGCTCGCTTAGGGCTAAATAAGAAGTCTTGTAAATAACCCAATACATGGCGAGATTTACCGTTAACGACTACTTCTTGTTTACCTTCACCCACAATTTCCTGAACCGTTTTATTTAAATCTAAAGCTTCTCTGTGCTGATCAAAGTAAGCTATATCTAAATTAACTCCTGAGCGCATTTTACCACTTGTTGCAGGTAGCCTTTCCATAATCAATTTAATTAATGTTGACTTACCTGTACCATTAGCACCAATTAACGCTAGACGATCGTTGCGCGAAATTAATAAGTTAAGCTTATCTATCACCACTTTATTTTCAAAGGCTACGGTTACATCTTCAGCTTCAAAAACTAACTTTCCTGAACGTTCGCCTTGGGTAATATTCATGGCACTTTGGTTGCGAACTTCGCGTCTTGCTTTACGCTCTAAGCGCAGTTTTTCTAAAGAGCGTACTCGGCCTTCATTACGTGTACGCCTTGCTTTAATTCCTTGGCGAATCCACACTTCTTCTTCAGCAAGCTTTTTATCAAACAGCGCATTTTGTTGACTTTCAACTTGTAAGTCATGCTGCTTTTGCTCGACATATAAATCGTAGTCACCAGGGTAGCTTTTTAATTGCCCGCGATCGAGATCTAAAATGCGCGTAGATAAACCGCGAATAAATGCCCTATCATGGCTAATAAAAATAATCGTGCCAGCAAAGTCTTTTAAAAACTTCTCCAGCCATAGAACACTTTGAATATCTAAATGGTTAGTTGGCTCATCAAGTAATAAAATATCTGGACTCGTCACTAATGCTTTAGCAAGGGCGACTTTTCTTAGCCAACCACCGGAAAGATCTGAAATTTTAGCATCACCATTAAGTGATAAAGTCGTCATCACTTGCTCTATGCGTTGCTCATCTTGCCATGCATTAGCTTGCTCTAACTCTTCTTGAACTTTAGCAAGCTTATTAAGGTTTTGTTCACTCGGGTCTTCACCAATGATATGAATCAAGTGATGATAACGGCGAATTAAGTCAGCATTTTCTTTTACGCCTTCAGCGACATAATCAAAGACACTCATTTCTGATGATTCTGGTGGATCTTGCTCTAACATAGCCATTTGCATGGTGCTTGATTTTAAGATTTGACCATCATCTAAATTTTGTAAGCCCATTAATATCTTCATTAATGTTGACTTACCAGCACCATTTCGGCCCACTAAACAGATACGCTCACCCGTTTGTATGCTCAAGTCAGCTTTATCTAAAATTTTATCTTCACCAAAAGCAAGTTCGCCATTGGCTATTCTTAATAATTCCATAATTCTTCTTATTTAAATATTGTCATTACAAACTAAGTTGTTTAACTTGCTCTGCAGTAAAAGGCCAAAATAACTTGCGATTAGCATTACCATTAACGGCTAACTTTTCAAGTACGGGGATATGCACGCCATACAGTTCAACCAATGTTTTTTCTTCATGTTCAACGCGTTCTTGCTCAATAATATCAACTTCATTTAGCTGCTCTTTAGCCAATATTGATAAACAAATCGCTTGAGCTTGCTCACATAAATGACAGCCTTCGCTGCCATAAAGGTTATATATTTGCATTTTATAAAACCTATTAGGCTTTTCGTGTAATAGACCAGCTATTATGAATATGTTTATTACGGGAGAAGTCTTTATCACGGGTAATATCAGACATCGCTTGCGCTTGTAAACCGGCTTTATCTAACGCATCAAAATCTATTTTAAAATTACGCTTATTGTTCGTGAAGAATATTTCTCCGCCCTTATTAAGAGACTTTAATGCATCAGTAAGTAAAGTGACATGATCACGTTGTACATCAAAACTGTCTTCCATACGCTTTGAGTTTGAAAATGTTGGCGGGTCGATAAAAATCAAATCAAACTTTTGCGTGTTTTTCTTCAACCAATCTAAACAATCAGCCTGAACAAATTGGTACTTATGACTACTCAATTTATTTAAAGCAAAGTTATCTTGAGCCCAATTTAAATAAGTATTAGACATATCAACCGTGGTAATTTCACTAGCGCCGTGTATCGCCGCTTGCACAGACACTGAACCAGTATAAGCAAACATATTGAGTAGTGTTTTACCTTTCGCTTTCTTGGCAACAATTTGGCGAGTTTTTCGATGATCTAAAAACAAGCCAGTATCAAGGTAATCCCAAAGGTTTATTTTAAATAAAGCGCCATGTTCATTAATGGTAATTGACTGCTTTGATTTATCGATACGCTGATATTGATTACTACCCTTTTGTTTCGCTCGGGTTTTAAGTACAACTTTATCTGTTGGAATACCTAACACTTTAGGTGCCCAGTAAATGACTTCTTGTAAGCGTTTAGTCGCTTTTTCTGTTTCAATATTCTTAGGTGCTGCGTACTCTTGAATCACTAAATACTCACTGTAAATATCAACGGCAACGTTATACTCTGGGATATCAGCATCATAAAGGCGGTAACAATCTATTTGATTTGATTTAAGCCAGCCTTTAAGTGATTTAGCATTTTTCTTGAGACGATTGGCAAAAGCACTATCTTGTTCGGCAAAGTTAGCTTGTGGGTTACTTGCATCTTTTGATAGCTGTTTTTCATCAACGTTATATAAAGCTAGTTGACAATCTAACGGACCATTTTTCAACTTATAGCGTTTAAAACTGGAAAGCTTGAGCATACTTAGCAGCTCAACGTTCGCGGTAAAAATAGCTACACGCCAATCTAAAAATTGTGCTTTTAACTTCTGACCAAATAAAACAAAGTTTTCAACAAGCTCTGGTAACTCACCAATACGTTCACCATAGGGAGGGTTAAATAATATAGTGCCCGCTTGTCCAAACGTATTATTCATATCATTGGTGTTTTTACATGAAAACTCAATAAAGCGCTGTAAGCCAGCAGCACGTGAGTTTTGCTGTGCGGTATTAATAACGCGTGAGTCGATATCAACCCCAAACACTTTAACTTTTAGTTGTTCAAGTGATTGTTCTGATTGTGTAATAGCATCGCTAAGAGCCTCTTCCCATAACTCAACATTATGTGCCTGCCAAGCTGCAAAGCCCCATGTTCTACGGTCAATTCCTGGTGCTTGCTTAGCAGCCATTGAAACAGCTTCAATTAAAATAGTGCCTGAGCCACACATAGGATCAACCAGTGGCTTACTCGTATCATCTAACCAACCCGAACGAATAATTAATGCTGCGGCTAAGTTTTCTTTTAATGGTGCAGCACCACTATTTTGTCGATAACCGCGTTGAAATAAACCGCGTCCCGAAAAGTCTAAAAATAATGTGATATTGTCTTTTAGTAAGCGTGCTTGAAAACTAATTTGTGGCGCGCTTTTATCAACATTAGGACGATCTAAACCTTGCTCCCTAAACTGATCAACAATCGCATCCTTAATAGTTAACGCGCCAAACTGACTATTTCGGATTTCTTCACTGTAACCAACAAAATCGATAGCAAATGTCGTATTACTGGTAAAAATATCAGGCCAATTAATCGTATTTGCCGTGGCAAATAGTTTGTCTTTGTTAAGAGCGTCACCTTCACCAAGCTTTAACATTACTCTTGTGGCTAGGCGCGTCCACAAACAAATTTTATAACCAACAGCCATTGAAGCGTCGAAATAAACCCCCTCTGGCTTTTGAATGACGTTTTCACCGCCTAGGCTTTTTATTTCATCACTAAGTAAAACTTCAATGCCAGGAGACGTTAAGGCTAAAAATTGTTGCGTGCTTTCTTTCATGGGGTATTTCCAGAGTAAACTATGCTGCGATTATATACGCAAACATAGTGCACATAAACAAAAGTTAAAGTTTATGCGGCGAAATTGAGCGTAATTCCCCCTTTATGTTGAAGTTTTAAGCTATCGTAATTTTTTTTAAAAAAGCACTTGCTTTATGAGTGCGCTATCCTTAGTATACGCCTCGTTCTCAGGGAGAGATTTTTGAGGATATTCTTTTAAAATGAATTAAAACTTTTAAGGCTCGTTTATTTATCTCTTAATGAGATATTATTAAACCATTCGGACGCGGGATGGAGCAGCCTGGTAGCTCGTCGGGCTCATAACCCGAAGGTCGTCAGTTCAAATCTGGCTCCCGCAACCAATTCATTGATAATTAAATAGTTTTACTACTTTTTAATCTATCAATAATTCTTTAATAAGTAGAATTAAAAACTTATTGGCTTCCTATTAATTTAGGTCATTCGGACGCGGGATGGAGCAGCCTGGTAGCTCGTCGGGCTCATAACCCGAAGGTCGTCAGTTCAAATCTGGCTCCCGCAACCAATTCATTGATAATTAAATAGTTTTACTACTTTTTAATCTATCAA